>JBMNUZ010000001.1:0-299487 GCA_050946535.1 Anaerovoracaceae bacterium
GCGGATACTGGCCGACCGATTTTAAGGCAAGCCTCGCTTGTCTGTTTTGTCATGCCGTTATTTAGTTCTAAAGGTTAGTTATGATTTTTTTCAAAAATTACTTGACTTCACATAGTTAGTCTCCTTATTTCCTTTTTTAAATTTTACGGTTCATTATTAAGAGCTTACCGCATAGCTCCTCCCTGCATAAATCATTTTCACCTCCATCAGGAAAATCTGCAGGAAAAAATCTACTCTCCTATAAACGTTGTGCGTCTATATAATATAGTTTGTATACATTGTATCTTATCATATATCCGTATGGATGACCATACCATTTTAACAATTAAATTTCCATTTATAGATATATATGGTTTAATGGCATTTATTATATTATTGTTATGATTTCTATAAATTTGTCCATTTATATTTGCGTTTTGTAAATCTATGTCATACAACAAAAGATGTATATACATTCATATCCACTATTTCATATCCACTATTAGTGAGGGAATGCGGCCCTCCACTTCTTTGACAAATACTTCCATTACTGCAAGATTTCATCAAGTTTCTTAAAAGATCGCCGGTGCTCTTTATTTCATCATTGCAACCGCATTGCTACAGAGTGCTGCTTTTCTTTTTTCAATACCTTGACACATTTATTGCTTGAAATCAGAATACAAAAAGGGCACCGGTTTTTCGAACCGGTGCCCTGTACCGAGCTGAACCAGCAGCCGAAAACCTGCCGGTTTTAATTTCTATTCTTCATCTTCAGGTCTTTCCAGAATCATGGAAATGCCCATGCCTCCGCCGATGCACATCGTGGCAAGGCCTAATTTGGAGTCGCGCTTCATCATCTCGTAAATCAGCGTGACGAGGATACGCGCTCCGGAAGCACCGATCGGATGTCCCAGCGCGATGGCTCCGCCGTTTACGTTTACCTTTTCAGGATCGAATTGCAGATCCTTTGCAACAGCCAGTGAAGTAGCTGCGAATGCTTCGTTCGCTTCTACCAGATCGATGTCGTCCACAGTCACACCGGCTTTTTCGAGAGCCTTCTTCGTAGCAGGAACAGGTCCGATGCCCATGATCGAAGGATCAACACCCGCAGTCGCGTACGACTTGATCTTAGCGAGCGGTTTGAGGCCGAGTTCCTCAGCCTTTTCGGCAGACATTACGACGAGAGCAGCCGCTCCGTCGTTAAGACCTGAAGCGTTGAACGAAGTAACGGTACCGCCTTTCTTGAATGCAGGCGGCTGCTTCGGATAGAGTTCTTCGATGCAGTTGAACCAAGGATGTTCGTCTGTATCGAATTCTTTTACGGAACCGTCTCTCTGAGGGATTTCGACAGGAACGATTTCATCCTTGAATCTGCCCGATTCGACTGCTGCCTGAGCCCTGTGCTCAGACTCTATCGAAAAAGCATCCTGTGCTTCACGTGATATATCCCACTGCTCCGCAACATTTTCGGCCGTAACTCCCATATGCTTTCCTGAGAATGTGTCTGTCAGACCGTCTTTGAGCATTTCGTCCTCGAGAAGGAAATCGCCCATCGTAGCGCCGAATCTCGGTTTGCTCGACAGATACGGAGCATTCGACATGCTTTCCGTGCCGCCCGCGAGAATGACATCTGCATCGCCGGCTTTGATGATCTGTGCCGCCAGCATTACTGATCTCATACCTGAACCGCACATCTTGTTGACGGTCATCGCAGGAACTTCCTTTGGGATCCCGGCATAAATCGAGCTCAGCCTCGCTACGTTCTGCCCTTGTCCTGCCTGAAGCACGCAGCCGAAAATCACTTCATCTATGATGGAAGAATCTATGCCGGCTCTGTTGATTGCTTCTTTCATAACAATCTCGCCGAGCTTCGCAGAGGTTATACCGTTGAGGCTCCTGCCGTACTTACCGATCGGAGTTCTTACACCGCTTACGATTACAACGTCTTTCATGCTTTACCTCCTTATCTGATAAATTATGAATCTTTCGTGCCATAATTTGAACATCCTTGGTATACATAACATCCTTGATATACATAATGTTAACATGTACAATCATGTATTTCAATCGTATACATTGCATTATATTGTCTATTTATATTTACCCTGAAAGCATGTCAGCTAATTAATTATTTAACGTTTACCGCCGCGGCGCTGTTTTTCATGTTACTTCGGGCATATGAACGGCCGTCTGAGCTTTTTTGCGGCGCGCTTTTTTATATATCTGCCGCCGCTCCGGCTCCCTGAAAACACGCCGCGTTCACTGCTTCGCAGCAGCATGCCGCAGACATTTTCCGCATTTTCATTATTTTCCGTATTTACGCGAACTTTTTCGATTCCGCGAGTGTTGAATTTATTCCCACGATGAAGTATTATGTATACGATTTAAAGATATCAGAAAAAACAGAAGGGAGAAATTCACATGCTCGATGAAAAATTAGCAAAAATGCTCAGCGATCAGGAAAACTTCGAATTTTATTCCGCATATATCTATCTCGGAATTGCAAACTACTTCTCAGACAAGAATCTGAACGGCTTTGCAAACTGGTTCACGATCCAGACTCAGGAAGAACGCGACCACGCTCTGCTCTTCAACCAGTATCTGCTCAACAACGGCTGCTCGCCTGTATTAGACGAAGTCAAGAAGTTCGACAACAACTATGCTGACTTCAAAGCTCCGCTCACAACCGCAGCTGCTCACGAAAGAACAGTAACTTCAAGGATCAACGACATCTATGCAGCAGCATTCGAACTCCACGATTTCCGCACTATGCAGTTCCTCGACTGGTTCGTCAAGGAACAGGGCGAAGAAGAACAGAACATCGACGATATCGTAAACCGCTACGACCTCTTCGGCGCAGACGCAAAGTCGCTCTATATGCTCGATCAGGAACTCGCAGGAAGGGTTTACAACCCACCTTCATTAGTTCTGTAAGAGTGCTTTATTGAGACAACATGCGTGCGGCCACGGTGACCCGGAGCATGGCAGCCGCACATCGCATCCGTTCCGCCGGACGCTGAAACAGCAAAAAGAACGACAAAGAGGAACCGTGAAAGATTTCTTCGCGGTTCCTCTTTTATTGTTCGAATTATCAATTTGTATTATGAGCTGGTTAAGCTTCGGCGGGCTGCACCTGAATTCAGAAACCATCATATGTTCCGGCAGGTGCTCCCGCTTTTTCATCCTAAAAGTCGATCATATATATGCCGATGGCTATTCTCGTAAAAGAGCCTCTCTTTTCTATATCTGTTATGCGGGCTTCGAGAAGTTTGCCTGCATCCATCAGCCGTGCGAAAACCACGTTGTCCTTCTCCGGCACGTATCCGATTTTTCTGCCGTCTTTTTTCAGGATCAGGATGGCATTGTCGTCGAACTTGTTGTCTTCGCGCTTCAGATCGAGTTTTTCCCCGGCGCTGATGTCTTCGAGAACGCTGTCGTCCTCGAGATGAGTCGTGCCGGCGACGAACGAATCGAAGAGATGTATTTCGCGCATGAGCGGTTTAATGAGCTTGCCGATCTGCTTTTCATCAGTAATGAATTTTTCGAGTCCGCCCTTGTCCTTTACGACTATATCGTTTTTATCTTCATTTTCCAATTGCCGGCAAACTCCTTTCCCATCATTTTTTCGACGACGCCTTCGAGCATCAGCTCGTAGCTCGTATATTCGCCGAGCTCCTGATTCATGTCGTGCATTCTGTCAGAAACCGCCTCGGGATCGTCGAGCAGGAATTTGAACAGATACGGATCCGTGGAGAGAATCCTGTCTATCTGTTCCTGCACTTTTCTTATGCGCTCGCCTATATCCGGTATGTGCGGCATCTCTCCTCCTTTTCCGAGTTTCACGAGAGCCGACTGCGCCAGTGCTTCTATTTCTTCGAGTCTCTGAAGATCTAATTTTTGATATGCTTCGGCTGCCGCCTGCCACAGCTCTTCAAAATATTGATTTCCGGCGAGATCCGGATGTATATCGGGATGGATCTTCTTTGCGATATCTCTGTACTTGCGCTTTGCTTTCTGCGCCATATACGCAGGAACGGACTTCAGCGTTTCCGTGCTGTTTCTCATATCGATGAGCTGTTCGAGCTGCTTTTCATACTCTGCCGTGCTGTTTCTTACATATGTGTCCAGCTCGTCTTCCTTTACGCTCCTGCCGGTGTTTGCAGCCGCCTGGCAGTAGGAAATGATCTTTTTCCATTTGATGCATTCGAGCTTTTTATCGAACAGCTCTACGGACAGCTTCCCGAACTCATGGTAATACTGCGCTTCGATGTCCGCGGCTTCTCTCAGAAGATGGTCTCTCTTAATGATCAGTGCCTCGTATCGCTTGAACTGACTCTCTTTTTCTTTCTGTGCCTCACTTTTATCTATGTCATTCATACTGAGCCTCTGCTTCGTATATGTACACCTTGTCGTATATCTCCGTAAGGCGGTGTCCGGCGAGCTGTGCCTTCGCAAAGAAATCATCGGCTGTTCTGAACCACTGTCCGTCGAACTGAACCGTGATGCCGCCGTCTTCATATACCGACGACACTTCGGCGCTTGTCTTGTTTCCCTGCTCGTCAACATATTCGATCGTGAGCTTCGACGGCGCCGCGAGCACGTAATACAGGTCGTACAGATTTATGTCGTACCAGTCGAAATCCAGCAGTCTGTACAAATCCCTGATGATCCCTTTCATTATTGTGAGATTGCCGAAAAACGGATTGTATTTTATCCTCTGCGCCAGGAAATCCTCTGCCACGAGATAGAGTTCCGCAGCCTCTGCTCTCCGGCCTTCCTCCGTCCGTATCTCAGCAAGACGCGTAAAGATCTCCGGCTTCGGCTCGGACAGATATTCGGCGTCTTCCACCTCCGGATACAGTTCTTCTATGATTTCCTTGTACCTGTCATAGTCTTTTTCGACGTAGTATCCGTTTTTATACATATCGGCCAGCTTGTACTTCGCATTGATGTTCCCCTGTTCAGCCGCTCTGGAATAATATTCAAAAGCCTTTTTGTAATCAGGCTCTCCGATCCTGCCGTAATACCAAATGTATCCGAGACACAGATATGCCTCCGTGTTTCCGCATCCGGCCGCCATTTCGTAGTATTTTTCCGCGAGTCTGAAATCCTGCTGCTCGTAATACCAGCCTCCGAGCTCCATCATGTAATACGAATCGCCGGTCTCATTGATCAGAAAATCCATAGCTTCCGTGTACATGAATTTTTCTTCGCCGGTCGGCACCTGGTTCCGGTCGAATTCTTTCTCTATCTGTTTTGCTTCTTCTATAGTCATGTTTATCTGCCGCATCCTCCGGGATTAAAAATTCAGAACTCCTTCTGCCCGGAAGCGGGAAATGTCTGTACAGATTACACGATACGCGGTCTCATTCGAGGCTTCCGTACCGTTCGGCCGCTTCCTTGTCATCGGCTAACAGAGCTATACTCTTTTCGATCATGCGGCACGGCTTATATGAAGTCTTCGCTTTTCTGAGCCCTTCGAGGCCCATGTCCTCTTCCCTGTTCACGAATTCGTATCTGCCCTGCACCGATTTGCAGAATTCCTGGTTTATTTTCTGATATATGCCCGGAAAATCGATATTTCCTTTTTCTATATGTTCTACGATCGTATTGCTGCCGAGTGCTCCGCCGAATGCGTAGGCTTCCAGTCTGCCGTCGATTCTTATGGCTGCGCCCTCCATGCCGAGCTCATCGAAATGCGGAAGAGTATCGCGGAGCACCTTCGCTTCCTCTTTCAGCATCAGTTTTTCAAAACCTTCCACCTGCTTTTTTGCATCGATGTAATCGAGCAGATCCAGTGCTTCTCCAGCCAGCGCTCCCGACATCGGAACCACTTCGTAGCGTCCCCCGAGTTCTTTGTTGAACTTGTTCACATGATTTTTCTTGCCGTGGAAGCTGCGGCCTCTGAGATTCGCAAGATCTTCTGTCCTGTAAAGATAATCGTAATTGGCTCTGTCCCCGATAAACAGGAATTTGCCCGGCATGGCGGCCTCGTACTGCCCGATCATCGTGTCGGGTATGAGTCTCATCACATAAGGTTTGCCAAGCTCTGTGAATCTGTCCTTTATGACATCGATCGCATCGCGCATCTTCGCCGCGTCGAACTCCCCGCTCAGAGGAATCAGCGGAAATACGAAGGGCTCTTCCTCGAATCCTTCGAAATTAGTGCGTCCTGCAATACAGAGAAAATCGTCTATGATTTCGTACGTAAAATAGTTTGAAGTCCTCCACATGTACAGCGATGTAAATGTGAGACCCGACGTTTCGTGGGGATATCTGTTGAGCATATCCCCGAGTTCTTCCTTTTTGTCTAACGTTATTTTATTGCTGAAAAATTGCATAAAATGCTGTGTCTGTCCTTTCCGTTCCTGTTGCGGGCTGTCTTCGGCTACGCCTTGATGTCCCAGCCCTTCATGGCTTCCATAAGACTGTAATCAGTCATATCCAGCTTTAACGGAGTTACAGTCACATAACCGTCCTGGTACGCCATCACATCGGGATTCCCCGGCAGTTCGTCGTAATGGACGAGCTTTCCGGTATACCAGTAATACTTTCTGCCGGCAGGGTTTTTCTCGATGTCGAATTTTTCATCATATTCTCTCGGACCCATCTCGCAGAATTTAATTCCCTTCAGTTCCTCAGGCGGCACGTCAGGAAAATTAATATTTACGACCGTGCCCCTGCCTAGCTTCGGCACAACGCGTCTGCACATATCCTGGATTATCGTCGTGCAGTTTTCCAGCTGTGCCATAGTAGGATGGTGAGTTCCCACCGAAACTGCTATCGCAGGGACCCCGTTGAGCACTCCTTCGACGGCAGCCGAAACAGTGCCAGAATAAAAGACATCGGTGCCGATATTGCTGCCGTGGTTTATTCCTGAAAATACGACGTCGATCTCGACGCCTTTTTCACGTCTGAGCCTTTTGATGCCCGATTTGACGCAGTCCGCCGGCGTACCGGAAAGGGCCTGCGCCCACAACACGCCCGGAATCTCATCGTCCGTCACGAAAATCGGGCCTCCGCCCATGGTTATGCTGTGACCGCTCGCGCTTCTCTGCCCGTCGGGTGCACATACATATATATTTACATCTTCGACGCCGGAAAGAGCCTTTATCAGGACTCTTATTCCGGCTGCCTTTATTCCGTCGTCATTTGAAACTAATACATTCATATACAGATTATTTCTCCTGATTTTTTAATTTAACAGGTACCGGATTGTACTCTATTCCCGGTACCACAGAGGAAAACACCTTTCCGAGAGAATCGTGAATCACCAGGTCGGCCCTCGAATCGTAGCTGGTTTCCTGCTTGTTGATGAGTACGAGATGTTTTCCGTGGAAGAAATCAACGAAGCCCGCTGCAGGATAAACGACCAGAGACGTTCCTCCGATGATGAGCGTATCTGCCTTCGAAATCGCATTTATAGATTTTCTCACCAGCGTATCGTCGAGAGGCTCCTCGTAGAGAACGACGTCAGGCTTAATAATTCCTCCGCACGCATCGCAGAGAGGCGTTTTTGTTCCTTCCTTCCAGTGAGATTTGTCGAGCATGTAGTTGAGATCGAACTCCTTGCCACATTTCATGCAGTGAAGCCTTGCGACCGTTCCGTGAATCTCATAGACCTCTTTGCTGCCTGCAGCCTGATGAAGGCCGTCTATATTCTGGGTGACTATAGCCTTGAGCTTGCCTTCCTGCTCGAGCTTGGCGAGCGCGTAGTGCGTAGCGTTCGGCTTGACATCCGTAAAGATGAGGTTTTCTATATAATATTCATAGAAATCGTCTGTCCTGCTCATGAAAAACGAGTGGCTGATAATTTCCTCAGGCGCTGCGTTGAATTTCGTCTTGGCATTCCAGAGTCCGTTTTCGGATCTGAAGTCAGGAACACCGCTTTCGGTCGAAACTCCTGCTCCTCCGAAAAAAACAATATTGTCGCTCTCGTCTATGATCTTCTTAAGCTCTTCGTACATCGTTGCTGCCTCCTTTTCCTGAACGCTGATCCTTCAGGCCTGCTGAAAGATAGTCCCGCTGTTCGGTTATTATACACTGATGAATGTTACGGTTAAAGAGCAAATCTGTCGTCTTCGGGTGGTTTGTCCTCCGGAAGTATGCCCATCTTCTGGAAGGCCTCCTTTGCAATAGCAGCCATGATCTTATGCCCCGCAGGATTAGGATGCGCACCGTCCATGAAGAATCTGCTGTAGCCTGCCTTCAGGCGGTTTTTCATGCCCGTATCGAAATCTATCACAGGCATGTGGTTGGCCTCTGCGAATGCCAGCAGCCATTCTTTGTAAATCTGCAGGTTCTTTATATTTGCATCGTAGTCGATCATCGTTTTCCACTCTTTCGGAACGTGTTTGTGGTCAGGCTCCGGAGCGATGCCGACTATAGGAACGATGCCGTAATTCATGGCCATCTGGCACATCATCGCGTAGTTGTTTGTTACGAATTCGAGCGGAGTTCCGCCTATTATGTCGTTGCCTCCTCCGAGGATGACCGTCGCCTTCGCCTCTATATCGACGACGTGTTCCTTGAAGCGGTCGAACATTCCCTCAGTAGTATCGCCGTTCAGACCTACGTTGAGCAGATTGATTTCTTCTTCGCGGCGCAGTCTGCCGATCCAGGTGAGAGTGCCCTCGACCTCATAACCGTAGACGATGCTGTCGCCGATGCAGACGATTCTGTCGTCTTTCTTTACCGCCGCCAGGCGTTCTTCGAGCTGCTCAGGATCTATGCGGACCGAGTCGGCAGCTCCTGCCGCGGCCACCGCGCCTGCCTCGAACCCGGAATCATTCATCTCTCCGCTTATCTGGGCGTTCATCTGGCGTTCGCGCTCGCTGAACTTCCGGTCAGCTTCCTCCATCTGTTTCTTCGTGTATTCAGCTTCTTTTTTCGCTATCTCGTCCTCGCTCAGCACTCTGAACAAGCTGTCGTCCTGGTCGAGCAGCGTGTACGTCCTCACAGCCATACCGTCGACGGTCGTGTTTTCGACCTTCTGTTCGGCATAATCTCCCTTTTCCTTTTCCTTCGCTTTGTTTTTTCTGGCCTCATCTATATCAGTGACTTTTGCTTCAGCCATATTCAATACCTCCTGAATTAAAATGTGGTATCGGACTCATACTAATGATTATTATACCCGATGGGCCATATATTACCACCAGAATGGCGTCGATTAGCAGTCAAATAATTTGAAGGCAGGCCCTATTTCTGCTATTCTTATACTGTTTTATGGAAAAGGAACGGAGAATGTCAGATGATACTCGTAAACGCTGAAAATATATCAAAAAGCTACACCGAAAAGCCTCTTCTCGACAATATCAGCCTGAGCATACACGAAGGCGACAAGATAGGCCTGATCGGCATCAACGGCACCGGCAAATCCACCCTTCTCCGCATCATAGCAGGTGTGGAGGATCCGGATTCCGGCACAGTGACATACACAAATAATATTAAGAAGGCGTACCTTCCTCAGAACCCGGAGTACGACGGAGAGCTTACAGCGTTCGAACAGGCGCTGAAATATCTGAAAGAGCTCGACAGCAGCACGCCCGACTACGTCTGCCGGGCCATGATGACGAAGCTTAAGATCACGGATTTTGACGTCCTCATGAAAAACCTTTCCGGAGGACAGCGGAAACGAGTGGCACTCGCTGCCGTTCTCTGCATCGACTCCGATCTCATAATTCTCGACGAACCGACGAACCACATGGACAACGGAGTCATAGACTGGCTGGAGGATTTTCTCGTGCAGTACAAGGGCGCCGTATTCATGATCACGCACGACAGATATTTTCTCGACAGAGTTACATCCAAGATCTTCGAAATAGATCACGGTTCGCTTTTCAGCTACGAGGGAAATTACGACTACTATCTGGAGGCCAAAGCGGCACGCGAGGAATCGGCGCTGGCATCCGAAAGGAAACGGGCAGCACTGTATAAAAAGGAGCTCGCATGGATCAGACGCGGCGCCAGGGCGCGCTCTACGAAGGCAAAATCACACATCGAGCGTTTCGAGGAACTCCGCGACAGCAAGCTCATAATCGACAAGAGCGAGATGACGATGGACGCGGTGAGCAGCCGCCTCGGCAAAAAAATCATCGAAATCGAGGGAATCAGCAAATCGTTCGGCGGTAAAAAACTGATAGAAAACTTCACCTACACCGTTCTGAGAAACGACAGAATAGGAATCATAGGCGACAACGGCTGCGGGAAATCGACGCTGCTGAAGATGATCATCGGAGAGATAAAGCCCGATTCGGGTACGATAAGCATCGGCGACACCGTAAAGATCGGTTATTTTTCACAGGAAAGCGAAGAGCTCGACCCTGACCAGCGTGTCATCAAATACGCGGAGTCGATTTCCGACAATGTCAGGACCGGCGACGGCGTAATGTCGGCTTCTCAGATGCTCGAGCGCTTTCTGTTCCCGTCTGAGAAACACTCCGTGAAGATCGGAAGGCTCTCGGGCGGCGAGAGGCGGCGCCTCAATCTTCTGGGCGTGCTCATGCGCGCGCCCAACGTGCTGATATTCGACGAACCTACAAACGATCTGGACATTGAAACTCTGACCGTTCTCGAGGATTATCTGGACAGTTTCGCAGGCGCGGTCATCATAGTTTCCCACGACAGGTATTTCCTCGACAGGCTTTGTGTGCGGACCTTTTCTTTCGAAGGAAACGGCGTTATCCGCATGTACAACGGCGGCTACACCGATACCATGAAAGCGAAGGAATACGAAGCGCTTAAAGAAGAGCTCTATGAAAAACCGTCTCCGAAGAGCACAAAAAAAGCCGCAAGACACGGCGGACATCAGAAAAAGCTTAAATTTACGTTTAAAGAACAGAAGGAATACGAAACGATAGACGACGACATAGCCGGACTGGAAGACAAGATAGCCGCCGTCGACAAAGAAATGGCAGAAGCCTCCGAAACAGGAGACTACGTAAAGCTGCAGGAGCTCACAGAAAAACGCGGGGATCTGAGCCGCGAGCTCGATGAAAAAACCGACCGGTGGGTATATCTGAACGAACTCGCGGAAAAGATAGAGCAGAACAGCTGAGCGGCCGCATCCGCAGATCAGCGGCGGCCGCTGTCGAGAAACAGCTTTCCTAACGCTCTGAAAATATCATGAGGGAGCATCGCGGTTTCGCTCCTGCGCTCCGAGCAGACTTCCGCCGCTTTGCCATGAAGCCATACGGCGCAGACTGCCGCGTCTTCCGGCGGAAGTCCCTGAGCGAGAAGCGCGGCGATCATT
Source organism: Anaerovoracaceae bacterium (assembly GCA_050946535.1). Taxonomy (GTDB): domain Bacteria; phylum Bacillota; class Clostridia; order Peptostreptococcales; family Anaerovoracaceae; genus RUG708. The sequence goes on from JBMNUZ010000001.1 coordinate 11,231, forward strand.
CCGGCCAGTATATCCCCGCTGCCGCCGCGCGCCAAGCCTGAATTACCTGTAGTGTTTATCCAGACCTGTCCGTCAGGAGATGCCACGATCGTGCGGTGCTGTTTCAAAACAGTAACGCACTTGTTTCGTTTCGAGAAATCGGAAGCTGCTCCGGCAGCTTCTTTTTTTATGTCAGCGATGCTCAAACCTGTTAAGCGTGCCATTTCGCCCGGGTGAGGCGTAATAATGAGACTACACCCCTGTGCAGGCTCAGGAAGACCTGAAACCGCGCAAGCGTTGAGTGCGTCGGCGTCGAGAACCGCGCTGCAGCCCGCAGCAGGTACCAGAGAATTGACGAGGCTGCGCGTATCCGGGCAGTTCGTCATGCCGCATCCCATCAATAGCGCGGTATACCCTTTCGAAAGTTCGTTGAGAAGCATAGCACTATTCGACGAAGAGATACTCCCACCGGCGGACGGAGTGCACGGCATGCAGATCGCCTCCGGCATGCGCGGCAGCACCGTGCCAAAGACCTCTTCCACCGACGCCAGCGTCACGATTCCGGCGCCGGTCCGCAGCGCTCCTTCGGTGCAGAGAGCTGCCGCGCCCCGGTACTGCCGTGAGCCCGCAGCTATCATTACTTTGCCGTATGTGCCCTTGTGACTGTCCTCTATCCGTTCCGGGATTCTCTTCCAGACTTCTTCCGCTGTTATCTCTTTTATCATCGATACGCTCCTCTCCGGCGCAGCTTGCCGTTTTCACATCTTTTTATTCTATAGCTTCTGCAATCAGGCTCCCTGTTTCAACCGTTCCCGAGATCTTTTCGCCCGGCTTTGCGATATCACCCGTGCGGACTCCGTCTTTAAGGACTTTCCTTACTGCATTTTCAATTGCATCGGCCTCTTTGCCGAGATTGAACGTGTAGCGGAGCATCATAGCAGCCGAGAGAATAGTCGCCATGGGATTTGCCTTGTCCTGGCCCGCTATGTCAGGTGCACTGCCGTGAATCGGCTCGTACATGCCGAAGCTTCCCTCGCCGAGAGACGCCGACGGAAGCATTCCGATGGAGCCTGTAACCTGGCTCGCTTCGTCGGACAGGATATCGCCGAACAGATTGCTCGTGAGTATTACGTCGAACTGCTTTGGATTTCTGACGATCTGCATCGCAGCGTTGTCTACGTAGAAATGATTAAGCTCGACTTCAGGATAATCCTGTGCGACCTCTTCTACGACGCGTCTCCAGAGCCTCGAGCTGTCGAGCACGTTCGCCTTGTCGACCGATGTAACTTTTTTTCTGCGCTTCATGGCCATGTCAAATGCGATCCTGGCTATTCTGCGGACTTCACCTTCGGAATACTGTTCTACATCGTAAGCGGCAGGACCCATCGGCGTTTCTCTGCTTCCGCGTTCTCCGAAGTAAATGCCGCCGATCAGTTCTCTTACGATCACGAGATCTATGCCGCCCTCCACGAGTTCCTGTTTGAGAGGGCATGCATCAGCCAGCTCGTCGAAGATCATGGCAGGGCGCAGGTTTGCGAACAGCCCGAGGCCTTTTCTGAGTCCGAGCAGAGCTCTTTCCGGACGGTTGTCGCTCGGCTGTGAATCCCATTTGGGGCCGCCTACGGCTCCGAGCAGCACGGCGTCGCTCGCCTTGCAGACATCGAGCGTTTCCTGTGTCAGCGGCTTGCCGTATTCGTCTATCGAGCATCCTCCGGCCAGAACTTCCTGGTAATTGAATTCGTGTCCGTATATTTCGCCCACCTTGTCGAGCACGAGCATAGCCTGTTCAACTACCGAAGGACCGATTCCGTCGCCTTTTATTACCGCAATATTGTATTTCATGTTAATAGCACCTCTCTGATTTCCTGCTGACTTTATTTTATTACTTGTTCTCCTCTGCGAGCTTGCTCTTCGTGTAGTTGATCAGTCCGTCCTGAGCAATAAGATTCTGAAGGAACTCAGGAAGCGGCTGAGACTGATATGTCTCGCCCTTCGTCTTGTTCGTGATCACGCCGGTATCGAAATTAACCTCGAGCTCGTCGCCTGCCTCGACCTTTTCCGCCGCTTCAGGGCATTCCATGATAGGAAGACCGATGTTGATGCAGTTCCTGAAGAAAATGCGCGCGAACGACGAAGCGATGACGCATTTTACGCCCGACGCCTTGATCGCGATAGGCGCGTGCTCCCTCGAAGAACCGCAGCCGAAATTTTTGTCAGCTACGATGAAATCGCCGTTTTTCACCGAACCGGAAAACGAGCTGTCGATGTCCTCCATGCAGTGCTTCGCAAGCTCTGAAGGCTCAGAGGTATTCAGATATCTTGCAGGAATTATTACATCTGTGTCTACGTTGTCACCATATTTATATGCACGTCCCATATGACTCATCCTCCTTATAACTCGTCCGGTCCCGCTATCTTTCCGAGGACCGCTGAAGCTGCTGCAACCGCTGGACTTGCAAGATATACTTCGGAATCCACGTGGCCCATGCGGCCTACGAAGTTTCTGTTGGTGGTCGATACCGCGCGCTCGCCTGCAGCCAGGATACCCATATGTCCGCCGAGGCAAGGCCCGCACGTCGGAGTCGAGAATACGGCTCCCGCTTCGATGAATATCTCAGCCCAGCCGCGTTTTATGCATTCAAGATAGATGTTCTGCGTAGCAGGAATGATAATGCATCTTACGTTGCCGTTCACCTTTCTGCCCTTGAGGACCTCTGCCGCCATGCCCATGTCGTCGATGTTGCCGTTGGTGCACGATCCGATGACGGCCTGGTCGATCCTGATATCGCCGACTTCGTCTATCGTATGAGTATTTTCCGGCAGGTGCGGGAATGCGACGGTAGGTTTGATCTCAGACAAATCTATCACGTAAGTCTCGTCATACTCTGCGTCCTCGTCGGCCTTGTAAACCACCGGCTTGCGTTTTTCTCTCTCCGCGAGATAGTCGAGCGTCGTCTGATCCACCTCGAAGATTCCATTCTTCGCTCCGGCTTCTATAGCCATGTTCGCCATCGTGAGCCTGGAAGCTATGCTCAGGTTCTTCAGACCGTCGCCCGTGAATTCCATCGATTTGTATCTGGCGCCCTCGACTCCGATCATTCCGATTATATGAAGGATTACGTCTTTTCCGCTCACCCATTTTGAAGGTTTGCCTGTAAGAACGAATTTTATCGCTGACGGGACCTTGAACCATGAAATTCCTCTGGCCATGCCGGCGGCGATGTCTGTCGATCCCATTCCTGTAGAGAATGCTCCGAGCGCGCCGTACGTGCATGTGTGAGAATCGGCGCCGATAACTACGTCGCCCGCCGTGACAAGCCCCTGCTCCGGTAACAGCGCATGCTCGATGCCGACGCGTCCGACTTCAAAATAATTTGTCAGCTCCTGTTCTCTGGCAAATTTCCTTACTATTTTGCACTGCTCCGCAGCCTTGATGTCCTTGTTCGGCGTAAAGTGGTCAGGCACGAGATAAACTCTGTCTTTATCGAACACTTTGTCCGCGTTCATAGCAGGCAGATTTTTTATCGCAACCGGACCTGTAATGTCATTCGCAAGCACGGCGTCGAGCCTGGCTTCGATGAACTGGCCTGCCTCCACGTGATCGAGGCCCGCGTGGGCAGCCAGGATTTTCTGGGTCATTGTCATTCCCATCTGAATATCCTCCTTCGTTTAAGCTTCTGGAGCAGCTGTTTTATTCTGTTTTTCTTCGTAAATGAGTTTGTTGATAGCGTTTACATAAGCCGTGAGACTCGCTTCTATTACATCTGTGCTGAAGCCTCTGCCCTGTACTCTCGGTTTCTTCTTTCCCTTGAATCCGGGATCGCTGATAATTACAGTCGCGTCGCCGAGCGCATCGTTTCCTTCTGTGATGGACTGAAGCTTATAATCTTCCAGATTGAGTTCCCTTCCGACTATCAGGCCCATAGCGTCAAACGCTGCATCGATAGGGCCGTCTCCCGTTCCGATTCTCTCGATTTCCTTGCCGTTTTTCTTCAGGCATACAGCAGTAGTCGTCGTAATCGTATTGCCGCTGTTTGAAACGAAACGCACGAGCTCGTACGTCTTCGGAATTTCAACGGTTTCTTTTGTGACGATAGCTTCGATGTCGCTGTCGTAGACCTTTTTCTTCTTGTCTGCTATCTCCTTGAATTTTTTGAAGGCTACATTGAGTTCTTCGTCCGAAATCGTGTATCCGAGTTCTTCTATACGCGATTTGAGAGCGGCTCTTCCCGAATGCTTTCCTAATACGAGATTCTTCTCGGTAATGCCGATCGATTCAGGTCTGATGATCTCGTACGTCTGCTTGTTCTTCAGCATGCCGTCCTGGTGGATTCCCGCCTCGTGTGCGAATGCGTTTTCACCTACGATCGCCTTGTTCGGCTGTACTTTGACGCCTGTGATTCTCGTAAGCATCCTGGAAGAACGCATGATTTCCGTCGTGACTATGCTCGTGTCGGCATCATAGATATCTTTCCTCGTCTTAAGCGCCATGACGATCTCTTCGAGCGCCGCGTTTCCTGCGCGTTCGCCGATCCCGTTGATAGTACACTCGATCTGGCCGGCGCCTGCTCTTACGGCGGTAAGCGAGTTAGCAACGCCGAGGCCGAGGTCGTTGTGGCAGTGAACCGAGAGAACTACGTCGTCTAGTGCAGGGCATTTCTCTCTCACTTCAGTGAGGAACTTGTAGAATTCCTCAGGAGTGGTGTATCCGACTGTATCCGGCAGATTGATCGTGGTAGCTCCGGCCTTTATAACCGCGTCGACTATCTTCGCCAGGAAATCCGTGTCGCTTCTCGTAGCGTCTTCCGCAGAAAACTCTACATCGGAGACGTATTTTCTTGCCCTTTTGACTGCCCCGACAGCTGCCTCTATTACCGCGTCAGGCTCCATCATGAGCTTGTATTTCATATGAATAGGAGATGTGGCTATAAATGTGTGAATCCTCGGTGAAACAGCGTTCTTTACAGCCTCTCCGGCCTTGTCGATGTCTCCCGGAACGGCTCTCGCCAGGGATGCCACAGTACAGTTTTTCATCGTCTCGGCTATTTCTTTAACAGAATTAAAGTCTCCAGGCGAAGACGCCGCGAATCCGGCTTCCATGACGTCTACTCCCAGTTTCTCGAGCTGTTTTGCCATTTCCAGCTTTTCTTTTGAATTCATGCTGCATCCCGGGGACTGCTCTCCGTCGCGCAGAGTTGTGTCGAAAATTTTTATCTGTTTCATGATCAGTACCTCCAAGTACAATAACTGAATATGCATGATTTCCGTGGATTTTCATTTATATAAACAAAAATCCCTGAAGTCACGCATGTGACTTCAGGGACGATAATTCAAATCTATTACCGCGGTACCACCCCGATTACCATATAGAATATGGTCTCTCGTAAAGCTCTGACAAGCTTCTGGCTATGATAACGGAACCTTCCGGCACTCCTTAAAAGCACGAGCCTTGGGGAATGCTGCTCGGGAGCGAGACTCGATCATCTCCGGCGCATCGGCTCGCAGCATCCGCCGACTCTCTGAAGCGCACTCTTGAAAGACCATCGATAACTCCGTCTGTGCATTTGGTGATTTACTATTTTTATGCAAGAATTATAACCAGCCTCAGGATGTTTGTCAACCGTTAATGAACTTCTGGATCATCTTTTCGAGCTTTGCCCTCGGAAGTCGTATCTGGGAGCCGCAGGTAAGGCATTTCAGCTTCACATCCATGCCGAGCCTGACTATTTCGAAGCTCCTGCCTCCGCACGGATGCTTCTTTCTGAGCTCTACAATCATCCCTTCATGTATATCCGCCGGCATCTTCTTCACCGCTATTTACCCTCGATGACGTCGCAGCCCATGTATGGTCTGAGAACTTCAGGAACTGTAACGGTGCCGTCGGCGTTCTGGTAGTTTTCCAGAATGGCTGCCACGCATCTGCCTACTGCGAGGCCCGATCCGTTCAGAGTATGTACATATTCCGGCTTAGCCTTCGGCTCTCTTCTGAATCTGATGTTCGCGCGTCTCGCCTGGAAATCCTCGGTATTGCTGCAGCTGGAGATTTCAACATATCTGTTGTAGCTCGGCATCCATACTTCGACGTCGAATGTCTTTGCGGCACTGAATCCCGTGTCTCCCGTACACAGCGCTATGACTCTGTAAGGAAGCCCGAGTTTCCTGAGGATATCCTCGGCATTGTCGGTCAGCTTATCGAGCTCGTCGTACGAATCTTCAGGCTTTACGATCTTAACCATCTCAACCTTGTTGAACTGGTGCTGCCTGATTATGCCTCTCGTGTCCCTTCCCGCGGAACCCGCTTCCTTTCTGAAGCATGCGGTATATGCGGTGTAGTAAAGCGGAAGCTCGCTGCCGTCTATGATTTCATCTGACCTGAGGTTTGTAAGAGGAACCTCCGCGGTCGGGATCAGGAATTCGTCCTTGTCCTGAACGAAGAACATATCGTCGATAAACTTCGGAAGCTGGCCTGTTCCGGTCATCGCCTTTCTTCCTACCAGGAACGGAGGGAATACTTCCATGTAGCCCTGTTCCTCGGTGTGAGTGTTGAGCATGAAATTGATGAGAGAACGTTCGAGGCGGGCGCCTTTGCCTTTATATACTGTAAATCTGGCGCCTGAGAGCTTTGCCGCTCTGTCGAAATCGAGAATGTCGAGATCCGTTCCGATATCCCAGTGAGCCTTCGGCTCAAAGTCGAATTTCGTAGGTTCCTTCCACCTGCGCTGCTCGACGTTTTCGGTCTCGTCCTTGCCGACAGGCGTCGTAGGGCTCGGAGTATTAGGTATTCTGAGAAGAACCTCTCTCAGCTCGTCCTTTACCTCCTTGACCTGTTCGTCGAGTCCGCCGATCTGTTCAGAAAGATTCTTGAGCTCTGCCATGAGTTCTGTCGTGTCCTCGCCGGCTTTCTTCATCTGTGGAATTCTCTTGGATTCCTTGTTCTGCTTCGCCTTTAAAGCCTCGACTTCAGCCAGAAGTGCCCTGCGCTTGTCGTCGAGTTCGATAGTCTTGTCAATATCGTAATCGCCCTTTCCGCGCGACTCAACCGCACTTTTAACTCCTTCGAAATCCTCTCGGATTCTTTTAATATCAAGCATTATACTGATTCCTCCAAATCTGTGAGTTTATTAATTCTGCGCGGAAGTGTCCGCGTTGTCTGCTGATGAAGTATCGCTGGTTCCGGAATCCGTTGAAGTCTGGTCCGTCGTACCTGTTGCTTCGGCAAGCTGGTCGAGATAAGTCTTGAGCTCGTCCTGATACTGGCCGTATTTCTGCCAGTCGCCCTCCTTCAGGGCTGCCTGCGCGTTGTCGTATGCTTCGGTAGCCTTTGTTACAAGGTCTGCAACCGAAGCCGAAGTCTGGCTGTCGCTGCCAGTCGTGCTGGAAACCGTTCCGCCAGACGAATCCGTGCTGCTGGTTCCGGAATCTCCGGTGCCCGCGGTAGTGCCTTCGTCGACATTGTAGTCGTCGCCGAGATCGAACAGGCTGCTGAGAGATTCGGCAAGCGTCGATCCGTAAGCTATCTTGTCTTTGTACGCTACTATTACACGTTTCACTTCAGGCAGGCTCGTCTCCGTGTCCGACTCGAGGTATACAGGCTCTACATAGAGCAGCGAGTCATCGATCGGGATGACAAACATGTCGCCTCTTGTATATGTTGAACCAGACGAATTCCAGAGCGAGAATTCCTTTGAAATCTCTGTGTTCTGGTCTATCTGGGATTCAATCTGCATAGGTCCGTAGACGACCTTGTCCTTCGGCAGCTTGTACAGGATGAGTTCGCCGTAGTGATCGCTGTCACACCGCGCAACCATAAGCCCTGTCATGTTTTTCTTGCCGGAAGGAGTAAACGGTATGGAGCTTATGAACTCTTCGCTGGATTCGCCCGGAAGATTCATGATGTAGTAGTTAGGCTCCATCTCGGTCTCTTTCTGGCCGTATATATCGGTTGCGATCGACCATTTGTCCTCGTTCTGATAAAAGACGCTTATGTCTGACATGTGGTAGCGCTGATATATCTTGGCCTGATAATCGAAGAGCGTGTTCGAATATCTTATGTGTTTGTCCAGGCCGTCAGGCATCTCGGATATATCCTTGAGGAGATCCGGATATATCTTCGAAATCGTATCGGCGATCGGTTCGTCGTCGACCTTGTAGAAATCGACGGAACCATCGTATGCATTGACGGTGACCTTGATAGGATTTCTTATATAGTTAATTACCGATCCGTCGTCCATCTGAGTCGTCTCCGAATACGGATAATATCTCGACGTGGTATAGGCATCGATGATCCAGTAGAGCTGTCCGGAATCAGATATAGTGATGTACGGATCAGAATCGAACTGCAGGAACGGAGCTATTTTCTGAACTCTTTCCTCGACGTTTCTGACATACAGAATCTTGGAATCGCTCGTGATGTTCGATGACACGAGGATCCTTATATTCTTCTGGTTTATCGCGTAGAGAAGGCGCTTTATAGGCGTCAGCTTTATGCCGTGGCTGCCTTCATATACTGAATATTTGTTCTCGTCTCCGCTCGGATAATCGAACTCTTTTTCCTTCGTGTTCGTGATCGCATAATCGTAGGTCATCTCGCCGTAATAGATCTCCGGCCGCGCTATTTCGATGCTGTCCGTATCGGACTGAGGCGGAATATTGTCGATGATCATGTCAGGCTGACCCGAACTCGTCACCGCGTCTACTCTGGAAAGAGTGAGACCGTATCCGTGAGTATACTTAAGATGCTGCGAAAGCCACGAAACGCTGTCCTCGAGGTTCGTGCTGTTCATCTCTCTTGCCGACAGGAACGTCTGGGTATACATATCATCGATGTAGTACCTGTCTACGTCGACGTCGTTGAACGTGTAGTAAGTTCTGATCGACTGAGTCTGATTGTAGAACTGTTTCGAAGGCTCGAAGTCGTTGATCCTTATATTCGAAATCGTCGGCTGGTTGTTTATTATGTTTTCAGCCGTAAGATCGGCATCAGCCGTAAATTCCTGAGTCTTGACGTCCGAAAGATCGTACGCCTCCTGAGTGTATTTGATATTGTACGAGAGATAAGGCTTCTCCATGTTGAGTTCGTTAGGAGAAACGACGAGCGACTGTACGCCTGCTCCTATGATGCCTCCTATGATGGCGGCGATGATCATGATCGCCGGCATATACAGCAGCTTTTTATATTCTTTCTTTTTCGTGAATCTTACGGTCAGCACCGCTGCGATTACAGCAAGAACGACCTCTACCCTGTACAGATTCATGCTTACAGTCACAGATTTGAATCCCGCTCCGAAGACCGTGCCTGAATCAGTATAGAGCAGATCAATCTGACTTATCGTGAACGAGCAGGCCATCAAAGCGAAGAATATGACGGCCAGTATCATGAGATGTTTTTCCGAGATCTTCAGAAGCATCGCCGGACTGTCTCCGCCGTACGATCTTCTGCCTGATATTCTGCTGAAAGGATTCGATCCAATCTCTTCTGAATCGTAGATTTCCTTCTCGTCGTCCGCGAACGATTTAGGCCTGCGCACTGCCATCAGGAACATGTAGTAGAAAAGTGTGACCACTATTAACAGGATCACGATGGCATATGCTGCTGAAAGCACGCTCTTCCAGAACGACAGTTTGAATATGAAAAACGATATGTCTATACCGAATATCGGATCATCTTTCCCGAAATCCGTGCTGTTTGTAGCGTAAAGAATTTTTTTCCACAGCGACGTCGTCAGCATGTACGACGCGATGAGGCCGATAAAGGCGCTGATTCCTATGGAAATCCTCCTTATCGCCAGATCAGACAAGCTGTCTGCATCCTCCACATCGACCTTTTTCAGGTAGGATCTTCTGAGAGTCCTCATATACCACGCGAGAAGCGCTGTAATTCCTATAAAAGACGGAATGGCAATAAAGAGCTCTGTGAAGAATTTCTTGAGAAATACCTGAGTATATCCAAGATCCTTGAACCACCAGTAATCGGTGATGAATGTGACAATAGCATTAAAAAATATAACGATCAGGACAATCGCTATGATTATTCCGATGATCACGTTCCTTTTTCCGCGACTCATCTTAGCTTCCATAATCCCTCCTTGTTCAGTTCCCGGCTGAACTACGCAGTTGTGTCATCCGCCGGCAGATTTATTCCCAGATCCTGCTCCAGCGCATGATATGATCCGTACGCCTCTCCTGAAAACGACTGTTCTATTCTGCTGATCAGGAGAGCTCCCTGTGAATCAGGGGCGAATAATTTGATCCCTATTATCAGGAACTCAAGAGCGATGGCTATGATGAGAACGATGATGATAATCTGCATGATTCTCGATGCAACGTTCTTCTTCTCAGGCTCAGCCTTGCTGACGCTTTTCTCGATGGCAGCACGTTCAGCTTCCTCTTCAGTTTCCCGCGTCTGTTCCTCTTCGCTTTTGTTTTTCTCCTCCGTACCGGCGTTTTTGCGCAGCCCTTTCAGTCTCTCACCGAATGAGACGTGCTTTTTCTCATTTCCGGATTCTTCAGATTCTCCGGCGCCGGATTTTTCAGCCTCGTTTTCCGCTGCTGCGTCTGTCTTCGCTGCTTTTTCCAGAACCGTACCGCCGTTCACTTCATATGCAATCTCCATTTTATTCTGCGGCTTTTCTGATTCCGGTTCTTCGGCTGCGGGCTTCTCATCGGATTTTTTCTCTTCAGAAGCCGCCTTATCCTTCGAGGCCAATGATTTTATCCTGTCGACAGGAATATATGTCGTTATGTCGTCGTATTCCTTTTCTTTCTTGTTTTCCTGCTCTGGCTGAGCTTCTTGTTCAGCCTCCGATTTAATATCGTTATTAGACGATGCTTCTTCTGCGGTTCCGTTATCCGATGCCGCAGCATTCTGAATTTCAGGCGTTTCAGCCGGCTCCTCGGATTCTGCAGATTCCTCCGAAACCGTCTTTTCATCGCTTCCGGTTTTTTCCGTGTCTTCCTCTGCTCCGGTTTCATCCGTTCCGCTGGTTCCGGTTCCGCCTGCTTCGGCGGTCCCGTTTTCCTCACCTGCGGTTTCGTCCTCTGCGTTTTCGCTGTCAGAACTTCCGGCAAGCGCTTTTTCAAGTGTAGCTGCAATATCCGAAAGCCTTATCTCAGGCTCTTCTTCAGGAATATTTTCCATCGCTCTGGCTACAGTCATCGTTTCGGCTGTCTCGGCAGCGATATCGCTTCTGCTCTTCTCTTCAGTTTCCGATGCGGCTTCCTGTTTTTCGTCACTTTCTGCTGCAGCACTATCCGTATCATGTGCCGGCTTTTCTGCATCCGATGCAAGCCCGCTGCTGCTGTCAGCAGCCTGTTCATCGTCTATCGGCGATATTTGATCTTCCTGATCCAGCACCTCGGAAAATTCGTCCGAAGGAGTGACCGTCTCGATAGCCTGCGTCTGATCTTTCGTAAGCGCTATATCTTCGGGAGTGATGCTCAGGATCATGGAATCATCCATGTCGCTGTCGTCTTTGTCCTTTTCTTCTTCCTCCCATTTGTCGCGGAAGTCCTTTGCTTCAGGCCCGAATATATCCGTAATCGTCATCCTGCTCGCAGGATCCGGCGATCCTTTTTCCCAGAACGATTCGCCGGTAAGCGGCTCTTCTTCCTGTGAATCTCCGCTGCCGTCGTATGAACGCTCCTGCTCGTGTCCGTTTTCGAGTGTTTTCACGACGGTCGCGCCGTCGTGGCGTCTTGTGACTTCGACCGAGCTGTTCGATTCTGAACTGCTCACTTCGACCTGAACCTGTATGCTCTTCGGACCCTGTTTGATCTTATCGAGGTCGACAGGCTGTGTCTTTACATTGTCGCTGTCGATTTTCGAGAGATCTATCTCCTGCGTCTTAACAGTATATTTTGTGCCAGAAGGCTCGTTGATCTTTATATTTACTTCGCGAGGATTTTTCTTATTCGGCTTTTTCTCGCCGGAAGCAGGCTTTTTTGAACCCGCAGCTCCCGCCCTTTCAGACGGCTTCTGTCTCTTGTTTCCACGTTCTTCTTTTTCTCTGGATTCTCTGTATCTTTCGTATTCGTCTTCGAGCGTGCGGAATGAAATATCGGCTGCGCCCGTGATATTTTCTCTTTTGCGGTCGGCTCTGCGCGCCTTCTCGAGTTCGTCGTCGGACATGTACTCTGGCTTGCCCAGCTGATCGGAGAATGTCTTCTCCGCATTCAGCAGACTCTGAAATCCTTCTACTGCGCGGCGCTCTTCTTCCTCCGTGTAACCCGCTTCAGGCATAACCGTTTCATGCGGAGCGCCGGACTCTTCCGGCTTATCTTTTCCGCCGTCAGTGCTCATGGTTCCGCGCACGGTTTCTTCCTCTGCGCCGCCATGACGTGCGCCGATCGTTTTCTTTAAAAAGTCAGGAACTTCTCCGGCATCGACGGCTCCAATGCCTTCGAAAGGATCGTAATCGCCGTATTTTCTTCTCATCGCAGACTTATTTCCGGCATCGTCATCCTGTCTGCGCGGTGCGGCCGGGGTTTTCCTGCTCCCGGCATCGCTGCCGGCCTGGCGCCCGGATTTATGCATATCCTTTTCGCCGTGATCTGCGGGCGCACTTTCACGCTCTCTCCGTCCGGATACGGAACGTGCGCGTCTCTCGTCTTTATTTCCTGCAGAGGAACGCAGCGGTTTCTCCGGTTCTTTTTCGCGGGAAGGTGTATCATTGAGCAGATCGCTGAAATCCTCCATCTGCATTTCCGAAGGAAGCACAAAGATATCGTCGTTTCTGCGTTTTCCGGCAGCAGCTTCAGGTTCGTCCGCAGCCAGATCGTCAAGCTTCTTGTCCACTTTCTCCTGCAGATTTTCGTGATTCACATCGAAATTGAACATGCTTTTAGCTTCTTCAGGCTCTTTCCATCTGCTTTCTTTCTGGAAATATGTCCTGCCGGAATCCTCGTCTATTATCTTTTCTCCGCCCCAGTCAATGTTAATATTTGCTTTTTTTCGAGGCTTCGGGAAGTCCTGGACGTTCCACTTGAATTCATCGCCTACGCGATTTTCCGATGAATGAACTGCGGCCCCGCAATAAACGCATTTTTTTGCGCCCGGCATCAGCTCTCTACCGCAATTTTTACATTTCATAAATTTTCTTTCCCCTCGGCTGACGTAATACGATCAGAAGATATCAGATTAAAATTATACATAAAGCATTATATAACATCTTATAATTCATATCAACGCATTAAAGTCCGCAAAAATCAGTACGTATATGCTGAAATGCAGATTGTACGCGGATTCCGGGCATGTCTGCCGCCCAGGCGGGCGCAGCCCATGCAAGGTTTGAAATATGCGGAAACAAAAAGAGGCCGTTTCCCGTAGGAAACGGCCTGTAACTTCATATCCGCGGGCTGCGCCCCTGAAATCCGCGATGCCGGCTGAAACTAGTCCTGTACGTAAGGCATGAGCGCAACGATTCTCGCTCTCTTGATAGCCTTTGTTACGCTTCTCTGATGAATAGCGCATGTACCGGTGATTCTCTTAGGGAGGATCTTGCCTCTGTCGGTAGTGAATTTCTTAAGTGTATCAACGTCTTTATAGTCGATTACCGCAGCACCGTTCTGCTTTTCCTGCATGCAGAACTGGCAGACTTTTCTTCTGCCTCTGCCGCCTCTTTTTCTGTCCATTGCCATGGATCTGCTTCTCCTTTCCTAGAATGGAAGGTCATCCTCATCTACAGTCTGGAATCCCGCCGGCAGGCCTTCTTCCTGCTGGCCGCTGCCCTGCTGGCTGTTTTCCTGCGGAGCAGGATTCGGATTCTGGTAGCCGTTTTGATTTCCGTAGTTCTGACCCTGGCCGCCGTAATTCTGGCCCTGGCCTCCGTAGTTACCCTGACCCTGAGCACCGTAGCCGCCCTGGCCGCCGTAATTCTGGCTCTGGTAACCGCCTCCGCCGTAGCCCTGATTGCTGCTTCTGCTGCCGAGGAATTCGACATTGTTCGCTATGACGTCCGTCGTATAGACCGTCTTTCCGTCTTTGTCCTGATACGAACCCGTCTGGATTCTTCCTCTGACCGCAGCCTGGCTTCCTTTTGAAAGATACCTGCTGCAGTTTTCAGCCTGTCTGTCGAACACGGTTATTCTGATAAAGTCGGCTGTCTGCTCATTGCCGTCAGGCGCTGAATTTCTGTTCCTTCTGCCTGGTCTGTCCACTGCCAGTGTGAAATGACATACAGCCATCTGGCTCTGTGTATATCTGATTTCAGGATCTCTTGTTAATCTTCCGATGAGTATGACTTCGTTCATTTCAAACTCCTTTTCATCATACGATGAGATAAGGAACTATTTTTCGTCCTTGTTAACGATGATGTGTCTCATGCAGATATCTGCGATTCTGAGACGTCTGTCGAGCTCCTTAGGGAGCTCAGGGCCTGCCTGGAATTCGATGACAACGTAGTAGCCTTCGTTCTTCTTCTGGATCGGATAAGCAAGCTTTCTCATACCCCACACGTCAACGTTTCCAACGACACCGCCGTTTTCTGTGATGACGCCCTGTACAGTTTCAGCGAATGCTTCCTTGTCGGCATCCTCTGATACAGGATCGAGAATGTACATTACTTCATAATTTGTCATGTTTTCACCTCCTCACGGACTAATGACTTCACCTTTGTGATGAAGCAAGGATGCTGCACTTCTGTGCAATCTTAGGTATTATACCAGCGGGTGAAAAGCATTGCAAGTATATTTTAATTCTGTTCCGGCTTTTCTCTGTCCTCGATCGGAACGTAGTCGCGCGGCTCCACAACCGTCGTGTACGCCGGTCTTATTATTTTTCCCTTGTTTACCAGTTCCTCGAGACGGTGCGCGCTCCAGCCCACTATGCGTGCCATCGCAAAAATAGGCGTGTAGAGTTCCTCCGGAAGCCCCATCATTCTGTACGCAAAGCCGGAATAGAAGTCGACATTAACGCTGACGCCCTTGTACATCTTGAATTCCTTCTCGATCAGAGCCGGAGCGAGTCTCTCGACGAGTGCGTAGAGTTCGAACTCGTCCTGCATACCCTTGGCGTCCGCAACTTTTTTCACGAATTCTTTGAACAGAACCGCACGCGGGTCTGATTTCGAGTATACGGCATGTCCTACTCCATAGATCAGTCCGCTGTGATCGAAAGCCTCTCCGTGCAGGATCTTTTCGAGATACGCGCTGACCTCGTCCTCGTCTTTCCAGTCATTTACGTTTTCCATGATCTCGTCGAACATCCTGACGACTTTGATGTTGGCACCGCCGTGGCGAGGTCCCTTGAGCGATCCGAGTGCAGCCGCGATTACCGAGTATGTGTCGGTAAGGCTCGACGTAACTACATGTGTGGTGAACGTCGAGTTGTTGCCGCCGCCGTGGTCCATGTGAAGAATAAGAGCCATGTCGAGTGCTCTGGTCTCTACTTCCATGTATTTTCCGTCGCGTCTGAGCATTGCGAGTATATTTTCGGCCATGCTGCCGTGATCGAGCGGGTTGTTTATAAACAGGCCTTCTGACTCGTAATAGTATTTATATGCCTGATAGCCGTAGATCGACAGCATCGGGAAAACGCTTATCAGTTCCAGGCACTGGCGCAGAACGTTCGGTATGGACGTGTCGTCGGCGTTGCTGTCGTAAGCGTAAAGCGTCAGCACGCTCCTGGCCAGCGTATTCATCATGTCATTGCTCGGCGCTTTCATTATTATGTCTCTTACAAATCCGTAAGGCAGCCTCCTGAATTTTATGAGCTGATCGCTGAATTCGTCGAGCTCCTTCTGGGTAGGAAGATGCCCCATGATGAGAAGATACGCCGTTTCTTCAAATCCGTACCGGTTTGATTTGACAAGGCCGTGCACGATATCGTCGATCAGATAGCCTCTGTAGTACAGTCTTCCGTAATCAGGCACGGTTTTTCCGTCGACAACTTTTACTGCCTTGATATCGGAAATATTTGTAAGTCCTGCGAGCACACCCCTGCCGTTAAGGTCACGCAGTCCGCGCTTTACATCTCTTTTAACGAACTCTTCGTTGTCTATAACATCAGCCTGCTGAACGATATCCGCCATTTTTTTGATTTCCGGCGTGACCATCGAGTATCTTAAATCGGGACTATTCATGTTGCCTCCTTTCAATAAGCGGCACTGGCGCCTGTGGATGTGTGTGTTTTCTATTTTTATCAAAAAATAAGAAAATATACCACAATACTGCCGATTTTTTTTGAGAGATTTATAACTTTATTCCCAATTGCGCCTTATTTAAACGTATTTCTTGCTGTATTAATAATTTGTTTTGGCAATAGAAACATTTTATATTAATATGACGGCGAGTTCAAATTATAAAATCTTAATTCTGCTTATCTGCGCCGCACATGTGACGACAGATGTAATATTAAATAATGAAACCTTCATAAATCCGCGATATACATGCCCGCAGACACATAACAAAAATTTATATAAAAATTAAATAAGTGTTGACACATAAACATTCCTTTGGTATTATTAGCAAGTCGCAAAGATAAAGATGGACACAGAGATATGCACCATTAGCTCAGCTGGGAGAGCACCTGACTCTTAATCAGGGTGTCCAGGGTTCGAACCCCTGATGGTGTACCATAATTGAAGGCCTCGGAAATTTCCGGGGTCTTTTTTCGTTCCGGATCATTGCGGCCCGTTTCTTATCCCTGCAGCTCGTTGCAGATCCCCGCGGATCGTTCCGGATGCTGGCGGCAGAAGCCGCTTGTTTTCAGGCATTTTTATCCGGCATTTCATCAGAAAAAAATAAGCGATATTAAGTTCACACTTCAAGTTCACACTTCATCGGTAAGGATGTATAATACATTTATCCGATTCATTATCGGATAATTATCTGCTGAAAATATTATATATCAAAGATTACTTGAAAGGAAAAGGAAACTGATATGGCATTTAACCCTATGCAGCTCATGGGAATGAAAAAAAGAGCGACTTTGTTCAAAGATGAGCATCCGAAGATTATCGATTTCTTCAAGAGGATCTACAAGGACATCGACGAAGGAACGAAGATCGAAATTAAAATAACGACTTCCAACGGAAAGGAGCACGCGTGCGGTCTTACAGTAAATGCAGACGACATGGAGACGTACAATCAGCTCCTGAGCATGAAGAAGTCATAAGAAATAGCAAACAATTCTCACCCGTATCTGCTCCTGCGGATCTGAGATTTAACAGCTGCAGCCGTCTGCTGCAGCTGTCCGTCATCCTCCAAAGGAGCAGAAACCGTAAATTTATAAAGTGCCCGGGGCCGCTGTTAATCCGGCTTCCGGGCATTTTCGCGCTTTGTTACAGCGGATTTCTCTTTGGCGTTCCCGCTTTCCGCGGATATTTCGCAGGCGTTCTGCCTGTTTTCTTTATAAATAAAAGAACGTGCGCGAGACCGTACTCTTTCATCAGGTCTGTCTCGGCGGATTCGATGGTGCCGCCGAGGATCTTCAGGGCGTTTGCGGCATCGTGCGCCTCTTCCGCAAATCCGCTCCCCTTGTACGAGACGAAGTATCCTCCCTGCTTTACAAACGGCAGGCAGTATTCCGCAAGGACATCGAGCTGCGAAACAGCTCTCGAAAGGCACATGTCGAACTTTCCGCGGTACTCGCTGTCGTGCGCCAGATCCTCTGCCCTGGAATGAACGGCCTTCACATTCTCCAGTCCGAGCTTTTCCGCCATTTCGCCGATTATCTTCACGCGTTTTCCGAGCGAATCCATGAGCACGAATTCCTTGTCCGGAGATACGATTGCCAGAGGAATGCCTGGAAATCCCGCTCCGGTTCCGACGTCTATTATCTTTTCCGCCCTGCGGTACCTTTCATCCGCAAATATGCACAGCGAATCTATGATGTTCTTCACGGCGAAATCGTCTCTGTCCCTGATCGCTGTCAGATTCACATTTTCGTTGTATTCGAGGACAAGATCCATATGCTTTTCAAGCTTTCCGGCGGCTCCGGAAATACCTGCGGAACTCAGATATTTATCGAGTATTTCATTCATCTTTCTTGTCTCCGGCTTTTTCTGCTCTGTGCTCAGCATATTTCATCTTCTCGAGATAGATGAGGAGCACGTTGATATCGGCCGGCGAAACGCCGGAAATTCTGGACGCCTGTCCGACCGAGTCAGGACGCCTCGCTTCGAGTTTCTCTCTGGCTTCAGTCCTTATGCCGTCGAGCGACATATAATCGATGTCTTCGGGAATCTTACGATTTTCGAGGCGTTTGAATTTTTCTATCTGGCGCTGCTGCTTTTTTATGTAGCCTTCGTACTTGATTCTGACCGCTGCCTGAACCTTGCTGTGATATGAGATTTCAGGCCTGCCGGGATCGACTTCAGCCAGATTGTCATAAGTCACCTCAGGTCTTTTCAGAAGTTCAGCCAGGCTCGTGCTCTCACTTACGGGAGCACCGCCTACGGAAGCCAGATAAGGATTGATGATTTCCGGCTTTATCTTCGTCTCCTGGAGTCTTTTTATCTCGTTTTCGGTATCCTTCTTTATTTCAAGCCAGCGCTGATAGCGTTCCTCCGTAGCCAGCCCTATTTTATATGACCGTTCTGTCAGTCTGTCGCACGCGTTGTCCTGCCTGAGCGTGAGCCGGTATTCGGCTCTCGAAGTCATCATTCTGTAAGGCTCGTTCGTGCCTTTCGTAACCAGATCGTCTATGAGCACTCCGATATACGCTTCGTCGCGGCCAAGGATGAAAGGCTCTTTGCCTTTGACCTTCTGGGCTGCGTTTATTCCTGCCATGATTCCCTGAGCGGCTGCCTCTTCGTAGCCGGAGCTCCCGTTCGTCTGTCCCGCGAAAAACAGATTCTCTATGATTCTGCTTTCGAGAGACGTCTTCAGATCGAGCGGATTTATGCAGTCGTACTCTATAGCGTATGCCGGCCGCATGATTTCAGCGTTTTCAAGGCCTTCGATCGAATGATAGAAATCGCGCTGGACATCTTCCGGAAGACTCGACGACATTCCCTGGATGTACATCTCTTCCGTACTCAGCCCTTCAGGCTCGATGAACAGCTGGTGGCGTTTCCTGTCCGGGAATCTCGCGATTTTCGTCTCGATAGAAGGACAGTAACGCGGACCTGTACCTACGATTTCACCTGTAAAGAGTGCGGAGCGCTCGAAATTCCTGCGTATTATCTCGTGCGTCTTTTCGTTCGTATAAGTCAGCCAGCAGTCGATCTTGTTTTCGCCAGGGCTTTCGTTCATAAACGAAAACGGAACGGTAGGCTCGTCTCCGTGCTGCACCTTCATCTTGCTGTAATCTATCGAAGAAGCCTTCACCCTCGCCGGCGTTCCTGTCTTGAACCGGCGCATCGGAATCCCGTGTTTCTTCAGATTTTCAGAAAGCTCGACGGACGGTGCCATTCCGTTAGGGCCTGATGGGAACGACGATTCGCCGATGAATATCTTCCCTGCCAGAAATGTTCCGGTGGCGATGATCACTGTTTCAGAGCGGTAGACCGCGCCCGTCCTCGTTATGATTCCGCGGACTTTTCCGTCCTCCACGATGATGTCTGTGACTTCGGCCTGCTTGAGATCGAGGTTTTCCGTGCGCTCTATAGTCTTTTTCATCTCTTCGTGATAGCGGCGTTTGTCCGCCTGTGCGCGGAGGGAATGAACAGCCGGTCCTTTCGCAGTGTTCAGCATGCGGCTCTGAAGAAACGTCTTGTCGATATTTACTCCCATTTCTCCGCCGAGCGCGTCTATTTCACGCACGAGGTGCCCTTTCCCAGTGCCGCCGATCGACGGATTGCACGGCATCATCGCCACTGCCTCCAGAGTCATCGAAAGCATGAGGGTTTTAAGTCCCATGCGCGCCGGCGCCAGAGCCGCTTCGCATCCGGCATGTCCGGCGCCTACGACGATGACGTCGTATGTTCCCATTTCGTAAAGATTCATATATCAACCACCCGCGTCGTCATTTCCCGAGACAGAATCTCGAGAATATCTCGTTTACTATGTCGTCGTTCACCGATTCACCCGTGATCTCACCGAGCGTCATCCACGCCGACCTGATATCGCTTTCGGTAAAATCGAGCGCTTCGCCCCGGGAAAGCATATTCTTCGCGTCTGAAAGCGACTTCATGGATTCCTTCATCAGTTCTTCGTGGCGTGCGTCCGCCACCATGATGTCCTGCTCCATGCTGATGCCGCCTCCGAACACGATTTTCTTTATCTCTTCGATGAGATCCTGGATGCCTTCGCCGTTTACCGCTGAAATCTCAACTACAGGAGTATCTTCAGGCAGTCCGGTTTCGTGAAGTATTCCCGCCGGATCGAGAACCTGCGGGAGATCGGATTTGTTCAGCGCCACGATCAGGCGCCTCCCCTCGACCATCGGGATTACTTCCCTGTCCTCGTCCCTGAGCGTTCCCGACGAATCCAGCATCAGGATGACTATGTCCGAGGCGTCGATCGCATCGCGGCTTCTCCCTATGCCGATCTTTTCGATCTCGTCTCCAGACTCCCTGATACCTGCTGTGTCGACGATTTTTACCGGAATGCCGCCGAGATCTGCATATTCCTCTATCGTATCTCTCGTCGTGCCTGGTATATCGGTGACGATCGCGCGCTCCTCTCTCAGAAGCGCGTTCATAAGCGAGGATTTTCCAGTGTTAGGCCTCCCGGCGAGCGCAATTCTGCATCCGTCCCTGAAAACACGTCCGGTCGAAGCAGTATCGGCCATGGCTTTGATCTCACCGTAAATCCTGTCTATCTCCTCTATGATATCGCTGTTTTTCATCTCTTCCAGATCTTCATCCGGATATTCGATTCTGACGGCGATTTCGGAAACGAGATCGGCCATCTCGTGCCTTATTTTACTGACTTCCGACGAGAGCCGGCCTGAAAGCTGCGATACTGCGGCTTCGCTGCCTGCCTGCGACCTCGCACGCACGACGTCTATGACGGCCTCCGCCTGCGAGAGATCGATTCTTCCGTTCAGGAAGGCTCTCTTCGTAAACTCTCCTCTTTCGGCAGGGCCTGCTCCGCGCTCGAAAACAAGCGAAAGAATCTGCCTCAGAGTCACCGGTGAGCCGTGGCACTGTATTTCCACGACGTCTTCTCCGGTATACGTATGAGGTGCTTTCATATACACCACCATAGCCTCGTCGATAATCCTGCGGCCGTCCGAAATATATCCGTATATCATCTTTCTGGGTTCGGGATCTTTGAGTTTCTTTCCCGATTTGTACTGAAAAACCTTTTCAAGTATGGCGAGGGAGTCAGGACCGCTTATCCTGATCACTCCTATTCCAGCTTCACCGGCTGCAGTCGCCACTGCCGCAATAGTATCGTACATATTTACGCCTCCGCGGATCAAATCATCAAAAAAAACGGCCTCCAGACTGCTTATGGAGACCGTTTCACAAAATACTATTTCTTTAATTCTATTACAACTCTTCTCGAAGGTTCTACACCCTCGCTTCTCGTGACAACCCTCGGATCGGGCTGAAGGGTCGAATGAATGACCTTGCGTTCATAAGGATTCATCGGCTCGAGCCTCTGGCTTCTTCCCGACTTTACAGCCTTGTCTGCAATCTTGTGAGCCAGCTGCTGAAGAGTCTTTTCTCTCTTTTCTCTGTAATGCTCTGCATTTACGAGAACACGTATGTGCTTGTCAGAATTCTTGTTCTCGACTATGCTTGCAAGATACTGGACGGAATCGAGAGTCTGTCCTCTCTTTCCTATCAGAGTACCTACTTCGCTTCCGGAGAGATTGATGTAAAGAACATCATCGATCATCGCACCGTGAACCTCTGCGTTTATTTCCATCTGCTTTATGATTTTTCTCACGAAATCAACGGCATAGGAATCGTCAGCCGGAACAGCGTCGGTGTCTTCCGGCGTTACGGTAAACTTGGTGTGCATGATCTCCGCATCTTTTTCCCAGCTTCTGGACTGGTTTTTTCTTTCCGGGCGTCTGCCGTATTCGCGGTCTCTTCTGTCCTGACGGCGCTGGTGATTCTTTTCGCCTGTTTTCCCGGAACTGATGCTCTCATCGGAATTTTTTTCATAATCGAAAGCATTGTTGTGAGAATCCGAAACTACATAGGTGCTGTTTCCGAAAACATTTGCCTTGCTTTCGTTTTCCGGCTCTCTTCTTTCATGTTTAAAGCGATTTTCCGTTTTTCCGGCGGATCCGGAGATGCTTTCCTCAGTATGTTTTTCTTCAGGAATCGGAGCAGGCTCAGGTTTCTTCGTTACACGAACCTTTGCAAGCTTTTTATGAATTCCGAAAAATCCTCTCGAAGGCTGTTCGAGCACTTCGACATTTACCTCATCTCGGGTAAGATTCATGTCCTTCAAAGCAAGTTCGACAGCTGCATCTATACTGTCTCCCCATTTCTCAACCTTATCTGACATTATTTATAAGATTCCTCCATAATTATCGTTTAAAACAGCTGTTCTGGCAGCTGTTCAGGAATTTCACCGCTGTCAGTCTGTTTAAACTGTAGTTTGTCTCTGTCTCTTTTTGTGTGTCTGTTTGAGTTTTCTGTTCTCTCTCGCTCTGATAGCTTCTCTTTCTTTTTTCCTGGCGTCGTACCATCTGGTGATCCTGATCTGGAAAATCTGGAATATGTAACTTACGATCCAGTAAACGGATACGCCGGAAGGCAGCGTAATAGCGAGCCATCCTATCATGACAGGCATGAAATACCGCATTACCTTCATCGATGCGCCGCCTGCAGCCTGCGGATTCGCACTGATCGCCATGGTAAATCTCATCGAAATGTATGTTGCGAGACCTGCTATGATCGGGAGCAGATAGAGCTGATCCGGCTGGCAGAGGTCCTTTACCCACAGAAATGACTCATGTACGGCAATAACCATCGTGCTGTCTTCGCCGATGTATTTCAGCGGGTTGTTCAGCAATCCGAACAGTCCCCAGATAATAGGGAGCTGAATCAGAAGAGGCAGGCATCCCATCGCAGGATGAATCTTGTTTTTATCGTAGAGATCCTGCAGCGCCTCGTTCATCTTCTGAGGATTGTTGGCATACATATTCTGTATTTCTTTGATCTTTGGCTGAACTTCCATCATCTGCTGGCTGCTTCTCATCTGAGCCGCATAAAGCGGAAGTATTATCAGCCTTATAATCACAGTGAACACTATGATAGTAAGTCCGTAACTACCGAGAAGACCGTAGAGTGCCTTAAGAACATAGCCAAGTGGAATGGCTAAAAATTTTGTCATTAAAAATTATCCTCCAAGGTTTAATATTCAAGGGGATTCGTCCATCTCTCTATGGTACCGGGTCGTATCCTCCCGGATGAAAAGGATGGCATTTTAATAATCTTTTTATGCCGAGGAAACTTCCTTTGAACGGGCCGTATTTTTCAACAGCCTGAATGAAATAAGTCGAGCAGGTAGGTATGAACCTGCACTTTCCCGGCAGCATAAGGGGTGAAATGCAAACTTGATAACCTCTTATCAAAGATATTATTACCGTTGACAGAATATTATTTATCGTTTTCATCTGCTGTCACCTTTTTGTTGATCTTTAACTTTTTAAAGGCGGTTTCAATAGATTTTTTCACATCCGCACATTTCCTGTCATTGATCGTTTTTCTGGCGATTAAAATTATATCGTACCCTGTTTCGATTTCACCGATCTGTCTGACGCTTTCGCGCATGAGCCTTCTCGCCCGATTTCTGCGCACGCTGTTGCCGACCTTCTTGCTGGCCAGCCAGGCCATTCTGTTGTAATCAAGTCCGTTCCGGCAGCAAAACACTATCACATATCTGCCGCCTACTGATTTTCCGTGTTTATATACTCTTTTGAAATCTTCGTCTCTTCTAAGTACATATCTGTTAAGCATTAAAACATATCCCTTTTAACGGATCGTCCGCAGCTGTTGTCTTCTGAGATAAAACACGGTTCGGCCCGAATGATCATTAACTGTATCTGATAATGAAGATAATGAAAAAAAAGACCACTTAACGCGGTCTTAAGCTGAAAGGGACTTTCTGCCTCTCTGTCTTCTTCTTTTAAGCACGTTGCGTCCGTTTTTCGTACTCATTCTTTTTCTGAAACCATGTTCTTTTTTTCTCTGTCTTACTTTTGGCTGGTAAGTCTGTTTCATATTCCTGCACCTCCCGTATATGTTTAATAACGCTGAAATCTCCGCGCTGTCAGGCGGAAGTGTCTTAGATCTGCGTAATCAGTGTACAATCGCCTGTTCATTATAACTGCACTGCAAATACATGTCAATGAATAAATCTTTCATACGGGTATAAAATCGGATATAAAAAAAACATCGGCGTCATAAATTAAGGTGTAAAATATAGACCTGAAATTCTCCGTGTTCTATCCACATGGTGTTGATAAAATATCTGTGGAAAACCAGGAAATTGTGGATTATTTCGGGCTCATCTCAGCAAAATACTTTAAATGCTTGTTATTGGACTTATCTGAATGCTATAATCGTTGTGGATAAGTGGCGGATAAGTCAACAAGCGCTGTTATTTTTATGCCCTTAATACGCTGCATACGTAATAATAAGCTGCTGTTTTTGACTTACACCAAATTTTTTATTGTTAGGGATCGATAATGGAAAATACCTTTGAGCTAAGTGAAAAAGAAAAATGGAATATGGTTCTCCAGAAAATCAAGGCGGACAGCATGCCTGCTATCTACAGCACATGGATAAAACCGCTGAGATTCATTTCTGCTGACGAAAGCAACAGGGAGATCAGACTGACGACTAACAGTTCGCTTTCAATAGGAATATTGAAAAACCGATATATGCCGATAATACGGCAGGCAGTAATAGATGTATACGGATACGATATGAACATCATAGTTACTCCGCAGTCGGAACAAGAGGCAATAACGGACACGCCTATGGCGGACAAGTACCAGCCGGATGAAAACGCACTGAATCCGCGGTACAATTTCGACACCTTCGTAGTAGGAAGCAACAATGAACTTGCTTACGCGGCGTGCAGAGCTGTAGCGAAAGGACCTGTTTCCGTAAACAGCAATCCGCTCTTCATTTACGGAAATTCAGGACTCGGCAAGACTCATCTGATAAACGCGATCGGACATTACGTTCAGCAGAACGATCCTGCGAGGAAAGTCCTGTATCTTTCGTCTGAAACCTTCACGAACGAACTCGTCAATGCGCTGCAGAACCACGATATGGACAGATTCCGTGAAAAATACAGAAATATAGACATTCTCATGATAGACGACATTCAGTTCATCGAGAAAAAGGAAAGCACACAGACGGAATTATTCCACACTTTCAATACGCTGTATGAATCGAACAAACAGATCGTGTTCACAAGCGACCGGCCTCCAAAAGACATATCTACAATCGACCAGCGTCTCAAGAGCAGATTCGAATGGGGCCTGTCAGTAGATATACAGCCTCCGGATTTCGAAACAAGAGTCGCAATCCTTAAAAACAAGGCCGAGATGGAAGATATTGAGATCGACGATGAGATGCTCGAGATCTTTTACTTTATTGCAGAAAAGATAACCACGAACATAAGAGAGCTTGAAGGAGCGCTGAACACTCTGATCGCTCACGCAAACCTCACCAACAAGCCTCTTACGAGAAAGATGGCAGGCGAAGTCCTTAAGGGTGTGTTCAACACGAAGGAAAGAACGGTCGACATACCTCTGATAAAGAACACAGTCTGCGCGTACTACAACATCAACGTTCAGGACATGGATTCATCGAAGAGAACGAAGAACCTGGCTCATCCGAGGCAGATAGCCATGTATCTGTGCAGAGAACTGACCGACACATCTCTTCCTAAGATAGGAAAAAACTTCGGCAACAGGGATCATACCACTGTAATACACGCCTGCGACAAGATTTCAAAGGAAATCAAGACAGACGAAAAACTTAAAGCAGACATAGAAAAATTGAAGAGCAGCATCATGGATATGTAAATCCACAGGGAACGGAAATCAATTATCAACATACTATCAACAGGCTTTCAACAGGGTTTTTCACAGTTTATCCACAGGACAGACTCGGAAAACCTCGTTGAAAAGGCTTTATCCACATAATTTTTCCACATATCAACATGCTCTACTACTACTTCTACTAAGAAATCTTATAATAAAAAAAATAGCCCAGGCGGAAACAAAAACCGTATTTACAATTTTCAGGAGCAGAAATTTATGAAATTTACCATCAGTAAATATGAGCTGAACAAGGCTCTGAATAAAACGATGCTTGCACTTCCAGCGAGATCGCCGCTGAATATCTACAAGGGCATCCTGATTGAAATCGACGAAGCAGGCCTGATCACGCTGACCAGTTCAGACAGCGAGATGAGGATAGAAGAAAAGATACAGGCGGAAGAATACGAACCAGGAAAGACCGTCATTCCCGGCAAGCTCTTCTCAGACATAGTAAAAACGCTTCCGGATGAAAAGATCACTGTTTCGTGCGACGAAAACAACGTAGCGTTTATAACAACTGAAAGAAGCAGCTTCCAGATATCGACTTTCGACGCCGACGAATATCCTGAAACAGACGAATATGAAGAGGACAAACAGATCACTCTGGACAAGGATACGTTCATCGATATGATCAATAAAACTAACTTTGCAGCCAGCAAGGTAGAAGGAAGAGGAGTCATAGTCGGATCGCTGCTCGATATCGAAGACGACAAAATAACGATGGTTTCGCTCGACGGCTTCAGAATGGCTATAGCCGAATCGCCGGCAGATACAAAAATAAATGACGACGCAGAAATAATAATTTCCGCAAGAATTCTCAACAGCCTTACAAAACTCATCGCTGATGAAGATTTCGAAGATAACAAAATAGTGATTGAATATAACGAAAAAAAGGCAAATGCGGAGATTATCACGAAGAACAGCAGAATCATCATCAGTCTGATCAACGGCAAATACCTCGACTATAAGAATCTTCTGCCTAAGGACTTCAAAGCTGAAGTCACTCTCAGCAAGGACGAATTCAGAAGAAGTATCGAGAGAGCTTCCCTTATGTCTACAGACGGCAGAAATAATCTCGTAAAGCTGAGATTTTCTGAAGATAATCTCAGAATCACCGCCAGATCGGAATCAGGAAATCTCGAAGACAATATTCCTGTTTCCGTGAATGGATCAGATATCGAAATAGGATTCAATTCGCAGTATCTTCTCGAGGGACTCAGGGTCATCGATTCGGACAACATCATTTTCAAATATGAGACAAATGTCCGCCCGTGCACGATAGAACCTGAAAACGGCGGATATACGTACATGATACTTCCTGTAAGAATATTGAATTAAACAAGAAATGTATTTCAGTGAGATAGAGCTTAGAAACTTCAGAAATTACAAGCATCTGAAAACAGAATTTCACGAAAAGGTCAATCTTCTGCTCGGGCAGAACGCACAGGGAAAGACGAATCTTCTCGAGGCGCTTTACCTGACTTCGTTCGGAAAATCGTTCCGCCAGATAAGCGATTCGGATATGATCGGTTTCGGAGAAGATAATGCTTACGTGAAAGCGCACGCTCAGGGCAGATTAAACGACGTGACCGTAGAAATCGGACTTGTAAAAAAGGGAAAAAGCATTAAAATCGATGGTGTTCCTGTAAGAAAAACTTCTGAACTACTGAACAATATTCATGTTATAATCTTTTCTCCGGATGATCTTAGAATAGTAAAGGATGATCCGGCACGCAGAAGAAAGTTCATAGACAGAGAGCTCATTCAGATAAAACCTGTTTACTTTTCGGCGCTTACGAAATATCATCGCGTTCTTCAGCAGAAAAATGCTCTTCTGAAAAATCCGGATTCCGATATGAGGCTTCTGGATGTACTCGACGAGGAGCTCGCTTCCTACGGCTCGGCAGTCATAGACGAAAGAGCCGGATTCATAGAAAAACTTTCTGAAGTATCGCATGGAATACATTCTGATCTTACTGAAAACAGGGAAGATTTTTCTGTGACGTATAAATCAAATATTCCTGTTTCAGACAACAGGGAGGAACAGAAATCCGTCTTCCTGGATATTCTTTCTCAGAGCAGAAGTGACGATATCGAAAGACGCACGTCATGCAGAGGTCCTCAGCGCGATGACCTCAATCTCTATATAAACGGCAAGATGATAAGAAAATACGGTTCTCAAGGGCAGCAGCGAACTGCTGCTCTTTCTTTGAAGCTCGCCGAAACAGCGATTATCAGAAATGAAACGGGCGATATGCCTGTTCTGCTTCTCGATGACGTGCTGTCAGAGCTCGATTTTGCGCGTCAGAAACAGCTCATAAATTCATTCAGTTCATCTCAGATTTTCATTACTGCCGCCGAAATAGACGGCAATCTGATGAACGAAATATCTGATTACGAAATATATAAAATCAATAACGGGTCTGTGATACACGAATAGAAATATTCCGTGCGGCCGGCGCGTTTTAATATAGATTATCTAAATAAACTGAAGACAAAGGAGTGAAGATTTTGCCTGATACAAAAGTAAATCACGAATATAACGCGGAACAGATTCAGGTTCTCGAGGGACTTGAACCTGTAAGAAAAAGACCTGGTATGTATATCGGTTCCACCAGTTCACAGGGTCTTCATCATCTCGTATACGAAATTGTTGACAACAGTGTCGACGAGGCACTTGCAGGATTTTGTCATAATATAGAAGTTACGATCACAGAGGATAATTCCATAATCGTAGAGGATGACGGCAGAGGCATGCCTGTAGACAAACATCCCAAACTCGGAATTCCAGCTGTCGAAGTAATACATACCGTTCTTCACGCCGGAGGAAAATTCGGCGGAGGAGGATACAAGGTTTCAGGAGGACTCCACGGCGTGGGAGCATCTGTAGTTAATGCTCTTTCGGAAAGCATGGAAGTCCGGATCAAACGTAACGGAAAAATCTACGATCAGAAATATTCCAGAGGCAAAACTCTTACACCGCTGACTATAATAGGCGAATCTGATACTACAGGCACCTGGACAGAATTCAAGCCGGATCCGGAGATCTTCGAAAGCACTGAATTCGATTTCTCGGTTCTGGAGAAGAGTCTTAGAGAAACTGCATTTCTCAACAAAGGAATCAGGATAACTCTTACCGACGAAAGAGAAGAACCTGCCAAAAAGCTCGTATTCCATTACGAGGGCGGAATTAAGGAATTCGTTCAGTACTGCAACAGAAACAAGACTCCTATCAATGACGATATAATCTATTTCGAAGTAGTTAAAGAAAACTGCGAGTGCGAGATCGCGATGCAGTATACTCAGAGCTACAATGAATTCATTCTTTCATATGCCAATAATATAAATACAACCGAAGGCGGAACGCATCTCGTCGGCTTCAAAGCTGCACTTACGAGGGCGTTCAATGATTACGCGAGAAAGAACAAGTATCTGAAGGAAAAGGATCCTTCTCTTTCCGGAGACGATGTCAGAGAAGGACTTACAGCAATAATTTCGGTAAAGCTCACAGAACCGCAGTTTGAGGGCCAGACTAAGACAAAGCTTGGAAACAGTGAAATCAGAGGATTTGTAGACAGTGCCACGGTTGAAAATGTAACGAGATTCTTCGAAGAAAACCCTGCTCAGGCAAGACTCATAATGGAAAAGGGAATTTCTGCGGCACACGCAAGAGAAGCCGCCAGAAAGGCCAGAGATCTGACGAGAAGGAAGAGCGTTCTCAACAGCATGACTCTTCCTGGAAAGCTTGCAGACTGCTCAGAAAAGGATCCAGCTATTTCAGAGATCTTCATAGTCGAGGGTGATTCAGCCGGCGGCTCCGCAAAAGAAGGCAGGGACAGAAAGAGACAGGCTATACTTCCTCTGCGCGGAAAAATTCTGAATGTAGAGAAAGCCACTACCGATAAGATGCTCAATTCAGAAGAAATCAAGAATATGATCACAGCGTTCGGATGTGGCATCGGTGATAAATTCGACGAATCGAAACTCAGATATCACAAAATAATAATCATGACGGATGCCGATGTCGACGGAGCACATATCTGTACGCTGATGCTCACGTTCTTCTACAGATATATGAGGCCTCTGATCGAAAAGGGATATGTATATGTTGCCCAGCCGCCTCTTTACAAAGTTGCGAAGGGAAATGAAACATACTACACATATTCTGAAGAGGAGCAGAGAGATCTGATAAACCGGATCAGCGGAGACAATAAAAAGCTCGACATTCAGAGATACAAAGGTCTGGGCGAAATGGACGCGCAGCAGCTCTGGGAGACTACTATGGATTACAACACCAGAACTTTGATCAAGGTTACAATCGAAGACTTTGAGATGGCTGACGAGACGTTCTCCGTACTCATGGGAGACAAAGTTCCGCCAAGAAGAAAATTCATAGAAGAAAATGCCAAATACGTAGACAATCTTGATATTTAAGTGTATGAAAGATCAGGAACGTCACATGCGCGGCACGACGCCGCTTGAAATTATCGGAATATAAGGAGCATTAATACATGGATAATATGATTGAGGACTCTAAAGCCCAGCATGTCGAAATAAACAAATTAATGCGGACTTCGTACATCAACTACTCGATGAGTGTAATAATCGGACGAGCTCTTCCTGATGTGCGCGACGGTCTCAAACCAGTTCACAGAAGAATTTTATACGATATGATGGAGCTCGGAGTTACGCCTGACAAGCCTCACAGAAAATCGGCGCGTATCGTCGGCGATGTTCTCGGTAAATACCATCCTCACGGCGACTCGTCGGTTTACGATGCGATGGTAAGGCTTGCGCAGAAATGGAATATGCGTTATCCGCTGGTCGACGGACACGGAAACTTCGGTTCAGTCGACGGAGACAGCGCTGCAGCCATGCGATACACCGAGGCGAGAATGACGCCTCTTGCGCTGCAGATGCTGAGAGACATCAACAAAGATACGGTCGATTTTCAGCCGAACTTCGACGGTGACGAAAAAGAGCCGGTCGTTCTGCCTGCGAGATTTCCTAATCTGCTCGTAAACGGATCGAACGGCATAGCGGTAGGTATGGCGACTTCGATACCTCCGCACAATCTTACAGACGTCATAAACGCCGTAATAAAGATGATCGACGACGAAAACTGCACAATAGACGACGTCATCGATATCATCAAAGCGCCGGATTTTCCTACAGGCGCTGAAATCGTCGGCTTCAAGGATGCGCGTGAAGCGTACAAAACCGGCCAGGGCAAGGTAACGGTAAGATCGAAATATCAGTTCGAAGAGACGAGCCACGGCAAAATGCAGATCGTCTTTACGGAAATTCCTTATCAGGTAAACAAAGCGAGACTGATAGAAAAGATAGCCGAGCTGGTAAAAACAAAGAAAATCGAACACATCTCGGATATCAGGGACGAATCTGACAGAGACGGCATGAGAATAGTCGTTGAGCTGAAAAAGGACGCGAATCCGCGCATTACTCTCAACAGACTGTTAAAGCATACTCAGCTTCAGGAAAATCAGAGCATCATAATGATCGCCCTCGTAAACGGTGAGCCTAAAATCCTGAATATTTATGAGATTTTGTCGCACTACCTCGATTATCAGAAGGAAGTAGTCACCAGAAGGACGAGATTTGACCTGAAGAAAGCTCAGGAAAGAGCTCATATACTCGAAGGTTACCTGGTAGCACTCGACAATATCGACGAAGTAATCAAGATAATCAGATCGAGTTATAACGACGCCAAGGAACGTCTCATGAAGAGGTTCGATCTTTCGGACGTTCAGGCGCAGGCTATACTCGACATGAGACTCGCCCGTCTGCAGGGACTCGAAAGAGAAAAGATCGAGAACGAATATGCCGAACTCATGAAGAAGATCGACTGGTTCAACAAGATCTTGTCCGATGAGAGCGTCCTCATGGGAGTCATCAGAGAAGAGCTCATCGAAATCAGAGACAAGTTCGGCGACAAGAGACGCACCGACATAGTGCCTGCCGAAGGCGAAATCGACGAAGAGCAGCTCATCGAGAACAAACAGGTTGCAATAACACTGACCCACCTGGGATACGTAAAGCGCATGTCGATGGACAATTACAAGACCCAGAGACGCGGAGGCAAGGGAATCACAGGTCTTACGACGAGAGAAAACGATTTCGTGAAAGATCTGATCATTACTCAGACTCACGATAACCTGCTGTTCTTTACTAATACAGGCAAAGTATATAGAATAAAAGCGTATGAAATTCCGGAGGGAAAGAGAACTGCGAGAGGAACACCTGTAGTAAACTTTCTGAATCTGATGCAGCATGAGAGAGTAACGGCTGTCATGCCTATACGCGAATTCAGCGAAGACAAGTATCTCGTCGCGGTTACCAGAAACGGAATCATCAAGAAGACGGCTCTCGGCCAATTCAACAAAAACAGGAAAAACGGCCTTCTCGCGATCAAACTCAAGGAAGGCGACGAGCTTATCGATGTCAAACAGACTACAGGCAGCAGCAGGATAATAATCGTTACGAAGTACGGCAAGTCGATCTGCTTCAACGAAGAAGACGTAAGGCCTATGGGAAGAGTAGCCGGCGGAGTCAAGTCGATTCAGCTTGACGAAAACGATGAAGTCGTTTCAATGGCTCTTGCAGAGAAAAACGAAGAGCTGCTCGTAGTTACTTCCGAAGGATACGGAAAGAGAACGCCTGTAAAGAATTACCCTGTTCAGAAACGCGGCGGCAAGGGAATTCTCACTTACGACAAGAGCAAGTTCGAAAAGACAGGACCTCTCGTCGGCGCGATGATCGTAAATGAAGACGACGAAGTCATGCTTATCAATTCCGACGGAATCATCATCAGGATCAAGGCCGGAGATGTCTCGAGACTCGGCAGGACGACTCAGGGAGTCAAGATCATGAGGGTATCAGACGATGCCAACATTATCGCAATCGCAAAGATTCCTGTCGAAGATTCAGACGATGGAAAAGGTCCTGACGGAGACGACATGCAGCTGACTCTGGACGTTTGATATAAACCACAGAGGGTATAAAATCAATGGTTTCGCCATGAGATCATTAATTTTATATTGTGCAGGAAAATATCAGATATCCTGAGGAGGAAAAAATAATGGCAGATAAATTAAAAATGTCTGTGCCTGCTAAACCCGAGTATACTGGTGTGGTGAGACTGGCTGTTTCATCGGCTGCTTCTGCTGCGGGTTTCAGTGTTGAGGACATTGATGATATTGTGATTGCCGTGTCTGAGGTTTGCACCAATATCTTCTGCAGCGGTGCGACATCGTCTTACGAAGTATCGTGTGAAATTGAAAATGACGGCATGACTATTACTATCGATGATATCAGTGATAGAGAAAATGAGGACGACGAAGATTTTCATCCGTGCTTCTGTCTTCCTGTTTCCAATTTTCTACCTGAATTTTACGACCCGTCGATATGCATGATCATGATTCGTGCGCTTATGGATGAAGTTACTATATATTCGTGCAGCGACGGCGACGTATTGATCAAGATGATCAAAAATTACAGATAAAAAATACGGAGTTTTAATATGGCGAAGTCTGACAGTGACGATAAAGAACTGTTTGAAAACTACATAAAGACGAAAGATCTCAACATCAGAAACAAGATAGTCGAAAAGTACATGTACCTTGTCGATATTCTGGTTAAGAGATATCTGAACAAGGGAATCGACTACGACGATCTTTATCAGGTAGGTTCAATGGCGCTTATCCTCGCTGCAGACAGATACAATCCGGAGAGGGGAGTGAATTTTGCCGCCTTTGCGACGCCTACCATCCTCGGAGAAATCAAAAGGTACTTTCGCGATAAAGGATGGTCGATGAAGGTTCCGCGCAGACTGAAGGATCTTTCGGTAAAGCTGCCGAAGGTTCAGCAGGAGCTTGAAAAGGAACTTCAGAGATCTCCAAAAATTTCAGAAATAGCCGAAAGGCTCGGTGTTTCTGACGAAACCGTCATCGAGGCTATGGAGTCCGGAAGAGCTTACAATGCCTATTCCCTCCAGCAGAGTCTTGAAGAGGACGGGAGTGATTCAGGAGCGGGTTCTTTCCTCGAACGCTATACGGGCGAAGAAGACAGGAACTTCAACACGGTGGAGAATGCCGATATTCTCAAAAGGACTATGGCTTCTTTTACTCCTGAGGAAAAGAAATTCTGCAACATGAGATTTATCGAGGGCATGACTCAGCAGCAGATCGCTGAAAACCTCGGTGTTTCCCAGATGACCGTGTCACGTATAGAGAAAAAGATAAAAGCAAGGTTCAAGGAGGAATTCTTAAAATGAAAAGGGTATTTTCTGGTATTCAGCCTACGGGAAATATACATCTCGGCAACTATCTCGGGGCACTCAGACAGTTTGTCGATCTTCAGAAAGATAATGAATGCATCTACTGCATAGTGGACATGCATGCCATAACGATACCGAAAGACCCTGAGGATCTGAAAAAAAGTATCATGGATGTAGCGGCTCTTTACCTCGCTATCGGCATAGATCCTGACAAATCGATCGTGTTCGTGCAGTCCGATGTTCCGGGACACGCCGAGCTTTCATGGATGCTTACATGCTCGTCATATACGGGTGAGCTCTCAAGGATGACGCAGTTCAAGCAGAAGAGCAAGATGCAGGAGTCTGCTCCTACGGGACTTTTCATGTATCCTGTTCTGATGGCAGCGGATATTCTGCTTTACGATACTAACATCGTGCCTGTAGGGGACGACCAGAAACAGCACATAGAACTCACCAGAGATCTTGCAAAGAGAGTAAACGGAAAGTACGGCGAAGATACATTCGTAATTCCTGAAGGACGATACATGAAGAGCGGCGCGAGAATCATGAGCCTGGATGATCCGTCCAGCAAAATGAGCAAGAGCGCCGAAAACGAATACAGCAGGATCCAGCTGCTCGATTCGCCGTCTAAGATAAAGAAATCGATAATGCGTGCCACCACTGATTCGGAAGGCGTTATCAGATATGATCCCGAGAAGCAGCCTGGCATTGCGAATCTGCTCAATATTTACAGCTCATTCACAGGCGAAGACGTCGAAAATATAGTAAAAGAGTACGACGGAAAAGGATACGGGGCATTGAAGAAAGACCTCGTCGATATTCTGGTCGAGAAGCTTGCGCCAATACAGGACCGCTTCGCAGACATCAGATATTCGGACGAACTGCCGAAGATCCTCGCCGAAGGCGCAGAAAAGGCAAACGCAATCGCCGAGAAGACGATAAAGAGGGTAAAGGATAACTTCGGACTCGGCAACAGGTTCTGAACCGAAGCACCATGTGCGGCATCACCGCGTCGTGCTGCGGATGGGTTGCGGTGTCGTCATATCCGGCCGGCGTGATTGATTGTCTTGTCAGGAAGGCATGAATTGCCGTCTTGTCTGGGAGACGTTATTTGCCGTCATATCCGGCCGGCGTAATTGATTGTCTTGTCAGGCAGGCATGAATTGTCGTTTTACATGGAAGGCGTGATAAATCGTGTTGCCCTGATGGCGTGATTTGCCGTCTTGCCCGGGAAACATGATTCGTCGCGTTATCGCTATTCGGATGGCATTATTTAACAGACCTTTTATATAAAAAAATTTGCGTCCGCTCCGCGGACGATATGACCGGTGCCTGCAGCACCATCGAATTGATACGATAAACATTGATTCTGCACATATTAATAAATATAAACTATAGAATAAATATAAAAACTTATAAAGATATATTAAAAACTATAGATAAAAAAATCGATAGATAAAAAAGCGATAAACATAAAAACGTACGGCGGGAGCAAGGTGCTCCCGCCGTCTTTGTATACTTGTTTGCGAACTGTTTCACGTGAAACCAGCTGATATTATTTATTTTTAAGATTTCTTACGTATTTTACGGCGGAAGTACCGGCCAGTGCTCCCTCTCCTACTGCCTTTGCAACCTGCAGGAGTCCGCCGTTGCAGTCGCCTGCGGTAAAAAATCCCGGAACGAATGTCGCCATGTTTTCGTCGACATCGATCTTTCCTTCGCTGTCAACGACTCCGAGTTTTCTGGCGAGGTCGACCGATGAAGCTGTACCGATGGCTACAAAAACACCGTCGACGTTCATCGAGCTTCCGTCCTGGAACGACACCTTGTTGAGAAGATCTCCGCCTTCTATGGAAGCGATCGGCGTCGTATTGACTTTTACTCCGTCAGGTGCGGATGCCACCATGCTGAGCCCGTTAGTCAGAATCGTCACGTCGGACGCGACTGACATGAGATGTGTGGCCTCGCTTACCGCATATTCGCCGTTGCCTATGACTGCGACAGGCAGATTCTTATAGAAGAACGCATCGCATACGGCGCAGTAGCTTACGCCCTTCCCTTCGTATTCCTTCAGTCCCTTTATCGGAAGCGTTTTTCTGCTCGTTCCTGCGGCGAGTATGCACGCGGCGGATTCATAGACTCCGTGTGAGGCCGTGACATGGAAGACAACGTTCAGATTCGTTATTTCCAGCACTTCGTCGGTGACGACATGGACGCCGAGACGTTCGGCTCCTTTGATTCCGTTGTCGAAAAGCTCCTGAGCGTCGACTCCTTCGGCAAAACCGTAGTAGTTGTCGATTTTAGACGCCTTGCCGAGAGATCCCCGGTCTTTTCCTATAACGATTACGCTTAATCCGGCGCGGACAGCGTATAACGCCGCCGATATTCCTGCAGGCCCCTTGCCTATGATCAAGACGTCGCACATTGTTATATTATCCATTTTCACCTCCGGTTCTACCAGCGTTCATTTCTGATGTAATTTGGAATGTAGTTTCTCTTCGGTTTATAATAAATTCCTTTTTTTCTGAATTTTCTTACAGTTTCAAGCTCCATTTCATCGATGATCTCCTGCTTGGTAGGAGTGTCGTAAATCTTTTTGATGATTATACCACCGTCGAGCATGAGCATGAGCGGCAGACGGTCGACTTCGAACAGTTCGGTCAGTTTCGGCTGTTCGTCGAGGTTCATCCTGCAGATTTTCACGACATCGCTGTACTCTTCAGCTATTTCTGCCAGCTTTTCCTCGTTTTCGAAGCTCTGCTGCACCATAGGCGTGAAGAGGTTGATGATTACAGGATTCACCGAGAGAACGATTTCGTCGTCGAAATTTTTGTTAGTTATATCTGGAAGTGGCATAGTTATTTCTCCTTTGTCTAATAGTATATATTATTATTTATCCACTGTGATTGTGGATAATTCACATCAAATGATTTTTTTTTAACACTTTTATTATACTACGCGGAATCAGAGCTTATCTACAGAAGTTATCCACTTTTCAACAGGTTTAATGCCGTGAGAATGGGAAACCGGATTTTTGTGTGGATAAGTTATTCACTTATCCACATACTTTATGCACAGATATCGGGGGTTATCCACATATTTTATGCACATATCCACAGAAATCAGTGGATTATTAATAACCCGCCGCCCTGTTCTTATATTCAAAAAAGCAGTTTTTTACTATGAAAAGACAGGGTCATAATGTATAATATAACGAAAAAGTTCGTGACGGGCGGGGTGCGGATATGCCGGCCGGCCCTGAACGGGCTTATATTACTTAATATATTGCAAAAAAGTGTGCATCTGAATTAATTATGAAAAGAATACTTTTAGTGTCCGGTTCAGAGAAAAGCACACAGTCTATAGCGTTGCTGACAAGTCAGATAGCGGATGCCAGGATCGATACAGTCAGGACTGCCGACGAAGCAAGTCTGAGAATGGAATCGGGCAAATATGACGCTATGATCGTGAACACTCCTTTGAACGACGGACAGGGAATCGATGTCTGTGTACATGTCTGCGAGAAGCTGATGTACCCGGTTCTTTTGATGACGAATGAGGTCACTTACAAAAGAGTCAGCGAAGAAATCCGTAAAAAAGGTATAATCATTACAGCACGGCCTGTAGACAAAAAATCATATTCGGCTTTGTGCACAGCTCTGCTTACGCTGTGCGTTCTTCTGAACAGAATCCGGAGTGAAAACAGGCGCCTTAAATCCTCGCTCGAGGAGAACAAGCTGGTGGCACGCGCAAAATCGCTGCTCATGAAAGATATGAATATGACGGAAGATCAGGCGCACAGATTCATAGAGAAACAGGCTATGGATCTGAGAACCACGAAGCGGAACATTGCGCAAAATATTATCAATACGTATTTCAGTAAATAAAATAATTTATACCCTTTAGTGCGAAAGACGAGGCAAAAGATGGAGAAAAAGAAATATCTGCTGCTTGAAAACGGTAAAGTTTTCGAAGGCAAATCCTTCGGCGCCGGGGGCGACGTTACCGGCGAAGTTGTATTTACAACGGCGATGACAGGTTATCTTGAGACGCTTACCGATCCAAGCTACTATGGTCAGATCGTTATTCAGACATTTCCGCTGATTGGAAATTACGGAGTCATTCCGGAGGACTTCGAGAGCAGAAAATCTTTTGTAAAGGGATATATTGTCAGAGATTGGTGTCAGGAACCTTCCAACTTCAGAAATCAGGGAGATCTTGACACCTTTTTGCGGGAACAGAATATTCCAGGTATCTTTGGAATAGATACGAGAGAGCTGACGAAGACCGTAAGAGAAAACGGAGTTATGAACGGCATGCTGGTTTCGGAGCTTCCGGAGGACATCGATGCTGCAGTCAGAGAGCTGAAAAAATACAGCATCACAGAAGCTGTGGCATCTACTTCGATAGACAGCCCGGAATATTACAATTATGCGGACAAACGGCCTGACTGGTCGGGTCTCTGCGATTTTGCATGGCCGCCTGCCGATCTCGGAGATAAAAAGCCTAAGAAGGTTGTCCTGCTCGATCTCGGCGCAAAGTACAATATCGCCAGGGAACTCGCGAGACACGGCTGCGACGTGACTGTAATGCCTTACAACACAAAGGCGGACGACATAATCGCCATGAAGCCGGATGGCATAATGCTTTCGAACGGCCCCGGAGATCCTGCGGAAAACGTGGACGTTATCAGTGAAATAGCAAAGCTTTACGACAGCGGCATTCCTGTTTTCGGAATCTGCCTCGGCCACCAGCTGCTGGCTCTCGCAGCCGGAGCGCGTACGACCAAGATGAAGTACGGCCACAGAGGTGCAAACCACCCTGTAAAGAGACTCAGCGACGGACGTATATTCATCACCAGCCAGAACCACGGCTACTGTGTGGTTTCGGACAGCCTTCCTGATATAGCGGAAGAAAGTTACGTGAATGCAAATGACGGCACCTGCGAAGGTGTTAAATATAAAGACAGACCGGTATTTTCCGTACAGTTCCACCCGGAGGCATCGGGCGGACCTCACGATTCCGATTTTCTGTTCGAAGATTTTATGAAATTAATGGAGGAGGTCGACGTAAATGCCGTTAAATAAGAAACTCAAAAAGGTAATGGTAATCGGATCCGGACCTATCGTAATCGGACAGGCCGCGGAATTTGACTACGCCGGCACTCAGGCTTGCAGAGCACTCAAGCAGGAAGGCCTGGAGGTAGTTCTCGTAAACTCCAATCCTGCTACGATCATGACCGACAATCAGATGGCAGACGCGATTTACATCGAACCGCTCACGCTAGATATCGTAAAGAGAATCATAAAAAAAGAAAAACCTGACGGGCTGCTTTCGACGCTCGGAGGCCAGACGGGGCTCACCCTTTCGATGCAGCTTGCAAAAGAGGGCTTCCTGGAAGAAGAGGGAGTCATGCTTCTCGGTGCAAACCCTGAAACGATCGACAAAGCCGAGGACAGACAGCAGTTCAAGGATACGATGCAGGCCATCGGACAGCCTGTCATTCCTTCCGTAGTAGTAAACGACGTGGATTCAGCGGTAGATTTCGCAGATGAAATCGGTTATCCGGTGATCATTCGTCCTGCATTCACGCTCGGAGGCACGGGAGGCGGAATCGTAAACAACGAGGCGGAACTCCGCGAAATCACGGAAAACGGACTCAGACTTTCTCCTATCACACAGGTACTCGTAGAGAAATGCATCGCGGGCTGGAAGGAAATCGAATTCGAGGTAATGAGAGATTCCAAGGGCAATGTTATCACGGTCTGCTCCATGGAGAACTTCGATCCAGTCGGCGTACACACGGGAGACAGCATAGTAATCGCGCCTTGCGTCACGCTTTCGGACAAAGAGTATCAGATGCTCAGGAGCGCCGCTCTCAGCATCATTTCAGAGCTGAAGGTAGAAGGCGGATGCAACTGCCAGTTTGCTCTCAAGCCGGACAGCTTCGAATATGCTGTCATAGAGGTAAACCCGAGAGTTTCAAGATCTTCGGCGCTCGCATCAAAGGCCACGGGCTATCCTATAGCCAAGGTTGCAGCAAAGATCGCGATCGGTTTTACGCTTGATGAGATAAAGAACGCTGTAACAGGAAACACATACGCCTGCTTCGAGCCTGCGCTCGACTACGTAGTCGTAAAATTCCCGAAGTGGCCGTTTGACAAATTCGTATATGCGAAGAGGACTCTCGGCACTCAGATGAAGGCGACAGGCGAAGTCATGGCTATCGGCCAGACATTCGAAGAAGCTCTGATGAAAGCCGTGAGAGGCTGTGAAATAGGCCACAAGACGCTCGATGCAGAGCACCTCAGGGCCAAATCGGACGAAGAAATTCACGACAGGCTCAGCGTCTGCGACGACGAGAGACTGTTTGTAATATATCAGGCTCTTTCAAGAGGAATTTCAAACGTCGACGAGATTCACGAAATCACTAAGATCGACAAGTGGTTCCTCGAAAAAATAGTGAATATCGTAAAAATGGAAAGCCGTCTCGGAAGCGAAAAGCTCGACGACGAGCTCTATCTCGAGGCAAAGAAGATGTCGTTCCTCGACAGCGAGATCGAACGTCTGTCCGGCCAGAAAATACAGAACAAACGCTACGCCGTCTACAAGATGGTCGACACGTGCGCGGCGGAGTTCGACGCCGAAACGCCGTACTTCTATTCCACGTACGACGACGACAACGAGGCGGAGACGTTCATTCAGGAGCAGGAGAAAGAGGAACAGCCTAAGGGCACGATCATAGTATTCGGATCAGGACCGATCAGAATCGGCCAGGGCATCGAGTTCGACTATTCATCTGTTCAGTGCGTATGGGCTTTGAAGAAGGCCGGCTACGAGGTCGTAATCGTCAACAACAACCCGGAGACCGTATCTACAGATTTCGATACGGCTGACAGACTGTATTTCGAGCCGCTGACAGACGAAGATGTCATGAATATCATTCATACGGAAAAGCCGGACGCAGTTGTAGTCGCATACGGCGGCGGCACGGCGATCAAGCTTACGAAACATCTCAACGAGCACGGCGTACCTATTCTCGGAACTCCGGCAGACAGCATCGACATGGCCGAAGACAGGGAGAGATTCGACGAACTGCTCGGCAGACTTAAGATAAAGCGCGCAGAGGGCCTCACCGTAATGACTACGGAGGAAGCGCTCGAAGCCGCAAACCGCATCGGCTACCCGGTTCTCATGCGTCCTTCGTACGTACTCGGCGGCCAGAACATGATCATCGCTTTCGATGACGACGACATAAAAGAGTACATGGCTATTATACTCAGACAGGATATCGAAAATCCTATCCTGATAGACAAGTATCTGCAGGGAATAGAGCTCGAGGTTGATGCCATCTGCGACGGCAAGGATATTCTCATTCCGGGAATAATGGAGCACATCGAAAGAACGGGCATTCACTCGGGAGACTCGATAGCGGTTTATCCTGCGTGGAACATTACCGACGATATCATTGAAAAAATCGTCGATCAGTCGGCGAAGCTGGCGCTTTCAATGAAGACGCTCGGCCTCGTCAACATACAGTATCTGATTTATCATAACGATCTTTATGTGATCGAGGTAAATCCGAGATCTTCAAGAACGGTTCCGTATATCAGCAAGGTTACGGGCGTACCTATGGTAGAGCTCGCGACGCGCACGATGCTCGGCGAAAAGCTCGAGGACATGGGATACGGCACGGGCCTCTACAGAAAGAGCGCTTACTACGCGGTAAAGGTTCCTGTATTCTCGTTCGAAAAGCTGATAAACGTGGATACGCATCTCGGACCTGAGATGAAGTCTACAGGCGAGGTGCTTGGAATAGCGTCTACGCTAGAGGAAGCCCTGTACAAAGGTCTTGTGGCAGCAGGCTACAAGATGAAGAGGAACGGCGGAGTACTCATCACGGTAAGAGACAGAGACAAGCCTGAGATTGCAGATGTAGCCCGCGGATTCGCAGATCTCGGATTCGAACTTTACGCCACCGAGGGCACCGCGAGGACCATCGAAAGCGAAGGCATGACGGTTCACCACGTCGACAAGGTTCATGAAACCGACAACAACTGCATGACGGTAATCGAAAAGGGAATCGTCGACTACGTTATCTCCACTGATTCCAGAGGGCGTATTCCTACGAAGGACTCCGTGAAGATAAGAAGAAAAGCTGTAGAGCACGATATCCCGTGCCTTACGTCGATCGATACGGCCAATGCGCTGGTGAACAGCCTCAAATCGAGATTTACACAGGAATGCACAGAGCTCGTCAATATAAACGACATGAGAGAAAGCCGCCAGAATCTACACTTCCTGAAGATGAGCGGCACCAGCAACGACTACATCTATTTCAACTGTTTTGATCAGCATATAGATAATCCGGGAGGTCTTTCGGTAATGCTGTCTGACAGACATCTCGGCATAGGCGGCGACGGAATCTGCCTCATATATCCGTCGGATAAGGCTGACGCGCGAGTCGAGCTCATCAACAAGGACGGCACGAACGGCGGTCTTTCAGGAAACGCTCTCAGATGCGTCGGAAAGTACCTGCACGACGTCGGCATTGCCCCGAGGGATATCGTCACTGTAGAGGCCGATGACGAGCTTCTGGACATAAAATTAATCAAGAGATATGGTGAGGTCGTAGCTGCAAGTGTGGATATGGGCGAGGTACGTCTCGAACCGGAGCTCATACCGGTCAATATTGCAGCTGATAAAGTAATAGACGAGCCGGTGACGATCGGAAGCAGAAATTACAATATAACATGCGTAAGCATCGGCAACCCGCACTGCGTTGTGTTTGTGAAGAACGTCGACAACATAGACGTTCCAAAGATAGGACCTGTATTTGAGCATAACAAGCTGTTCCCTGAACGCACAAACACTGAATTCGTAAAGGTTATAAGCCCTACAAAGATAAAGATGAGAGTCTGGGAACGCGGAAACGGCGAGACATGGGCCTGCGGCACCGGAGCGTGCGCCGCAGTCGTGGCAGCTGTTGAGAACGGCTACTGTGAAAAAGACCATGAAGTCACGGTGCAGCTGAGAGGCGGAGAACTCAAGATACTCTATTCTCACGGAAGAGTGAGACTCACCGGCGATGCGCGTGAGATATTCGAAGGAAATATAATCATATAAGAACTTTACCGAGGAGCAGGAAATATGAAAGACTTAAAGTACATATTTGTAACCGGGGGCGTTGTATCAGGCCTCGGCAAGGGAATAACGGCCGCATCACTGGGAAGGCTGCTCAAAGCCAAGGGATACAAGGTGATTTCTCAGAAGCTCGATCCGTATATCAATGTCGATCCGGGTACGATGAGTCCTTATCAGCACGGAGAGGTGTTTGTAACCGAGGACGGGGCGGAGACGGACCTGGATCTCGGGCACTATGAGAGATTCATCGACGAGAATCTGAACAAGTACTCCAACCTCACGACAGGAAAGGTTTACTGGAATGTGCTCAACAAGGAGCGCAGAGGCGATTATCTCGGCGAAACCATACAGGTCATACCTCATATTACTAATGAAATCAAAAACTTCATATACTCCGTAGGTAAAAAAGCCGATGCGGACATCGTAATCACCGAAATCGGAGGAACCACCGGCGACATCGAAAGCCAGCCGTTCATCGAAGCTATCCGCCAGCTTTCGCTTGAAGTAGGAAAAGAAAACTGCATTTTCATACATGTTACGCTCATTCCTTATCTGGAAGGTTCGGGCGAGTACAAGTCGAAGCCGACTCAGCACTCGGTCAAGGAGCTGCGCTCGATGGGCGTTTCTCCAGACATAATCGTGGCACGCTGCAGCGCACCTGTTTCTGACAGTATACGCCGCAAGATTTCGCTGTTCTGCAACGTACCTGAAGACTGCGTGATCAACAACACGACCGTTCCAATTCTGTACGAGGCCCCTATGATGCTCGAGGAGAGCCACTTCTCGGAAATCGTCTGCAGAGAGCTCGGTCTCGAACAGCGTGAAGGCGACATGTCCGACTGGGAGGCAATGATCAAACGCATTCATTCCAGCCACAAGAAGGTCAAGATAGCTCTCGTCGGAAAATACGTGAGACTCCACGACGCATATCTCTCCGTCGCTGAAGCTCTGAAGCACGGCGGCTGGGAGAACGGCGCAAATGTGGAGATCGACTGGATTAATTCGGAAGAGGTCGTGAACGATACTGTCGACAGGATGCTCTCAGACTGCGACGGAATCATCGTTCCGGGCGGATTCGGCGACAGAGGCATCGAAGGAAAGATCACGGCCATCAAATATGCCAGGGAGCATGACATACCAATGCTCGGAATCTGCCTCGGCATGCAGCTGGCTGTAAT
This sequence comes from Anaerovoracaceae bacterium, assembly GCA_050946535.1. Taxonomy (GTDB): domain Bacteria; phylum Bacillota; class Clostridia; order Peptostreptococcales; family Anaerovoracaceae; genus RUG708. Next base: position 55,734 of record JBMNUZ010000001.1, read on the forward strand.
AGATTTCGCGAGAAACGTGCTTGGAATTACAGACGCCAACTCGAGCGAATTCGCGCCTGAAAGCGGTTCGCCGGTAATCCACTGGATGGCCGATCAGCGCGGAAACATCCAGATGGGCGGCACCATGAGACTGGGTGCGTATCCTTGCAATATCAAGCCTGGTACGAGGCTTTCAGAGGCTTACGGCGAGGACGTTCAGGAAATACAGGAACGTCACAGACACAGATATGAATTCAACAATTCGTACAGAGAGCGTTTTGAGGAGGCAGGCGTTGTTTTTTCAGGACTTTCACCGGACGGCAGACTGGTCGAGGCTATGGAAATACCTGACAAGAGATTTTTCATAGGCGTTCAGTTCCATCCTGAATTCAAGAGCAGGCCGAACAAGGCTCATCCGCTGTTCAGGGAACTGATAACGGCGGCTCTTAAGTACAGAGAGGACCGTCTGGGAAGCAGCGGAGACAAATAAATCGACGCAAGCTGGTGTTGGACTGCGTTTGCTGCAGGCCTCGCGGGCATCATCGGAAACACATGAATCGAAGGCAGCATTGAAAACACATGAATCTACGGCAGCTGGCCAGGCAGGGTGATGATATGATATACAGCACGAAAACGATGAAAATGGCAGTGATAGGCGACCCTATAGATCATTCGCTCTCTCCGTTCATGCACGGGAAGATCATAGAGGAGCACGGATATGACGCTCTTTACATTCCTGTCCTCGTGCGCGGCAGCGAGACCGCGGAATTCACGGAAGCCGCGAAGAGGATGGGTTTCAGCGGGTTTAACGCGACGATGCCGCACAAAGTCAATCTGCTGGATATTGTCGATGAAATCGATCCAGCTGCAGAATCTTACGGTGCAATAAACACCGTCCGTATCAGGGACGGCAAAACGTGTGGTTTCAACACCGACGCCCCTGGACTGCTGGCGGCACTCAGAAACAGAGAAGCCAGAGTAAAAGGCGCGGAAATCATGATAATCGGTGCCGGCGGAGCGTCGGGAGCGGCGGTCCGCGCATTCGCCGAATCAGGTGCGTCTTCGATCACGGTATTGAACCGTACCCTGAAGAAGGCCGAGGAGCTGACAGCGGATATAGACTGCGCTTCGGCCGTTCAGCTTACGCAGGACAATCTCGCTTCATATGCCGCATCGGCAGATCTGATAGTAAACTGCACCCCTCTCGGCATGTCGGGCGTAAAGGGAGATTTCAGAGATCTGTCGTTTCTGGATGATTCGAAGGCTTTCGTGACCGACCTCATTTATAACCCGTGGAGGACTTCACTCCTTTCATATGCCGAAAAGCGCGGGCTGAAAGTCATGAACGGGCTCGATATGCTCATCTACCAGGGACTGCTCTCGTTTCAGATATTCACCGGCATAGAGCTCGACCTTGATGCCGAATACAGATTCCTCGAACCGCTGTGCAGGAAACGGCTGGAATACTGACCGGAAACGGCTGGAATACTGACAGGAATCGCCGCAGAACAGATGTAGTTACTGAAATAATCTGCGAACGCCTTAATAATTCCAGAATATAGGCAAATCCGTCCGAATGTTTCATGGAAATCATATTTTTCAGACAATAATACACAAAAAATTTTGTATACATTCATCGCTTTTTCTATTGACATCTGGTCCGATGGGATGTATATTAAGCATTGTAATCAAGCAAAGGCGCTGTGGATCACACGATTCGTGGCGTCTTTTTTTATTTGTATTTGTTCGCAGAATCTGAACGTCTTTTCCGGTCTTCCGGAGGAAACTTTTCCGGCCTTCCGGAGAAAATCAGGCGGCAGATTTATAGAATAAGCCTTCAAATGAAATTAGCGTATCCATGTGAAAGGAGTATTTTTATGGAAAAGGTAAGTGACATCTTTGGCAGTATGGTATTCAATGAAGCTGTCATGAAGGAACGCCTTCCGAAACAGACTTACAAGGCTCTCAGGGAATCGATCGATACGAATAAGGAACTGACCATGGATGTGGCAAATGTAGTCGCCGCTGAAATGAAAAACTGGGCCATCGAAAACGGTGCCACCCACTTCGCACATTGGTTCCTTCCTCTGTCAGGAGTAAATGCCGAGAAACACGATGCGTTCATCTCGCCGGTCGGCGACGGTACGGTCATCATGGATTTCTCAGGCAAAGATCTTATCAAGGGAGAGCCTGACGGTTCCAGCTTCCCTTCAGGCGGAATAAGGGCCACCTTCGAAGCCAGAGGATATACGAACTGGGATCCGACTTCGTATGCATTCATCAAGGAGAAAACTCTGTGCATCCCGACTGCTTTCGCAGCGTTCGGCGGCGAGGCTCTCGACCAGAAGACCCCGCTTCTCAGATCCATGGACGCTATCAACAAGCAGGCTATGCGGATCATGAAGATCTTCGGCATGGACGACGTAAAGAAAGTAATAACGTCGGTAGGTGCAGAGCAGGAGTATTTCCTTGTAAATAAAGACGCTTACTTAAAGAGGCCTGACCTCATTTACACCGGCAGAACGCTGTTCGGTGCAAAACCTCCTAAGAGACAGGAACTGGACGACCACTATTTCGGCGTCATAAATCCTCGTGTCAAGGAATTTATGGAGGATATCGACGTAGAACTCTGGAAGCTCGGTATTCCTGTAAAGACAGAACATAACGAAGTGGCACCTGCTCAGCACGAAATGGCTCCTATTTACTGCGAAACAAATGTTGCGCTCGATCAGAACCAGCTGAGCATGGAACTGCTCCGCAAGATCGCAAGAAGGCATGACATGGTGTGCCTGCTTCACGAGAAACCTTTCGCAGGCCTAAACGGTTCGGGAAAACACGTTAACTGGTCGATCTCAACCGATACAGGAATCAATCTTCTCGATCCGGGCGACAACCCTAAAAAGAACAGCCTGTTCATGCTTATGCTCATAGCCGTTATTCAGGCGGTCGACGATTATCAGGATCTGCTCAGATGCTCGGTAGCATCGGCAGGAAACGACCACAGACTCGGAGGAAACGAAGCTCCTCCGGCAATCATCTCGATATTCCTCGGCGATGAAATCGGCTATGTAGTCGACAGGATAATCGCCGGCGAGGAAATCCAAAAAGACAGCGGCGGCCTGTTCGATCTCGGCGCAAATGTCCTTCCTACATTCAAGAAGGACACTACCGACAGAAACAGAACTTCCCCGTTCGCATTCACAGGCAACAAGTTCGAATTCAGAATGCCTGGATCGGAGCAGTCGATCGGCGACGTATGCTGCGTGCTCAACACCATCGTGGCAGAATCGCTCGAGCAGTACGCTGACAGGCTCGAGGGCACGAAAGACCTTCCGGGTGATCTCAGAAAGCTCACCAAGGAAGTTCTTACGAAGCACCAGAGGATCATCTACAACGGAGACAACTACACGGACGAATGGGTTGCTCTTGCAGAGAAGAGAGGCCTGCTCAACCTTACAAGCACTGCAACAGCCGTAAAACAGGCATGCAACAAGAAGAACATAGATCTTTACAAGAAACACGGCATCTTCACTGAGACAGAAGTCCGTGCGAGATTCGAAGTTCAGCTTGAGAACTACGCAAAGATGATCAACATCGAAGCGCTCACCATGCTGGACATGGCACGCAAGTTCATTGCTCCTGCTGTCAGTGCATACAGCGCTGATCTTGCGGATACAGCAATCTCCAAGAAAGAACTCAATGTAAATGCAAACGCTGAACTGACTACGCTCAACAGGCTTTCAGATCTTGCAGAGGTCCTCAATCAGAAGATCGCTCTGCTCGAAGAAGCAGTGGCAAAGGCAGGAGAATACGATATCGTCGAATCGGCTTCGTATTTCCACGACAGCGTAATTCCTAAGATGACAGAGCTCAGAGTCGTAGCCGATGAACTCGAGACGATCACGTGCAAAGAGTACTGGCCGTTCCCGAGCTACGGAGATCTCCTCTCGAGCGTACAGTCATAAATAAAGTCCTTAAGATATACAATTGATATATGCACACGGAGGAACTGTTCCATGCTGCCGGCGGGCGGCATGGGGCAGAAAGCTCCGGAATCCGCATTAATGCGGACCACAAGTATGTTAAGTATTTCTTTTACATATACTTAATTTCATTTGCGGGCCGTGCGGCAGGGCCGGCTGACGGTCAGGCCGCACGTTCTGTAAACTACCATTAAACCATTCAAAACTTTTCAAAACTTTTATCTCTGAAAGCTGCATTTTCATATTGCAGCTTTTTTCTTTCCATCTTTTTCATTCCCTTTCATTCTCTCTTTTCTGATTTCAATCGCGCAAAAATATTGCTGCATATCCGCCTTTTGATATAATGATGTTTCGGGAGGTAGAGAATGATGAATCTGATTATGGCTGTTGTAAGTCTGATCGTTCCTTTTATATACATTTTTGGCGGCATTCTGTTCGTAAACCGTCCGCCGCGGTTTGGGAAACGCGGCATAGCCTATAAATCCAAGCGCGCATGTCTGAGTGAAAAGACGTGGGAATATTCAAACCACAGCTTCGGCGTCGTAAGCATATTCATGGGCATTTATCTGGCTGCGTTTACGGGACTTGTGGATGCCATATTGAAATATTTTCAGACCAGCTTCGCCTGGGCTGCCACGGCGGCAATGATATGCATACAGATCCTGCTCGTACTGGTGCCGATAAACTATATCGAGAAACATCTCAAGATTTATTTCGACGAAAACGGCAACGATATGTATCCCGAAGAGCTGGACATTAAAGACAAGAAGACGGACGACGACTGGGAAGACTGGAGCACGTGGCCGGGCGATGCGGAAAAGGACAAAGAGGACGGCTGGGTCGACTGGGATACCTGGCTCAAGAAGCGCGACGAGGAGCTCGACCGTGAAAGGGCGATGAAAGCCGCTTCCGAAAACGGCAGCTCCGGAAACGACGAAGCGGCTGGGAGTAAAGGTTCTGCTGAAAAATCGTCAGGTGCAAGTTCAAAGGCAGACGGCACGATACAAGATTCTGCTGAAAAATCGTCAGGTGCAGGCGACGAGTCAGAAGACGAAGCAGGCGCAAGGTCAAATGCTGAGGCCGGCGGTACGAAAAAAGATTCTGCTGAGAAATCGTCTCGTGCAGTCGTTGAGTCAGATGCTGGGGCCGGCGGCGAGGATGGTACGGACGTATCTGGCGGAGATGCCGGAACGGAGAACAGCGGAGCTGAAAACGAGGAGAATAACTGAATAAATGATTATATTACAGCTGATACTGAGCATCATAATTCCTGCCGTTCTAGTGATCGGGGGCAGGAGGTACATCAGAAATCTTCCTGCATACGGCGAAAAACGCTTTTTCAGATTTCATTCCAGACGGGCTGCGGCCTCTGAAGAAGCGTGGCACTTTGCAAACAACCTGTACGCCCATATGCTTTATACGTCAGGTCTGAGCATAGGCGTGATCACCGTGGTCTTTTTCCTGGTGGCATCTCACTACACGAGCCATACCTGGATAATGTGCATCTCGCTGATCGTGGTTCAGATAGCCGGAAGCATCGTGCTCCCCGCGGCGGTTGCCGATTTCATGCTGAGAAGAACATACGACAAGAACGGCGAACTGATAGATAATGATCAGGACGATGAACCGGATGAGAATAATGCAGAGGGAAATGATAACGAAACCGCAGCTGTATCCGATGGGCAGGAGGAAGAAGATCGCGGGCAGTCAGAACCGGACGATAATGACGATGAATTTCATTCTGACGCCGGGCAGGATGCGGCCCAGATTGCATCGACTGATAATGTAGACGAAATCGGAAACGAGGGACATGATATAAGAAATGATTGATCGTGGCATTGAGAACTCGAGGCGCATCGAAAATTGTGGATTAAAAGTTCACAACGCTACGGAACCGCAGCATCGCGGCAATACGGTATTGCGACAGTGCGGCAGCGTACTAATGCAATAATGCGGTATTGCGGTGCCGGGTTAATGCTTAAAAGTAAAATCATAACCAGTATCACGGAACGGAAACTGATGTAATCTAAAATATTACAGTATCGAAGATGTGAATAGCTCAGAATGGAAAAATAAATCGATACGTGTAAGAAAATTACAAATAGAAATTATTTACATGAAAATAATAATATAATTTACAAAATTATGAAGCTCTGAAACGGCGTTTTAACGCCGCTTTTGCTTTTTACGATCAACTTTATTATAAAGGAATAAAAATCGCTTAAAATCCATCTGAAAGCCCGATTTGACGATTTGCCGTCCGAAGATACATGACAAATAAATCGGCGATCTGTATTTACGAAAATTCATAGCAATTTTTCTGCTGAAAGCAGATTTTTATTTCGAAAGCATCCGAATATGTGCTAAATGACATTTAATGCCAGCTAGCTTTCATATATTTTTACACGCTGCAATTTTTTTACATTAAATTTTTCATGTCAGAAAATGTTATGCTGCAAATTTTTTCATGCAGCAATTTTGGTGAAGTAATTTCCATGCAGAAAATTTCGATCAATGAAAAGCCATGCCGCAAATTTTTGATAAAGAAATTTGCGTGTAAAAAAATGCATACTCCAGATTTTTTATATTTTGATTTTCATGCCGTGAAATGAAAGCTGCACATTTTTTATAGTCATGATTTTTATGCAGGAAAATGAATGCTGTGCTTTTTTAAGAAACCTTGCTTATCAGAGCAAAAAACGAAAAAAAAACAAGATTTGAACGGCTCATGCAATATTTTCATTGATTTAAATCCTCTGATTTTATATAATACAGGGTAATCATATTTCACGATTTGATTTTCCCACAGCTATTTATAAATATTAAAATATAAGCTATGACCGGGAGGAGTAACCGTTTAAACGCAGCAAAAGGGAGCGGCATCGCGACTGAAAGTGCCGCCTGGACAGCATTCGGCGAAGAACACCCGCGAGCCTGTTTTTCGAAAACCGCAGTGCGGCCGGTAGGGAAACACGTCCGATGCGCGTTACTGCATTACGAGAGGGTGCAACGCACCAATGCGGGTGGTACCGCGGTTATCTACATATGATTAATCGTCCCTGCAGCTGAAAAAGCTGCGGGGATTTTTTATTCTGGAGGAATTGCAATGCAGATTAACGAAGATCTGATCGAATATCTCGGCGATCTTTCAAGGCTCTATCTCAGCGATGAGGAGAAAAAGAGCATGGAATCGGATCTCACAGATATTCTGAATTACGTCGACAAGCTCAGTGAGCTTGATACGTCAGGCATGCCTGAGATGTCTCATCCGTTCAGCGATGTGAACAGCTTCCGCGAGGACGAGGTCACCAACCACGATGACAGAGAAAGGCTGCTTTCAAATGCGCCTGAGAAACGCGGTTCGTATTTCAAGGTATTCAAGACTGTCGAGTAGGGAGTTGGACATGGATATAAGAGAACTGACTGCCCTCGAACTCGGGCAGAAGATTAAAGACGGAGAAATAAAGGTCAGGGAGGCTGCAGAAGCCTACCTGGACGCTATAGAAGAAAAAGACAGCAAGATAAACGCATATATCTCTGTGAACAGAGAGGATACACTCGCGAGAGCCGACGAAGTGCAGAGAACCATCGATAAAGGAGGCTTTGAGGGAAGCAGACTCGCTGGTGTGCCTGCTGCTGTAAAGGACAACATGTGTACCGAAGGCGTGCTAACCACGGCGGCGTCGCACATTCTCGACACGTTCGTGCCGCCGTACAGCGCAACTGCTGTGACGAAAGCGGCCGAATCGGGAGCTGTCATGCTCGGGAAGGCAAACATGGACGAATTCGCTATGGGCGGATCGACTGAGACATCGTTCTTCGGAGCATGCGGAAATCCGTGGGATACTTCCAGGGTTCCGGGAGGCTCATCGGGAGGAAGTGCTGCGGCTGTCGCAGCTGGCATGGCACCTTATGCTCTCGGTTCCGATACAGGCGGTTCGATAAGGCAGCCTGCGGCATTTACTGGTCTTACAGGAATAAAGCCGACATACGGAAGCGTTTCGAGATACGGTCTTCTCGCGTACGCATCATCGCTCGATCAGATAGGACCTATCGCGCACGATGTAAAAGACTGTGCAGCCATTCTGGAAATGATTTCTGGCAGAGACGACAGAGACAGCACATCGATAATAAAAATGCCGTTCGATTTCTCGGATTCGATAGCCGATCCTGAAAATCCTTCGGCATCGATTAAAGGATTGAAGATCGGCATTCCTGCAAACTGTTTCGGCAAGGGGCTCGATCCAGAGATCGGTGATGCAATCAAGAAAGCGGCGAAGCTTTTTGAAAGCGAAGGAGCAATTGTCGAGGAATTCGAGCTTCCGAATCTGGAGTACGCTGTGCCGGCTTATTATATCATCGCCTGTGCAGAGGCGAGCTCGAACCTTTCACGCTACGACGGCATAAAGTACGGGCTCAGGACGACAAATGCCGAGGACATCATTGAGACGTACTACAAGTCGAGGAGCGAGGGATTCGGAACGGAAGTGAAGCGCAGGATCATGCTCGGTTCGTTCGTACTAAGTTCGGGCTACTTTGATGCGTATTATAAAAAGGCTCTGCAGGTGCGCGGACTCATAAAGAGATCGTTCGACGACGCGTTTGAAAAGTACGACATGATCATAAGTCCTGTAAGTCCTACGACGGCATACAAGATCGGTGAGCAGATCAGCGATCCTGTGGCTATGTACATGGCCGACATTTACACGGTTTCAATTAACCTTACTGGTGTTCCGTCAATTTCGCTTCCGTGCGGATTTAATTCGGAAGGAATGCCTGTAGGAATGCAGCTGATCGGAGATTCGTTCGCTGAGGGAAAGCTCGTGAAGGCAGCGTCGGCATTTCAGGAACTCACAGATTACCACAGGAAGAGACCGGCTGTCTTCGCAAAAGGCGGAGCAGAGGGGCTTCCTGATATGAAGAAGAAGGAAAGGAGCGTGGCAGAATAATGGATTATGAAATAGTTATGGGCCTCGAGGTCCATGTAGAACTGTCTACGAAGACCAAGATTTTCTGCGGATGCTCGACTGAATTCGGAGGAGAGCCGAATTCTCATACCTGTCCTGTCTGCATGGGCATGCCGGGCAGCCTTCCTGTTCTCAACAAGGGCGTGGTAGACCGCGCCATAAAGACAGGGCTCGCTTTCCACTGCGATCTTCAGTATTCAAACATGTTCGACAGGAAGAATTATTTTTATCCGGATCTGCCGAAGGATTATCAGATTTCGCAGCTGTACCACCCGGTATGTCTCAACGGATATATAGAGATCGAGAATCCGGCGCCAGGACAGGATCTGGATGAATACGGGATGATCCGTGACAAGGGAGCATATGCTGCCGACGGAACTGGAAACTCGGAAATCAAGTCGAAGAAGCTCACTCCTGCTCCCGCCGGAGTGAAACGCATCAGGCTGCATGAAATTCACATGGAGGAAGATGCCGGAAAGCTCGTGCACGATGCGGCAGCTACTCTCGTCGATTACAACAGATGCGGCGTTCCGCTGCTCGAAATCGTTTCTGAGCCGGACTTCAGAAGTGCCGACGAAGTAGTCGAATATCTGGAAAAGATCCGCGAAATGCTCGTATATATGGACGTATCGGACTGCAAGATGGAAGAAGGCTCGATGAGAGCCGACGTAAACCTTTCTGTACGTCCCGCAGGCTCGGACAAGTTCGGTACGAGAACCGAGATGAAGAACATCAACTCGCTCAAGTCGATTAAAAATGCGATCGAATTCGAAGCGAGACGCCAGATAGACATCTTGAGATCGGGCGGAACGGTAAGCCAGGAAACACGCAGATGGGACGAAGAGAAGAGCGAAACATACGCAATGCGTTCAAAGGAAAACGCTCAGGACTATAGATATTTTCCTGATCCTGATCTGGTGCCGATAAGAATTACGGATAAGTGGGTCGAAGAGATGAAGGCCCAGATGCCGGAACTTCCTCAGGAAAAGCGCAGACGTTACGTGGAAGATCTCGGACTTTCCGCAGAGACGGCACGTACGATCACTTCGGAAAAAGCACTTGCAGACCTGTTTGACAAATCATGTGAGATATGCGGATTTGTTCGCGAAACGGCGAATACGATCACGGGAGATCTCATAGGAATCGTCAAGGAAGCTGGAGGAGAGCTCGAGGACGTCAGCATCGATCCGGCTAAATTTGCAAAGATCATAGAACTGGTATCCGAAGAGAAGATAAACAGAAATGTAGGAAGGGATCTCGTAAAGGAACTATATATCCACGATATCGATCCTGAAGAGTATGTGATAAAGAACGGACTCATGATCGAAAACGATCTCTCCGTTATAACATCGGTAATCGACGATGTTTTCGCCGAATTCCCACAGTCTGTGGCTGATTATAAATCAGGAAAGAAAAAGGCGTTCGGATTCATGGTCGGCCAGGTTATGAGAAAGTTGGCCGGCAAGGGTTCACCGCGCGCTGTAAACGGACTTCTTAAAGAAAAACTCGACGGAACAGCTTATGATCCGGAGAAGGCAGCCGAAGAGGAAAAGAAGAAGAAACAAGAGAAGGCGGAAGCAGCTGCCAAGCCGAAAGAAAAGAATGTTTCACGTGAAACATATCAGCCTCAGCTCACAGCGGCAGAAAAGGCACTCAAAAGAGCAGGCGATGAAACAGAATCGGAAGAGACCGAAAACAGCCGCATCGCATTTGCCCCGAACAGGTATCGTACTCATACATGCGGAGAGCTCAGAGAAAAGAATATCGGCGAACATGTAAGAGTTTCAGGATGGCTGCAGACGGTCCGCGACCACGGTGGCATCGTCTTTATCGACCTCAGGGATTTTTACGGCGTCACACAGGTTTTAGTGACAGAGGAAATGATAAAGGGCATTCCGAAGGAAACCGTTATCATGGTCGAAGGCGATGTTATCAAAAGAGACGAGTCGACAATCAATCCGAACATCGCCACGGGACTCGTAGAGGTCAAGGCAGAGAAAATAGAAGTCCTTGGACCTTGCAAACCATCGCTGCCGTTTGAAGTCGAAAGATCCAAAGAGACGCGCGAGGACGTGAGACTGAGGTACAGATATCTCGATCTGAGAAATTCCGCTGTCAGAGACAACATGATATTCAGATCGAAGATAAACCAGTATCTGAGACGCAAGATGGAGGATCTCGGCTTTATCGAGATACAGACTCCTATACTTGCCGCGTCTTCACCTGAGGGAGCACGTGACTACCTCGTGCCGAGCAGAAAGCACAAGGGCAAGTTCTATGCACTGCCGCAGGCTCCTCAGCAGTTTAAACAGCTCCTCATGGCGTCAGGCTTCGACAGATACTTCCAGATAGCGCCTTGCTTCAGAGACGAGGATGCGCGTCTCGACAGATCGCCGGGTGAATTCTATCAGCTGGATTTCGAGATGGCGTTTGCCACCCAGGAAGACGTATTCGCCGTTGCAGAAAAGGTGATGTATGATACGTTCACGCACTTCTCCGATCTGCCGGTTTCGAAGCCGCCGTTCAGAAGGATCACATATAAAGATGCGATGCTCAAATACGGAACCGACAAGCCTGATCTGAGGAATCCGCTGATCATCATAGATCTGAGCGATTTCTTCGCTAAAGTTGACTTCGCTCCGTTCAGAGGAAATATCGTCAGAGCGATAAGAGTTCCGGGCGCTATCAAACAGTCGAAATCCTGGTTCAAGTCCATGGAGAAATTCGCGCTCGGCATCGGCATGAAGGGACTCGGGTATATCAGCGTCAAGGACGACATGACGTACAAGGGACCTATTGACAAGTTCATGACCGACGAACAAAAGAAGGAAATCGCTGAGCTCGCTTCTCTCGAACCAGGCGATGTGCTTTACTTCATAAGCGACGAGCCTGGACTCGTGGAAAAATATGCGGGGCAGATACGTACCGAAGTCGCCGAACGTCTCAATATGATAGATAAAGACAGATTCGAATTCTGTTACATCGTCGATTTCCCGATGTACGAAATCAACGAGGAGACAGGAAAGCTCGACTTTACGCACAATCCGTTCTCGATGCCGCAGGGTGAGATGGATGCCCTCATGAACAAGGATCCGCTCGACATCTTAGCTTATCAGTACGATATCGTATGCAACGGCTATGAATTATCATCGGGCGCTGTACGAAACCACAGACCTGATATCATGGTCAAGGCATTCGAAATCGCAGGATACGACGAAGAAGTCGTAAAACAGAAGTTCGGAGCACTTTACAACGCATTCCAGTACGGAGCGCCTCCTCACGCAGGAATGGCTCCGGGAATCGACAGAATAGTCATGCTTCTGACGGGTGAGGAAAATATCAGGGAAGTAATTACATTCCCTCTGAACTCCAACGCGGAGGACCTCATGTTCGGTTCGCCGGGCGAGGTTACGGAGCAGCAGCTCAGAGAAGTTCATATTAAAATCAGATAATTGATTCAATCAGATAAACGAATTAATCAGCTGAATGATTAGCATTTTCAGTCCGGCAGATTACAGGTGCCTGCGGTCATCGGAAGATGTCCGCAGAGCCTGCGCCGGGCTATTTTTTTATTTTGTCACGACTATGCTCTACAGCTTGATTTAGCACGCTTAAAGCATTTTTCAATATCGTCGTTTTTCTATTTTCCATATGACATTTGTGATATACTATATATGCATTTCAGAAATTATCCTGACATGCAGTTGTCTCTGAAAGGACTGACCCGGAACCAGGTTTATTTATTAATTTACAGCTGCAGCCAGGTCGTATGGAGGGTTGGTTTTCCTTTTATGTCTGAGAACAGGGAGTGTTATATTGGGTAAGGCAATAGCTATTTTTAACCAGAAAGGCGGCGTGGGAAAAACCACGACAAATATAAATCTCGCGGCTTGTCTGGCGCAGAAGGGACAGAAAGTTCTTCTGCTAGATATAGATCCTCAGGGCAATACCACGAGCGGCCTCGGTATTTCGAAGAGAGATCTTTCGGATACCATGTACGATGTGCTCATGCGCGATCATTACGATCCCATGCAGGCGGTCAGACACACGATGATAGAAAATATGGATATCATACCTGCAAGTGTGGAACTGGCCGGTGCTGAAGTCGAGATGGTAAGGCTCGAGGGCCGCGACAGACGGCTTAAAAAGGCACTTGATAAGATAAAGGAAAAATATGATTTCATTTTCGTAGATTGTCCACCTTCTCTCGGTCTGCTGACAATCAATTCTCTGACCGCGGTGGACAGCGTTCTCATCCCGATACAATGCGAATTCTACGCACTCGAGGGTGTGAGCCAGCTGATGAGCACGATCGCGCTAGTCAAAAAAAGCATGAACAAGGATCTCACCATTCAGGGAGTAATACTCAGCATGTTTGACGGCAGAACGAATCTTTCGATACAGGTAGTGGAAGAAGTGAAGAAATATTTCAAGGAAAAGGTGTACAGTACCGTCATTCCCAGAAATGTCAGGCTTGCAGAGGCCCCGGGCTACGGGCTGCCGATAGTGGAGTACGATCCGCGTTCGGCAGGTGCAAAGGCGTACATGAAATTCGCCGATGAGTTCCTCGAGCAGGAAAGAAGAAATCAGAGGAAGAAAAGATCATAATCTGAAAAGACTGTGAGATGGCTGGTTTGTTACGAATAAAAGCATGGTTTCGGACATTGCTTTAGAATGTTTGGAATGCTGTATTCGAGTAAGGTGTAATAATCAGTAATGATCGTTGATTGTAAAAAGTAATTGCGAGACATGGGATCACGATATTAACCGGGTGTTCCGGCTGAGCTGGCCGTATGCAAGGCGGAATCTCAGAAATGAATTCAGAATCAGCTGGTCTATGACACATACTGGATTTTGACTACTCGGGAAAATCACGGAAGCAGGCTGGGATGGCCGCCTGACAGCCGGCCAGCTTGCAAATTATGATCCGTTCAGGGACTACAGGACCCTCGGAGGTTCAACCTGGAAAACAATCAGGTAAAAATGACAGCCTGGCGCTGGCTGACCAGCATTCCCGGAAGGATTAACGCCGGATGAATGCAGGGTCAACGACAAGTCTGAGCAGTGACAGGTCACCAGCCGGGCTGTTCTGACATTCTGTGGAATCAGACAGAAATCTGCTGTGGTACGAGGTACATAAAGAGACATGCTGTGGATCAGATAGGAACATGCTGTGGCATGAGGTGCATAAAGAGACATACTGCGGATCAGACAGAAATATGCTGTGATATGCAGCATATACAGAGACATACTGTGTGGTGCGTGCGGACTAAAATCGGATGCTGCTGCATTATTGCCGTGCATTCAGGAAACATGCTGTGTGGTACGTGCGGGCTAAAATAAATATCATACATATCTATATATGTTCTTGACTGCCGCCGTTACGGCGGCGATTTTTAATCTTTTACAATGAAATTCAGAATACAGAGAAATTCAGAGAGAAATTCAAAAAGAAATTCAAGAAGAAATACAGAAACAAATTCAGGAGAAAAAATATGGCTGTAAAAAACGGAAGGAAAAAAGGAGGCGGGCTTGGCCGCGGACTCGATATATTATTTGAAGACTCAATGATAAACGACGAGGTTGCTGTAAATGACAGGAATAACAAGTCGATCAGTTTCATAAGTGTATCGGATATTTTTCCGAATTCCGCTCAGCCGAGAAAGAAATTCGATGAGTCAAAACTCAAAGCGCTCGCCGATTCCATTAAGGAGCATGGAGTGCTTCAGCCTATACTCGTGCGTCCCCACGCTTCACGTTACGAGATCGTAGCGGGCGAGAGAAGATGGCGCGCGTCGAAAATAGCGGGACTCGATGAGGTTCCATGCATCGTACATGATTTTACAGATCGTGAAAACATGCTTATGGCACTCATTGAAAATATGCAGAGAGAAGATCTGAATCCCGTGGAGGAAGCAAACGCGTTCCAGGAAATGATAGAGAGATACGGCCTGACCCATGAGGAAATATCAAAGACAGTAGGCAGAAGCAGACCATATATCACGAATTCCATGAGGCTTCTCAAGCTTCCGGAGGAAGTACAGAATATGGTTTCTGAAGGAAAGCTTACCGGAGGACACGCGAGGGCTCTTGCCGGAGTTGAAAATAAAAAAGAACAGATCAGGCTTGCAAAACTCTGTGTAGAAAAGAAACTTTCCGTCAGGCAGCTCGAAAAAATGATCAGCAATTCGGAGAGCCGGAGCGCGAAAAAAGGACGTACACGCGATCCTGAAATAAAAGCGGCTGAAGAAAGACTGACCAGAATCATAGGTGGAAAAGTCAGTCTTCCGGTCTCCAAAAAGAAGGGAAAGATAGAAATACATTTTTCATCTCCGGAGCAGCTTGACAGTATCATAAAAAAATTGAGCGAACTCGAAAATCACTGAGCGTAAAGATGTATTTTGTATCGAATTGTTTCAGCCGAAATGTTTCACGTGAAACAAATGAGGAGATCGCATGCGGAGAAAAGACAGAGAAATTTCTGATATGAAGAAGATCGTCGACGAGGTCATCGATAAGGCGGATGTAATAAGAATCGGTCTGGCCGACGGAGATTATCCATATATTGTTCCGCTGAATTATGCCTATACCTTTGAAGACGATCATCTGGAATTCTACGTTCACGGCGCGGCAGCCGGCAGGAAAATGGATCTGCTAAGGAAAAATCCTGTATGTTCCTTTGAGATAGATACGGATCACCAGCCAGTGTTTATACCGGAAAAAGGTTACGCCACGATGAACTATAAATCTGCAATGGGCAGAGGGAAGATTGAAGAGATCGAAGATGAGCATGAAAAGGAAAAGATGCTCGTCGAAATTGTCCGCAGGTATAATCCTCCGGAGGGATTCAGATTTGACAGAAGATCACTTCCTGTTACGGAAGTGATGAAAATTACTGTGACTTCGATCACAGGAAAAGCAAACAGAAAAAAAGTATGAAATATAATGCATGGCACCGGAAGACAGGAACGTATGCGGCCGGCGGATGTTGAGCGGGACGCATACGAAACGAATTGCATGCTGGCATTCGGATTATAGCCAGTTGGGTTATAGTCAGATCATACAGGTGAACCGGATAAGCTTACCTGTATGACTCGGCGGGAGCATATCAGAATTCCGGATGTCATGCATTGTTTTTATATGGTTCCATGCCTATATTCGCGAGTTCGTCCGCACGGTTATTCATCTTCGTAATGTAGATAAAATCATCGTAGGTAAACGAACTGCCGTTATTCTCTGTGAATTTCTGATATCTCTTTTTCAGATCGCTGCTGTCTTTTGACACATCGACATGCCCCTTGACCTTGAAGAAATGAATATTGTGCTGCGAAGTCAGGTCAAGCAGCTGCTCCCAGAGGTCTTTGTTCTTAACAGGTTCCTTTGCTGAATTTACCCATCCGTTTTTCTGCCACTTCACATACCATTTTTTTCTGAAGCAGTCCATGAGATAGCTGCTGTCCGAGAATACATCGATTTCGAGTCCAGTACGTTTCAGACATGAAAGTGCTTCTATCAGAGCCGTCATTTCCATTTTATTGTTCGTCGTATTGGCTTCGCCGCCGTACAGTTCTTTTTGTACATCGCCCCATTCGAGAATGGCACCCCATCCTCCGGCATTGGTATCGTTTTGATTGTTGGAGCATGCTCCATCGGTGTATATCTTCAGTTTTGCCATTTATATTCCTCCGTGCACGCTGCTTATATATTACGCTGCATATATGCTGCGTATATATTATAGGAAATAATAATGCAGCGGCATGTGTTGTTGCAGAAAAAGATTTATTATTTATATCCTGAGTATGCCGGATCAGCACAAGTACGGTCACGTATCATTGCAGAGGATGACCGGATCATCAAAGGTCCGGATGCGTATCTTTGTAACGTAGAACAGAACCGCAGATGCCCTGCCGCGATTTTTTATCGAACATCCGGAGATGCAAAGACGCTGCCTCGATTGTTTTATCAAACATTCTGAACCGCAAAGACTCTTCCACATTTTATTATATCGAACGACCGGAAATGCAAAGCCTCTACTGCAATCATCATACTGAAAACTATGAACCTCAAAGACCAGCCGCGATAATTATACCGAACGACCGGACTTTCATGAGTACAGTCACCTATTATTGTAGTGGATGACCGGATCTACACAGGCCATGCCACGTACTATTATACAGAACGTCCGGATCTGAAAAGGCCAGGCAATGATCATTTTTTCGAACGGCCAGATACGCACAAGGCACAGGCTCTGCTACATATTATTATAGCTGACGGCCGGAGCCAAGAGCCAAACAAGCGCTGCCACATTTCGCTATAACGGACGGCAGGACCGTATCCGCATAAGTACGGTCACGTATCATTTTAACATCTTGCTGCTGTATATCCGCATAAATCCGAAAAAATCATATCAGAAAAGGGAAATATGCTTTTGTACATGCCACTTAAGTCTGAAGCTGGCACGGTCCAGATTAGCTTTTTCACGGCAACAAGGCAGTAGATAAATCTGCTAAGGCGAGAAGCGAGCTCGGTTCCAAGAATGCATCTTCACGGTAACAAAACAGTTTAATAATCGACTCAGGCGAGAAGCGAGCTCGGTTCCATGAGAGCATTTTCACGCTGACACCGCAGTCGGAAAATCCACTGGGGCCGAAGCTGGTACATTTACGGATAGCATATTCAAGGCAACAGAGTAGTCAATAAATCTACTGGGGTCCGAAGTTGTCACATTTTCTAAAAGAATATTCAAGGCAGAATTGCAGTCAGGACAATCCATTCAGTCCCGAAGAGAAAGTGGTTCAAAAAATGCATTTTCACGGCAGCATCGCGGTCAGGAAAATCCACTCAGTTCTGAGGCAAACACGGATTGTTTTTGTAAACATACAGTAACTTTGATGTAACAAGCCTGTAATATTCAAAAGATATAATGTCAATGTATGTAAAACAAAATAGGCGAACTATACGCTGCCGGGATTTTATCGAGTCCGCGGGCGGATGATGTGCCGTCAGCCGGACATCGAAACGGCGGCGTTTTTCTTGATTTTATTTAAAATAAAGATGGCAGGGAAAATTAAAGACATTCTGATAGTTGTGGTGCTGCTTACCGCGTTCGCAGCAGCATATTTCATCTGTCAGAATTACTCCGTAATCAACGGTATCAGACCGTTTTTCACGGACAGCAGTAACACCAGTGAGGCTGCAGCCGAGATAACAGAACTCCTGGAACCTGAAAAAATAATAGTATGCGACAGCAGCGGAAATATGTTCTCTGCACAGAGTGACTTCAAGCTTGAAAAGGCAGAGCGGGCAGAGGGAGCAGATGATTCCACTCTGTACGCCAGTTTCGTGGAGGCATTCAGAAATATCGTGTCTGGTTCGAATGAGCTGTCGGAAATCGACGAATCAGCCTACGTGAGTGCAATTTCTGCGGATTCGATCGCTGCACAATACATGTGTGACATCACGCTCAGCGATTTTGCGGAATGCATCGATGCGGACTTCAGCGTAAAAGGAGCCTCGGATATTCACGCATCTGTGATAGCTGCAGACTCTGACAGCAGGAATACCGTGTATATATATGACAGCGAAGAAGGAAAATACTACAGTATTAAATCGGATAACGAATCCAATGTATGGAGTTCACTTGATGATGCTCTGGCTTCCGTCGAATCGGAAGGAGGGACTGCTTACCGCTTTTCAACCTCGGACAACTCATCGGCCGGATACATTCCGGATGATCAGACGGAATTTTCAATACTAAAGGATATCTCGTTCGAGCCGGAATACGATGCGGAAGACGACAGTGCTCTTACAGAGATTGAACAGATGTTTTTTAAAGACGGTACGGATTTCGTCAGAGTATCAACACTTTCGGACGGCTCGGTATCTTACAGGTACAAGTATCAGGACAAAATACTTACGGTATCGCCTTCAGGCAGTATTTCATACAAAGAAAAAACAGATATAAATTCATACAGACGGACGAGTCTTCGCGATTCTCTTGCCATAGCACTCGAATATATAGATTCGCACGGCGGAATGGAGAAGAACGGCGACGTAAAAGTATGTCTCAAGAGCGTAGAGAGCTCGGGAGAAGACAAGTCTCTGAAATACACTTTCGATTTCGGGATTACGTGTAACGGTATGAAGCTTATTTATCCTGACAACGAGGGCAAAATGCTGACCGTTACCGTCACAGGCGGCCAGGTGACAGAATACTTCAGAGATCTGCCGTCGTTTGACAGTATTGATCTGCCGTCGGATAACTCGGATTCGGATGATGCATGGACGGATGCGCTGCCTCTTTCCACCCTGGTGGAAGATAACAAATCGGAACTTGCTTCAGCTCTGGAGATGAAAACTGCCGACACGAGTGTTCAGGATATCACAGAGAATATCAGCATGGCTGAAATATGTATATACAGGGTTTCGGCTGAAGACGATTCCGGCAGCGGTGATGAATCAACAGCTTCTTCACGAAGCAGCAATGATACTACGGCGAACGGTCAGTACGGGACGCTGGTTTCGGCATGGCATATAGTTATCGGCGACAGGGAATTCTGGTTCAGGGCTGAAGACGGAGAATTCATCGCGTCGGATGCTGCAGCCTGACCGTACTGAGCGTACCGGTTCTGCGAAAATTCATTGAAATATTGACATATTAAAAAAACAGCGGTTTCAGAACCGCTGTTTTTTTAGTAACAGAAAACCCCGCGTCAGACGCGGGGTTCCGTGAACGCTATGCGTTTGACCAGTAATCCTCCTCACGTTATGATAAATCTGCGGTCTGGCAACTGCAGAAAACCAACGAGGAGGATAACATGGGTCTTGAAGACATTCACAGTTTAGCGCATTTAAAATGGAATTGCAAATACCACATTGTGTTTCCTCCGAAGTAACGAAGAAAAGTGTTTTACGGGCAGCGTAAGATGGAGGTAGGAAGGATATTACGACAACTCTGCGAATGGAAAGGCGTAAATATTTTGGAAGCAGAGTTGTGCCCGGATCACATCCATATGCTCATATGCTGGCCGAAATACCCCCAAAGATGGCAGTATCAAGTTTTATGGGGTACGTGAAAGGGAAAAGCAGTACGCTAATCTATGAGCAATTCGGCGATCTAAAGTAAAAGTACCGGAATCGTTCATTCTGGTGCAAAGGCTATTATGTAGACACAGTCAGGAAGAAGAAGAGCGGAAATCAGCAGCCCGAAGTCCGCCCGGCCAGATGCTTTATACGGTTTGTCTGTAAAGTAATTAATTATAATTGTAAATAAATTAATATAGGCGCTATAATATAAATCAGAAATTTCGGTTCCGGGAGGAGACTGTCGTTCCACACACTGCCGTCCGGATTTGTGCGCGGACACCGTGTGCTGAAAAGAGGCGGCAGCCTGGCAGAGGTTCGATGGTCAGCCGGCTTCTGGTTCAAAATATAAGGGAAAACGTCAGAAAAGCGCGGCTGCCGAAATTTCCTGCATTATACATTAATTGTATATACATTAACTATATATAGAGGAAATATTAATAATTCACAACTGCTTCATGATTTCATCACAGAAGAGTTGTACATTACAGATTATATGAGGGTTTCTACCTTCGGACAGGAGCAAGCATGGCTTTAAGCGTTTGTTCATTTGCCAGCGGCAGCAGCGGAAACTGCTATTATGTAAAGAGCAGAAATACGTCGATTCTGATAGACGCCGGCATAAGCACAAAGAGAATTCATGATTCGATGAACAGGATCGGAGCAGACAGACAGTCGATAGAAGGCGTATTTATTACTCACGAACACACGGATCATGTGAAAGGACTGAGGGTTCTGACAAAGAAGAATCCTCAGTGGAAGATATACGCATCCGAGGGAACCGGCAGAATGATCAGAGA
Organism: Anaerovoracaceae bacterium; assembly: GCA_050946535.1. Classification (GTDB taxonomy): domain Bacteria; phylum Bacillota; class Clostridia; order Peptostreptococcales; family Anaerovoracaceae; genus RUG708. Next base: position 76,545 of record JBMNUZ010000001.1, read on the forward strand.
CAGCGTTATCGACGAGTCAAATCTCAGATGTTTCAAGGCCGGGAGCGCGATAGACGTCGGCGACATGAAGGTTCAGTCGATCAGGATATCTCACGATGCTGCAGATCCGGTATGCTATTCCATCACTTCAGAGGGAACAAGCCTTCTGATCATGACAGATACGGGATATGTTCCAAACGAAGCGGCAGCTAAAATGCGCGATTCGGATATCATAGTGATGGAGGCAAATCACGAGGTGAATATGCTTAAAGCAGGCCCGTATCCTTATAGTCTCAAGATGCGCATACTTGGAGACAAAGGGCATCTGTCAAACGAAACAGCGGGGGAAACTCTCGCAGAAACAATGTCAGACGATTCGCGCTACAGGAAAATCTATCTGGCTCATCTGAGCCGTGAAAACAACTTTCCTAAACTCGCGTTTCAGACCGTCAAAAACATACTTGAGGAAAACAACTTTTATCCGGGCAGGAATTTCAGCCTCGACGTAATGAGAAGAGATGAAATCAGCGGCATGGCTACGGTGTAAAGGTCGGACAGGGGTGACATTTATGGAAGACATGAATAAGAACGAAAACAACACGGAAAATTTCGAAAACGACAACCGTGCAGAAAACACTGCTTCCAATGATTCAGGAGCTGATACTCCTGGAGCAGGCGGTTCCGGAACTGATAATTCCGGAGCTTACAATACTGGAGCTGGCAATTATGAAGCTGGCGCTTCCGGAGCAAACAATTCCGGAACTGATAATTCAGGAGCTTACAATACTGGAGCTGGCAATTATGGAGCAGGCGGCTCCGGAGTAAGCGATTCCGGAGCTTACAATACGGGAGCTGGCAATTATGAAGCTGGTGCTTCCGGGACCGATAATTCCGGAGCAGGCAATTCCGGATCTTACAATCCATACGAGGCGGCTTCATCGGAAGCTGCGGAAAGCAGCGCACAGGACGACGGCAGCGGTGCTGATGTGTCGGGATCCGGTGAAGCAGAAGTAGACTACAGCGTGGCAGCAGGTGCTCAGACCACAGTCGGCTCCGGTTCTTCCGCGGAAGCGGGCGGAGCGTACGGCGGCAGCGGTTCGGAATCATATACATCCGAATCCGGCGAAAATTCTTCGTATTCGGACGGAACATACGGATACGGCAGCGATGGCAGCCAGACGGACGGAGAAAGCTATGATGCCGGCAGCACAGGCGGTACATACGGAGAAGGACAGAATTACAACGGCACTGAAGGCGGCGGCTACAGCGGATACAACGACGGCTACGGCAATCAACAGTACAACGGTGGATATTATTATAACAACGGTTACGGAACAGGCGCCGGCGGGCAGTTCGCTCAGGCTCAGCGGCCACCTGCGAAGAAGAAAAAGGGTACCGCTAAGAAGGTTCTCCTGGCAATTCTCATTATAGCCCTCTGCGGATGTGCTGGATACGGCGGATCGACTCTGGCGAACCAAAAGGCTTCGAGCAGCCAGGAATCGACGAACGTCAACATTTCAGGCGATGTGAGCAGTCTCGACGCTGGCTCGGCGATCGCTGAGAAGGTAATGCCCTCGGTAGTAGGAATCAGCACAACCGAACAAACTCAGATACAGTCGATGTTCGGAACTCAGAGCGGTACGGTAGAGGGTGTCGGAACCGGCATAATCGTTTCGAGCGACGGCTACATCCTCACCAATTCTCACGTTATAAGCGACGGAGAAGTTGATACTATTACTGTCGACCTTTACGACGGCAATACATACAGCGGAGACGTGCTCTGGTACGATTCGAGCCTCGATCTTGCGATAGTAAAGATCGATGCCACAGGCCTCACGGCAGCGGATCTCGGAGACTCTGACGACGTTCAGATCGGCGACTACGCTCTTGCAATCGGCAATCCGCTCGGACTCAACTACGAGAGATCAGTTACGTCAGGAATAATCAGCGGACTTAACAGAACGATAACCGCGACCGACGAGACGACGAATCAGACTAACACCATGACAGGCCTGATCCAGACCGATGCAGCCATCAACTCCGGAAACAGCGGCGGTCCGCTCGTCAACAGCTCAGGTGAGGTTATAGGCATCAATACAGCCAAGGCTTCGTCGTCCGAGGGCCTCGGATTCGCGATTCCTATCAACACTGCTGTTCCTATCATCAAGCAGATACAGGAAAATGGCACTTACACGGCTTCTTACATAGGCATTTCAGGCGTTGACCTCTCGACGATAATGGAAAACTATCAGACAAACTTCAACGCTGACGAAGGTGTTTATATAGCTCAGGTATTCACCGATTCACCTGCATCTGATGCAGGCCTTAAGGAAGGCGACATTATAACGAAGCTCAACGATACAGATATAAGCGGCATGAGTGCTCTCAAGACAGAGCTCGTCAATTACAGTCCGGGAGATGAAATCACGCTCACGATTGAAAGAGACAAACAGACAATGACCGTTAAACTCACGCTCGGAAGCGAGTCAGATGCAAATAATACGCTTCAGTCGGGAAGCAGCAGCTCGGACTCATCGGGACAGAGCAGCCAGGGATCAAGCAGCGGACAGTCGCAGTCGGGTCTCGGCAGCCTGTTCAACAGCTACACGAATTAATCATTTAAAACAATAACAGCTGAACAGTTGACTGACTGTTCAGATATGCCGTACCATAACATAAAAATATGGTACGGCATTTTTTAACAGTGAATCGAGTTTAACAGTGAATTGAGGACGTATGAATATAGAGATAATATGCATCGGGAAACTGAAGGAGAAATACTGGAAGGATGCGAGCAGCGAATACGCAAAGCGCCTCGGGAGATTCTGCAGATTCAGGATAACAGAGCTAAAGGAATCGAGGCTTCCTGAAAACGCGTCTCCTGCGGACGAGGAGATGGTAAAGGAAAAAGAAGGAAAAGAAATCCTGAAAGCATTGAAAAATCAGCAATACGTGGTAGCGCTCGATATCAGGGGAAAGGAAATGGATTCGGAAAAGCTCGCCGCACGTCTGGACAAGCTCATGACAGACGGCGTGAGCGACGTGGCATTTATTATCGGAGGCAGTCTCGGCCTTTCGCCGGAAGTGCTTTCGAGAGCCGATTACCGTCTGTCATTTTCTCCGATGACGTTTCCGCACCAGCTGATGAGGATCATTCTTCAGGAGCAGATCTACCGCTGCTTTAAAATAATACACAACGAAACTTATCACAAATAGAAAAAACACATATTATAAATGGAATGCTGATAAAATACTTTATACTTTCTTGCTTCCGGAGCCAGAATCATTGAAAGCGGAAACAAACTGTGATATTCTTTCATGATAAATATGCAGCCAGCATAGTTATAAATATGCAGCAGGCAAAGTCATGAAAATGCAATTGGCAAAAGCATAATAAATATGCAGTTGGCAAAGGCCTGAAGATGCAGCAATCAAAGACAGAAGGGGTAAAAATGAAACAGGATAGATACGGCAGCATGAAGGTTGAAACGGATCTGCCGCTGCTTGTTTTCCCGTCGATTGAAAATACAGGTATTGTAAAACACGGATTTACGACAAGATACGGCGGAGTGAGCGAGGGTATCTTCAAATCGCTCAACCTCAGCTTTACCAGAGGCGACAGGGAAGAAGACGTCAGGGAGAACTTCAGACGCGTGGCAGAAGCTCTCGGCACCGAACCCGGCCGGTTTGTATTTACGGATCAGACTCATACTACAAATGTAAGACGCGTATATGAAGAAGATGCCGGAAGAGGACTTACGAAAGAGATGAACTATACAGATATAGACGGTCTTGTGACGAATGTTCCGGGACTTGTGCTGAGCGCATTTTTTGCCGACTGCGTACCTCTGTATTTCGTCGATCCGGTCAACAGAGCCATAGGGCTCAGCCATTCGGGATGGCGCGGAACGGCAGGACGTATGGGAGCGGTTACAGTCGAAAAGATGAACAGCGAGTTCGGTTCGAAACCTGAAGATCTCATATGTGCAATAGGTCCGTGCATATGCAAAGACTGTTACGAGATAAGCCGCGATGTGGCAGACGTGTTTGCAGAAGAATTTTCAGGACATGAAGATGAAATCCTGAGAGACGATCACAACGGCAAGTTCCATCTGGATCTTAACAGAGCAAACGAAATAGTTCTGGAGGATGCAGGTGTGCTTCCGGAGCATGTCTCGATTTCGCAGATATGCACGTGCTGCAATTCAGACATGCTCTTTTCACACCGGGCAACAGGCGGAAAAAGAGGCAATCTTGGAGCTTTCATGGCTTTAATGTGATTGTATTCCACCAACTGGTGGTAAATGATATTCGTGAGGAGGTGTGGCAGATGTACAGAGATATGGCCTATACCAGTCTTGCCAGGGTAAATCCTGAGTTTATAGAAAGGCTCAGCAAAACGGGCAGACTGGACAATTTCCTTGACACACTCAGTGAATTTGCAGCAGACGCTCACTTTGAGATCGAAAGACAGATACTCGAACAGTATAAAGCCAGTGATGAATACAGGAAGAATATAAACAATCCGAAGATGATCAGCTATGTCGTGAACTCAATCGACAGGAGCGTGATCGACATGATTCCGGATCTTATAGATCAGGCGCTCACTCCTGGAAGCGACATCATGGAAGAACTCGAAAAAGAGGAAGACGATTACGAGGAGTTCCAGAGGAGATGCAACAAGCTTTTCCTGTCGCGGGACGAAGACGATGATGAAGACGACGAGGACGAAACCGAAGGTCCTGTGCTCGTTGCCGATCTTGAAGAATACCTGCGGAGGGAAATGAAGCGCAATACGATTCCGGCCGAGGAAGTAGCGGCCGGCTCCGGGAAAGACAAAAGTGACGACGATGACGAGTAGACAATGCCGGACGGGCAGAATGCCGCAGACATCAGCTCGCGCGGTTCCGCCGCGCAGTCTGATGCCGGCGTGACTGTGTGTTACATTGTGGAAAATCATCCTGGTTTGTTATATAATAAAGATTAAAGTTGATGACAACAAAAATTGAAAAATTCATTATATGAGGGATTCAAATGAGCACAATCAGAGAAGAAGATATGCCTTATGATTTCGAGACATTAAAGGAAACAAAACATATCAGAAGAAGCGTTTACGACCTTCAGCCGATAACACTCGACGAAGAATATCCTGAGGGCAAAATGCCGGATGATCTGAAGCCTTTCCATTACTGCTTCGCAAGAGAAGGTCACGTAATAATGATCATTCCTAAGAATTATCTTCAGGAAGCGCTCGACGAGAACGATCTGGATGCATATGAAATCGCTATTCCTGTAAAATATGTACTTGAAAAGGGATATAAGCATGTTGAGGGACACGAAGACTACATCGTAGGAAACTTTGACTACGATCCTGAAATCCAGAAGGTAGATGTCCCGCCAGAATATTACGAATATTAAGCGCAGGATGAAAGACCATTCTGCACATGCGATTTTTGTGTATTTGCAGCTATTATTTGGAGTGGTCATGAGATTACGAAAAGAAAACGACGATCTGCAGGATGAAGATATACTGCTCATCGCAAATGTTTCAGACGCGCTTGCCCATCCGGCGCGTGTAAAGATTTTCAGATTTATAATGCACAGGAATATCGAGAGAATTCCTGTATGCAATAAAGATGTTGTTGCAGAATTCGACTATTCGCAGGCGACTATTTCACAGCACATAAAAAGACTTATAAAATCAGATCTTGTGCAGGTGTACAAAAAGGACAGGTTTTCATATTACTTCGCAAATGTCGGTCTGCTTGGCAAATATTTCAAGGCTATCAATAAACTTGATGAAAACTGATACGCGGAACATATGCAGAATGTTCTGCTGGACAGGAGCCCGTTAGTTTCATTCATTATTGTTTTTTAATAATAAATCAGGGAAAGCAGGAGGCTGTCACATGAAACTGGAAGATTTAACTCCGGAAGAGCGTGAGCTGCTGAAGAAAAAGTTCGCACAGTTCCACAGACTTCCAAAAGAAACTAACAACGTATGTCCTAATTACTATAATCCGTATCACGATCCGAGGAACTGTCCGGGATCATGCAGATACTGCATGTGGGACGGAGTTCTGAGGGAAGAAGGGCTCTAAACAACAGTCAGGAATGAATTATTCCGCGCAACAGCAAATGCCGCTGTGGTTTTCCGCAGCGGCTTTTTATTTTGCATGATGCCGTTTATATAGTTGATGTCGTTGATGTTGTGCCTGAAACCGGATCAGTACGGGAAACGCGTTTCGACTTCCTCGACGACGGCGCGGTTCAGGGGTGCGTCGGTGCCTGCCGATTCAGCCATGGAAACTATTGCGCCGTTGATCGTGCGTATTTCGGTCGGCCTGTGGCGGCGGACATCTGCGAGCATCGAGCAGATGTTGCTGCCCGTAAGTTCTGCGACATGCTGAGCGTCCGCGAATATTTTCTCAGGGTCGTACGAACGGCCGAGCGTATTTACCGTATTTACGGCTTCGTACACCAGCTGGCGCGACCGCCTGTTCATTTCCGGGTCTTCCGCAATGTATCTGTTCGGCTTGCCGTTCAGCGCGCAAAGCGCGTTTATAGCCGTATTGACAAACAGCTTGCGGAATATGGCGTCGAATACGTCGCCGGAGATAACTGTTTCAAAACCGGCGTTGCGAAGGATGCTGGCCGTGGTCTCGAGACGGTTCTGCGCGCTTTTGCTTCCAGGATCGAGAGCGCCTATGGTCGTCACTCCGCTTCCAGCATGCACGATCTCACCGTCGTCGCGGATGTTCATGCCGTGGGACGTGGTCCCGAGCAGAATCTGCGATTTGTCCGCAGCCTCCAGAAGAGGCACATGGTTTCCGTATCCGTTCTGAAGCGTGAGAACTGTGGTATCGCTGCCGAAGATTTCAGGGTGTCCCTTAACTGCATCTGCTGTCGAGTACGATTTTACGAGAACTATTACGAGATCGGCAGGCTTTTCGCCCGATGTACAGGTCACTGCACGCAGGTTTTCTGTATGTGTCAGCGTCCCGTCTTTTTCGTGGATGGTTATTCCTTTCTGGTTGATGCAGTCGGTATGTTCCTGGGAATATGTGATGCAGAGCACTTCGTTGGACGGGTCAGCCGCCAGCGAAGAGGCAAAAAGAGACCCTATAGCTCCTGTTCCGAGAATTGATATCTTCATATCTGTCGATCCTCCTGTATATCTGATCAGAATGCGATCTATAATTCCGGTATGGGATTTATTAACTGATATAACAACAGAATAGCACACAATCATTGACTCTTCAATTATGTGGTATTAAGCTTTCAACAGGCGTGACGGCGGCAGCAGCGGGACATCCGGCAGGCCGCCTGGCCGGCTGATTATCAGATTCGGAGTATTTACATGGATAAAAGAAAAGAAGAAAAGATGCTGATGGCGCGCGTGCAGGATCTGATGAGTGAGTGCGAGAACAAATATATGATCACTCATACGGATTTTCTCGATCTTCATCAGAGAAGCCTCGCGGAGGCGGTGATACGCGATGCCGGATTCAAAAGATACGGATTCTACGGCGGATACGATGACGCCGAGCGTGTTATTGCGGTATTTCTGCCTGAATATATAGATGCCGGAAGTCCGGCCGGATATTTCCGCAGTGAACCGGACGAGGATCCGCTGACCGTGCTCCGCATGACTCATGCCAGAGGCGGAAGGCCGCTTACGCACAGAGATTATCTGGGAGCGCTCATGGGGCTCAGCATAAAGCGCGAGGTTACAGGAGACATACTCGTCACGGACGACAGCGCCGACGTAATAGTTTTGCGTGAGATAGCCGATTTTATAGAGATGAACATGACGCACGCGGGACGGAGCAGCCTTTCGATAGAGCAGGTGCCGGTAGCGGAGCTTAAGATTCCGGAACAGAGAGTGAAGGAAAACAACGCGAGTGTGGCATCGCTCAGGCTCGACAACGTGCTGTCCGCAGCGTTCGGGATTTCGAGAAGCAGCGCGTCGGAGGCGATAAAAAGCGGACTCGTATTCGTAGACAACATCGAAATGACCAAGCCTGATTCGCAAATCGAGGAAGGAGCGAAAATCGTCCTGCGCCACAAGGGAAAAGCCGTGCTGAGCGAAGTGGGCAGAACTACTTCTAAAAACAGGATTCACGTAAAAATACTGAGATACGTTTAAAAACTGGGATGACGGCTAATGTGGCGGCCAGGGAATGAAACCGGGAAAGCACCGGTTCGCGGCAAATAACAAAAGAAAGATAACAAAAGTGGCGTGCCGGATTCATCCGGCACGCCGTTTTTTCGTGATGCCACGTGATGCCAGCGCTTCAAGAGATTGAAACGGCAGGTTTTAAGTTCTAAATATCTTATGAAAGAGCGTCTGTCAGAGGCGGGATTACCTGCTTCTTTCTCGAAACTACGCCCTTGAGGTATGTGCGTCCTTCTTCCGAAGAAGTGAATGCCTTCTTTACGACCTCATCTGCACCTTTGCCCGCGTAAACGAGCTCGCTCGATTCGTCGAGAATGTTCGTGAGGAGAAGGAAGATCATGTCGACACCGTGTTCGCTGAAGGTGTCGTGAATGTAGTCGTTCATCGTCTTTGCGAGCTCCCTGAGCTCGTCTTCGTCCATCGAAGTTACCTGGCCTACGCCGTAAGTCGTATTTCCTGCTGTGAACTTCTTGTAGTCGAGATAGAGGATCTCCTTAGGCGATTTGCCTGCGAGTTCGCTTCCGGCCTTGAACATTTCCTTCGCGTAAGCCTGAATGTCTTCGATGCCTGCCGCCTTGGCGTATGCTGCGGCTGCTTCGCGGTCGAGGTCCGTGCATGTAGGCGAACGGAATGCGAGTGTGTCCGAAAGAATTGCAGAGCAGAGAACTCCGGCTACGGCAGGTTCAAAATCGATGTTGTTCTCCTTGTAGTGGAGATAAACGATCGTAGCCGTGCAGCCTACAGGCATAGCCCTGAAATAAATCGGTTCATTTGTCTGTACGTCGCCGATTTTATGATGATCGAGAATTTCGAGTATGTGAGCATTGTTTATATCGTCGGCAGCCTGTGCCACTTCATTGTGGTCGACGAGAATGACGTCTTTCCCGGCAGCACTCTTAACCAGCTCCGGAGCTTCGAGACCGAAGTGGCTGAGTACGAATTCCGTCTCAGGGTTGAGCTCGCCGGCCCTTGCAGGCTTGTAGTCCTCGCCGGTAAGTGCCTTTTTAAAAGCAGCATATCCTATTGCCGAGCAGATTGAATCTGTGTCCGGGTTTTTATGACCGATAACGTAAATCATTTACTGTCTTTCCTCCTGAACTATTATCATATGATTATGTGTTTCTGCCTCAATTCTACTCGCATTTGCTTTACAGGACAACATTTGATTTGAATGATCCTCAGTATTCTGACGACGGGCAGAGCAGGCACACATCTATCGTTTCGCCTGCCGGGATCTCCTTTTCGCCGATGGCCGTGATGTAGAAGGCGTTGCCCGACATCGAGCGGTCGACCGATGAAGCTCTGAGAACGCCGTCTTCTCCTCTTCGTACCATGTACATCTTGAGCATTTCCATGAAGCCGGGGCCTTTGAGATCTTCTGTGAGTATAGCTTTTTCCGTAGGGAACTTATATGGAGAGGTTCCCAGGAATCTTGCGATTATCGCGTTTACGCACCAGAGCATGCCGTTGAGAGCCGCTGCAGGAGGACCCGAGAGATTGATGAGAGGCTTGTTTCCGTCGATTGCTACGCTCATAGGACGGCCCGGAACCGCTCTAACCCAGTGGGTCAGAAGCTTGCTGTGTTTTGCGAACAGACGCGTGGTGTAATCCTCTTCACCCTTGGATGAACCGCCGCTCATGAGCACGATGTCATTTTCGGCAATCGCTTTGTCGAGCGCGGCGGAAAGTTTATCCATGTCGTCGGGCACGATATCGTAGATAGTCGGTACGGCGCCGAATATCCGCAGAATGCCTTCGACCATAGCTGCGTTGGAGTTTATGTTCTGCCCGCGTGCCGGAGCAGTTCCCGGCGGTACGAGCTCGCTTCCGGTAGGAATGTAGCCTACGCGCGGTCTTTTATATACTGGCACCTCTGTCACTCCGCCGTGAATGATGGAGGAAATGCTGACAGGATTGAGCGAAAAGCCGGCGTGTGCAGTGAGCGTGCCTTTTTTCAGCTGTGATCCGGCGGGACGTACGTTGAATCCCGGCACCACTTTTTCGTCCGGACGCAGATTTATTTCGATTCCGTGATCAGGCAGGATGTTAACCTGCTCTATCATGATAACTGCATCGTAGTCGTCGCTGAAGTCGTCGCCGGTGTCGGCGCGTACGAAATCGACGCCCTGCTTCCAGTTTGATGTGTCAGGCATTCCGTCGGCGAATGCAGCCGATTTGACGGCTATCCCGTCGAACGACGACGCGCGGTATACCGGAAGATCGTACTGCGCGTACTGATCCTCCGCCAGTATTCTGCCGGTGGCCTGTTCTACAGGAACGGTTTCGATCTGAGGCTCGGGCTGCCAGATTTCGAACAACGATGAAAGAAACTGCTGTTTTGTGACTGTGTCTTCTGGTCTCATCCTTATCTCCTTTCAGTTCACATGTATATTCAGTGATGAAATTACACACATCCGGTCTTCAATTTACAAATGTTATTTTACCAGCGGTGAACGGGTTTAACAACGAATTAAGATTGATTTAATTTGATTAAAATGGATTTGATTTGTCATAATAATAGGATAGGCATATGAAAGGCCGGGCGCAGTCCCGGATTATTGAAATAGAATTTTGTATATGGTATACTAATAAGTCATATGTATAGTTGAAAAATGGAGAGCTTTATGGACTCAAAGAAATCAAAGATAAGATCCGCTCTTTCGCGGTCGCGATATTTATTTATCGTAATGGCGATAATGCTTGGAATAATAATATATATAAAGCCGATTCTGGGTATTCCTGCAGCAGTCATGTTTATTGCCGCGGTTATCATGAACGTCATGGACGTCAAGAACGAGGAGAAGACGCTCATATCGGACTATTTCGAAGACCTGGCCGTGGAGATGGATGAATCTATCATCGCATCGGTTCTGCATAACCCGTTCCCTCTCTGCATGATAGGCAGCGACGGGATAATCGTATGGTGCAATAAACAGTTCGAAAATCTTTTCCCTGAGGACGACAGTCCTATAGACAAGGATATTTACGATATCACGGGAATAAAGCTGTTCGACCTGGGAAACGACGTTCTCATGAACAAGATCGTCACTATTTCTTCTATAAACAGGTCGTTCCGCGTACAGACGTCGGAGGCGCAGATTCCTGATTCGAAGAAGTCGGAGCACGAAGACAGCGACGACGAATACGATGTGCGCATGTTCCACTGGCTCGATATAACCGATCTGGAGGAAACGAAGAAAAAATACCAGGACGAGAAGAGCTGCATCGTACATATCAAAGTCGACAATCTCGACGACATTCTCGAGTCTGCTCCGGATGAAATCAAGGTTAGTCTCGCCGGAGAGATAGAAAAGATCATAAGAACGTGGGCCGTAAAATCCAGAGCCGCGGTAGTCAGAACTTCGAAGAGCAGATACACGGTTATCTGCGACCGCAGGGCGCTGGAGAACACAGAGATAAACAAGTTCCACATACTCGATGAGGTGAGAGCGCTGAATACGGGCGGCGACATTCCTGCGTCACTCAGTATCGGTGCGGGTGCGCTCGGCAAGAGCCTCAACCAGACGGACGAGTTCGCGCAGGCTGCTCTTGATCTCGCGTTAGGACGCGGCGGCGACCAGGCAGTAGTGAGAAAAGATACGAACCTGGAATATTACGGCGGCCAGCTTCAGACGGTTGGAAAGCGCAACAAGGGCAAATCGCGTATCGTCGCTATCGCTATGCTCGACTTCATAGACCAGGCGGACCGTGTGTTCATTATGGGTCACAAGAATCCGGACATGGACTCGTTCGGAGCGGCGATCGGCCTCGCCAGGATCGCGAAGACGAGAGACAGAGACAAAGAGGTCAATATCGTAATAGATTCGTGGGATTCCATCGATATGCCTTACAAGCTGGCGGTCGAAACGAACGACTACCATTTCATCAGCAGCGAGCAGGCGAAATTCATGGCTGTGCCGGAAGATCTCATGATCGTCGGCGACACTCACAGGCCGAAGCTTGCCGAATGCGGCGAGCTGGCGGATATCGTCAAGAAAACAATAATAATCGACCATCACAGACGTTCACCTGATATAATAAAAAACGCGGTGCTGATGCACATCGAACCTTACGCTTCGTCGACCTGCGAGCTCGTCACGGAGATGCTCCAGTACACGACTACAGAGAAAAAGGGAATAAGCGACTTCGAGGCAGAGGTCCTTCTGTCCGGCATCGTTCTCGATACGAAGAACTTCTCCGTAAAGACAGGCGTGCGCACGTTCGAGGCCGCTTCGTGGCTGAGAAGACAGGGCGCCGATCCTAGCACGGTCCGCCAGTTCTTCCAGACGGACATGGAGGTTTTCCAGAAAAAAGCGGAGATAATCACGCGTGCTGAGAGACTCCCTTACAACATCGCCATTTCGTATCTTGCGGAGCCGAGGCGCAATGTTTCGGTGCTCATAGCGAAGGCAGCCGACGATCTTCTCGACATCAGGGGCATGAAGGCTTCGTTCGTACTGGGCGTGGACGATCAGGGAACCGTCAGAATCAGCGCAAGATCGCTCGGTGCGGTCAACGTACAGATGATAATGGAGAAGATGGGCGGAGGCGGCAATCTTACGACTGCCGGAGCACAGATCGACAAGAGCATACGAGACGCTCAGATCGAGCTGGTCCAGGCCATCGACGAATATATGGAAAGCTACGGGCAGAAGAAGGATGCTCCGAAATCACCAGTAAAACAGCTCCGGGATACGCTCAGGATCCCGAGAATGGATCAGGATAAGAAATAGATACTAGCACATGGGAGGAGAAAAACATGAAAGTAATATTACTCCAGGATGTCAGAAGCCTTGGCAAGGCGGGAGACGTGGTAAAGGTTAGCGACGGATACGCTCGCAACAAGCTCCTGCCTGCGAAACTCGCCAAGGAGGCTACTGCAGGCAATATTAAAGCTCTGGAGAAACAGAAAGCCCGCAGGGCAGAGGAACTTGCAGCGGAAAAAGCCGATGCCGAAAAGATCAAAGCCGATCTCGACGGTAAGGAAATATCCCTGAAGTCAAAGGGCGGCGAAGGCGGCAGACTGTTCGGAGCCGTGACGAACATGGATATATCGGCTGCAATCAAGGACCAGAAAGGTTATGACATAGATAAAAAGAAGATCAGGATACCAGAACCGATCAAGACTTCCGGCGTTCACAGCGCTGAGATAAAGCTTTTTACAGATGTCACTGCAAAGATCAAGGTAAACGTGACCATTTAGCGTCCTGAACGGGACTGACAGACATGGCAGGAAATATAGAAAAAATACCGCCTCACAGCGATGAGGCTGAAAAGAGCGTGCTCGGAGCGGCGATGATGGACAAAAACGCGCTCTTCGATGTGCTGGAAGTGCTCAGGCCTGAGGACTTTTACAGCGAGATACACGCCGAGATCTTCGATGCGATAAGAGATCTCAACAGGCGCGCTTATCCGGTCGATTCCATCACCGTCAAGAACGAGCTTCAGAAAAGAAAAACGCTCCAGATGGTCGGCGGACCGGCGTATATCGCTACGCTGTCGTCCGGCGTTCCGTCTACGGCAAATGTAATGTCGTACGCCGCTATCATAAAAGAGAAGGCTGTGCTCAGAAGCCTGATCAGAATTTCAGGCGAGATCATGGACAAGAGCTTTGCGGAGACTTCAAACGCAGAAGAGGTGCTCGATCACGCCGAGCAGGAAATCCTCGATATCTCGAAGTTTTCTCAGAAGCGTGACTTCACGCCGCTGAAAGATGTCCTCTGGACGAATATGGAAGACATAGACGCGATGGCGAATAAAAGCGGCACTCTCACGGGTCTCACCACAGGCTTCGAAGATCTGAACGCAAGAACTTCAGGCCTGCAGAAATCGGATCTGATAATAGTGGCGGCGAGGCCAAGTATGGGAAAGACGGCATTTGCGCTGAACATAGCACAAAATGCGGCCGTAAAGGGAGGCGCGAGCGTCCTCATATTTTCACTCGAAATGTCGAAGGAACAGCTCGGCCAGCGTCTTCTCAGCATGGAATCGTGCATCGAGCTTTCCCGCCTGCGCTCCGGGGATATTTCCCGCGAGGACTGGGAGGATCTGAACATAGCGCTTGACAAGCTCTCAGACACGAAAATTTTAATCGACGACACACCAGGCATCTCGATTGCTGAAATGAAGAACAAATGCAGGCGTGCCAAGGCTGAAAGAGGCCTTGACCTTGTCGTCGTCGACTATCTGCAGCTGATGAGCATCGAAGGCAGCAAAGAGGGACGCCAGCAGGAAGTCAGCACGCTGTCGCGAATGCTGAAGCAGATGGCGAGAGAGATGGAATGTCCCGTAATAGTTCTTTCACAGCTTTCGCGAGCCGTCGAGCAGCGCCAGGATCACAGGCCGCAGCTTTCGGATCTGAGAGAGTCGGGCGCGATAGAGCAGGATGCGGACGTGGTAATGTTCCTTTACCGCGACGAATATTACAATCCTGAGACGACAGACAAACCCAACACGTGCGAGGTGATTATCGCAAAACAGAGAAACGGCCCTACAGGAAGCCTGGATCTGGCGTGGCTGGGCAAATACACGAAATTCGCGGATAAAAGTCCCGTCGAGTTATAAATATACGCATATTACAAGGAGGAAACATAATGTCAACAATAGCAGTCGTTGGAACCCAGTGGGGTGACGAAGGCAAAGGCAAGGCAATAGATTATCTGGCTACGAGGGCAGACTGCGTGGTCAGAGCTCAGGGCGGCAGCAACGCCGGCCATTCCGTTGTAATCGACGGGAAAAAATATGCACTTCATCTCATTCCGTCGGGAATACTGAATCCTGATGCAAAGAACATCATCGGAAACGGTGTGGTTTTCGATCCTGAGATATTCTTCGAAGAAATTGCCGGTCTCCAGAAGGACGGGATCAATACGGACAACATCTTCATCAGTGACAGAGTCCACCTCGTATTCCCATATCACAAAGTGCTCGACGGACTTACCGAGAAGGCAAAGGGCAGCAAGAAAGTCGGAACCACAAACAAGGGCATAGGTCCTTGCTATCAGGACAAGATGGCGCGTACCGGCATCCGTGCGTGCGATATGCTCGAGCCAGAGCTCTTCAGGGCGAAGATGGACGAACAGATCGACAGAAAGAATGAGCTGATCACGAAGATCTACGGGGGAGAGGCTCTCGACAAGGAAGCCATCATAAAAGAATACATGGACTACGCCGAAAGACTTGCAGACCGCATCACAGACACCGGTGTGATGATCAACGAAGCTCTCGAAAGAGGCGACAAGATCCTCTTCGAAGGAGCTCAGGGCGCGATGCTCGATATCGATCTCGGAACTTATCCGTATGTAACGAGCTCGCATCCTGTATCGGGCGGTTTCGCGGCAGGCGCAGGAATAAGTCCTCGCTGCCTGGACGAAATCATAGGAATTGTAAAGGCCTATACGACGAGAGTAGGCGCAGGTCCTTTCGTTTCAGAAGAGGACAATGAAACGGGCGACAAGATCAGAGAAATCGGCCACGAGTACGGTGTTACGACAGGCAGACCTCGCCGCTGCGGATGGCTCGATCTCGTGCAGTTAAAATATTCTGCCAGGATCAACGGCCTGACCGGCATTTCGCTGATGCTCCTCGACGTGCTCGACCAGTTCGAAACCGTCAAGATATGCATAGGATACGATCATAACGGCGAGACGATCGACACCTTCCCTGCAAGCCTCAGCTATCTCGAGGAATGCAAGCCTGTATATAAGGAATTCAAAGGATGGCACACTCCGCTCTCCGGCTGCAGAAATTACGACGATCTCCCTGCAGAGGCGAAGGCATATATCGAATTCATCGAAAACTACACGGGAGTTCCTGTAAAGATCGTTTCCGTCGGACCTGACCGCAATCAGACGATGGTACGTGCGAAGTTCTTCGAGTAAACGTCCTTAAAAAAGAGGGAATGTACATGAACTTCAGACGTGAGAAGGCAAACAATTTTTACCTGAAAGACACTCAGGTCGAAAACATTTTCATACAGGACTACATGCCTGATGCTGACGGATCCTTTATCAAGGTATACCTGACGGCGCTCATGTACGCTGACAACGAGGATATATCGAACAGACAGATTGCCAGACACCTTCACATGGCGGAGGAAGACGTACTGCGCGCGTGGAATTACTGGGAGGAACGCGGCATTATAAAAAAGCATTACTTTTCCAGAGACGACAGATTTCATTATTCGGTTGAATTTCTGAACCTCAAGGAGAGGATTTTCGCGCCGGATTCGGTCGAAGACAGCGGCGAACCAGACATTCCTGACATGATCTCGGATGAAGCCGAGAGCGAGAAGATCAAATCGGTTCTCACACGCGTACAGGATTTGACCGGACGCATGCTCAGCGGCAAGGAGACGCGTGAAATCATATCGTGGATATGCGGGGACGGAATAGACGCCGACCTCGTATGCTTCGTCTACGAATACTGCGCCAGGAGGCGCCAGAACACGAGATTCAGCTATGTCTCGGCTGTTCTGAAGAATTGGAACGAAGAGGGAATAAAGACCGTCGACGAGGCTGAAAGCATGCTTTCAGAAAACGACCAGCGGCACAATCAATACAGGCGCATAATGAAAGCGCTCGGTTTCACGAGAAATCCGACCGAAGACGAGAAATTGAAGATCGACAGCTGGTTCGACGATATGAACTTCAGCATGGAAAAGATCCTCGAAGCCTGCAGCCGCACCAGCGGTATTTCAAATCCGAACATCAACTACGTCAACAGCATACTCCGCAACTGGAGCGGCGCCGGCGGCCAGAGCAGCCGCAGCGCTGCCGGGAACGGGAACGGAAACAGACGTCCTGCACAGGGCGCACAGGGCAATGCCGTTTCGGCCATAATGAGGATGTACGAAGACGCCAGGAAGCGCAACACCGAGATTCAGGAGGCGCATAAAAAAGAAATATACGGGAAGATTCCGCGCATCAGAGAAATCGACGACCGCATGAAGAAAGCAGTGGTCGCGATGATGAAACTTTCGATAAACGGCGAGAGGGACAGTGCAACATCCCGTTCTTACAGCCAGGAGACCGACGAGCTTCAGAAGGAGAAAACCGCTCTGCTGCAGCAGAACGGTTACCCGGAAGACTATATGGAGCTTCATTACGACTGCAGCAAATGCAGGGATACCGGAGTACTCGACGACGGATCCCGATGCAGCTGCTTTGCGGAAAAGCTCAATAAAGCGGTTGGCTGACAAGGCCCGGAGACGATATCCGGCCGCAGACGCACTGTATCATCCCATGCCGGTATGCATCGGAGCGGATGAGTCAGGGCGCTCGAGTGAAATTCAGAGGCTGTCAATGCAGACGCATCGGCAGCCTCTTTTTATGCAGCAGATATTGGATATTCCGGCAGACAGCGCATCGCTGCGTGACGCCGGTTCTGAAACATGAACGGCGTGCCGCTTCCGGGCGGGCAGGCCGCCTGTTTGAAAGCAGCGGGCGTTTATGGTAAAATACAATGTGTGTTTTTGATAAATCATGTTGAGGTAGATGGATATGCATGAAGACCGGAGCATAATTCTCGTCGTCGAAGACGAGAAACCTATTTCGGATATAATAAAATTCAACCTCGAAAAAGAGGGATATGAGGTAATTACAGCTTATGACGGGGAAGAGGCTCTTGAGAAGCAGGAGGCGGAGGATCCCGACCTCGTGCTTCTGGACGTCATGCTGCCGAAGCTGGACGGATTCGAAGTCTGCAGGCGCATAAGACAGAAGAGCATGGTTCCTATAATCATCCTCACCGCGAAGGAGGAGGAAGTAGACAAGGTTCTCGGACTCGAGCTCGGAGCCGACGATTACATGACGAAACCGTTCGGCATGAGGGAGCTTCTAGCCAGGATAAAGGCAAATATAAGGCGCGCGTCGCTTACGCTGGGACCTGAAATAGACACCGTGAAGCCGAATGTCAGGAAATTCGGAGACCTGGTCATCGATATGAACAGGTACGAGGTCAAGAAAAACGGTGAAGTCATAGACCTCACTCTGAGAGAATTCGAGCTGCTGAGGTTCCTTGCCGGCCACGCCGACAAGGTCTTCGAGCGCGAAGAGCTTTTAAAGGAAGTCTGGGGCTACGAATATTACGGTGACATACGTACAGTCGACGTCACGGTACGCCGCCTGCGCGAGAAAATAGAGGACAATCCCGGCGACCCTCAGTATATTCTTACAAAAAGGGGCGTAGGATACTACTTCAGAGAACCTTAAAATCAGGGGGAACATTTTGGGAAAATCTGATCACAGCGGACGCAGCATGAAATGGCGGATCATATTCATGTTTTTCGTCATTATCTTCATAACGATGGCTGTGGCCGGTGTATTTATAATATATCAATTCGGAACATTCCAGGACAGACAGGTCAGGGAAAACTGCGCCGATATCGCCGGCGCTGTATCTGCTTCTCTGCCGACGTCTGACGCCCAGAGCCTCGAGACAGACGATCAGGAGCTGGATGATGCGGTTGCCGAATGGCAGCTGGGTTCCGGATACGATATGTATATTGTCGGTGACGGCAGCGTCATCGTTTCGTCGACTACAGAAAATACCGGAGTTCAGGCGAAGACAATTCTTGACGTATCGCTGATAAAACAGGCGGAGGAATCAGGCTCCGCATATAAACAATACAGCCTGGAAAGCGGGATCCCGGTTACGGATTACGCGGTATCGGTGAAAAACAGCAGCGGAACAGTGATCGGCACACTGTATCTGCGCGCGGACATGAGCGCTTCGAAGCAGGCGGTTCACCAGGCGCTTATGATCTATCTTCAGGCGATGGCGGCCGCTCTCATCATCGCTGTCATTCTTGCGCTTATATTTACCGGCACGATTACCGGCCCGGTAAAGAAACTCACGCGCAGGGCTGAAAACATGGCTGCCGGAGATTTTTCCGAGGATATCGAGGTTAAATCAAATGATGAAATCGGCAGGCTCGCATCGTCGTTCAATACGCTGAGAGTAGAGATCAAAAACAGGATAGACGAGATCACCGATGAAAAATCGAAACTTGAAACGATCCTGAAATATATGGCTGACGGGCTTGCTGCCGTGGATATGGACGGAAAGGTGATTCATATCAATGCAGCTGCAAGAGCTTACCTCGACGTAAGCGACGAAGAAGCCGGCACCATAACGTTTAAAGACATTCTCGCTAAGTTAGGAAAAAACGATATCATGGACGGCATTACGAAAACGACGTCTGACGAAGTCATCAGCGAAATTGATGACTACGGCGGCAGGTCGCTTTTCGTCCGCTATGCAAGGATCGTGGACGATTCGGGCGTTGACAGAGGCGTCATAATGCTGATGCAGGACATCACGGAGCGGCAGAAGCTCGACAGAATGCAGAAGGATTTCGTCGCAAATGTCTCTCACGAGCTCAGGACTCCGATCACGACGATAAAAAGTTATACGGAGACGCTCATGGAGGGCGGCGTAGATTCGCAGACGGAGGCTTCGTTCCTCAAGGTCATCGACGACGAAGCCGAGCGGATGTCTCATCTCGTTACCGACCTGCTTCAGTTGTCGAGGCTTGACAGCAACAAGCAGAAACTCAATCTCACACGTCTCGATATCAACACGCTCCTTCAGGTATGCGTCAAGAAAGTCAGACTCATGGCAAAGGCGAAGGATCAGGATATCGCCTGTATTTTCAACGAGGATACGCGCATCGACATCATGGCAGACAGAGATATGATGCAGCAGGTTATTCTGAACATTCTCACGAATGCGATAAAGTACACGCCTGAGGGCGGACGGATTATCGTGGATTCGTCGCGTGAGGGCGATGCAGCGAAATTTACGATACAGGACAACGGCATAGGAATAAGCAGAGACGATCTCTCGAGGATATTCGAAAGGTTCTACAGAGCTGACAAAGCCCGTTCGAGGGCGATGGGAGGAACAGGCCTGGGACTTTCGATCGCGAAGAACATCGTCGAAGCTCACAGCGGCACCATCGATATAGACAGCGAGGAAGGCGTCGGTACGACGGTTACCGTAATGATGCCGCTTGCAACCAGCATGCTCCATACAGAAAAACTTTCACATGACACGAAATCAGGTGACAGATAGCTTATGGCCAGAACGAGAAAGATAAGAAAAAAGAAGACGCAGAAAGACCGCGAAGTTCTTTACAGCGACAACAGCGTCATAGATATCGACAAAGAGCGAGAGGCGAGACGGCTGGAGCTGAGGAGGAAGGCAGAGGCCAAGCAGCGCAGGACAGGCCGCAAATCCATCAAGGAAGAAATGATGGAGGAAGTCAGGGCTGCTGAGCAGCCGGAAGAGGCAAATTCTGAAGGCAAGGCTGCTGCGGTAAAAATGCCGCGCCGCAAAGCGCTCTCGACACCGAAGAAGCTGCTCCTCATTCTTCTTGTGCTGCTTCTTATAGTGTTTGCAGTATCCGTAGGCAGCATCGTCCAGCTGAAACAGCAGGAAAGCGCTGCGGAGCAGGAAGTCGCCCAGCTCAAAGTCCAGAAAGCGGAGCTGCAGAAAAAGGTCAGCGACCTCGATTCCGACGAATACATCGAAAGACAGGCAAGAAACTGGCTGAAAATGGCGAAACAGGGCGATATGGTATACGTCATGGAAGGAGATTCGATCGAACAGAATTCGGGCGTGACCAAGGAGGACGAGGAAGCGGACGCCGCCAGCAATACCAATGAAGCGGACAATTCGCTCTAGAGGTGCTGGAAAAGAGCTGATTTACCCTGAAAGGATATGCGATGAAACAGCATATAAACGAAGTTATTGTTGTTGAGGGAAGAGATGATATCGATGCGGTCAGCAAGGCTGTAAACGCCGATATCATAGCAACCCACGGCTATGGCATTACAAAGGATACTCTGGAGCGGATAAAAAACGCTTACGAAACCAGAGGAATTATCATCCTTACCGACCCGGACAATCCGGGGCAGCGCATAAGAAAGCGGCTTACAGATCTGTTCCCGGATGCGGGGCAGGCGTATATCTCGCGCAGCGAAGCCGTTTCAAAGGACGATATCGGTGTAGAAAACGCATCGCCGGATGTCATAGCGAAGGCCCTCGAGGCTGCCGGGCGCACAGTATCAGACATGACCGAGGAATACACCCCGGCAGACATGATGCGTTACGGCTTGTCGGGCGGCAGAGGCTCGCGCGATCTGCGCGACAGACTCGGCCGGAAGCTCGGCATCGGTTACGGCAATGCCGCGGCCTTTCTCAAGCGTCTTAACGGATATGGCATCGAGCGCGGAGAACTTGAAAGGTTATTGACAGAGATCCAAAATGAAACGTAATAAAGGCCGTTCGTCCCGGGCGGCAGGCATAAAAAGAAAGTACGGTTTTCACAATTCGAAGAGCCTCGGCCAGAACTTCCTTACAGACGAATCGGTAATAGACGATATTGTAGAGGCGTCGGGCACAGGACCCGGGGATCTCGTAATAGAAATCGGACCGGGAATGGGTGTCCTGACGGCTGCTGCTGCGGAACGCGCAGGCAGGGTCATCGCCGTGGAAGTCGATAAACGGCTCATACCTGTGCTGTCCGAAACGCTCTCTGATTATGACAACATAGAGATAATCAACGCGGATATCATGAAGACCGACCTTAAAAAGATCATAGATGAAAACAGACCGGAGGCACCGGACGGCAGCGTCCGCATCATGGGAAACCTGCCGTACTATATAACGACTCCTATACTAATGAAACTTCTTGAAAGCCGCGTTCCGGCGGAAACGATCACGATAATGATGCAGAAAGAAGTTGCAGACAGGATCATGGCGGAACCGGGGAGCAGGACGTACGGAGCGCTTACGGTAGCCGTATCGTACTATTGCAAAGCAAACAGGGTCAGAGAAGTTTCAAGGGAGTGCTTTTCACCAGTTCCGAAGGTCGATTCAACGGTCCTCAGGCTCGACAGGAGACACAGCAGACCGGTCGAAATAAAAGATGAGAAACTGCTTTTCGAAACGGTAAAGGCCGGATTCGGAAAACGGAGGAAGACAATGGCGAATGCGATGTCAGGGCTGAGAGGCCTCGAAAAGAGCGACGTGTCAGAGATCCTGAAACGGGCAGGAGTCGAGCCTTCCAGGAGAGCTGAGACACTCAGCCTCGAGGAATTCGCGGCGATTTCAGACGCCGTTTACGACGCTGTGACCGCGCGGTCCGGTATTCCGGAAAGCCCGCCGGCGAAAGCACATGACCTGGCGGCAGAAATTCATAAATAAATTGTAGTACCAGTATTTTAATATTAATCGCTTGAAACAAGGAAAAATGGAGAGAATTCTATCAGACCTTCTCGACTGGCGCATGCAGTTCGAGAATTTTAAAACGCTGATCCTTACAGGAAGCTCCGAAAAGGACAGAATGAACGTAATAAGACAGTTTGCGGCCAAAAATTTTGAAAGCATGGTGCATGTAAATCTCAGAAACAATGAAAAGATCCGGGAATACATGAACAACAACCCGGCAGGAAGAGACGCATACCGTTTTCTTGAAAAGGCAGTCATGGAAATGATCATGCCTATAGATACTGTCGTAGTTCTTGAGAACGCTGATTCGCTGAATCCGGCGGCGTTCCGGGACTATGCCGAAAATCTTTTCGCCCCGGAGGACACTTGTTTCCTGATAATGACGGGCGAATTCAGTGACGAGGACCTTGCACCTCTCGCGGAGAGCTGCATCCATGTAGTTCTTCCGCCTAAAGAGTAAGGAAATTTCTCACACAGGGAGGGTATAAGAGATGAGCAAGAAAATGCACAGACTGGCGACTGCCGTACTGGCGATCGCGATGACTGCTGCTGTTGCGGCGGCACCGGTAACGCCTGTTTTCTCAGGCCTTACGAACAGCAACGCGTATGCAGCGACCACGACATTTTCGGATATTTCCGGCCACTGGGCAAAAGCTTATATAACCAAGGCGGTAAGCCTCGGAATCGTAAGCGGATATCCAGACGGTACATTCAGACCGGATAATTCTGTTTCGAGAGCGGAGTTCACGCACATGTTAAATGCAGCACTCGGCAATACCGGAACGGAGGAACCTTCGTTCAGCGACATCACTTCGAGCGAATGGTATTATAATGACGTCTGCAAGAGCGTCGCGGCCGGATATATAGCGGGCTACGAAGACGGCACGTTCAGACCGGTCAAGACGATCACACGGCAGGAGGCTGCAGCGATCATAGCGAGAATAGTCCCTGCATACGGATCGGAAGGCGATCTTTCCAAATTCAGCGACGCTTCCTCTGTAGCAGACTGGGCGGAGACTTCGATGGAGAAGATGGTCGGCAAAGGCTATATCAGCGGATCCGACGGAAAGCTCAATCCTGAATCGAATCTCACGAGAGCAGAGGCTGTGAAGATCATCGTGGATATTGTCGAAGGCGAGAACATCATCAGCAAAAATCAGACGATAGTCCAGACAGGCGTGACTATCAAAGACACGATTTATTCCAACCAGATTTCGGTAGGTTCGGCAGTAGGCGACGGCAATGCGAAGTTCGACAACTGCACCGTTCTTGGAAATATCAACGTACAGGGCGGAGGAAACTCGTCGAGCGAATGCGTACAGCTGATCAATACGAGAGCCTCGAAAGTAACCGTCAACCGGGACGATGACGCGGTCAGAGTTCTGGCAAAGGGAGAATCGACTGTACTTTCAACATATGTAGAGGATTCAGCGATTCTTGAGGAGGAAAGTCTTTCGACCGGCGGCGGATTCGGAAACGGGTTCGTAGATGTCTATATGGAGAGAAAGTCTGACCTCACTCTCCAGGCGGATATAGACACTCTGGAAATGCTGGGAGCGAAATGCGATGCCACGCTGTCAGACGGAGCATCTGCTGAAACCGTAAATATCGACGAAGACTCGTCGCGGAGCGACCTTACCGTAGAGGAAGGAGCTTCTGCCGGCACGGTCAACGTCAACGGCGAGAGCACGGCAATGCACGGCAAGGGCACCGTTAATACGATAAACGCAAATGCCGACAGCCTCACTTACGAGTCAGAGCCTGGAACTATGAATATCGGATCAAACGTGACCGTCAAACCGGTTCTCAACGTCGATCCGTCGGAAGCTCTTACGATTACCGTAACGCCGTCTGACGGCTCTACAGATATATCGGTGAGTGACAATATCGAGGTCAAGTTCAGCTCTGCGGTCCACGCAACGGGTTCCGATCAGACGACTCTTACAGATGTGCAGGCGCAGTCGCTGATTCTGCTGAAGAAAGACGACAGCACCGGTGAAAATATTCCTTGCACGGTTACAGTTAATAATAACGGCGCAGGCGTGACCATCGATCCGGAGGGCACTCTCGCTCACGGCACTACATATTATGTCCGTATAGGAAACGGCGATCTGACGGATGCTTACGGCAATACGAACGATCTGTTCATTTCGGGATTCACAACGACCGGAACCAGGCAGGACACAGCGGCGGAACTCAATTCTCTTGAGGTCGGAGTAACCGACGGCGGCACCGTAGATTACAGCACTATGTCGACCGATGCCGACGCTTCGAATGTATATTACATCGGAACTCAGGCACGTACGATCAATGTGAAGATAAGCACTCTGATTCCGTCGCCTGTCGCAGAAATATCGCTTAATACCGATGTTAAATCGCTCTCGCAGTCCGAAGGCTCGGTTTCATTTGTGATTCCGGCAGGGACTGGCGACCCGGGAACGATTGAGATAAAGCTTTCGAGCACAGACGGCGATTATGCCGAGACTACCTACAAAGTAACTCTCGTAAGGCTTACGACAGCGATAAAGTCTGCATCTATTCAGGGCAGCAGTACAGATCTGAATCTGTTCGATTCACTCTCGTCGGCTCAGAGCGCAAATGCGGATACGGTAAGCGTTTCAGGTCTGAGCGGAAGCCTGATCGAGCTCGTGCCTGAACTGCAGGAGACAGCGAACAGCAATGCTGTTTCGGTATCGGTTGCAAAGTATGACGCAGATACAAGTTCATGGACGAACGTGGACGAATCGACGCAGACAGATGGTGCGTGGACGCTCGGAACGAAATCGTCGGCATCTTCTGCCAGCGGCATATACAGGATCACGACGAAGGTAAATGTCTGCGGATCGTCGAGCGTCAACGGATCACAGACAGAGACAGCTGTCAAATATTTAAATCTCTCATTCAGCTGATGATTCGTGCGGCTGAAGGGCTTGTTTCAAGATAAAGAAAACACCAGCACGTGCAGGCTGGCAATACGGATAAAAAACAGGGGCCGGCGTTCCTTAAATCGGAACGCCGGCCCTCTCTCTGTCATATGCTTTCTGCGCTTGTTATTCTGGTTGATGCCGGGGTTATGCTCATGCGCTCATTATCTTGATCCACAGCTTGTCGTAGAGCCTTCTGCAGTTTACAGGAAGGTTTGTATATGTCTCAAACTTGCTCTTTTCCTCGTCTGAAGGATACATAATGCTGCTGTTTTTCATGCTGTCGGGGAGAAGTTCCCGTGCAGCTGTTTCGGCCGTCGAGTAGTATATATATTCCGTATTTGTGGCCATATTTTCTGGATCACAGATGAAGTTGATGAATTTCTCCGCACCCTCTGGATTTTCCGAATCCTTTGGAATGCACATGGCGTCGACGTAGAGATTGCTACCTTCTTCAGGTATGTAGAAGCCGAGCATATCCTCGGCTCCGCTGCCGATATCCTCAAGCATCAGGAAGTAGTCGCCCGCGTAGCACGGCGCGACGGCGGCTTCTTCTCCTTCCATCTTGTCGAATATCTGATCCTGCACGTAAGCCTGAACCAGCGGCTTTTCGTCTATCAGCAGATCTGCAGCTTCCCGTATCGTATCCTCGTCCGTAGTATTGTAAGATTCGCCGAGTTTTTTCAAAGCGATTCCTATGGCATCGCGCGAGTTGTCGAACATCAGTATCTGCTTCTTGTACTTTTTGTTCCAGAGAAGATCCCACGAGCCGATATCGGATTCGTCTTCGTCAACCATATTTTTGTTGTACACGACGCCGACGGTGCCCCATTGATACGGCACGGAATACTCGTTTTCAGGATCGTATTCGGGATTCAGAAAGCTTTCATCGACGTATTTGAAATTCGGGATGTTTGAAAAGTCGATTTTCCGGAGCATTCCTTCCTCGATCATCCGGGACACCATGTAGTCGCTCGGAACGACTATATCGTAGTTGACGCCGCCGTTTCTGATCTTTGCGTACATCTCTTCGCACGTCGAAGCCGTCGTGTAGTTTACCTTTATGCCGGTCTCTTCTTCGAATTTGGAAAGCAGGCTGGTGTCTATATATTCACCCCAGTTGAAGACGTTTATCGATTCGCTGCTGTCCGCGGAGCATCCTGAGGCGGTGATGAGCATCGCCGCTGAAAGAAGTATGCAGGCAATTATGCATATCAGGCGTTTCAACTTTCCGTCTCCTTTCCGTTGGCTTTGAGCTCTCTGAAGTTTATCACGAGCAGGAGCAAAAGAACGACGACGAACATGATCGTGCAGAGGGCGTTGATTTCAGGGCTGATGTGCCTTTTCGTCATGCCGAATATTATTACGCCGAGCGTCTCTGTTGTAGGCCCGGACGTGAAGTAACTTACAACTACATCGTCTATTGACATTGTAAATGAAAGTATCCAGCCGGTGACGATGCCTGATTTTATCTGAGGCAGCACGACGAGACGGAATGCCTGATAGTTTGTGGCACCGAGGTCCCTGGCTGCTTCATACTGGCGCTGGTCCATCTGCCTCAGGCGTGGCATGACGGAGAGTATAACGTAAGGCGTGTTGAATGTTATATGCGCTATGAGAAGCGTCAGGAATCCGAGCCGGAACATCTGCAGATGAAGAGTGCGCGCCATGAATATGAACAGGAGCATCAGTGATACTCCGAGGATGATGTCGGGGTTCATCATAGGGATGTTGTTGAAATTCATCATCAGCTGGCGCGGTCTTCGTTTCATGGAAAATATGCCGAGCGCCGCCGCCGTTCCGAGAACGGTTGCAATGACAGCCGCGAGCAGCGATACTGCCAGCGTGACTTCGAGCGCGTGTATTATCGTTTCATCCTGAAGCAGGGAACGATACCATTTCAGCGTGAATCCCTTCCAGACAGATCTGCTTTTGGAATTGTTGAAAGAGAAAATCATCAGCAGAACTATAGGAGCGTACATGAAGATGAAGATCAGTATCATGTAGATTTTTGAAGGGATGGATTTCGTCTTCGTCATGACATGAGCACGCTCCCTTCATCGTTCCCGCGGTCTATCCTGTTGGTGATCAGTGTGAAAAACGCGATTATGACCATCATAACGAGCGAAATCGCGGCACCCATGTTTGCGTCGTATGTGCCTCCGAGGAACTGCATTTCGATGAGATCTCCGATCATGATGCTCGATCCACCGCCCAGCACTTTTGATATTACGAATGTGCTCACGGCCGGCACGAACACCATGATGATGCCTGATACAGTTCCAGGGATCGTCAGAGGAATTATCAGCTTTGTAAACACCTGGTGAGTGCTGCAGCCCATGTCACGCGCGGCTTCGATGAGACTGACGTCTATGCCTTCGATGGCGTTGTAAACAGGTAGTATCATGAACGGCAGGTAATTGTAGACCATGCCGATGCCGACCGCCACAGGAGTGTTGATGATATGAAGCTCCGGCAGGTGAACAGCCGAAAGCAGCGTGTTCAGCAGTCCGTTGTTTTCGAGTATTGTCAGCCACGCGTATGTGCGGAGCAGAAAATTCATCCACATCGGCAGCATGATGAGAATCATGGCGGCTGTCTGGCCGCGCCTGCTGAGCCTCGACATCGCGTAAGCCATAGGATACCCCAGAACGAGACATATCACCGTGGAAATTATCGCCAGCCTGAAAGAATTGAAAAAGACGACCGAATAGTCGGTCATGTCCTTGAAGTTTACGAGTGTGAACGATCCTGCCTCGTTTGTAAATGCGTAATAGAAAACTATAAGCATGGGGATGCCGGTGAAAAGGATCAGCCACATCATGTAAGGATATGCTGCCGCCTTGTTACTCCTCATCGGGTGCATCCTCCTTCTTCATGTTAGGATCGTGGAGAAAACGGTGTTTCTGCATCGTGATTGTCTCGATATTGCTCTTTTTCATGATGTGAATATTGTCGGGATCGATATCTATGAATATTTCCCTGCCTTTTTCGGCCGGAAGAGTGGATTTTGCCATGAAATGATAATCGCCTGCGCCGTCGACACCGATCATGATTTCGTAATAGATTCCCTTGAAAAGACACGATACGACGTGGCCTCTGAGAAGATTTTCGCGTTTCTGTATTGATTTTAAGGATTTGTCTCCTGCGTCCAGCAGGATAAGATCTTCAGGCCTGAGAACAACGTCGACTGGTTCGTCCGGGGCGAATCCCGTGTCAACGCAGTCGTAAGCCGTATTGAAAAATTCTATATATCTGTCGCGTTTCATTATTCCGGGGAAAATATTGCTTTCGCCTATGAAATCAGCGACAAAAGCGTTGGCAGGCTCGTTGTAGATGTCGATAGGCGTGCCTTCCTGGAGTATTTCGCCCTTGTTCATTACGATCACCTTGTCGGACATCGTAAGGGCTTCCTCCTGATCGTGAGTAACGTATATAAATGTAATGCCGAGGCTGTCGTGGAGTTTTTTCAGCTCGATCTGCATTTCCTTTCTGAGTTTGAGATCGAGGGCGCCCAGAGGCTCGTCGAGCAGCAGAACTTTAGGATGAACGACGATAGCGCGCGCTATAGCGACGCGCTGCTGCTGCCCTCCTGAAAGAGAATTGACTGAACGATTTTCGAATCCCCTGAGATCTATGAGCTCGAGCATTTCGCCGACGCGTTTTTTTATAATATTGCGCGGCACGCCGCGGAGCTTCAGACCGAATGCTATATTGTCGAATACATTAAGATGAGGGAAAAGCGCATATTTCTGAAACACGGTATTGATGTTGCGCAGGTTCGGCGCCACATCGTTTATACGTTTCCCCTCAAAGAAAATATCGCCGGAATCGGGTTTTTCAAACCCGCCGATCAGTCTCAGAGTCGTTGTCTTGCCGCAGCCGGAGGGGCCCAGCAGTGTGACGAATTCACCTTCGCTGACATTCAGATTAAGGGAATTCAGGACGACGTTGCTTTCGAAGCTTTTCCGGACATTTCTGAGACTGAGAAATCCGCCAGTTTCCATATATAAACCCTCCAGTTTCAAGCGCGGTGCTGCTGGACCGCTTCAAAGCGTGATTTGAAAATCGGCATCAGCAGACTTTGGAAGCCGGAACTGCCGGTTCCTGTTCGAATAATTCGATATTCAGCATGCTCCGGCTCTCGGAGAGACCTTTCAGAGATATGTCGTAATCGATAAACAACGAGCCTGTCAGTTTCTCTGGTTCGATTTCGTTTACGACGTTGTTCGTAAGGACTTCCATTTCAAACGATCCGTAAGGAGTGTGATAGATGCTGTTGAACCGTTTGCCTTTCTTGAATTCCATCACTGTGTCCATGATGACGTCTCTGCCGAAGCGCTTCATACGGATTTCACCGTCGTCCCCGATGCGGAGAGTCGTTTTGACGTTTTCGAGGCCGGACATTTCGCCCTCCTCATATACGATGTAGGTCGATGAACCTTTTTTATAAGCCTTGCCTTCGGTTACGAATTCGATCTGATCGTCGTCGCTGTTCAAGGCATTGTCTTTATTTATCTGACGTCCCGTCAGTCTTACCATTATATCTTTCATATCCAAGCTCTATTATCCTTTCTATAGTCTGGCTGTACGGCGAACCGCTGGCTTCCCAGAGCAGCGGAAACATGCTGAACGATGTGAAACCTGGAATTGTGTTGATTTCATTTACGTAAATGTCGCCGTTTTCCCTGTCTATAAAGAAATCGCATCTGGCGAATCCGCTGCCGTCGATGGCCGTGTATGCTCTGGCGGCCATGTCGCGGATGTCGCTGATCACAGTGTCAGGAAGCTCCGCAGGGATTTTCATCTTTGGCTTTCCGTCTTCGACGTATTTGCTGTCGTAGTCGTAAAAGTCATCTGTCGCCACGATTTCACCCGGTACAGATACTTTTACTTCATCATTACCCATAATTCCGGTTTCAATCTCACGACAGTCCAAACCTTTTTCGCAAAGAATTCTGCGGTCGTAGCGCGATGCCAGTCTGAGAGCAGACTTGAGCTCTTCGAAATCGGAAACTTTGGAGATCCCCACGCTCGATCCGTTGTTCGCCGGTTTGATATATGAAGGGTAGCCGATCATCGATTCGACTGCCCGGGCCGTTTTGTCGATATCTGCAGCGGCTTGCCCGGCTGTAACATATGTATATGGAGTTACAGGAAGTCCGGCTCTTTCGAATATCTGCTTCGCCAGGATTTTGTCCATTGCAACCGCTGAAGCTGTCACACCGCAGCC
Organism: Anaerovoracaceae bacterium; assembly: GCA_050946535.1. Taxonomy (GTDB): domain Bacteria; phylum Bacillota; class Clostridia; order Peptostreptococcales; family Anaerovoracaceae; genus RUG708. The sequence continues at coordinate 107,095 of JBMNUZ010000001.1, forward strand.
GCCGTAAGGAACGTCGGCCATTTCGAACAGTCCCTGCAGTTTTCCGTCCTCGCAGTAGGTTCCGTGAACGATCGGCAGTACGAAATCGGCGATGTCCTTTAATCCTCTGCCGTTTGCCCCGACGATGCTGATATTGTATTTTCCGGGATCTGCGGCGAGCTTGTCTTCTGCGTATTTTTCCCAGCTGCCGTCGGTTATTTTTTCGGCCGGTCCGTCGTAGAGCAGCCATCTTCCGTCTTTTGTGATCCCTATTGTGGATATTTCGTATTTTGATTTATCGACAGCACCGATTACGGATGTCGCCGACATGCATGAAACCTCGTATTCAGGAGAGCGTCCTCCGAAAACTATGCATAATCTCGTCATTATTAATCATTCCCCTTCCGGATCAGGAACGGCTCTTGTTGTAATAATAAGAGCGCTGCCGTCTGAACGGCACGGGCACGAAATGCCTGTGCGTTTTTATATAAACAAGAGTATATCATAACATGAGTAAAATAAGTTTTAGTCTTCGGAAACGTTTCAAGATAAAAATGTTTTTTAGCGGCGGCTGCCGTTTCACTGATCCTTCACATAATCTGCAGAATCTGTTTAGAAATCCGCTAAAACGCGAACATACACCGGGAGTATATTAATAACTGTCAAAGGGAAACGGCAAAGAACCCTGAGACAACATGACAGAATACTTTTCATAAACTCTCCTAACAAAACAGAAAACAACAATGCAGACAAGAGCCGCAGCGGACTTCCCACCCGCTGCGGTTCCTGTTTTTTGATCCTGCTGGCCGCGGGCATGGAAATGAAACTGAAGATCCGGAAATTATTTTTAATGATTCGTGCAGCCGGAAGAATATAACGCGGTATTTGTCTGTGCAGGAAGGGAGCCGTACGGCGTAACACTTGAAATTATGTTCAATAGTTCAGATAATAGACAATCGCGAATAAACGATGAATAAGTCTCCGGAACGGCTGAGACCGTGAAGCGCAGACTGTAATTGCTGCGCCGGCAAATGTGAAGACCGCAGATAAAATCTGAAGAACATCAGCAGAAAATCGAAAAGATCTTAAGGCTGAAATAATGTTTTTCACAGATTTTTCACATGAATTACAATTTTATTCATGAGGATGATAAGACGCGAACATATACCGAGTGTATATTAATAACTGTCGAAGGGAGAACGAAGAAAACCCCGAGACAATGACACAGCAAACTTTTCATAAACTCTCCTAAATAAAAAACAAAAACAACAATGCAGACAGAGACCGCAGCGGATTCCCAGCCGCTGCGGTCTTTGTTTTTTGTATTGCTGCGGGCTGCACAAATCTTTCATCTCGTCGTGCGGCTGTCTCTTCCCGGAATCTGAAGAAATAAAAAATGCATTTAGTTGTATATACTGACGACATATCACGCATGCAGTGATAGAATCAGTTATCGGAATATGTTTGTTTAAATGAAAAGATTCAAATGAAAGGGCAGACTGTTTATGCAAAATAAACTTGACGGGCCTGAAGACAAGAGTAATTTCAATGGATTCAGGAATATTATCTTTCTGGGACTTATAAGCTGCTTTGCCGACATTTCCGCTGAAATGGTCTATCCGATCATCCCTCTTTACCTGACGGCGGTGCTCGGAGCGACTCCGGCTCTCGTGGGAGTGATAGAAGGAATTGCGGAGAGCGTGGCGAGCCTGCTGAAGGTATTCAGCGGCTATCTCAGCGACCGGTTCCAGCATAAAAAACTGATGGCGTTTACAGGCTATGCCTCGGGCGTAGTCTACAAAATCGTTCTGCTTCTGGTGCCGGGCTGGGGAGGAGTCCTGGCCGGCAGAGTCATCGACAGACTCGGCAAAGGAATAAGAACAGCACCGAGAGACGTCATGGTTACCGAGAGCGCGTCTGAAGGACATATGGGCGGGGCGTTCGGCATCCACAAGATGCTCGATATGCTCGGATCGGCGACAGGCATTTTCATCGCATTCCTGCTCGTGAGATCGATCGGAGAGGAAAGCTACCGTCTCGTATTTCTAGTTTCGCTGATCCCGATAGCGATAGCGCTCTTCATATTTATTTTCGTAAAAGAAAAGAAAACTACCGGAGAACCGGCAAAGACAAAAGAAAAAAGAGAACCGTTCTGGAAGAACGCTTCGAAGCTCGATGCGAAACTCAAGCTGTATCTCGCCGTAACATTCATATTTACGCTCGGAAACTCGTCGAACAGTTTTCTGCTGCTCAGAGCGGAGAATAACGGATACTCAAGCAGCGGCGCGATATTTCTGTATTTCATCTATACAGCCGTCGCGTCTGTCCTGGCAGTTCCGTGCGGCAGGCTTTCGGACAAAATCGGAAGGAAAAAACTGCTGGTAGGCGGATACATCACATTTTCGATAGTATATGCCGGATTTGCATTCTGTACGTCAAAGCCGGCGATGGCTGTGATATTCATTCTTTACGGACTGTTCACGGCTATGACGGCGGGTGTGGAGAGAGCTTTCGTGGCTGAAATCGCACCTCCGGAACTGAAAGGGACGATGCTGGGACTTCAGGCAGCGCTTGCCGGAATCGCACTCCTTCCTGCGAGCCTCATAGCTGGCCAGCTCTGGGATCATATAAGTCCTGCCGCTCCTTTCGTATACGGAGCTGTTCTGTCGATGACGGCGGCTGCGATGGTCGGAATCGGATTTTCGAAATACGAATGATTTTCCGGCAGGGAGAAATGAGTTGGGAGAAATGAGCCGTTAGAAATGACGGGAGAGAGGCATTCATATTCGCTCAGGGATCATGAGGCAAACGCTGCGCGTGCAGACAGGTACACCGGTACATCGGCGCATTTATCTGCGAATACGCATAAACGGATAAAATGGTGAAAAACAGATATTTTCACATATTCTTCATACAATATACATTTTTATTCAAAAATACGATAAACAGTGAACATATACGGATGCTATATTAATAACTGTCAAAGGGAAAGACAAAACCCCGGAGACAGCAAAAGCAAAAAAGAATACTTTTCATAAACTCTCCTAACAAAAACAAAACAACAACAATGCAGACAGAAGTCGCAGCGGATTCCCAGCCGCTGCGATTTTTGTTTATTTATGCGGATTTGATATTGATGCTGCCCTGGTACTTGGAATTCTGAGCTGCAGAGGATGGTCGGGCTGGCGGGAGCGTCAGCACAAAGAACGAAACGAGTGCGTCAGCGGAACTGCGTCACAAAGTACCGGAGCTTTGACTGCAGCTGGCACTGTTAAAGCACGACGGAACAAGAGCCAGCACAGTTACGGCGAGGTTGAATAAGAATCCGCGCTGTGCGGTGACGGTCCGTCATGCCGCTGCCAGCCCTCGTATGAACATTGGCGCATAAGACGGTCAATAACAGGTATTTTCACTAATTCTTCATGCAAGATACATTTTTATTCAAAAATGCGATAAACAGCGAACATATACGGATGCTATATTAATAACTGTCAAAGGGAAAGACGGAATCCCGGAGACAGCAACAGCAAATAGAATACATTTCATAAACTCTCCTAACAAAAACAAAACAGAAACAATGCAGACAGAAGTCGCAGCGGATTCCCAGCCGCTGCGATTTTTGTATATTCTTTCGATACTTGATATAATGCTGCAGTATATAGTCCTGGTCATAATGTGTCGTAAAGGATCCGCGCTGACACTGTGACTACAAGGCCGCAAAGGAAATAGGTGCGGGGCAGCGCGGCAGGCTCCCTCTGTCTTTGATATAAACCTCTAATTATTATATAATAGCAATTGAATGTTTGTTTACTTCAGGTTACAGCATTACGGGAGAGAAACGCACGGTTCGTGATTACTCAGGGCTCGTTTCTTTTTCCGGAAAAATCGAAAGGGAATAGATATGTCTGATAAAATACCGCAGATAAAAACAGATGTGACCGAAATGCTCGGAATAAAGTATCCGATATTTCAGGGAGGCATGGCATGGATAGCCGACGCTTCGCTTGCCGGAGCAGTGAGCAGGGCAGGCGGACTGGGAATCATTTCATGCGGAATCCTGACTGTCGACAAGATACGCAGCGAGGTAAGAAAGATCAAAGAGCTTACCGACAAACCGTTCGGGCTTAACGTCATGCTCGAATCACGCTATGTCGACGACATAATGCAGCTGATAATAGATGAAGAGGTTCCGGTGATAACGACGGGAGCCGGCAATCCGGGGAAATACATCCCGACTCTCAAGGAAAAGGGAGTAACGGTGATACCGGTCGCGGGATCTGTGCCTATAGCGCAGAGAGTCGCACGCGCCGGCGCCGATGCAGTCATAGCCGAAGGCATGGAATCGGGAGGGCACATCGGTGAGGCGACGACGATGGCACTGGTGCCGCAGGTAATAGACGCCGTGGATATTCCGGTGATAGCCGCAGGCGGAATAGCAGACGGACGCGGCATGGCGGCTGCGTTCATGCTCGGAGCACAGGGCGTTCAGCTCGGAACAAGATTCCTCTCCGCTGAAGAGTGCAATGTGGCACCTGCGTACAAGCAGGCGGTAATCAAGGCAAAGGCCACAGGCACGACGATTACAGGCACGACTACAGGACATCCGATACGCGTGCTCAGAAACAAGCTTTCGCGCAAGATACAGATGCTCGAAAAACACGGCGGCGACACGGAAGAGGTCGTAAAGCTCGGAGTCGGAGCGCTGAGGCGCGCCGCAGAGGAAGGCGACGTCGACAACGGAGCCGTGATGTCGGGCCAGATAGCCGGGCTTGTGAAAAAAGAACAGCCGGCGGCGGAGATAATCGCAGATCTGATGACTGACTGCATCGATGTCTATGAACACAGAAATGCGATCGTGAAAGGCAGATAACCATGAAAGTCGCATATTTGTTTGCAGGGCAGGGATCACAGTACCCTGGTATGGGCAGAGATCTTTACGAAAATTTCGATGCCGGACACAGAGTCTTTGACCAGGCCGGTGAAAAAATCAAAAAACTGTGCTTCGAAGGCACGGCCGATGAACTTAAAATAACTTCAAACACACAGCCGTGCGTCTACGCGGTGACTATGGCGGCATATGAATCATTCATATCCGAAATGAAAAAGCGGGGCGTACAGGAAACTGCGCCGGCTGCAGCCGCCGGATTCAGCCTCGGCGAATATTCGGCCCTTACGGCAGCGGGAATCATTACATCGATTTCTGACGGTGCAGAACTAATGGCCCGCAGAGGAGAATGGATGGACGCGGCGGGCCGCGGTCCCGACGGAAGACCCGCGGGAGGAATGACGGCAGCGATAGGCAGACGCAATAAGATTCTCGAGTGCGCAGAGCAGGCGAGAGAAGGAAGCATACTGGAGGCTGCCAACTTCAACGCTCCGCTGCAGACCGTCGTATCAGGCGAAATACCTGCACTCGATCGCTTTGAAAAGATAGCTGCAGGAAACAGGATAAGGCCGGTACGTCTCGCGGTGGGAAGCGCCTTTCACTGCAGGATGATGGAACCGGCGTCGGAAAAGATGAGAGCGCTGCTTCTCGAAAAGAACTTCGGACGGGAGGCGTTCCCCGTATATACGAATCTTACGGGAGGCCTGGTTTCAGAATACAGACGCGCAGGTGCAGAAGAAGGTCCTCAGAGCAAAGAGGATATCGCCGACATGCTGGCGCTGCAGCTCATGAGCCCTGTTCGCTGGGATACGATCATGAGCGGGCTGGCGGCTGGCGGAGTCGATACTTTTGTGGAGTTCGGGCCGGGCAAAACCCTTTCCGGACTTGTAAAAAAGAACGTAAAAAATGCGAACGTTTTCAATGTAGAGGACGCAGAGTCACTTGAGGCGGCAGTCGAAGGACTCGCCGCGGGGAGGTAGACAGATGCTGGAAGGCAAAAAAGCGATAGTAACGGGCGGAGTCAGAGGAATAGGACTTGCATGTGCGGAGGAATTCTGCAGGCAGGGCGCCGACGTTATGATCACATATCATGGAAATGACGAAGCCGCAGAGGCAGCGAAGAAAAAACTAGAGGAATACGGTACGAAAGTCATCGTTTCAAAGGGCGACGTCGGCGACGACGCGTATGTAAAGAAAGCGGCGGCAGATGCTGTAAAAGGACTCGGAAAAGTAGATATTCTCCTGAACAATGCGGGTATAACGAAGGATAAGCTCATGATGCGCATGTCGTATGACGATTTCATGGCTGTCGTAAATACGAATCTCGCGGGAGCGTTCAACTGGTCGAAATATGTTTCACGTTATATGATGAGGCAGAAATCCGGAAGAATAATCAATATTTCTTCGATCACAGCGATCAAGGGAAACGCGGGCCAGGCGAACTACTGCGCTTCCAAAGCAGGAATAATAGGGCTCACGCTGTCGAACGCAAGAGAACTCGGTAGCCGCGGCATAACGGTCAATGCGATCGCGCCGGGCTTCATTCATACTGATATGACGGCATCGCTCGACGAGAAGATTTACAACGCTGCAATAGAGCGGATAGCTCTCGGAAGAGCCGGGAAACCGGAGGAAGTAGCGAAACTGGCTGCTTTCCTGGCATCGGACGACGCGTCGTATATCACTGGACAGGTTATAGGAATTGACGGAGGTTTTACCGCATAGGAGGCATTTCGGTTATGGAAAAAAGGCGTGTAGTTGTCACGGGATACGGAGTCGTCGCTCCAATTGGAAACAACAGTGTCGATTTCTGGCAGAATATCAAAGACGGAGTGAGCGGCATAGACAGGATCACACATTTCGACCTGACTGATCATAAAGCGCTGATGGCGGCCGAAGTGAAGAATTTTGAATATCCTGACAAGAGAGCGGCCAGAGCGCTCGACCCCACGAGCCAGTACGCGCTCGTGGCAGCGAAGGAAGCGATGGAGATGAGCGGCCTTGTGCCTGGTGAAAACATCGATCCGTATGAGCTCGGCGTCTACGGCAGCAGCGGCATAGGAGGCATACAGACTATCGAGGACCAGGCGTATGTCGGGATACTGAAGAGCGTCAAGAGAATATCTCCTCATATGATAACGATGAGCATTCCGAATATAGTTTCGGGAAATATATCGATAGAACTGGGAGCATGCGGGAGTGCGTTCGGACTGAACAGCGCGTGCGCTACTGGAACTCATACTATCGGTGAGGCGTTCAGAGCAATCAGGGACGGGTATCAGACTGCAATCGTGGCAGGCAGCACCGAAGCGTCGATCGTAAGCATACCGTACGCTGGATTTGAGAGTATGCGGGCTCTTTCAACAGTAGATGACAGAGAACACTGCTGCATGCCGTTCGATAAGAACCGCAGCGGATTTGTAATGGGGGAAGGAGCGGCGTTCCTGATACTCGAGGAACTGGAACATGCCGAGGAACGCGGAGCTTCTATCTTTGCAGAAGTCGCCGGCTACGGCTCGGCGTCCGATGCATATCATGTAACGATGCCTGATCCTGAAGGAAAGGGCGACATAAGAGCTATGGAACTCGCCATAAAAGACGCCGGCATAGATCCATCGGCAATAGACTATATAAATGCTCACGGCACAGGTACAATTTACAACGATAAGATCGAAACGCTTGCGATCAAGGAAGTGCTTGGAAAACATGCATACGAAATTCCTGTCAGCTCGACGAAGGCGATGACGGGACATTCGCTCGGAGCAGTAGGTTCGATCGAAGGTTTGATTTGCGTCAAAGCACTTGAGGAGGGATTCGTTCCTGCCACCGTCGGACTCGAAGAACCTGACGAAGGACTCGACCTGGACTACGTTCCTGGCAAAGGCAGAGAAATGGATCTCGAATACGTCATGTCGAATTCCCTCGGCTTCGGAGGACATAACGCTGCCATCATATTCAGAAAGTGGAACGGACCAGAGGTGAATGCATAATGCTGATGGACAGAGAACAGATCATGAAAGTGATCCCGCACAGAGATCCTTTCCTTCTCGTCGACGAGATAGAATCCATCGAGGACAATACGATAACAGGAATCAAGCACGTGCGCGAAGACGAATATTATTTCAAGGGACATTTTCCTCAGAAAAAAGTCATGCCGGGCGTGCTGATAGTAGAAACGCTGGCTCAGACGGGCGCCGTAGCTATTCTCAGCAGAGAGGATTTCAAAGGAAAGCTGGCGTACCTCGGAGGAATAAAAAAAGCGAGATTCCCGCATATTGTGGTTCCGGGAGACGACCTCGTCTTACAGGCAGAACTCAAGCATATGGGTTCTCACGCCGGGACGGCGGAATGCAGAGCCGTTATCAAGGAATCGGGGAAAACGGCCTGCGAATGCGAAATAATGTTTGTCATCGGATAACCAGGATAACCAGAAGATCATTGGATAACCAGAAGACTTACATGAATGATGCGTGCGGCTGCATCAAACAGGAGCAAAACGAATGATAGATAAAGAAACATATTTTCTAAAAAAGATGAAGGTCCAGTTTCTGAGAATATTTCTGCTTATACAGAAATCGGAGGAAGCCTCGATAAAGCAGCTTTCGACCGGTTCGGATCTGTCACCTTCGGAAATGCACACGCTCGTGGCTATAGGGCGTCATGATCCGAGAATCATGAGCGACATCGCCGCGGATCTGATGGTCAACGTGAGCACGCTTTCCACGGCGGTCAGCAAACTGGAGAGCAGAGGATATGTGAGAAGAGTCAAGAACGAGTCGGACAGACGCATAGTGAAAATTGCCCTTACGACAAAAGGCAGAAGAGCCATGGACGAACACGAAAACTTCTATTTTAACCTCATAGACGAGTACATAAAGGACATGTCCGTCGAAGAGAAGAAGGACTGCATCAAGGCTCTTTCTCATATAGAGAATCTGCTTTCCGAAAAAATATCAGATCAGTAACAGCATGCCGGCTGCGCAGGCGGACAGAATTATCTGGATTTTCAACCGCCTGCCGGACGGTATCGGGGCTCCGCGGAGATATTCCACGGAGTTTTTGTTATTGTAACGATTCTGAAAATTTCTTATCAGAAACTACAGCACAGTACGGTTTGTGATATATTAATGAAAATTGCAGAGCTTATATAAAAATCGCAGAGTTTATATAAAAATCGCAGAGTTTATTTAAAATCGCAGAGTATATTAAAAACACAGAGTTTATTTAATATCATAGAATTCGAATCATATTTGGGGAAGGAGGCATGGGAATATCCGTGCGCGGCACGTGATACCTGTAATAAATATGCCAGATGAAATTAAAGATGCAGAAGACGCGAAAATCCTGATCGTCGAGGATGACAAAGATATTAGTACAGTTGTGGAACTGCTGCTCAAACACAGCGGTTATCAGGTGGTGAGCGTATACGACGGTCCGAGCGCCCTCATGAAAATGGACGACAGCATAGATCTCGTGCTCCTCGATGTCATGCTTCCGGGCATGTCGGGCATAGATGTCTGCAGGGAGATCAGACGCGAGTTCAACACGCCGATACTGTTTCTCACTGCAAAGTCGAGCGACGAGGACAAGGCTGAAGGCCTCATGGCCGGAGGCGACGACTACCTGATCAAACCTTTCTCTGAGATAGAACTGCTGGCGAGAGTCAAGGCGATCATGAGAAGGTATCAGGTTTACAGAGGAAAGCCGGAGGTAAACGGAGAAACTTACCTCGTAGCCAGAGGACTCAAACTCAGCGAGCAGTTCAACGCGGTGTGGAAAAACGGCATCCAGATCGACCTTACGGATATCGAATACAGGATGCTCAAGCTTCTCATGCAGAACAAGAACAGAATATTCCCGATCAAGACCATTTATGAAAGCATCTGGGACGAGCCTTATTTCTACAGTTCGAACAACACGGTCATGGTCCATATAAGAAAACTGAGAAAGAAGATAGAAGATGATCCGCAGAATCCTACGTACATTCGTACAGAATGGGGCCGCGGATACAAATTCGTAGGATAGGAGCCGGTACCGTGAATAAAAAAAGACAGACAACGCTGGGCCGGGAACTTTTAGTCATAATCATTGTCGCGGCCGTGCTGGCCGCGTTTTTATATATGGCACTTTCGACGGCGCTGTCGAGCTATCTCGAAAGCACATACGGTTCCGAAAGTTACTACAATGCCGAGGAAAAAAAGGTGCTGCAGAGTCTGGAGGACTATATAGAGCAGTACGACGTTTCTTCCGACGACTGGTATATGCTTACGAAGTGGGCCGACAGAAGCCCTGTCGTGTACGTGACGGTATATAAAGATCAGAAGCTGAAGTTCATATCGGGGGAAAATTCCCAGCAGGACCTCGCAGATCTCGGAAAAGAGAGCAGCTACGAGCAGAACATCGCCTATCAGGTTGAGTTTGCGGACGGCAAGTGCGATGTGATCATATACGGAAAATATGCCACGTTCTATTACAGCCTCGCCAGAGTTATCAGCATTTCCGTTCCGTTCATCGTATTTATCGTGATACTTCTTTATGCGGTCAAGAGAAAACTGTCGTACATCAACAGAATGGCGGAGGATGTCGGTGAACTCATCAACGGAAACTGGGATCACAAGGTAAGGATCGAAGGAAGAGACGAACTCGCCATGCTGGCGCGGAGCATCAACGACATGAGTGCCGCGCACAACGAAAAAATCGAATACATCAACAAGATGTACGATGAAAACCGCGAGATAATGACCGAAATGTCTCATGACCTGAGAACGCCTATGACTCCGCTGCTCGTGTATCTCGGGATGCTGCGCGACAAGCGGTACAGCAATCAGGAGGAACACGACCAGTACGTGCTCAAGGCCAACGAAAAGGCGACTCAGCTCAAACACATGAGCGACAGTCTGTTTGCATATTTCCGCATGACTCACGAGGAAAGCATAAAAACGGACAAGTGCAGCATGAACATGGCTTTCTACGATCAGATGTCGGCTATGGTCGATTATCTTACGACATCCGGCCTTCACATCGACGCAAAGATGCAGGAAGAGGACGTATACGTCAGAATCAACATGGATTTTCTTTCGCGCATTTTCAACAATATAGCGTCGAATATCATAAAATACGCCGATCACAATGCGGTGGTCCAGCTTCACATGACGGTTGAAGACGGCAAAGTCGTCATAAAATTCTCGAATATAATCAACGAACTTGCCGATTATTCCTCGAGCACCGGGTTCGGCGTCAAGAACATCCGCAAGATGATGGCGCAGATGGGTGCGGACTGTGAGATAAAGCAGGTCCAGGACACTTACACGACGATACTCAGATTCGATATCGTCCCTGCGGATGAAGATGAGGATGAAGGCGAAGAAGCTGGAGAAGCCGGAAAAGCCGGAGAAGCTGAAGAAGGACCGGACGGCACTTCAGAAGACATTCAGGCGGAAAAAGATAAAGAAAGTTAGAGCGGGGCGGGCTTCATAACTGCCTGTGCATCTTGAACGGACATATGTGCTGATATATAATAAGTATAGCAAACAATGGTGCCCGCTGAGGAACCAGGATGGGAGGCATGTGAAAATGGACGAACTTTACGCTGTATTTCTGGAAAGTATCGACATGAATCTGAAGGTCTATGAGAAAAAAGACGAGGCGCAGGCTGCTTTCGACGAGTTGAAGGCTCAGGGCAAACCTGTGAGAATGGAAGTATTCGGAATCTGGCAGGTTGAAGAAGTTGAAAGATCGAACGGCAATATGCCTGACGACGAGGACTACTGGGAGAAGCTGACGCTGAACAACGGAAAATGCAGGCTGGTGCAGACTTATACATGGCACAAGGCTCCTGATCCGGAGGGATACTACGCCGATTATTTCATTAAGTTCTGACAAGGCAAGGCAGTGAGCAAATTGAAAAAAGAAAATGCCCTGTCCGATGAGCAGCTGGAGGATATGCTTCAGAATCCTGAAGACGGCGGATATCCGGAGGAATGCTGCGATCCGGCCGAAATTTCGGACGACGAATTCAGTAGGTACGAATCCGGAAGGCGCGAAGGCTTCTGGAATGCGTTCATCGGCAATAAGGCAGATAAAGAATGATATATTTTACACATCATCGATAAAAATTCAACACAAAATCTTCACAATCGAATGCTACTATGAACATGCAATTAAAAGCGGATGGCAATGTAAGCTTTTAATATGCGCAGTTTTTCATAGATCTCTCCAAAACTCAAAAATTAAACGAATTCACAGCACAGAGCGGAGTCGCATTCAGCGTCTCCGCTTTGTGTTATAATTGGAAGCCGGAGGTGTTTCATATGACTTTTACAGACAGGGCTTACGGAGCCCTTGCCGGAGGCGTGGCGGGATTGGAAATCGGAAAGCCTGCCTTCGGACTTACTCGTTATGAGATACAGAAAAAATATGACCGTATAACAGGACTGACAGACGATGCCGGACAGGCAGGAAGCCCTGAAGGCGGAATCATGCTCGATGAGGCGCGCGTTCTGGCGGCGCTTCTGATCAGAGACGGCCGCTTTGACGCCGCGGCATTTAAAACAGATCTGCAGAAGGCAGGTGCGCAGCGGCCGGCGGACATGAAGCAGCGGGCTATGAGCGCAGAAACGTTCAAGTCGGTTCCTATAGGCATTAAATATTCATATGATATTCCGGTTTGTATAGATACGGTCGCGTCGATAGCAGCAATGCACGACGACAGCAGTCCTGCACTGGCGGGAGCGTGCGCGGTGGCAGCGGCGGTGGCCGCAGGCATCGAAGGAAACTGCACCAGGGACGACGTGATGCAGCTGGCATTTGATTCGGCAGTTTACGGCGAACGCCGCGGGAAATTGGGATGCGGTCCGTCGCTTTCGAGAAGAATCAAACTCGCGAAGAAGCTTGTCGCCGATGCGGAAGGCGCGGAGCTCGGCTATCTGGTAAGCGAGCTCACCGATGTGTTCGGTTCGGAGGACACGGTTTACGAATCCGTTCCGCTCGTCCTCGGCATTTTCTATGCGGTCAACGGCAATGCGAAGAAAGGCATAGAGGAAGCAGTAAACGCAGGAGGAGCTGCAGACACCAACGCGGCGCTGTGCGGAGCTGTATGCGGAGCGTTCTCCGGCATCAATGTCATTCCTGTGGAGTGGAGCAGCAGAGCCGAAGAAGTGCTCGGCACCGATCTGAGGGAAGCGGCGGCAAAGCTCGCGAGACGTGTGTAACAGAAGCCGCTGCAAAGCTCGCTTGACGTGTGTAATAGAAGCATCCATCAAGCTCGCTTGATGTGTGTAACAGAAGCCGCTGCAAAGCTCGCGAGACGTGTAAAGCAGCTGCTGCAATGCTCGCAAGACGTGTCTGACGGAAGGACGCGAAATAATACAATTTTATTTGTGAAAATATCTTCAAATATTGTATACGGATATTGCAATTAGTTGTATAATTTGAGATGTGATTGGCAGGGCAGCGGATAATGACCGGTCTGCTGCCGGATAAAATTTTTTCTGTGATGACAGAACAGAAAGTCTTAACAGGCGCCTTGTTTTACAGGGCGTTTTTTTATTTGCCGGAAAGGCGCGCCGGAACGTGGAGCCAGATTCGCTGTGCAGGAAAACCACAGCGAAACATAGAGGCTTGATCGCTGTGCAGGAAGGGAGTGCCGGGACGTGCAGGCAGATTCTTTGTACCGGAAGGCCGTATCGAAAATATCGAAGCCTGAAGGCCTGAAACTGTACCGGAAAGCTGCGGTGAGACCTGCATACAGAGTCTCTGTATCGGAGGGATGCGCCGAAACATATACGCAGAATATTAATGCTGTACCGGAAGCCGCTGCAAAACATACAGGCAGAATATTTATTCCGTGCCGGCCGCATACAGAGTATTACAAGTTGCGGTAATTCATGCTGATTGGTATAATTAAAAGGAATCGTTAAATCATTGTTTTTTGCGGTGAAACGTTTGGCAATGATGCGAAATAATAAAAAATTAGGAGGAACCATATGGAGACTTATTCCAGTGAAAAAATCAGAAATGTCGCACTTATAGGACACGGTGGGTGCGGAAAGACTTCCCTGATGGAACAGGTACTCTTCGAGACAGGAGTAACAAAAAGGGTAGGCACGATCGAAGACGGCAATACTGTATCCGATTACGACCGCATGGAGATCGAAACAAAGCATTCCATAAATATGTCTATTATTCCGATAGAGTATAAAGATGTAAAGATCAACTTTATAGACACTCCGGGTCTTCTTGATTTCTCCAACGAAATGTATCAGGCTATTCAGGCCGCCGGTATCGCGCTCCTGATCATCGATGCGGGATCGGGTATCCAGGTAGGCACGGAAAGAGCGTGGAAGTTCTGCAAGCAGCTGAAAAAACCTACGTTCATAATGATAAAGAGAAAAGACAAGGACACATATGTCTTTGACGATCTCGTAGCAGAAATCAGAGAAAAGTTCGGCGCGGTATGCGTTCCTACAAGCTATCCTCTCAAGCCAGAGATGCTCGACGAACTCAACGAGCTCATAGCGGAAACGGACGAGGAACTGCTGAACAAATACTTCGACGAAGGCGTTTTCGAGGACTGGGAATTCAACAAAGGCCTCAGGAGCGGCGTTGCAAGCGCAGATATCGTTCCTGTATTCGCGTTCGACCCGGAAAACGGCCAGGGCGTAGACATGATGCTCGACGTGCTCAGAAAATACGCTCCATCGCCGCTTAAACACGCGCCTTACAAATACATCGATGCCAGCGGCGGCGAGGACCTCGCAGAACCGGAACCTGAAGGTCCTGTAACGACATGGACTTTCAAGACTCTGTCGGATCCGTTCGTAGGCAAGATCTCGATCATGAAGCTGATTACAGGCCATCTCAAGCCTGGCATGGACCTCATAAATACGAGAACAGGCAAGACCGAAAGGCTCGGAAAACTCCTCGTCTTGAGAGGAAAAGAGCAGATCGAGGTTCCTGAAGTATACTGCGGCGATATCTTTGCGGTTTCAAAGCTCAGCTATACAGAATCCGGCGATACTCTCTGTGAAAAGGGCAAATCGAGAACTTATGTGAATATAGCTGTTCAGGCTCCTACTTTATTCAAGGGCATAGAGCCGGTCGACAAAAACGACGACGAAAAGATGGGCCTCGGCCTCGCGAAACTCAGAGAAGAAGATCCTTCGTTCATAGTAAGGCATGACCCTGAAACAAAGCAGACTCTCATCGGTACTCAGGGCGAGATGCAGCTCAACATCATAAAGTCAAAGCTCAAGGACCGCTTCGGTGTAGACGTCAATATCGTTCCGAGGAAGATCGCCTACCGCGAGACTATCAAGGGACACTCCGACGTTCAGGGCAAATACAAGAAGCAGACAGGCGGCGCAGGCCAGTACGGCGACGTACACATCAGATTCTCGCCTTCGCCTGACAAGGACCTTGATTTCTCGGAGCAGCTGTTCGGCGGGTCCATTCCTAAGAACTACGTTCCTGCCGTAGAAAAGGGAATCCAGGAATGCATGGAAAAGGGACCTCTCGCAGGTTATCCTGTAGTAAATATCAAGGCTGTACTGTACGACGGCTCTTACCATGAAGTCGATTCAAACGAAATGGCGTTCAAGGTAGCTGCTTCCCTCGCGTTCAAGAAAGGAATCACGGAGGCAAATCCTGTGCTGCTCGAGCCGATCATGCATCTCGAGATCACGACTCCTGACGAATTCCTCGGAGACGTAATGGGCGACATGAACAGAAGAAGAGCAAAGATTCTCGGCATGGAACCTGTGGACGACGGACAGAAGCTTTCGGTAGAAGTGCCTATGGCCGAAATCCTCGATTACGCGATCAGCCTCAGATCGATGACTCAGGCAAAGGGACACTTCACTCAGGAATTCGTACGTTACGAAGAAGTTCCGCAGCATCTGGCGACGAAGATAATCGCTCAGGCGAACGCTGAAAATGAAAAATAAATGACGCGCCTGCACCCGGACGGAAAGATGAACGCTGCCGGCCGAGGTACGCAGAGGCGGATCATACAGGTAATGAACAAATCCCCCGCACTTATGCGGAGACAGCTTGTAATCAAGCGGCTCCCGCACGGTGCGGGGATATTCTTATTTTAACAAATCGCCAAACGGCTATGTACTATATTAAAGAAAAAAGAAGGGCTTGCCCGGAATGGATGCTGCCGGAAGGCACTGGGCAGGGGCAGAGATAATTTCTATTTCAGCGATTTTGTACACGAAATCATCACAAACAGGTTTTATGATAATGGAATGATTATTTATCATATTGTAAAATTCGTTGATAAATTACATGTGTGCTATTATATTGATAAAGTGAATCGTAAGTATAATCAATTTAATTTTGAGTTGTGCGGAGAATCCCGCGAAAGGACGGACTGCAAATGGCAAAACTGCTTATAGTAGATGATGAAGAAAATATAAGAGAAGTTGTTAAGGAATATGCCGAGTTTGAAGGTTATGAGATCGATGAGGCAGAAGATGGCATGCAGGCTGTCTCGATGTGCCGGAAAAATGATTACGATTTGATAATACTCGATATCATGATGCCGAAACTCGACGGATTTTCAACATGCAAGGAGATCAAAAAGATCAAGGATATTCCTGTGATAATGATGTCGGCAAGAAGCGAGGAGTACGATAAGCTTTTCGGCTTTGAACTGGGTATCGATGACTACGTGACGAAACCGTTCAGCCCAAAGGAGCTTATGGCAAGAGTCGCCGCTATACTTGCGCGCAGTCATTCAGGAGAAAAGAAAAAAGACGACAGAGTCATGAAATTCGACGGACTCGAGATAGACATTCCGGGACGCAGCGTTTCGGTCGACGGCAAAAAGATAGAGCTGACACCGAAGGAATACGACCTTCTGTTTTACCTTGTCGAAAACAGAAATATCGCTCTTTCGAGGGACAAGCTTCTGCGCGATGTGTGGGGCTATGATTTCTTCGGCGACGACCGCACGATCGACACGCATATAAAAAATCTCCGCAATAATCTTGGGCCTTACAGAGACATGATTGTCACTTTGAGAGGAGTTGGCTACAAGTTTGAGGCTGAAGAACATTAAATTTCATTTTCCAGGCCGCAAAAACAGAGACAAAGACGATCTGGGCAATAAAGTCAGCGACACGGTTAAAAGCAAACCGATGGCGATAAGGATCTTCAAGTATTTCGTCGTTTTTACGGTCACCATAATGGTTCTGCTGTGGCTCATGCAGATATTGTTTCTGCAGGCGTTCTATCAGCAGATGAAAATAAATGAACTTTACGACACCGCGTCCGAAATAGAAAGCAATTACGGACGCGAATCGTTTTCTGATCTGATGACGGATCTGACCGTTACTTCAGACATGTATATTCAGATCGACAACTCCAACACCATTCTGTATGCGACTACATCGAGCAACCCTGGCGACAGAATGAACGCATTCGCCAGCAAGTTCGACACCAATACGCTCAAGGAACAGCTGGAGAACACGACCTCGGATTACATAGTTGTAAAACAGCGTATGTACAACAGCGGCAATGCCGAGGCTATGATCTACGCATCTGTACTCGACGAGACGGACGGAATCAAAACATACCTGTTCATTTATGCGCCGCTGACGCCTGTAGGTTCGACGATTCATATTCTTGCCAGAATACTCATATGGATAACGTGCATCTCGATCATCTTCGGAATAATAATGTCGATAATCATTTCGAGGAGGCTGGCGAGACCTATCAACAGCCTGACCGCATCGGCCGCGAGGCTGGCTGACGGCAATTACGAGGTAAACTTCGACGGATCGGGAACGGCCGAGACAGAGGAACTGGCTGCAACGCTGAACTACGCGGAGGCCGAGCTCTCCAAATCCGACAAGCTGCAGAAAGACCTCATTGCGAATGTTTCGCACGATCTCAAGACTCCGCTTACTATGGTCAAGTCGTATGCGGAGATGATACGCGATATATCGGGCAACAATCCTGAGAAGAGAGAACGCCACCTGAATGTAATAATAAGCGAGGCCGACAGGCTGAACGATCTCGTCAACGATCTCACCGTCCTGTCGAAGATGCAGGCCAAGGTGGATGACCTCGATATAGAAGACGTAGATCTGAAAACCGTGGCGGAAGACATGGTCAACAGTTTCAGCCTTCACAGCGAGCAGGACAATTTCGACATGCGCGTCGAAACCGAAGGTGAAAATTTCACCGTAGAGGGCGATCTTAAGAAGATAAAGCAGGTATTTGCAAACCTTGTAGGAAACGCGGTGCGTTATTCCAGCGATGACAAATACGTCAGAGTCGTGCTGAAGGACTGCGGCGATTATGTGAGATGCGAGGTCAGAGACCACGGCCAGGGCATATCGGCGGAAGATATAGATCAGATCTGGGACAGATATTACCAGTCGAGCAAAAACCACAGCAGAACGACTCAGGGTACAGGACTGGGACTGTCGATAGTAAAACAGATTTTCATCCTGCATCACGCCAGATACGGCGTCGAGAGCACTCAGGGCGAGGGAAGCTGCTTCTGGTTCGAGCTCGACAGGAAACAGCCGCGTGATGAGACGAACAATGCGTAACAGCTGCAAAGCGTGAAAATGCAGGCGCTGCACAGCCGCGCGGTATTATTCTGTATTGCGGCGGGTCTGCAGAGGGCAGCAGCAAAGAGAATCAATAAAGAAAATGATACAAGGAGAGATAGATGGCGAAAAAAGTGCAGACTGTGTTTGTCTGTCAGCAATGCGGATATGAGAGCCCGCGCTGGATGGGACGCTGTGTTGTCTGCGGTGCCTGGAATTCTTTTGTAGAAGAGAAGGCCGGAGACGATAAAGACGACGCCAGGCGGCGCACCGGACGCGCGGCGGTCACAAAGTCAGGCGTGGTGAGATCAGGACGTCCGGTGCCGCTTAAAAACGTCAGGTCGGGCGAGAACGACAGAATTGACACCGGAATACCGGAATTCAACCGGGTGCTCGGAGGCGGCCTCGTGAGAGGCTCGCTGACTCTGATATCAGGAGAGCCTGGCATCGGGAAGTCGACGCTGATCCTGCAGGCCGCTTCGAAAATAGCGGCAGAGTACGGAAAGGTTCTTTACGTAAGCGGCGAAGAGTCAGAGGAACAGATCAAAATGAGGGCGGACAGAATATGCGGTGCGCTCCCTGACGATCTGTACATACTCGCAGAGACGAATATGGAAAACGTGATGACTCAGTTCGATGCCGTAAAACCGGTATTCATGATCGTCGATTCGATACAGACTATGTATACGGACAGTCTCGAATCGGCTCCGGGTTCGGTGTCTCAGGTCAGAGACTGCGGCGCGGCTCTCATGAAAGCCGGCAAGGAGAACGGGACTCCTGTCCTGATCGTCGCCCACGTGACTAAATCGGGAGAACTCGCGGGTCCGCGCACCGTCGAGCATATGGTCGACACAGTTCTGCAGTTCAACGGTGAAAGAAGCACGACGCTCAGAATTCTGCGCGCCGTCAAGAACAGATTCGGGACGACGAATGAAATCGGCGCATTCGAGATGGGCAGAGAAGGTTTGATACCGGTTTTAAATCTGTCCGAAAGCCTGATGCAGGATATGGAGAAGGGCATGGAAGGCTCTGTCGCCACAGCGGTATATGAAGGAACGAGACCGCTTATCCTCGAAGTACAGGCTCTTTCGACGCCTACATCTGCAGGATTCGCGAGGAGACAGGCGATAGGCGTCGATATCAGAAGGCTGAACATGATCATAGCAGTGCTCGAGAGGCATGCCGGGATATCACTTGCGAATCAGGATATTTACGTGAACATAGTCGGGGGAATCAGGCCGGACGGCACTTCCTACGACCTGGCGGCGGCGATGGCGATCTATTCGTCGTATATCCGCAAGGCACCGCCTGAAAATACGATCATTCTTGGAGAAATCGGCCTTACAGGAGGGCTCAGATCGGTCCAGTTCACCGACAGAATCGTCAGCGAAGCAAAAAGACTGGGCTTTGAAAGGATAATCATGCCTGAAAAAAACGCCTCGAAATTCCGTGATATGAAAAAGCCTGAGATAACAGGCGTATCGGATATATCACAGGCTCTGAGGCTGATCGGTTGACGCTGTATTGTGTCTGAATTATAATTATAATTCATAATGGCTTTTTCCGGAGTGACGGGCTGAAGACCTTCATAACCGGAGCAGCCGTTGATTTTAAGGAAAGGAGGGAAGGATGATAGGTAAAAAAATTTACAGAGGAATTTTCGCTGTTCTCGGGATATTGTGCGGCGTAGGCGTATCATATCTTATTCATTTTATCTTTAAAAATGTGCAGGGACTTCCGGCGATCGACGATAAAGTATTTATAGCACTGATCGCCGTTTGTGCTGTTGCAGGCGGAATCATATTTTTCTTAATTGCGCCGGCAGTATCGCGTGGATTCGAAAAACTGGTCCAGGATCTGGATAAATCGCTTCAGCAGGTTCCGATACGTGTTTTCGTGTGCGGGACCATAGGGCTGATACTCGGCCTGCTCGTCGCGTTTCTCATATCACAGCTGTGGTCGTCGCTCGAGATACCGCTGCTTAAAGCGATACTTTCAATAGCGGTATATATACTTCTGGGTTATCTCGGCGTGTCCATCGCGGCAAAGCGCGCCGATGAGCTCACTGCAGGGTTCAGGAATCTGAACGAAGGCAGGAACATCAGAAGTTCGCGGACAAAGGTAAAACCACCTGCGCCCAAGATCCTCGACACGAGTGTAATAATCGACGGCCGGATAGCCGATATCATGAAGACAGGCTTTATCGAGGGCCAGATAGTAATTCCTGAATTCGTACTCGTCGAGTTAAGGCATATTGCGGATTCTTCGGATTCGCTCAAGCGCAACAGGGGCCGCAGAGGCCTGGATATTCTTAACAAAATTCAGGAACAGTACGGCATTAAGATCTATAACACAGACCACGAGAAAAGCCTGCGCGATATCGACGAGGTCGATGTAAAACTGCTCGAGCTGGCGTCGATAATGCACGGCAAGGTGGTTACAAACGATTACAATCTCAACAAGGTAGCCGCTATAAAAGGCGTGGAAGTTCTGAACATCAACGAGCTGGCCAACACTCTCAAACCTGTGGTCCTGCCGGGCGAGGAGATGACTCTGACGCCTATAAAGGCAGGCAAGGAAGAAGGCCAGGCGCTGGCATATCTGGACGACGGAACTATGATAGTCGTCGAGGACGGATGGCATTACATCGGACAGGAGATCACTGTCGTAGTCACCAGCGTGCTGCAGACCTCGGCAGGCAGAATGATATTTGCAAGAAAGGACTGACGTTTTGTATAAATCCGAAAAAGTCAGTGTCGTTGTGGCTGCTGCAGGATCGTCGCGCAGGATGAAAGGCATAGACAAAATGTATCTCGAGCTGGGAGGAATCCCGGTCCTTGCGCGCACAATCGGCGTCTTCGAAAAATGCAGCTTCATTGATGAGATAGTCGCAGTCGTAAAGCCGGGGACTCTGGATAAGTTCAGAAGCGAAATCGCGGAAAAGTACGGGTTTGAGAAATTGAAAGCAGCGGCCGAGGGCGGAAGCGAGCGGGTATATTCTGTCTCAAAAGCGCTCGAAGCCGTTTCGCCCGATGCCGGAATCGTCATGATACAGGACGGAGCGCGGCCTTTTGCAACGCAGGAACTCATCCTGAGAGTGCTCGATGCTGCTTATACTTACGGTGCGGCAGTGCCGGGCGTGAGACTGCGCGATACGGTGAAAATTGCCGGAGAAGACAGCGGCTCTCTCGTCGTTAACGGCACCCCGGACAGAAGCCTGCTCAGGGCCGTCCAGACACCTCAGGGTTTTAAAGCCGGCGTTCTGCGCGAAGCGTACGCAGAGTTTTCGTCTGAAGGTGAAGGAAATGCCGGAAAGATCACCGACGATGCGTCGATGGTGGAAGCACTGGGCCGGAAGGTCGTGATCGTGGAAGGCAGCGAAGATAATATGAAAATAACGACCGCTTCCGATATAAAGAGAGCGGAGATGATTTTATACGGCAAGGCCGATGTTACAGAAGATACTGCCGCTCCGCACGGAGCGGTATATTCGCGTACAGGCACCGGATTCGACGTTCATGCATTCGCAGACGGCCGCCGGCTTGTAATCGGCGGAGTCGAGATCCCGTACGAACGGGGGCTCGCGGGCCATTCCGACGCCGACGTTCTGATTCACGCGGTCATGGATGCGGCGCTGGGAGCATGCGCGCTCAGAGATATAGGAACTTATTTCCCTGACGACGACCCTGCGTACGAAGGTGCGGACAGCATGAAACTACTCGAAAAGACGGCGGAGATCATCAGAGAAAATTCATTCGAATTCGTCAATATAGATGCGACCGTAATCGCACAGGCCCCGAAGATGGCGCCGTACATAGAAAAGATGCGCGAAAACATCGCGTCGGCCGCCGGCATCAGTGCAGATGCCGTAGGAGTCAAGGCGACGACGACGGAGCACCTGGGGTTTACAGGAAGAAAGGAAGGCATCGCCGCACAGGCGGTTGTCTCTGTAATAAAAACAAATAAATAAAAGTTATTATTAAGGAGAGATACCGGCATGAAAATGTCAAAAATGTACATCAGGACTCTGAGAGAAGTGCCTGCAGAGGCGGTTCTCCCGAGCCACATACTTATGCTGCGCACGGGAATGATCAGAAAGCTCGTTTCCGGCGTTTACGGCTATATGCCGCTCGGCAAGAGAGTCCTCGACAAGGTCGAAAAAATCGTCAAGGAAGAGATGGACGCTACAGGCGCTGAGGAGATCCTCATGTCTGCACTCCAGCCTGCAGAGCTCTGGCAGGAATCCGGCAGGTGGGGCGCTTACGGTCCTGAAATGTGGCGTATCAGGGACAGAAACGACAGAGAATTCTGCCTCGGACCTACCCATGAAGAAATCTTCACGGATATAATCAGAAACGGCGTCAGCTCGTACCGCCAGCTTCCTGTAAAACTTTATCAGATTCAGACGAAGTACAGAGACGAGGCGCGCCCGAGATTCGGCCTCATGAGAAGCCGTGAATTCATCATGAAGGACGCATATTCGTTTGACAAGGACCAGGAAGGCCTCGACGAGAGCTACAATGTGATGTTCGACGCTTATAACAAGGTATTCACCCGCTGCGGTCTTAAATTCAGACCCGTCGAAGCGGACACGGGCGCAATCGGCGGAAACGGCTCGCACGAATTCACCGCACTCGCCGAGAACGGAGAGAGCAGCATCGTTTACTGCGAACACTGCGACATGGCTGCCACAGACGAGAGAGCGGAGCTCAGGGACGATCCTCCTTCACCTGAGAGCGAGGAGATGCTTCCATTGAAAGAGGTAGAGACTCCGGGAACAAAGACGATCGAAATGGTTGCGGATTATCTCCATCTCGACAAAAAACAGACGATCAAGGCGCTTCTGTACGAAACATATGACGATGATGGAAATGTCTCAGGATATGTTGCCGCGTTTATCAGAGGAGACAGGGAGGCAAACGTCATCAAACTGGCAAATGCTCTCGGTATCCAGGAACATCAGATCGCATTCGCGGACGAACAGAAAATGTCCGAAGCAACGGGATGCGTCGGCGGATTTACAGGTCCTGTAGGTCTCAAAAACTGCACTGTCGTCGCAGACACCGAGATCGTGGGACTTAAAAATATGTGTGCGGGCGCGAACCACAGAGATCATCACTATATTAACGTCAACTACGGCAGAGATTACACGGCTGATATCGTCGTGAACTTCAAGATGATACAGGAAGGCGATCCGTGTCCGGTATGTGGAAATCCTGTCAAATTCACGAGAGGAATCGAAGTAGGCCAGGTTTTCAAGCTCGGGACGAAATACAGCCACCCTATGCACGCTGTATATAAAGATGAAAACATGAAAGAACACGATATATACATGGGCAGTTACGGAATCGGCGTCAGCAGAACGATGGCGGCCATCGTCGAACAGTATCACGACGACGATGGTATCATATGGCCGGTTCCAGTCGCTCCGTACCATGTTATAATTACTGTGGTAAAGACGAAAGACGACAAACAGATGCAGCTTGCGGAACAGATGGAAAAGGAACTGGCTGCGCAGGGCGTCGAAGTCATGCTCGACGACAGGGACGAGCGCCCGGGAGTTAAATTCAAGGACGCGGACCTGCTCGGCATTCCTGTAAGGATCACCGTCGGCAGAAGAGCCGGCGAGGGAATCGTCGAATACAAACTCAGGAAAGACGCTGACAAGATTGAGATTCCTGCGGACGAAGCAGTGAAGAAAGCAGCCGGTTATATAAAGGACGAACTCAGCAGCCATTCTCACGAAGCAGTTGCAGATCTGCACTGACCTTAATGAGTCAAGGAGGATATCACAATGAAAAAATTCACCATCGAGATGCAGGACGGAGGCAAAATGACAGGGGAGCTTTATCCTGACATCGCGCCTATCACTGTGGAAAATTTCGAGAAGCTCGCGAACGACGGTTTCTACGACGGACTGATCTTCCACAGGGTTATTCCGGGATTCATGATTCAGGGAGGAGACCCAAAAGGAACAGGAATGGGCGGTTCGAACAAGAAAATCCACGGCGAGTTCATGGCTAACGGCACGCCTAATCCTATCAAACACGTAAGAGGCGTAATATCGATGGCAAGAGCGATGGATAAGAATTCCGCAAGCTCGCAGTTCTTCATCATGGTGGCAGATGCACCTCATCTCGACGGCCAGTACGCTGCTTTCGGCAGAGTCACCGATGGCATGGAAGTCGCCGATGCGATCGTCGATGTGGGTCAGGACTACAACGACAGACCTGTTAAAGACCAGGTTATGAAGAGCATCCGTGTGGAAGACGTAGAGGACGCTGAATAAACAGGAAGAGTGAGGCGGATCAAATGTGGAAAATATATGATGAATTGATCGAAAACATTCCGGAAGATCTCAAAGTTACGTCATATGTTTCCGGAAGCAACTGGAGTATGGTCAGGAGCGGAGACCTCTGCGGCACAGCGATGACTGTTCCCGGTCACAAAGCGATAGACAATTATCCGGTGGATCTTGAAAACGCAAAGCTGAAAGAAGTGGCAGCCTTCGCGAAATCGTGGAATTTCAAAGAGGCGTCGCTCGGCATGGCGGCGATAAACGCGTATTACAATACGATGGACAATGCACACCGTCTTGGGCACCGCGACGAAAAGGATGAGCACGGCAAAAATGCCTTCGACTATATGATAGACAGCCTGAGCGGCAAGAGAGTAGCGATGATCGGGCATTTCCCGAATATAGAAAGGCTCGCGAAAAACGCCGAGATAAAGGTGCTAGAAAGGGACCCGGGCGGAGACGATTATCCTGATCCGGCGTGCGAATACATACTGCCGGAAAGCGATGTGGTCATCATCACAGGCAGCGCGTTTACGAACAAAACGATGCCGCGCCTTCTGCAGCTCAGCAGAAACGCGATGACCTGCGTCGTAGGACCGACCACGCCGATATCGGAAATTCTGTTTGATTATGGAGTCGATCTCGTCAGCGGCTTTTGTTCGCTTGATGCAGATAAAACTGAAAGAGTGATCTGCGCCGGAACGCGCAGACAGCTTTTCAGAACTGGAACTATGGTAAACTGCGAACGGCAGTAGAAAGGATGTCATCATGAAAGCATCTGTGAATTCCAAAGATTGTTGGGGATGCGGACTTTGCGAAGCTACATGTCCGGAAGTTTTCAGAGTAGAAAGCAGTGACGACAAAGCGCATGCGTACGCGGAACCGACCGGCAGCACAGAACCCAAAGTTAAGCAGGCTGCCGAAGAATGCCCGGCCCAGGTAATCGAGATTATGGGTTAAAACAGTATTTTTTCAGGGTACTGTTTATGCGGAACCGTCATGCGGTTCCGCTTTTTTCATGCGCTTTATTCCGGGCGGAAAAGCTCCGGACCTTCTCAGGACATGCTTAAGACATGTTCCAGGCCGCCGGAACCGACAGAATGCTCCTGCAATGGAACGGAAATTTTGCAAAGAATGCCGAAATTACGGTAAAAATGATAGAATAGTGGCAAATATATATATAACATGCGTCATCAATCAGACTTTTAACTGTATTATTACGTTTTGACGCAGATAATCATATATCATATAATATATATTCGCTGAATGAGCCGAAAAAAGAATGAGCGATTTGCTCATCTGGAGGATAACATGGGATTTTTTAAGGATATCCGTGAAGACGTCGATGCCATACTGGAAAGGGACCCGGCTGCGAGGACCCGGCTTGAAGTACTCAAGTGCTATCCGGGAGTCTGGGCAGTAATATGGCACAAACCAGCACACTGGCTCTACAATCACAATCACAAGTTCCTCGCCAGGTGGCTTTCACAGAAGGTAAGACACTGGACAGGCATAGAAATTCATCCGGGAGCTAAGATCGGGAAACGCTGCTTTATCGACCACGGCATGGGCGTGATAATAGGAGAGACGGCCGAAGTGGGCGATGACTGCACGATCTATCAGGGCGTTACGCTCGGCGGTACGGGAAAAGATGTCGGAAAGCGCCATCCTACGCTCGGAAACAACGTAATGGTATCGTCAGGCGCCAAGGTGCTCGGTCCGTTCAAGGTCGGAGACAACTCGAAAATCGGAGCCGGCGCGGTCGTTATCGAGGAAGTTCCTCCTAACTGCACGGTGGTAGGCGTACCTGGCAGGATAGTCAAGAGAAACAATGTGCTGCTCGCAGACATGGACCAGATAAGTCTGCCTGAC
Organism: Anaerovoracaceae bacterium; assembly: GCA_050946535.1. Taxonomy (GTDB): domain Bacteria; phylum Bacillota; class Clostridia; order Peptostreptococcales; family Anaerovoracaceae; genus RUG708. The sequence goes on from JBMNUZ010000001.1 coordinate 133,694, forward strand.
CCGGTGGCGAACGAGCTCGACTGCCTGCGCAAGCGCATCGAGGTACTCGAGCGCATGCTTCAGGTACAGACCGCCGCGAGCGAAAGCTGCGAGGAATGCGCATCGATGGCCGACGGATCATGCAGCGGCAATATCCGCGATGACGCACCGGATATACGCGGAATGATCAAAAAAAGAGAAGAAAATGAAAAAAGGAAAAAAGGAGACGCAGACGATGAAGCTATATAACACAATGACGCGCCGTAAGGAAGATTTCGTACCGCTTGAAGACGGGAAGGTTTCGATGTATGTCTGCGGCCCTACTGTTTATAACTACATTCATATTGGAAACGCAAGACCATTCGTGGTCTTCGATACACTCAGAAGATATTTCGAATATCTGGGCTACAAGGTTTCATACGTCCAGAACTTCACTGACGTGGACGACAAAATCATAAACAAAGCGGCGGAAGAGGGCATTCCGGCTCTCGATGTCTCGGCTAAGTATATCAAGGAGTACTACAAGGACGCGGATGCGCTTCATATAGAGAGAGCTACTGTAAATCCGAAGGTTTCCGAGAATATTCCCGAAATCATAAGCCTAATTCAGACGCTTATCGATAAGGGATACGCGTACGAAGTGGACGGCGACGTCTATTACAGCGCACGCAAGTTCGAGGATTACGGAAAACTTTCGGGCCAGAACATCGACGATCTCGAGTCTGGAGCACGCATCAGCGTCGACGAGAGAAAGAAAGATCCCCTCGACTTCGCGCTGTGGAAAGCGCGCAAGACAGAGGACGAACCAGCGTGGGACAGCCCGTGGGGACAAGGCAGACCGGGATGGCACATCGAGTGCTCCGCGATGGCGAAAAAATACCTCGGAGATACGATAGATATCCACGCGGGCGGGCAGGATCTGAAATTCCCGCATCACGAAAATGAAATCGCGCAGAGCGAAGCCGCAAATGGGAAGAAGTTCGCGGACTACTGGCTCCACAACGAATATATCAATATAAACGGCGTCAAGATGTCGAAGTCGAAGGGCAATTTTCTCACCGTACACGATATCCTCAAGTCTTACACAGGCGAGGAAATCAGGTACTTCCTGCTCAGCGGACAGTACAGAAATCCGATCAATTTCAACGAAGACCTGATGCAGCAGGCGAGAAACAGCGTCGAACGCATGCACAACTCGCTCAACAATCTCAGGTATCTCGAGAAGACGGGCGCAGACGGAGAAATGACCCCGGAAGAAAAGACCGCGCTCGATGATTTCGTCAAATACCGCGGACGCTTCAAGGCTGTGATGGACGACGACATCAACACGGCAGACGCGATTTCGGTCGTATTCGAGCTCATCAGAGACATAAACGCCGCCGTTTCGGACAAATCCACGAAAGAATTCGCGAAGGGCTGCGAGGCGGTGCTGACCGAGCTGGCTGGAGTCCTGGGCCTTCTCACAGAGGACGAGGACGAAATTCCTGAAGAGATAAAACAGCTCGTGGAGGAGCGCCAGGAAGCGCGCAAATCGAAAAACTACGCGAGAGCCGACGAAATCAGGGATATCCTGAAGGAAAGAGGCTTCGCGGTGGAGGATACTGCGAACGGAGCGCGCATAGTCAAGCTCTGACCGAAGCATTAAATCAGCTTACAGGCCCCTTCGGGGGCTTTATTTAAATATATTTTTTATCACGAACATACGGAAGGAGTACCGCGGACCGCGGGAATATCAAATGGACAAGAACGAATACGCTATCCAGAAGCATAAGGAATGGCATGGAAAAATCGAGATAACGGCGAGAGCCCCGATCGAAAACAGGGAACAGCTCGCCGTGGCATATACACCGGGCGTAGCTGCTCCGTGCCTTGAAATCGCAAAAGACGAGAACCTCGCTTACGAATATACGAGAAAGGGCAATCTCGTCGCTGTCATCACAGATGGAACGGCAGTGCTCGGTCTCGGAGACATCGGCCCTTCTGCCGCAATGCCGGTAATGGAAGGCAAGTGTGCCATTTTCAAGAGATTCGCGGATATCGATGCGTTCCCGATCTGCATAGATTCAAAAGATCCGAAGGTCATCGTCGAGACGGTAAAGAACATCTCGAAGAGCTTCGGAGGAATAAACCTCGAAGATATTTCTGCGCCGAGATGCTTCGAGATAGAACAGGCTCTCATCGAGCAGTGCGACGTCCCTGTATTCCACGACGACCAGCACGGCACTGCGATCATCGCTTCGGCAGGTCTGTTAAACGCGATGAAATTCACCGGCCGTGAAATGGGCAGCGCGAAGATCGTCATCAACGGAGCCGGTGCGGCAGGCATCTCGATCGCAAAGCTCATGCTGAAGATAGGATTCGGCGACATTACGATGTGCGACAGCCACGGCATCATTTACGACGGAAATCCGGCAAACAACCCTGCGAAGGCTGAGATCGCAAAGGTTACTAATAAGGAAAACAAAAAAGGTACTCTGGCCGACGCGGTCCGCGGAGCGGACGTATTCCTCGGCGTTTCTGCGCCTGGCGTTCTCACTCAGGATATGGTGAAGACGATGGCAAAGGATCCAATAATTTTCGCGATGGCAAACCCTGTTCCTGAAATCATGCCTGACGAAGCCAGAACTGCAGGCGCAGCCGTAGTCGGCACGGGCAGGAGCGATTTCCCTAATCAGATAAACAACGCACTCTGCTTCCCGGGAATCTTCAGAGGCGCGCTCGATGCCAGAGCTTCGAGAATCACTGAAAACATGAAGATCGCTGCATCATACGCTATCGCATCGGTAATAAGCGATGATGAGCTCGCTGCGGATTACATCATTCCTGATGCATTCAATCCTGCAGTAACAAAGGCAGTGGCGAAGGCTGTAGCGGACGTCGCTGTAAAAGACGGACTGAGCAGGCTTTGATCATGAGTGAGAAAGAATACAGAACAGAGCACGACACCATGGGCGAGATCATGGTGCCGGCTGACAAATACTGGGGCGCCCAGACTCAGAGAAGTTATCAGAACTTCAAAATAGGAACCGAAAAGATCCCGCAGGAAGTCATAAAAGCTTTCGCGGTGCTGAAAAAGGCCGCTGCCGCAGCCAACGTGCAGCTCGGCATGCTCGACAAAGAGCGGGGAACGGTGATACAGCAGGTATGTGACGAAATACTTGAGGGAAAACTGGACGGAAATTTCCCGCTCGCAGTTTGGCAGACGGGAAGCGGCACTCAGTCGAACATGAACGTGAATGAAGTCATCGCCCACCGCGCGGCTGAGATTACAGGCGGAAACCCTGACTTCCATCCGAACAATCACGTCAACTGCTCCCAGAGCTCAAACGACACGTTCCCGACGGCGATGCACATAGCGGCCGTAGAGGCGCTCGACAGAAAAGTGCTGCCGGCAGTGAGGAGACTGAAGAAAACGTTCGACGAGCTGTCTGAAAGATACATGGACATCATCAAGATCGGACGCACACATCTCCAGGATGCCACACCGCTGACGCTCGGGCAGGAGATCAGCGGATGGGCTGCGATGCTTGACAGAGACATTCATTTCATAGAAGCAGGAAGGGACGCGATGCGCGACCTGGCGATAGGAGGCACGGCCGTAGGAACGGGACTGAATGCTCCCGAGAAATTCGGAGAACTTACGGCTTCCATCATTTCAGATTTGACAGGCGAACATTTCGAATCGGCTCCGAACAAGTTCCAGGCTCTTTCGTCGAAGGACCAGATTGCCTATGCGCACGGAACGCTCAGGACGCTGGCGGCTGATATGATGAAGATCGCCAACGACGTGAGATGGCTCGCTTCAGGTCCGAGGTGCGGAATCGGCGAAATCAGGATCCCGGCAAACGAACCGGGAAGCTCCATCATGCCTGGCAAGGTGAACCCTACTCAGTGCGAAGCCGTGACTATGACGGCCGTGCAGGTGATGGGCAACGACGTGACCGTAGGCATGGCGGCTTCACAGGGCAATTTCGAGCTCAACGTCTTCATGCCGGTAATCATTTATAATTTCCTTCAGTCGGCGAGGCTTCTCGCAGACGCGGCCGATTCCTTCAATAAAAACTGCGCGCAGGGCATCGAACCGGTGAAGGAGAAGATCGATTACAATCTGAAAAACTCGCTGATGCTGGTGACCGCGCTGAACCGGCACATAGGATACGACGCCGCAGCAAAGATCGCGAAGAAGGCGCACGAGGACGGCACAACGCTCAAAGAAGCGGCTGTCGGACTCGGGATCCTGACAGAAGAGCAGTTCGACGAATACGTCGATCCGGAGAAGATGGTAGGACCTGTACATGAACGGTGATTCAAATACATCAGACAAAGAAGCATACTTCCGTGAGAATCCTTCGGTGCTCGCGTTTCTGGGAGATGCGGTCTACGAGGTATTTATAAGGAAATACGTTTACGGCAGATTCGGAGGCTCTGCTGAAGCATTGAGCAATGAAGCCGTGAAATACGTGAGAGCGGAGGCTCAGGCGGCGGCGTACGACAGGCTGCTTCCCGAGCTTTCGGAAAAAGAGGCATCGGTCGCACGGCGGGCGAAGAACCACAAGATAACATCCATGCCCGGCAATGTGGATTACCTTACATATAAGAAGGCAACCGCATTCGAAGCGCTGGTGGGATTTCTCGATCTGTGCGGCGAAGATGAGAGACTGAGATACATATTCGAACGGACGGTGCAGATCGTTGAAACCGAAGACATCGAGATAAAGCGCCGCAGGAAGTAGCGGGGACGGAGAGGAACACACATGAGCAGAATGGACGAGACTTTTGTCGAAAACTGCCGTGAAATTCTGGATCACGGTTATTCGACGAAGGGTCAGAATGTAAGAGCACACTGGCCGGACGGGACTCCGGCATATACGATCAAACGTTTCGGCATAGTAAACCGTTACGATCTTTCGAAGGAAATGCCTCTGATGACTATCAGGCCGACGGCCTGGAAGACGGCTACAGACGAAATTCTCTGGATCTGGCAGAAGAAATCGAACGATGTCCGCGATCTCGGAAGGCACATCTGGGACGCGTGGGCCGGCGAAGACCACACGATCGGCAAGGCCTACGGATACCAGCTCGCCAAAAAGTACAAATTCCCGCAGGGCGAGATGGATCAGGTCGACAATGTGCTGTGGCAGCTGAAGAACAATCCTCAGAGCAGAAGGATTCTTACGAATATGTATAATTTCCAGGATCTTTCGGAGATGAATCTCGAGCCGTGCGCCTACAGCATGACGTTCAATGTGACGGGCGACAGGCTCAATGCGGTGCTGAACCAGCGCTCTCAGGATATGCTCACGGCCAATGCGTTCAACGTATACCAGTACAGCCTGCTGGTCTGCATGTTCGCTCAGGTGAGCGGGCTCAAGCCGGGCGAACTGGTTCACGTGATCGCCGATGCGCATATTTACGACCGCCACATTCCTATAGTGCGTGAGCTTATAGAAAGAAAACAGTATCCCGCACCTGATTTCCGCCTGAATCCAGACGTAAAGGACTTCTACGATTTCAAAGCGTCGGACGTGACGATCGAAAATTATCAGGCAGGCCCTCAGGTCCGCAATATACCTGTAGCTGAATAAAGGAGCGCTGAAGATGAAAATGATAGCTGTAGCCGACCGCGCCGGCGGAATCGGATGCGACGGCAGCCTTCTGATCGATCTGCCGACGGACATGAAGTATTTCAGAAAAACTACGGCGGGAGCGACGGTTATAATGGGGAGAAAGACGCTCGAGTCGTTTCCCGGCGGCAAACCGCTGCCGAAGCGCAGGAACATCGTTCTCTCGCGCACGCTGAAGGAAGATGACGCAGACGGATACGAGATCTGCCGCTCGCCGGAGCAGGCTGCGGAGCTCGTAAAGGACGAAGATCAGGAGCACGTTTTCGTCGTTGGAGGCGGAGAGGTTTACAATCTGATGCTCCCTTACGTAGATGAAGCCCTCATTACGGAAATCGAGACGACGATCGAAAAGGCCGATACGTTTATTCCTGTCTTTTCGAAAGAACCTGACTGGGAGCTCGTGTCGCGGAGCGAACCGGTACACGAAAACGGCGTCACGTATACGTTCGCTGTCTACAGGAGAAAAGACAGATGAAAAACCGCGAAAGAGACTCTGAATACAGAAAGCGGCGTGCGGGCAGAGACCCCGGCAGGAACGGAAAGTCCGGCCGTGCAGGGAAAAATGCGGCAGGATCTGCGCAGCGCAGAAACGCCGGAAGCCGAAGCACCGGAGATAAGCAGCCGGAACTCCCTGAGAATCTGCTGATCGGACGGAATCCCGTAATCGAGGCGCTGAAAAACGGCAGAGGAATAGACAAGATCATGATCGCCAGAGGCGCGGAAGGATCGGCCGTCAAGATAGCTGCGATGGCGTCCGATGCGGGCATTCAGGTACAATACGTCCAGCGTGCCGCTGTCGACCGCGTCGCCATGGGTCTGCCGCATCAGGGCGTGGCGGCTTTCGTGTCGGATTACAAATACAGCTCGGTCGAGGAAATACTCTCATATGCGGCTGAGAAAAACGAAGACCCGTTCATTGTGATCCTCGACGGAATCGAAGACCCGCACAATCTCGGTGCGATAATAAGGACGGCCGACGCTTCGGGCGTGCACGGCGTGATCATCCAGAAGAGACGCGCCGTTTCCATAACACCTGTCGTCGAAAAGGCGGCGGCGGGAGCAGCTGAATACGTCAACGTGGCACGCGTGGCGAATATCTCTCAGACTATAGACCAGCTGAAAAAAGATGGCGTGTGGGTCTATGCGGTGGACATGGACGGCATGAACTTCTGGGATTCCGATCTGTCAGGTCCGGCAGCCGTCGTCGTCGGAAGCGAAGGCAGAGGAATAAGCAGGCTCGTCAGAGAAAAGTGCGATGCCGTGATCTCGATGCCGATGTCGGGAAGCGTCAATTCGCTCAACGCGTCGAATGCCGCGGCTCTGGCCATGTACGAAGTGGTCAGGCAGCGCAGGCTGAAGCACTGACAAAGCCGCATATGTCTGGATCGTACTTAATTGTAAACATTAAGCAAAAATCAGATTTGTGACGATTCATATTGTTGACAGAAATTCATTCTATGAGTAAAATATACTGCAGTTACAATTGTGCTGCCTTAGCTCAGCAGGTAGAGCACTTCCATGGTAAGGAAGGGGTCGATGGTTCAAATCCGTTAGGCAGCTCCAATTGAGAAATTATATTAAGGGCATAGCCCGGGAGGATAATTTTTATGGCAAAAGAAAAATTTGAAAGGACCAAACCACATATTAATATCGGTACAATTGGTCACGTAGACCACGGTAAAACTACTCTTACCGCGGCTATCACTACTGTACTCAATGCCCGCCTCGGACTTGGAGACAAGGTTGCATTCGACCAGATCGACAAGGCACCTGAAGAAAAGGCAAGAGGAATCACCATCTCCTCAGCTCACGTAGAGTATGAGACTGAAAAGAGACATTACGCTCACGTAGACTGCCCGGGACACGCTGACTACGTAAAGAACATGATCACAGGAGCAGCTCAGATGGACGGAGCAATCCTGGTAGTAGCAGCAACAGACGGACCTATGCCTCAGACAAGAGAGCACATCGTACTCGCACGTCAGGTAGGAGTACCTTACATCATCGTATTCCTCAACAAGTGTGACATGGTTGACGACGAAGAACTGCTCGACCTGGTAGAGATGGAAGTAAGAGAACTGCTCGACGAGTACGACTTCCCTGGCGACGACACACCTATCATCAGAGGATCTGCACTCAAGGCTCTCGAAGATCCGATGGGACCTTGGGGAGACAAGATCATGGAACTGATGGACACAGTAGATACATACATCCCTGAGCCAGAGAGAGACACAGACAAGCCGTTCCTTATGCCTGTCGAGGACGTATTCTCGATCACAGGCCGTGGAACAGTAGCTACAGGAAGAGTAGAGAGAGGAACACTCAAGGTTGGCGACGAAGTTGAGATCGTAGGTATAGCCGACGACATCAGAAAGGTCGTAGTAACAGGCGTAGAGATGTTCAGAAAGCTGCTCGACGTAGCACAGACAGGCGACAACATCGGCGCACTGCTGAGAGGCGTACAGAGAAACGAAATCGAGAGAGGACAGGTTCTCGCAGCACCGGGAACTATTCACCCTCATACAAAGTTCAAGGGCCAGGTATACGTACTGAAGAAGGAAGAAGGCGGACGCCACACACCGTTCTTCAACGGATACAGACCGCAGTTCTACTTCAGAACTACAGATATCACAGGAACATTATCGCTGCCTGAGGGCACTGAGATGTGCATGCCTGGAGACAACGTCGTAATGACAGTAGAACTGATCCACAACGTAGCAATTGAAAAGGGACTGAGATTCGCCATCAGAGAAGGCGGCAGAACAGTAGGTTCAGGCGTTGTAACCGAGATCATCGAATAATCGGATAATCTCAGGATCAAACAGAGAAAACGATACAGAGGCTGCTCAGGGTATTCCGGGGCAGCCTCGATTTATACTCTTTGATTTATACCTTTTCGGCCGATGACGGCGGAGCGGAAGCCATTTCCGCTGCTGTGCCGGAACCTCGGCCAGCATGTAATCGGCATGTAAAAAATTTATATAATCTCGTCAAGAATAAGTTGACATAAATGCCGCCCGGTGATAAGATAGCAGAGCGATTCTGATGTTTACGCATCATTTTGGCATGCAAAAAATTATCAGATAATATAAGGATATAAGTATAAGGTCTTACTGTCGTGAACAGTCGAGGAGGTGTGAACATGAGAGTAAAGGTAACCATGGCCTGCACAGAATGCAAGCAGAGAAACTACAACACTATGAAGAACAAGAAGAATAATGCTGAGCGTCTGGAATTAAAGAAATACTGCCCGTTCTGCAACAAGCACACACTTCATAGAGAGACCAGGTAAGGAAGCGTAACGCGATGGCTAATTCAAAATCAAAATCCACAGAAAAAAAGAGAACCGGATTCATTGAATATATGAGGGGCGTCAGAACCGAGCTGAAGAAAGTCGTATGGCCTACAAAAAGGGAGCTTGGCTCATATACCATTGCAGTTATTTTGTTCTGTGCTGTAATGGCACTCGGATTCTGGGCTATCGATTCGGGATGTGCGCTCGCACTTCAGAAGCTGCTCGGAATAACCATTTCCTTATAATTCAAGACCACTATCATATTGAGACAAGCTTTTCAGAGAGGAGATTTACGGCGCGGCCGTTTGATTAAAAGATGGCAAAATTCGATAAAAATATGAAAAATGATTTCCTCAGCGATGACGTCTTTGAGGATGAATATTACGATGACGAAGCCGCCGATTCCGATTCCGATTATGAGGGAAGCGAAGAATTTCAGGATTACAGTGACTCTGAGGATGAATCCTTAGAAGAGGAGGAGTCTGCCTCAGAGACGGAGCCTGAGGAACAGAAAGCCGACATTACCGTGGAAAAACCGGATGACGGCCCTGAGGCAAAGTGGTATGTAGTCCACACATATTCGGATTATGAAAATAAGGTTAAGATCAATATAGAAAAGATGGTAGAGAACCGCGGCATGCAGGATCTCATACGCAGCATCGTCATTCCTATGGAAGACGTGCTCGAGGAGACCAAGAGCGGCGAACGCAAGGTTAAAAAGCGCAAGCTTTTCCCGGGCTATGTTATCGTCAACATGGTAATGACGAGTGAATCGTGGTATCTCATCAGAAACACACAGGGCGTCACAGGCTTTGTCGGACACGGCTCCGATCCTATTCCTCTGTCAGATGAGGAAGTCAGACGCATGGGAATTGAAAGGACCACAATAAAGGTCGATTTCGAGGTTGGCGACAGAATCAAGATCACTGACGGACCTTATAAGGACTATATGCTGATCGTCGAGGAAATCGATACAGCGAAGCAGAAAGTCAAGGGCAAGCTGGGTCACGTTACGATGGAGATCCCGTTTGAACTTGTTGAGAAGATGGCATAGATTTGAAGGGAGGTGACAAAGATGGCAAAGAAGATCGACGGATTTATCAAACTGCAGATTCCTGCAGGCGGTGCTACACCTGCTCCACCAGTAGGCCCTGCGCTTGGTCAGAAGGGCGTCAACATCATGGATTTCTGCAAGCAGTTCAATGCAAAGACTGCTGATCAGAAGGGCATGATCATCCCTGTAGTTATTACTGTTTACGCGGACAGATCTTTCACTTTCATCACCAAGACTCCGCCTGCAGCAGTACTTCTTAAGAAGGCAGCCGGTCTCGACACGGCTTCGGGCGAACCTAACAAGAAGAAGGTCGCTACTATTACTGAAGCTCAGGCAAGAGAGATCGCTCAGACAAAGATGCCTGACCTTAACGCTGCTGACCTCGATGCTGCGACACGCATGATCAAGGGTACAGCGAGAAGCATGGGTATCGTTGTAGAAGACTAATCATTTTATTTTCAGTTGACCGTGGGAGGCTTAAAAAGCCGCTGGAACCACAGGAGGAAAGAAATGCCAAAGAGAAGCAAGGCATATAAGGATGCTGCCGCATCATTTGACAAATCAAAACTCTATGATGCAGCAGAAGCTATGGACATCGTTACAAAGTTCCCTAAGGCAAAGTTTGACGAAACCGTCGAACTGCACATCAGACTTGGTGTAGACTCCAGACACGCTGACCAGCAGGTCAGAGGTGCTGTTGTTCTTCCTAACGGAACAGGCAAGACAAAGAAAGTACTCGTATTCGCAAAGGGCGACAAGGCTAAGGAAGCCGAAGCTGCCGGTGTTGATTATGTAGGAGCAGAAGAGCTCGCAGACAAGATCAAAAATGAAGACTGGTATGATTTTGATGTTGTCGTAGCAACTCCTGACATGATGAGCGTCGTAGGACGTCTCGGACGTCTGCTCGGACCTAAGGGACTTATGCCTAACCCTAAATCCGGCACGGTTACAATGGACCTCGAAAGAGCTCTCGGCGAGATCAAAGCCGGCAAGGTTGAGTACAGACTCGACAAGACAAACATCATTCACGTTCCAATCGGCAGAGCATCATTCTCTGCAGACAAGCTTCTTGAAAACTTCAACACCATCATGGGTGCTGTCGTAAAGGCTAAGCCTGCAGCTGCCAAGGGCCAGTACATCAGGAGCGTGTCAATTTCGACTACGATGAGCCCTGGAATTAAGCTCAATCCGCTTAAGTTCTAAGATCATCGGGCCGACCCGGAAAAAGAAAACAACAAACCGTAGACAGCAGGTGCGAAAGCTTAATTTCCTGCCGAGGTCTTATTTATAGAAATTAAGAGCCTTTTCTGTCTGCGGAAAAGGCTTTTTTAGTGAAATCACGTGAAAGCCTTTGCCGAATAGACGCATCCGCTGCGTCGGAAAGGAGAATTATGTCTGAAGAAAGCTTAAAAGCTAAAAAGGCGACTGCAGCTGAAATCAAAGACAAATTTGAGAGAGCGCAGTCAGCCGTTGTAATAGACTACATGGGAATCAACGTAGACGAAGCTAACGAACTCAGAAAGGCACTTCGTGAAAACAACGTCGATTACTGCGTATATAAAAACACTTTAGTTAAAAAGGCTGTTGAGGGCACTCAGTTTGATGAAATAACTCAGGTTCTCGCAGGCCCGAGCGCATTCGCATTCAGCTACGAAGATGCAACTGCTCCTGCAAGAGAAATCAACAAGGTGATGAAGAAGATCAACAAGATGGAATTCAAAGCCGGATTTGTTGAAGGTACTTATTACGATGCTGACGGAATCAAGAGCATTGCAGCTCTTCCTTCGAGGGACGAACTCATTGCAAAATTCATGGGAAGCATCTCTTCACCTATTCAGAAGTTCGCATTCGTTGTCAAGGCTATTGCAGACCAGAAGGAAGCAGCCGGCGAAACTGCAGAGGCAGCTCCTGCCGAGGCTGCACCTGAGGCAGCTCCAGCTGAAGCAGCACCTGAGGCAGCACCTGCTGAAGCAGCACCTGCAGAGGCAGCACCTGCTGAAGCAGCGCCGGAAGCAGCACCTGCTGAATAATAAGCGCAATCCGCATTCGTGCGGTATCGGCCGGTACGGATTCACACCGGCAGAATCGTAATTTAAAGATAATTTTTTCGTATTAAACATCACATCAATGCCGGAAGCACACTTGGCTGACCGTTCCGGCAAATCGGCCCGTAAGGACGGGCAGGGAGGAAATAATCATGGATAAGGATCAGATCATTGAAGCTATAAAAGGTATGTCAGTTCTCGAGCTCAACGAACTCGTAAAGGCTTGCGAAGAGGAATTCGGCGTTTCCGCAGCTGCTCCTGTAGCTGTTGCTGGTGCTGCAGGCGGCGAAGCTGCTGCTGAAGAGCAGTCAGAATTCACTGTAGTTCTCAAGGAAATCGGCGGTGAAAAGATCAAGGTTATCAAGGCTGTAAGAGAGATCACAGGTCTCGGCCTCAAGGATGCAAAGGGTCTCGTAGACGGAGCACCTGCTAACGTAAAGGAAAACGTAGATAAGGCTGAAGCTGAGGAAATCAAGGCTAAGCTCGAAGAAGTAGGAGCAACTGTAGAACTCAAGTAAGCTGATGCATTTTTAGCAGATCAGATGAAAACAGAAGGATCGCCATTATTTTCGGCGATCCTTTTTTCTTAAGAAAAATTTTTCCTGATCATAAAGGAAAAGCAAAATAACATTTGACACCACGGCGTAGATATGCTATCATATCATACTGCTACGCAACTATTTACTGGTTTTTCAGTGCATGCAAGGAGTGATTGTTAAATGCCTCAGCTCGTTAAAATAGGTAAAACAGAAAGAATGAGCTACCAGACTATAAAAGAGGTAGCCGAAATGCCGCATCTCCTCCAGATACAGACCGACTCGTACAAGTGGTTTGTTGAAGAGGGACTCAGGGAGGTCTTCGATGACATATCGCCGATAAAAGATTATGCCGGCAACCTTACGCTCGACTTCATAGACTATGAACTCGACAGCGATAAGGCTAATTATGATGAAGAAGAATGCAAGGAACGTGACGTTACTTATGCTGCTCCGCTGCGTGTAAAGGCAAGACTGGTTAATCACGAAACCGGTGAAATCAATGAACAGGAAGTATTCATGGGCGATTTTCCGCTTATGACGGACAAAGGTACATTCGTATATAATGGCGCCGAAAGAGTAGTAGTTACACAGCTCGTCAGATCACCCGGACCATATTTCTCAGTTGCGACAGACAAATCGAACAAAAATCTATTTTCGGCACAGGTAATACCTAACAGAGGTGCATGGCTCGAGTACGAGACGGATTCCAACGAAATCATTTCGGTAAGAGTCGACCGTACCAGAAAGCAGCCTGTGACAATTCTTCTCAGAGCTCTCGGATTCGGTACGAACGAGGAAATCCTCGACATGTTCGGACCTGACGAGAGACTTATCAAAACACTCGGAAAAGACCCTACCACAAATTACGAGGAAGGCCTCAAGGAAATCTACAAGAAGCTGCGCCCGGGCGAACCGCCTACAGTAGACAGCGCAAAGTCGACCATCGAGTCGCTCTTCTTCGATCCAAAGAGATACGACCTCGCAAAGGTAGGCAGATATAAATACAACAAGAAGCTCGATCTTGTCAGCAGAATCACGGGCCTTAAGGCTGCAGAGGCTGTCGAGAACGAGGAAACCGGCGAGATTTACGCAGAAGCCGGCGAAGTTATCACAAAAGAGACCGCGAAGGAAATCGAAAACGCCGGGATTTCATACGTATGGGTTCTCGATCCTCAGTTCGAGGAAACCAGAGTCAAGGTTATAGGAAATAACTTCGTCGATATCAGCGAATATATACCTTTTGACATTTCAGATACGAAGGTGGCAGACAGAGTGTACTATCCTGCCCTCATGCAGCTGCTCGAGGAGAACGAAGGAGCTGACGAGGCAGAGCTGAAGCGCGTGCTCCACAGCAAGAGGCACGAGCTTTCGCCTAAGCACATCCTTACAGACGACATCATCGCGTCGGTAAGCTATATTCTCGGTCTTGCGCACGGCGTCGGCACGACTGACGACATCGACCATCTCGGAAACAGACGTCTCAGAACCGTAGGCGAGCTGCTCCAGAACCAGTTCAGGATCGGTCTCGCGCGCATGGAGCGTACCGTAAAGGAAAAGATGGGCACGCAGGATACCGAAAATGCCACCCCTACATCGCTCATCAACATCAGACCTGTAACGGCAGCTATAAAGGAATTCTTCGGAAGCTCCCAGCTGTCACAGTTCATGGACCAGAACAACCCTCTCGGCGAGCTGACTCACAAGAGGAGACTTTCGGCCCTCGGACCAGGCGGACTTTCAAGGGAGAGAGCTGGATTCGAAGTACGAGACGTACATCATTCCCACTACGGCAGAATGTGCCCTATCGAGACTCCTGAAGGCCCTAACATTGGTCTGATCGGATCCCTTACTACATACGGAAAAGTAAATGAATACGGATTCATCGAAACTCCGTACAGAGTCGTAGACAAGGGAACAGGCATAGTAACAGACGAAATCGAATATCTGTCGGCTGACGAAGAGGAGCCTATGATCATAGCACAGGCGAACGAACCTCTCGATGAAAACCACAGATTTGTAAATAAAAGAGTAGCGTCAAGAGGAGTAGGCGGCGAAGTAGATCTGGTAGAAAGAGAAAAGATCGACTACATGGACGTATCGCCGAAACAGGTTGTATCAATAGCTACAGCCCTTATCCCGTTCCTCGAGCACGACGACGCGAACCGTGCCCTCATGGGTGCGAACATGCAGCGCCAGGCCGTTCCGCTTCTCGTTTCAGAGAGCCCTATCGTAGGAACAGGAATGGAAGCGAAAGCTGCCCACGATTCAAGAGTCGTAGTTATCGCGAAGGCTGCAGGCACCGTAGAGTACGTAGATGCCAGAAAAATAGTTATCAGAAGAGACGACAACGGAGAGCTCGACACATACAAGATGCTCAAGTTCAAGCGTTCCAACCAGGGTACGTGCGTGAACCAGAGACCTATCGTCAGCAAGAATGAGCACATCGAAGACGGCGAGATAATCGCGGACGGTCCTTCGACGAGCAACGGCGATCTGGCGCTCGGCAAAAACCTCCTGGTAGGATTCATGACCTGGGAAGGCTACAACTACGAGGATGCCATAATCCTCAACGAACGACTTCTTATGGACGACGTCCTCTCTTCAATACATATAGAAGAGTACGAGCTCGAATCGAGAGACACGAAGCTCGGACCTGAAGAAATAACGAGAGACATCCCTAACGTAGGCGAAGATGCGCTTAAGAATCTCGACGAAAACGGAATCATCCGCGTCGGAGCAGAAGTAAACGCATCAGATATCCTCGTCGGCAAGGTTACTCCTAAGGGAGAGACCGAGCTCACCGCAGAAGAGAGGCTGTTAAGAGCGATCTTCGGTGAAAAGGCGAGAGAAGTAAGAGACACTTCGCTCAGGCTGCCTCACGGAGAAACAGGCATAGTAGTAAACGTCATAGAGTTTTCAAGAGCCGACGGCGACGAGCTCCCTCCTGGAGTAAACAAGCTCGTCAGATGCTACGTCGCTACCAAGAGAAAGATCAACGTCGGCGACAAGATGGCCGGACGCCACGGCAACAAGGGTGTTATTTCGCGCATACTTCCTGTGGAGGACATGCCGTTCCTCGACGACGGAACTCCGCTTCAGGTCATGCTGAATCCTCTGGGCGTACCTTCACGAATGAATATCGGGCAGGTGCTCGAAACACATATCGGCATGGCTGCAAAGCTCAAGGGCTGGAAGATCGCCACTCCTGTATTCGACGGCGCGCAGGAAAGCGACATCATCGAGCTCTTCAAGGAAGTAGGCATTCCTGAAGACGGCAAGAGAAGAGTCAGAGACGGACGCACAGGCGAGTACTTCGACAACCCTGTTACGGTAGGAATCATGTACATGCTCAAGCTGCATCATCTCGTAGACGACAAGATCCACGCGAGATCGACAGGCCCGTATTCCCTCGTAACGCAGCAGCCTCTGGGCGGCAAAGCGCAGTTCGGCGGACAGCGTTTCGGAGAAATGGAAGTATGGGCGCTCGAAGCATACGGCGCGGCATACACTCTTCAGGAAATCCTGACTGTAAAGTCGGACGACGTTGTCGGAAGAGTAAAGACTTATGAAGCTATCGTAAAGGGCGAAAACATTCCGGAACCAGGCATTCCTGAATCATTCAAGGTACTCATGAAGGAAATGCAGTCGCTCGCTCTCGATGTCAAAGTGCTGAATGAGAGAGGCGAGGAGGTAGAGCTTCAGGAATCGTATGACTACGAGCCTTCGAAGGATCTGGAGAAGATAATTTCAAGCCCTGATTCGAGAAACGAATCGGATGACCAGAGCTCGAACACGAGCGAATATCTGAAGTCGGGTTCAGGATTCTCGGAGGAAAGTGTATCCTCCTCGGAGGACAGCGTATCGTCTGAAAGCGCCCAGGAAGAAGCCAGCGAGCCAGATGACGAAGATTCCGGCGAAGACGGATCCGGAAGCTCGTCAGACGAAAGCGACGAAGGCGACGAAATCGATGCCATCGATACAGATTCGCCGGAAGACGACGCTCAGCCGGACGATAATTAATCGCAGCAAAAGATAACGTCTGTACCGGCCGCCGCAGCGCCTGTATATTTTATGCAGGCGGCGGCCTGCCGGTGCGGATATTCAGATAAAAACTGTTTCAAATGTTTTACAGAGAAAAGGGGGAGAAACTCCTTGTACGATTCAAATAATTTTGAAGCATTACAGATAGGTCTTGCGTCTACGGAGAAGATCAGAAGCTGGTCTCACGGTGAGGTAACCAAACCGGAAACTATCAACTACAGAACGCTTAAACCTGAAAGAGATGGTCTTTTCTGCGAGAGAATTTTCGGACCTACTAAGGACTGGGAGTGCCACTGCGGAAAATACAAGAGAATCAGATATAAGGGAATTGTCTGCGACCGCTGCGGCGTAGAGGTTACGAAGGCAAAGGTAAGAAGAGAACGCATGGGACATATCGAGCTCGCTGCTCCGGTATCCCACATATGGTATTTCAAGGGTATTCCGAGCAGAATGGGTCTCATACTCGACATCACGCCGAGAAACCTTGAAAGAGTTCTCTATTTTGCTTCATATATAGTAACAGACCCTGGCGACCCTGAAGTTACAGGGCTGCAGTACAAGCAGATACTCAGCGAGGACGAGTACAACAGCAAGAAGGAAGAGCTCGGAGACGTGTTCAAAGCCGGAATGGGCGCAGAAGCGATCCGCAAACTCATGCTCGACATCGACCTCGACGAGCTCTGCAAAGATCTGAGAGAAAAACTGAAGAACGCCACAGGCCAGAAGAGGATAAAGATCGTCAGAAGGCTCGAAGTCGTCGAGGCTCTCCGTTCATCGGGCAACAAGCCGGAATGGATGATACTCGAGGTCATTCCTGTCATTCCGCCTGATCTCAGACCTATGGTCCAGCTCGACGGCGGCAGATTCGCAACGTCTGACCTCAACGATCTTTACAGAAGAGTAATAAACAGAAACAACAGACTCAAGAGGCTTCTCGATCTGGGAGCCCCTGATATCATCATAAGAAACGAAAAGAGAATGCTTCAGGAAGCCGTCGACGCGCTGATCGACAACGGCAGACGCGGCAGACCTGTTACAGGCCCGGGCGGCAGACCGCTGAAGTCGCTTTCCGACATGCTTAAGGGAAAGCAGGGACGTTTCAGACAGAACCTCCTCGGAAAGCGTGTCGACTATTCAGGACGTTCCGTAATAGTAGTAGGACCTGAGCTCAAGTTCTACCAGTGCGGACTTCCTAAGAAGATGGCGCTCGAACTCTTCAAGCCTTTCATCATGAAAAAGCTCGTCGAGAAGAAGATCGCCACGAACATCAAGAACGCGAAGAGAATGGTCGAGAAGGTAAAGCCTGAAGTCTGGGATGTTCTCGACGATGTGATCAAGCAGCATCCTGTACTCCTCAACCGTGCGCCGACACTTCACAGACTCGGTATCCAGGCGTTCGAACCAGTACTGGTTGAGGGCAAGGCGATCAAACTTCACCCGCTCGCGTGCACGCCGTACAACGCGGACTTCGACGGAGACCAGATGGCCGTTCACCTTCCGCTCTCGGTGGAAGCACAGGCTGAAGCAAGATATCTCATGCTTTCGGTAAACAACATCCTCGCGCCTAAGGACGGATCGCCTATTACCGTTCCTACTCAGGACATGATCCTCGGATCGTATTACCTGACGCATCCGGGCTCAGACGAGAGAAATACATACGCAGAGGTCGGAGACGGCAAGATCTTCACCGATTTCGACGAGATGTACATGGCGTATCTCGACCACGTAGTCGGTATTCATGCGAAGGTAAAGGTGAGAGTATACCTCGATGAAAACGATCCGGGACAGATCGTAGAGTCGACGGTAGGACGCTTCATCTTCAACCAGAACATTCCGCAGGATCTCGGATTCGTCGACAGAACGAAAGATCCTTACGGACTCGAAATCGACTTCCTCGTAGGCAAGAAACAGCTCGGCGAGATCATCAGACGCTGCTTCAAAAAGCACAAGAACACCGGAACCGTAGTAATGCTCGACCACATCAAGGCGATGGGATACAAATATTCCACGAAGGCAGCATTCACGATCAGCGTATCGGACATGAAGATTCCTGATTCAAAACCGGCTATTCTTGCCGAAGCTAACGAAATCGTCGAGAAGTACCAGCAGGCTTACAAAGCCGGACTTATGTCTGACGAAGAAAGATATGAAAAGGTTATATCTACGTGGAGTGATACCACTGAGAGAATCGCCGACGAACTCATGGATTCACTCGGAAAACTGAACAACCTGTACATATTCGCGGATTCAGGAGCCAGAGGCAGCAGGAACCAGATCAAACAGGTCGGCGGCATGAGAGGACTCATGGCCAACGCAGCCGGCAAGACGATCGAAATTCCTATTACATCGAACTTCCGCGAAGGCCTTTCCGTACTGGATTACTTCGTATCGTCGAACGGAGCACGAAAGGGCCTGTCCGACACGGCGCTGCGTACAGCAGACTCGGGTTATCTGACAAGACGTCTGGTAGATGTCAGCCACAACGTTATCGTAAGAGAGGCTGACTGCGGAACCGACAAGGGCATCGAAGTCTCCGCGATCACCGAGGGCAAGGAGGAGATCGAGCCTCTGAGACTCAGAATCGCAGGCAGAACTTCTCTCGAGGATATCACCGATCCGGCGACAGGCGAACTCATCATCTCGAAAAACGAGGAATTTACCGACGAACAGGCTAAAGCAGTCGAAGACGCCGGCATAAAGACAGTAAAGATCCGTTCGGTGCTCACCTGCGAAGCTCAGTCGGGCGTATGCTGCAAATGCTACGGAAGATGCATGGCTACCGGTGAAACGGTAAACATCGGCGAAGCGGTAGGCATCACGGCCGCACAGTCGATCGGCGAACCTGGTACTCAGCTGACGATGCGTACATTCCACTCCGGCGGTGTAGCAGGCGGAGATATCACTCAGGGTCTTCCGAGAGTAGAGGAACTGTTCGAAGCCCGCAAGCCTAAGGGTATTGCAGAGATCTGCGAGGGAGACGGCGTCGTCAAGTCTATCGAAGGCCAGGACGACAACACCACGAAGATCACTGTAGATGAAGGCGACGGAAACACCAGAGATTACACGATTCCTTACGGAGCACGCATCAAAGTCAGCGAGGGCGATACCGTGAGAGCCGGCGAAGGCATCACACAGGGACCTCTGAATCCTCATGACATACTCAGGCTCAAGGGCCTTGACGGCGTATACGACTACCTGATAAAGGAAGTACAGAGAGTATATAAGATGCAGGGCGTAGATATCAGCGACAAGCACATCGAGGTTATCGTAAGCCAGATGCTCGGCAAAGTTAAGATAGATGATCCGGGAGACACGATGCTTCTCCCTGGAGCACAGTACAATCAGAAGGAATTAAACGAAGCGAACGAAGAAGCCGAAGCAAAGGGGCTCCGCCCGGCTACCGCAAAGCCTGTACTGCTCGGTATCACGAAGGCTTCGCTCGCTACAGACTCGTTCCTGTCGGCAGCATCATTCCAGGAGACTACCAGAGTTCTTACAGATGCGGCTATCAAGGGCAAGATCGACCATCTGCAGGGTCTCAAGGAAAATGTAATCATCGGCAAGCTGATTCCTGCCGGAACAGGGCTCAGAATGTACAGAGACATCGATCTCGATTACGGCGAGAACCAGAAGCTCATGGACGATTACGTCAAAGCCAAGAGAAGAGCCGAGATGGATGCAGCTGCTCCGGAGCAGCCTGCCGCAAAACAGGAGCCGAAGACTTACGATACCGCTTCAACTGCTGAAAGCGAGGGAAGCGACGACGTCTTCCTTTCGGTCGAGGACCTGAAGGGTACTCCGGGTACGGCGGAATCTTCCGCGAGCACCACTCAGCAGTAGTTTTGCGTAATATTAACGATAAAAATTATTGACAAAATAACCGGGTCTGTGATATATTTGTGCACGGACTGTGGCAAATTAATCGGCGGCACAGTCCGCCGGTTTTTTTTATCAGTTAAAAAATGTAGCACACACGGATTCGTGTGCGCTGGAAAAGCGGAGGATCAGATGGCAGAAGAATTGGTTGCCGGCGTCAAACAGACGATGAGGATGCTCGAAAGAGGACGTCTCAGCGAGGTAATGGTTGCCGGAGACGCAGATCACTTCGTAACACGGCCGGTCGTCGAATCGGCAGAACTCAGACACGTAAAAGTGACTCATATAGATACGAAGAGAACCCTCGGCCACATGTGCGGGCTGGATACAGGCACCGCGGTGGCAGGAGTCCTGAAAGAAACGGAAGAATGAATTCCGCGTCTGTGGGTCATACAGAGCAGAATGCCGCGCCGGAAAGAAATCGTGCCGGAAAGGCATATAAGCTGATTTAAGCCTTTTTACAGGGTTTAGATATATATCATTTTATCATTTGCATTTGCATTCGAAAGAATACGATTTGCAGGAAAGGAGTAAGGATGCCTACTATTAATCAATTAGTAAGAAAAGGCCGTGAAAGATCCGTAACAAAGTCGAATTCACCAGCACTCCTCAGAGGAATGAATTCCCTCAGAAGAGTACCGACGAACACAAAGTCACCGCAGAAGAGAGGCGTATGCACTTCTGTAAAGACAGTAACACCTAAGAAGCCTAACTCGGCTCTCAGAAAAGTTGCAAGAGTTCGTCTTACAAACGGTATCGAAGTTATCGCTTATATTCCTGGTATCGGTCACAACCTCCAGGAGCACAGCGTCGTCCTCATCAGAGGCGGAAGAGTAAAGGACCTCCCAGGCGTAAGATATCACATCGTCAGAGGTACACTCGATACGGCGGGCGTGTCCGGCAGAATGCAGGCTCGTTCAAAGTACGGCGCAAAGAAGCCTAAAAAATAACTCAGGTAGTATTGAATTAAGACACTAAAGAAAACAGCGCCCTCAGATCGGAATAAGGCATGCGCTCCGGCAGTCGGAACGAATGGCAGAGCACGATGAGGAATGATATATAATCTAATCGGAAATATATCTGCGCACCACGGCGGTTTCGTGCCGTCGAGTACCTGAGTCTGCGGGATGTGCCGCAGACAGGTTGTTTTAAGCGCGCAAGCGCAAAGATAACTTTCAAGGAGGGAAGAGACGTGCCAAGAAAAGGAAGCGTTCCAAAGAGAGAAGTTCTCCCTGATCCAGTATACGGCAGCGTTGTCGTAGCAAAGCTGATCAACAACATCATGCTGGACGGCAAAAAGGGAGTAGCTCAGGGCATCGTATACGATGCTTTCAATATGATCAAAGAACAGACCGGCGAAGAGCCTCTCGATGTTTTTGACAAGGCAATGAAAAATGTAATGCCTACAGTTGAAGTAAAGGCAAGACGTGTAGGCGGAGCCAACTATCAGGTACCTATCGAAGTAAGACCTGACAGAAGACAGACACTCGCACTCAGATGGATCACACAGTACACACGTGCGAGAGGCGAAAAATATATGTACGAGCGCCTCGCAAGGGAGCTCATGGATGCAGCGAACAACACAGGCGCATCTGTAAAGAAAAAGGAAGATACTCACAGAATGGCAGAAGCCAACAGGGCATTTGCACACTACAGATGGTAATCCATCCTGCAGCGTGATAGCGATCGGGACTGCAGAGGGGCAGCCCGGAAAGGAGGAATCCGTATGCCCAGAAAATACCCGCTTGAAAAAACGAGAAATATCGGCATCATGGCACACATCGATGCTGGTAAGACAACAACTACAGAGCGAATTCTGTTCTACACAGGAAGAACTCATAAAATAGGAGAGGTTCATGACGGCGCGGCAACCATGGACTGGATGGATGAAGAGAAGGAGAGAGGCATAACCATCACTTCTGCTGCCACTACATGCATCTGGAAGGGCCACAGAATTAATATCATAGATACACCGGGACACGTAGACTTCACCGTAGAAGTAGAAAGATCGCTGCGTGTGCTCGACGGTGCGGTTACAGTACTCAGCGCCAAGGGCGGCGTTGAACCTCAGTCGGAGACAGTATGGAGACAGGCTGAAAAGTATAACGTTCCGCGCATGATATTCGTCAACAAGATGGATATCCTCGGAGCAGACTATTTCCATGTAATCGACATGGTAAAGGACAGACTTAAGGCCAACGTAGTACCTGTACAGCTCCCTATCGGCAAAGAGGACACCTTCAAGGGCGTAATCGACCTGATCAAGATGGAAGCAGAAATTTACGAAGATGACCTCGGAAAGGTCATGGACGAAGTTGCCATTCCTGACGACATGAAGGATCTTGCCGATGAATGGAGAAGAAATCTTCTCGAATCCGTCGCTGAGACAGACGAAGACCTCATGGAGAAATATCTCGAAGAGGATGACCTCTCGGAGGAAGAAATAAAGGCTGCAATCAGAAAGGCTACCATCAACAACGAGATGGTACCTATGACATGCGGTTCGGCATATAAGAACAAGGGCGTTCAGCCTCTCATCGATGCGATCATCGATTACATGCCTTCCCCTGTAGACATTCCTCCTATCAAGGGCGTCGAGCCGGGAACCGACAATGAGCTTGAGAGAAAGGCGAGCGATAGTGAACCTTTCGCAGCACTTGCATTCAAGATCATGGCAGACCCGTATGTAGGAAAGCTCGCGTTCGTGAGAGTATATTCAGGTACACTCGAATCAGGATCATATGTTTACAATGCTACGAAGGATAAGAAAGAGCGTATCGGACGTATCCTTCAGATGCACGCGAACAAGAGAGAAGAGATCGACAAGCTCTATTCGGGAGACATCGCTGCGGTCGTAGGCCTCAAGGACACTACCACAGGCGACACTCTCTGCGACGAAAAGAATCCTATCATTCTCGAATCGATGGAATTCCCTGATCCTGTTATCGAGATCGCCATCGAGCCTAAGACAAAGGCAGGCCAGGAAAAGATGGGAATCGCTCTTGCGAAGTTAGCAGAAGAAGACCCTACGTTCAAAACATATACGAACCACGACACAGGCCAGACGATCATCGCAGGCATGGGCGAACTCCACCTCGAGATCATCGTCGACAGACTGTTCAGAGAGTTCAAGGTAGAAGCCAACGTCGGCAAGCCGCAGGTTTCATACAAGGAGACTCTCACAGTTCCTACAGACGTAGAATACAAATACGCCAAGCAGTCAGGCGGCCGCGGCCAGTACGGTCATGTAAAGATCAGAACATATCCGAGGGAACCGGGTGCCGGCTACGAATTCAAGAATTCGATCGTCGGCGGTGCTATTCCTAAGGAATACATACCTAAGATCGATGAAGGTATTCAGGAAGCGATGCAGACCGGTATTCTCGCAGGATATCAGGTTGTAGACGTAGGCGTAGAGCTCTACGACGGCTCGTATCATGAAGTCGATTCATCTGAAATGGCATTCAAGATCGCCGCTTCAATGGCATTCAAGGAAGCTTCGAAGAAGGGCAAGCCTGTTCTTCTCGAACCTATCTTCAAGGTTGAAGTATCGATTCCGGAAGAGTACATGGGCGACATCATCGGAGACATTTCATCGAGAAGAGGCCGTATTTCAGGCACTGACATCGTAAACGGACAGGCTACCGTAGACGGATTCGTCCCTCTCGCAGAGATGTTCGGATACGCTACAGACCTCAGATCAAAGACTCAGGGCCGTGGTATTTACGTAATGCAGATGGACCATTTCGAACAGGTCCCTGAAAATCTCGTAGAAAAGATTACAGGCAAATAATCAGCTGGTGAAAAACATCAGGAGGAAAAATAAATGGCTAAGGAAAAATTTGAAAGGACAAAACCACATATCAATATCGGTACAATCGGTCACGTAGACCACGGTAAAACTACTCTTACCGCGGCTATCACTACTGTACTCAATGCACGTCTCGGACTCGGCGACAAGGTTGCATTCGACCAGATCGACAAGGCACCTGAAGAAAAGGCAAGAGGAATCACCATCTCCTCAGCTCACGTAGAGTATGAGACTGAAAAGAGACATTACGCTCACGTAGACTGCCCGGGACACGCTGACTACGTAAAGAACATGATCACAGGAGCAGCTCAGATGGACGGAGCAATCCTGGTAGTAGCAGCAACAGACGGACCTATGCCTCAGACAAGAGAGCACATCGTACTCGCACGTCAGGTAGGAGTACCTTACATCATCGTATTCCTCAACAAGTGTGACATGGTTGACGACGAAGAACTGCTCGACCTGGTAGAGATGGAAGTAAGAGAACTGCTCGACGAGTACGACTTCCCTGGCGACGACACACCTATCATCAGAGGATCTGCACTCAAGGCTCTCGAAGATCCGATGGGACCTTGGGGAGACAAGATCATGGAACTGATGGACACAGTAGATACATACATCCCTGAGCCAGAGAGAGACACAGACAAGCCGTTCCTTATGCCTGTCGAGGACGTATTCTCGATCACAGGCCGTGGAACAGTAGCTACAGGAAGAGTAGAGAGAGGAACACTCAAGGTTGGCGACGAAGTTGAGATCGTAGGTATAGCCGACGACATCAGAAAGGTCGTAGTAACAGGCGTAGAGATGTTCAGAAAGCTGCTCGACGTAGCACAGACAGGCGACAACATCGGCGCACTGCTGAGAGGCGTACAGAGAAACGAAATCGAGAGAGGACAGGTTCTCGCAGCACCGGGAACTATTCACCCTCATACAAAGTTCAAGGGCCAGGTATACGTACTGAAGAAGGAAGAAGGCGGACGCCACACACCGTTCTTCAACGGATACAGACCGCAGTTCTACTTCAGAACTACAGATATCACAGGAACATTATCGCTGCCTGAGGGCACTGAGATGTGCATGCCTGGAGACAACGTCGTAATGACAGTAGAACTGATCCACAACGTAGCAATTGAAAAGGGACTGAGATTCGCCATCAGAGAAGGCGGCAGAACAGTAGGTTCAGGCGTTGTAACCGAGATCATCGAATAATCGGATAATCTCAGGTTCCAGCAGAGAAAACGATACAGAGGCTGCTCCGGTATTCCGGAGCAGCTTTTTATGTTTTTGTACACTGCAGCTTTTTCATCAGTTCTGCGGACTATTGCGATTCTGCTATTGAGTGCAGCTGCTGCTGTTTCTGTATCCGGCTGCCCTTCTGTTTTGTGTGAGGTAGTTATTTGTTCTGCACTCAGCTTCTAGATATATTTCGAAGATTTCCCGGGTGAGTGCTGAGTTTATGCAGCGGTGCAGCAAAGATTTCAGCACACAGGCTCCTGGCAGCCGGCTTTGTATTTTTTGTTGCGAAGACAACAGCAAGCGCAAAACGCCTATTCACGATGTACGTTTTGATTTAAACGGACGCAGACTTGACACCTATCACTGGAACATACTGTTTCCAGCGTACATAGTTTATTAACAATTGGCGAAATAAGGCACAGGCCTGGCAGTCGGGCGCAAATTACGACAGTAAAAGAGCGCACTCCTGTCGGAGCGTAACAAGGTTTCGATAAGATCGTGACACGGAATCGATCAGGGCGGAGGCAGGCTTTGATCGGAGCCTGAATCGTTTTCGATAAGAGCGTGCCCCCCAGATTTATATTCAAGATGAAACGTTTCGATCGCGGCAGGACCAGGTATCGATCGCAGCGTGAACCGGCTTCGATCACAGCGCGAATCGGCTTCATCCGATGCGTGACAAAAAATGCCAGCTGACGAGTGTGGTTTGCAGGCATCGCCGCATGTCTGCCGGGGGATGAAAATCGCGGCCGGCATCCCCTGAGAGCCTTTTTCATAAAAATGGCTGAATTTCAACGTCCAGAGGAAATAAAAGAAACACTAGGAAGGGTGGACAGAAGCCGCTCGCTGTGATGATTGAAATTGCTTGATTACGCATCGCAAAAAAGTCAAAAAAATTGCAATTTTTTTTAAAAAATTGCTTGCATATGAGAAAGCTCTCAGTTATACTGTATGAGCGTGCTCTGAAAAAGGACGTTTTTTAATGCTGCATTCATCATCCGCAAACGTTGAAAATACAGCATAGTCCAGAACCAGGCACGTTATCAGCGATGAAGCGGAAAGTTACTGAGCTATCAGATAATTCCCGCCGAGAAGGCCAGCTCGCGAAGCGGCCGAAGGGCGGAACATTTTTTTCTGAGCCGCTGCTGTGAAACACACGGCAGCGTGTTAAGTGTTCCGAGCCTCGTACAGACATAGCGAAAACGTACGGAAGAAACAAGGAGGAAGTTAGTAAATGAGCAGTCAGAAAATCAGAATCAAGTTAAAGGCATACGACCACAAGGCACTCGACCAGAGCGCAGCCAAGATCGTCGAAACAGCGAAGAAAACTGGCGCCGAGGTTTCCGGCCCTATTCCTCTCCCTACTGAGAAGGAAGTGGTTACTATACTGAGAGCCGTTCACAAGTACAAGGATTCCAGAGAACAGTTCGAGCAGAGAACTCACAAGAGACTCATCGACATCATCAATCCTAGTGCGAAGACAGTTGACGCTCTTATGAAGATCGATACGCCTGCAGGCGTTGACATCGAAATCAAATTATAACTGAATCATCACTAAGAATTATAGATTTTCAAAAGGGTACGTCAGTTTACCGGAAGGCAAATGATGGCGTATTTACGCAAGGACCTTTCAAAGGGGCCCCGCTGCAGAAAATCTCCGCTTAGTATGATTGCCGTGTGCAATCCGCTGTAAGAATAGGAGGAACAAAGGATGAACACAATTTTAGGGAAAAAAGTCGGAATGACTCAGATTTTTTCCGAAGCTGGCGCGGCAATTCCAGTTACAGTCATCGAAGCTGGTCCTGTAGTCGTTACACAGATCAAGACCACTCAGACTGACGGATACGAAGCCGTACAGATCGGTTATGGCGACGAAAAGGCTCACAGAGTTACGAAGCCTATGAAGGGACACTTCGAAAAAGCCGGCACCGATGCGAAGAAATACCTGAGCGAAGTCAGAGTCGAAAACGCTTCTGACTATGAGCTCGGCCAGACCTTTACCGTCGAGATGTTCGAAGAAGGCAAAAAGCTCGACATCACAGGCACTTCAAAAGGTAAAGGTACTCAGGGCAATATCAAGAGACACGGACACCGCAGAGGCCCTATGGGACACGGTTCCAAGCACAAGAGACTCGCAGGAGGCCTGGCAGCAGGTACTTATCCTTCGAGAGTATTCAAGGGCAACGATGGTCCGGGACACATGGGACAGGACACTGTAACCATGCAGAACATCGAACTCGTAAAGGTAATTCCTGAGAGAAACGTACTTTTAGTAAAAGGCTCCGTTCCGGGAACCAAGGGCGGACTTCTCAAGATCCGCTATGCGGTTAAAGGACAGGAATAACAGAGGCTTTCGGAAGGAGGATAAACAATGGCTAAAGTAACCATGCTCAATATGGCAGGCGAAACAGTTGGCGACATCGAACTGAATGATGATATCTTCGGAATCGAAGTCAATGAATTCGCTGTGCATGAAGTTATAAAGAATTACCTCGCCAATCAGAGACAGGGCACTCAGTCAGCAAGAACGAGAGGCGAAGTAAAGGGCGGCGGACGCAAGCCGTTCAGACAGAAGGGTACCGGCAGAGGCAGACAGGGAAGCATCACTTCACCTAGCCACATCGGAGGCGGCGTTGTATTCGCTCCGAAGCCAAGAGACTACAGCTATTCGGTACCGAAGAAGGTTAAGAGACTTGCGATCAAGTCTGTTCTCACTTCAAAGGTTAACGACGGAGAGATCATCGTTCTCGATTCGCTCGAATTCGACGAGCCGAAGACGAAGAAGATGCTCGAAGTTCTGGATAACATCAAGGCTGACAAGAAAAAGACCATCATCGTTACTGATACAAAGAACGAAAATGTCGTTAAATCAGCAGCCAACATCCCTGGCGTATTTACTGCTAATGTAGGCAGCCTCAACTGCTACGACATGCTGAACTCAAACAGCTTCGTAATCACGCAGGATGCCATCAGGAAACTCGAGGAGGTGTACGCATAATGAAAACTCCTTATGATGTAATACTTGCACCGGTCATCACCGAAAAGAGTATGGATGACGCAGCAGACAGAAAGTACACTTTCTTAGTTGCAAAGGACGCAAACAAGACCGAAATCAAGATCGCTCTCGAAGAAATCTTCGGAATCGAAGTTGAGAAGGTCAACGTTATGAACATTAACGGCAAGAAAAAGAGAATGGGAAGAAACGTCGGCATGACGGCCAGCAGAAAAAAGGCTATCGTGAAGCTGACTGAAACCAGCAAGGAAATCGAGTTATTCCAGGGACTGTAACTCATAGAGGAGGATACGACAGATGGCTATTAAGAAATACAAGCCGATGACTCCAGGCCAGAGGGGCATGACAGTCTCGGCTTTTGATGAGATAACAAAGACTGTTCCTGAAAAGTCATTAACAGTCACTCTTAAAAAGCATGCCGGCAGAAACAACCGCGGCAAGATCACCGTCAGACAGAGAGGCGGCGGATACAGACACAAGTACAGAATCATCGATTTCAAGAGAAATAAAGATGGAATTCCTGCTACTGTAAAAGCGATCGAATACGATCCGAACAGAAGCGCGAACATCGCTCTTCTCTTCTACGCTGACGGCGAAAAGAGATACATAATCGCTCCGGATGGACTCAAGGTGGGAGACGTTCTCGTTTCAGGTCCTGAATCAGATATCAAGACAGGAAACGCTCTTCCGCTCGCTAACATTCCGGTAGGCACACTGATCCACAACATCGAGCTCCAGCCGGGCGGCGGCGCAAAGATGGTAAGATCTGCAGGCAACGGCGCGCAGCTGATGGCCAAGGAAGGAAACTTCGCTCAGGTAAGGCTCCCGTCCGGTGAAGTAAGAAAAGTAAGAATCGAATGCAGAGCTACCATCGGTGAAGTCGGCAACCTCGATCACGAAAACATCAAGATCGGCAAAGCCGGCAAGACAAGACACATGGGCAGAAGACCTCAGGTAAGAGGTTCTGTTATGAACCCTAACGACCACCCTCACGGCGGTGGTGAAGGACGTGCTCCTGTAGGACGTAAGAGCCCGATGACTCCTTGGGGCAAGCCTGCTCTCGGTTACAAGACGAGAAAGAAGAAAAAGGCTTCGAACAAGCTTATCGTCAAGAGACGTAACGAGAAATAATTAGGAGGACACACAATGGGAAGATCAGTTAAAAAAGGACCTTTCGTCGATGCGAAACTTCTCGCAGCGATCGAAGAGATGAATAAAAACAACGAAAAGAAAGTAATAAAGACTTGGTCAAGACCTTCTACCATATTTCCTCAGATGATCGGACACACGATCGCTGTTCATGACGGCAGAAAACACGTGCCTGTATATATTACAGAGGACATGGTAGGCCACCGCCTCGGAGAGTTCGCTCCGACGAGAACATACAGAGGTCATGCGGACAAGGAAAAGGGCTCCAAGAGAGTCTGATGATTTGAAAGGAGGATTTACAGATGGAAGCTAAAGCCACTGCAAAGTACGTAAGGATGTCTCCGAGCAAATTAAAGCCCGTATGCGATCTCGTCAGAGGCAAGGACATCGACGAAGCACTGACTATTTTGAAATTTACCCCGGGAAAAGGTGCTCAGATCGTGGAAAAGGTTGTTCAGTCTGCAGCTGCTAACGCTGAGAACAACCACGATATGGACAGAGACTCTTTATACGTAGCAGAGATATATGCGAACCAGGGTCCTACAATGAAGAGATTCAGAGCAGGCTCTCAGGGCAGAGCATCAGTTATATTAAAAAGATCAAGCCATGTAGGTGTTACGTTAAAAGAAAGATAATCTGAACAGGAGGTATATTCATGGGTCAGAAAGTAAGCCCGCATGGATTCAGAGTGGGCGTTATACAGGACTGGGATTCCAAATGGTACGCTGATAAAAAGAATTTTTCCGACTATCTCGTTGAAGATAAAAAGATCAGGGATTTCGTAAAGAAGAAGCTGTATCTCGCAGGAATTTCAAGAATCCTGATAGACAGAGCATCAAACAATCAGGTTAAGCTGACTATCCTCGCAGGCAAGCCGGGAATGATCATCGGCAAGAGCGGCGCAGGCATAGAAGAGCTCAAGAAAGAACTTGAAAAGCTTACTGGCAAGCAGGTAAGCATCAATATCGTAGAAGTAAGAAGAACTGAGCTTGACGCTCAGCTTACTGCTGAAAGCATCGCTTCCGCACTCGAGAGAAGAGTTTCATTCAGAAGAGCCATGAAGCAGGCTATCGGCAGAACTATGAAGGCTGGCAGCAAGGGCATTAAGGTTGTACTTTCAGGAAGACTCGGCGGTGCAGAAATCGCAAGAAGTGAAAAGTACAGCGCAGGAAATGTTCCTCTTCATACACTCAGAGCAAATATCGATTACGGATTCGCCGAAGCAGACACTACTTACGGCAGAATCGGCGTAAAGGTATGGATCAACCAGGGCGAAGTCCTCGGCAACGATCTTGTAAGCCCGATTCCGGAATCGACAGGCAGAAACGAAAGACGCGGCAGAAGAAGAAGAAATGACAGAAACGGCCGCGGCGACAGAAGAGATTACAGAAGAAACGGCAGGAGAGGCAATGACGCCGACGAGAAGAAGGCTGTTCCTATTCAGAGAAGAAAGCTGAAGAAGAAGGAAGCACCTGCACCTGCACCGCAGGCAGAGGCTGAAGCACCTCAGGTTTCAGAAGAGTAAGAGCAAAGATCAGGAAGGAGGAATGAGCCGATGTTAATGCCAAAAAGAGTAAAGCACCGCAGACAGCACAGAGGCAGAATGAAAGGTGTTGCTACTAGAGGAAACACCATTACATACGGTCAGTACGGACTCGCAGCACTGGAGCCTGGCTGGATCACATCAAACCAGATCGAGGCTGCCAGAATAGCTATGACAAGATATATAAAGAGAGGCGGAAGAGTTTATATCAAGATCTTCCCTCACAAGTCGGTAACAAAGAAGCCGGCAGAAGTAAGAATGGGTTCAGGAAAAGGTTCGCCTGAGTACTGGGTAGCAGTAGTTAAACCGGGCAGAGTTATGTTTGAAATCGGCGACGTATCCGAGGAAACTGCTCGTGAAGCTATGCGTCTCGCTGCTCACAAACTCCCGATCAAGACTAAGTTTATCGCAAAGGAAGCAGCTGTAGAGGGCGGTGAAGAATAATGAAAATGGACGCTATCAGAGAGATGACTCCGGCCGAGCTCGGAGATGAGCTTACAAAGCAGAAGAACGAATTATTCAACCTCAGATTCCAGCACATCACAGGACAGCTTGAAAACCCTATGAGGCTGCGTGAGGTTAGAAAAGATATCGCCAGAATCAAGACTGTTATAAGAGAGAAAGAACTTGAAACCAGGGCTTAGTCGAAAGGAGGAATACTGATGTCAGAGAGAAACAACAGAAAGACAAGAGTTGGTGTCGTTACCAGCAACAAGATGGACAAGACAATAACTGTATCAGTTGAAGACTTCGTAAGACATTCGCTTTACGGCAAAGCCGTCAAGAGGACAAAGAAGTTCCAGGCTCACGATGAAAACAACGTATGCAGCATTGGCGATACTGTAAGAATTATGGAAACCAGACCTCTGTCCAAGAACAAGAGATGGAGACTTGTAGAAATAGTTGAAAAGGTAAAATAACTTACTGAAAGGAGGCACCGAAAAATGATCCAGACAGAGAGCAGACTCAGAGTCGCTGATAATTCTGGTGCTAAGGAATTGCTTTGTATTCGTGTCCTCGGCGGAACCGGCCATAAGACAGCGAATATTGGAGATATAATAGTTTGTGCCGTTAAAGATTCAACTCCGGGCGGAGTTGTAAAGAAGGGCGATGTTGTAAGAGCAGTCATCGTCCGTTCAAAGAGCGGCCTCAGAAGACAGGACGGAAGCTATATCAAGTTCGACCAGAACGCAGCCGTAGTTATCAGGGACGATAAAACACCTGTCGGAACACGTATTTTCGGACCAGTAGCAAGAGAGCTCAGGGACGACGGCTTCATGAAGATCGTTTCCCTGGCACCGGAAGTGCTCTAACGGGGAGGTGTTGTTGAAAATGAAGATCAAAACTGATGATACCGTAGTAGTAATCAGCGGCAAAGACAAAGGCAAAAAGGGCAAGGTCATCAAGGCTATGCCTAAAGAACACAGAGTCATCGTCGAAGGCGTGAACATGCAGACGAAGCACGCCAAGCAGACCAGAACAACTCCAGCAGAAATCAAACACCAGGAAGGCCCTATCGATGTATCGAACGTTATGTACTGGGACAGCAAGGCCAGAAAAGCTACCAGAATCGGATACAAAGGCACGGGCAAAGACAAAGTAAGGATTTCAAAGAAGTCCGGTGAAGAGATTGATTAGTGAAGGGAGGTTCTGAACATGGCAACAAGATTGAAAGAACATTATGACAATGAAGTCTTCAGTGGTCTTAAAGATAAGTTCAATTATGACAATGTGATGGAAGTCCCTAAGCTCGAGAAGATTACAGTAAACATCGGACTCGGCCAGATCAAGGACAACCAGAAGCTGATAGATGCTGCCGTTGAGCAGCTCGGCCTTATCACAGGACAGAAGCCTGTCATCACAAAGGCCAAGAAGTCCATTGCGAACTTCAAACTCAGAGAGGGAATGCCTATCGGCGTTAAAGTTACTCTCCGCGGTGAGAACATGTACGTTTTCGCTGACAAATTCTTCAGCATCGCACTCCCGAGACTGAGAGACTTCAAGGGAGTCAGCAGAAACTCGTTTGACGGCCGCGGCAACTACACGATCGGCCTCAAAGAGCAGCTGATTTTCCCTGAAATCGAGTACGACAAGATCGAAAAAATCATGGGTATGGATATTACATTCACGACGACGGCAAAGACAGACGAGGAAGCGCTCGCTCTTCTCGAAATGCTCGGCATGCCGTTCGAAAAGTAACAGGAGGGAACAATGGCAAAGACATCTCTCAAAGTTAAACAGCAGAAGAAACCCAAGTATTCAACTCGCGCATATACAAGATGCAAGATCTGCGGAAGACCGCATTCAGTTCTGAGAAAGTACGGTATCTGCCGTATCTGCTTCAGAGAAATGGCGTATAAGGGCGAGATTCCGGGAGTAAAGAAATCCAG
This sequence comes from Anaerovoracaceae bacterium, assembly GCA_050946535.1. Classification (GTDB taxonomy): domain Bacteria; phylum Bacillota; class Clostridia; order Peptostreptococcales; family Anaerovoracaceae; genus RUG708. The sequence goes on from JBMNUZ010000001.1 coordinate 167,289, forward strand.
CTGGTAGACCCGGAAGTGAAGAAAGGAGGTAAGCTACAATGACCATGACTGATCCTATAGCAGACATGCTTACAAGAATCAGAAATGCAAATACAGCAGGTCACGAAACTGTTGATATCCCTGCGTCCAAGATGAAGACTTCGATTGTAAAGATCCTCAAGGACGAAGGTTATATAAAAGATTACGAAATCATCGATGACAACATCCAGGGCACGATCAGAGTTACTCTGAAGTACGGTGCCAACAAGGAGCACGTCATCGGCGGCTTAAAGAAGATCTCAAAGCCGGGCCTCAAGGTTTACGCCAAGAAGGATGAAATTCCAAAGGTTCTCGGCGGACTCGGCATCGCTATTATTTCAACTTCCAACGGCATCATCAGCGATAAGGAAGCCAGGAAGCTCGGAGTAGGCGGAGAAGTTATTTGCTACGTTTGGTAGGGAGGAAACAGCAATGTCAAGAATAGGCAAGAAACCAATCGAGATCCCTGCCGGCGTTGAAGTAAAATTCGCTGACGGTGTTGTAACCGTAAAGGGACCTAAGGGCGAACTCAGCCAGTGGGTTGACGAAAAGCTCGTTCACGTAAATGTTGAAGGCAATACAGTCACATTGACAAGGGACGACGACTCGAGAGAGAAAAAAGCTGCCCACGGCTTATACAGATCATTGATCAACAACATGGTTACAGGTGTTACTGAGGGTTACGAGAAGAAGCTCGAACTCGTCGGAGTCGGCTACAGAGCTGACAAAAAGGGAGACACACTCGTTCTTAATCTCGGCTTCTCTCATCCGATCGAGATGAAGGATCCAGAGGGAATTACTACTGAAACACCTTCTCTGTCTGAGATCACCATCAAGGGCGCCGACAAGGCTGCTGTAGGCAACTATGCCGCAGTCATCAGAGCACAGAGACCGCCAGAGCCTTACAAGGGCAAGGGCATCAAGTATGTCGGCGAACATATCATCAGAAAAGAAGGCAAAGCAGGGGCTAAATAATTAGGAAGGAGTGAGAAAAATGGCTAAAAAATCAAAAGCAGAAAAGCGTCAGACAAGACATGCAAGAGTAAGAAGGCACATTTCCGGAACTCCTGAAAGACCAAGACTTTGCGTATTCAGAAGCGCCAGACACATCTACGCACAGATCATAGACGACACTACAGGCAGCACACTCGTTGCTGCTTCCACGATGGACAAAGACATCAAGGACCAGGCAGATTACACGGGCAATAAGGCTGCAGCAAGACTTGTAGGAAACAGCGTAGCCAAGAAGGCTCTGGACAAGGGTATCGAAGAAGTTGCTTTTGACAGAGGCGGATTCCTTTTCCACGGAAGAGTAAAGGAACTCGCTGACGGCGCACGCGAAGGCGGATTGAAATTCTAACGGGAGGATATAGTATGCGACAGAACGCAATAGATGCATCCAAGCTCGATCTTAAAGAAACCATCGTCAACATCAGACGTGTGGCAAAGGTCGTTAAGGGCGGCAGAAACTTCAGATTCAGCGTTACAGTTGTAGTCGGCGACGGCGCAGGACACGTCGGCGTAGGCCTCGGAAAGGCTGCCGAGATTCCTGAAGCTGTAAGAAAAGCTTCTGAAGATGCAAAGAAAAAGATTATTGAGGTTCCGATGGTTAACGCTACAGTTCCTCATAGAGTTGTAGGTATTTTCGGCGCAGGAAAGGTTTTAATCATGCCTGCTGCTCCTGGTACCGGAGTTATCGCTGGCGGTTCAGTACGTATGATTCTTGAACATGCCGGACTCGAAGACGTAAGAGCAAAGTCAATCGGTTCAAACAATGCCGTTAACATGGCTCTCGCCACAATGGAAGGCCTTTCCAAACTCAGGACTGTAGATCAGGTTGCGAGACTCAGAGGAAAGACAAGAGAAGAGATTCTCGGATAAGGAGGCACAGATATGGCTGGTAAACTTAAGGTAACACTTAAAAAAAGTACTATCGGCGCTTCTCCTAAACAGAGAAAGGTTGTAGAAGCTCTCGGACTCAGAAAGACTTATTCTTCGGTAGAGCTTCCGGACAGCCCTCAGACTCGCGGCGCGATAGCCAAGGTTGCACACCTTTTAGATGTAGAAGAACTTTAACCAGACAGGAGGTGCAAGAGATGAAACTGCATGAACTCAGCAAGCCTCTTGGTTCAACCAGGGCAACCAAGAGAAAGGGCAGAGGCACAGCTACCGGACAGGGAAAGACCGGCGGCAGAGGTATGAACGGCCAGAAGTCCAGAAGCGGCGGCGGCACAAGACTCGGCTTCGAAGGCGGCCAGATGCCTTTATACAGAAGAATTCCCAAGAGAGGATTCACCAACATCAACAGAAAAGAATGGTCTGTAATGAATGTTTCAGATCTTAACTGCTACGAAGATGGCACAGTCATCACACCGGATCTGCTCAAAGCAGATGGAAAAGTAAAACAGGTAAAGGCAGGTGTAAAAATTCTCGGCAACGGAGAGCTTGAGAAGAAGCTCACTGTTCAGGCCAATGTCTTCAGCAAGACCGCAAAGGAAAAGATTGAAGCTGCTGGCGGAAAGGCAGAGGTGATCTGATGAATAGCCTGAAGTCGCTCGGACAGGCATTCAAAGTGCCTGAATTGAGAAAAAAGATAATTTTTACAATCCTGATGCTGGTTATTTTCAGAGTAGGTTGCTGTATTCCTATTCCTGGAATCGACAGAGATGTCCTCAGCAGCTATTTCAGCAGCGCATCGGGACTGTTCAGTCTTTTCGATATGTTTTCAGGCGGATCATTCAGCAACTTCACGATCTTCGCATTAAGCATCACGCCGTATGTTACGGCATCGATCATACTGCAGCTGCTTACGGTTGCTATTCCAAGCCTTGAAGCTTTAGCCAAGGAAGGAACCGAAGGTCAGAAAAAAATTGCTCAATACACCCGTTATCTAACAGTAGTATTAGCATTCGTGCAGGCAATAGGACTCACAGTAGGCCTCTTCAGGAGCGCGATTATAAACGATACGTTCTTCTCGATCGCTCTTATCATCCTTTGCCTGACAGCCGGCACCGCATTTCTCATGTGGCTCGGCGAGCAGATAAATGAGTATGGAGTAGGCAACGGAATATCACTCATCATCATGGCAGGTATCGTAGCCCGCATGCCGAGCGATATTCATCAGACAATCAGCAAAATCAGTTCAGGGGAAGTAAGCGTAATCAACGGAATCATCTTCCTTATCTTCGCAATAGCTGTAGTTGTAGGAATCATCGAGGTACAGCAGGGTACGAGAAAGATTCCGGTACAGTATGCCAAGAGAGTTGTAGGCAGAAAGATGTACGGCGGGCAGAACACACACATTCCGCTCAAAGTCAATCAGGCAGGCGTTATTCCTGTAATCTTCTCGCTTTCAATACTCCAGTTCCCTCTGACACTTTCATATTTTGCAGACCAGGATTCAAGCTTCACAAGCTTTATCACGAAATACCTGTCGACTTCAGGTAATCCGGGAATCTGGATTTATTCGATAGCGAACATCTTACTGATAATATTCTTTACATATTTCTATACGGCAATCATATTCAACCCGCAGGATGTTGCAGACAATATGAAGGCAAACGGAGGATTCATCCCGGGAATCAGACCGGGCAGACCTACCGTCGAATACCTCACAAGGGTAATGAACAGAATCACGTTTGCAGGAGCAATATTCCTCGCAGTTATAGCTACGATTCCGATTATAATCGGCAATTTCACTGCTCTGGAGCTTCAGTTCGGAGGAACATCACTGCTGATCGCAGTCGGCGTAGCACTCGATACAATGAAGCAGATAGAATCACAGCTGATAATGAGAAATTATCAGGGATTCCTCAATTAATACAGGAGGCGAGCCATGTTAAATATCGTATTGCTGGGCCCTCCGGGTGCCGGAAAGGGCACTCAGGCAGAGCGTATCATCGAAAAGTACGGTATTCCCCAGATTTCCACAGGCGATATTTTCAGAGCGAATATTAAGAACGGAACTCAGCTTGGAAAGAAAGCCAAGGAATACATGGACAGAGGAGATCTCGTGCCGGATGAACTGGTAGTAGACCTCGTGAAGGACAGATTAAATCAGGACGACTGCAAAGACGGGTTTATGCTCGACGGTTTCCCGCGCACTGTATTTCAGGCGCAGGAGCTCGACAAGATCATGAACGAAAAGGGCCTTAAAATCAACTGCGTGCTCAACATCGACGTGGCGCCCGAGAAGCTCGTGAAGAGAATCGCAGGACGCAGGGTATGCAGGCAGTGCGGAGCGACGTACAACGTCGTTTCCAAACCGACAAAAGTCGAAGGAATCTGCGACAAGTGCGGCGGAGAAGTTTATCAGAGAGCTGATGACAACGAGGAAACCGTGCAGAACAGAATCAAGGTTTATTTTAACCAGACGGCTCCGCTGATCGATTACTACAAAGAAAGCAAAGTGCTTTCGAATATCAACGGCGATCAGCCTATGGAAGATGTATTTTCCGAAATTGTCAAGGTATTGGGAGAGTAAGGACAAAGATGATCATTATTAAGTCAGAAGACGATATAGCGATGATGAGAATACCGGCGAAGGTAACCGCCGAGATTCTGAGGGATCTCAGGGATTACATAAAGCCGGGACTGTCCACCAAAGATATTGACGATTTTATAGACAGAAGGATACAAGAAGCCGGAATGGTTTCCGGCTTTAAAGGCTATGGAGATTTTCCGGGATGTGCCTGCATATCTCCCAACGAAGTCATCGTTCACGGGATCCCTTCCAGGGACATTATCCTGAAGGAAGGGGACATCGTAAGCGTCGATGCGGGAGCAATCTACAAGGGCTGGAACAGCGATATGGCGAGAACGTATCCTGTCGGAAAGATCTCAGAGGAAGCCGAAAGACTCATAACGGCTGCCAGAGAGAGCTTTTTCGCCGGCCTTGAGTTCTGCCGCGCGGGGAACTATCTTTCGGATGTTTCTCATGCGATCCAGCAGAGAGTTGAGGCTGACGGCTTCGGCGTAATCCGTGATTATGTCGGACACGGAGTAGGCAGAGATCTTCACGAGGATCCTTCGATTCCGAACTACGGAAGACCTGGCCACGGCCCTAAGCTCAGGCCGGGCATGGTACTCGCGATCGAGCCTATGATCAGCACAGGTTCTTACGATGTAGATATCCTCGATGACGGATGGGGCGCTGTCACGAGCGACCGCAAATACGCAGCGCACTATGAAAACACAGTGGTAATAACGGACGGGGATCCTGAAGTTATTACGCTGCTGGACGGTGAATAAACATGGCTGCCCGGAACAGCCTTGTGCCCGGACAGATTGTCAAATCGAAAGCAGGGCACGATAAGGGAGGAATCTTCTTCGTAATAAAGATAGTGGACGATGATTACGTTCTTATCGCGGACGGCGACAGGCGCAAATCTGAAAGTCCCAAAAAAAAGAAGGTCCGGCATCTGCAGCCATATAATATAATAAGCAAGGTGATCGCCGACAAAGCAGCGTCGGATACACCTATTGAAAATATAGAGCTGCGGAAGGAATTAGAGAAATCAGGAGCGGTATCACTGGCTATTTCTGATCAGGAGGAAACTGTTACTTATGTCTAAGAAAGACGCGATCGAAGTATTTGGGACAGTCGTCGAGGCTATGCCTAACGCAATGTTCAAGGTAAAGCTCGACAACGATTTCGAAGTGCTTGCTCATATCTCCGGGAAAATCCGCATGAATTTCATAAGAATTCTTCCGGGAGACAGAGTTAAAGTAGAACTTTCGCCGTATGATCTTACCAGAGGCAGGATCACTTGGCGCGATAAATAACACAGATCATTTGAAAACCCGGGCATTCCAGCCGGGGTGATAAGGAGGCACGCTATGAAGGTAAGATCTTCAGTAAAACCAATCTGTGAAAAGTGCAAGGTTATTAAGAGACACGGCAAGGTTATGGTAATCTGCCCTAATCCGAAGCACAAGCAGGTTCAGGGTTAATTATTAATCATTAAAAAAAAATAGACATACAGCATAATTTATGCTAATATAAGTCGTTACTGCGCGAAGCGCAGGCAGAGGGACAGTGACTTTTGCGCTGTCTTTTTGCGCATTTAAATTTACATTTCAAATGAATCAATTAATACTAGCTGAAAGAGAGGTGTACGCGAATGGCTCGTATAGCCGGTGTCGATTTACCAAACGACAAGAGAGTTGAGATCGGACTCACTTACATTTATGGCATAGGAAGACCAACAGCGAATGATATCTTATCTAAAGCAGGTGTTGATCCAGATACAAGGGTCAGAGACCTTACGGAAGACGAAGTCGGAAAGATAAGAAAGATCATCGAAACGGAATATGATGTAGAGGGTTCACTCAGAAGAGAAGTTTCCCTTAACATCAAGAGACTGATGGAAATCGGATGCTACAGGGGCATCAGACACAGAAGAGGCCTTCCTGTAAGAGGTCAGAAGACCAAGACAAACGCACGCACAAGAAAAGGTCCTAAGAAGACTGTAAGCAGAAAGAAGAAGTAAAGGAGGTTAGGATAAGATGGCTAAGACTGTAAAAAAGACAGCAAGAAAAAAGAAAAGAGAACGCAAGAACATCGAACGCGGTCAGGCTCATATCCAGGCAACCTTTAACAACACGATCGTTACGCTTACAGATATGAACGGCAACGCACTTTCGTGGTCGAGCGCTGGTTCACTCGGATTCAAGGGATCGAGAAAGTCGACTCCGTTCGCTGCACAGAACGCTGCAGAAACAGCTGCAAAGGGCGCGATGGAGCACGGACTCAAGACCGTAGAAGTTTACGTAAAGGGACCTGGTTCAGGCAGAGAGGCTGCTATCAGAGCTCTCCAGACTGCAGGTCTTGAGATCACAATGATCAAGGATATTACTCCTATTCCTCACAACGGCTGCAGACCGCCGAAGAGAAGAAGAGTCTAATTTAAAGGAAAAGGAGGAATATTGATATGGCAAAGAATAGACAGCCTGTTCTTAAAAGAGCAAGAGCGCTCGGCATCGAACCGGGATTCATGGGCGTAGACAAGAAATCAAGAAGAAATCCGGTTCAGAGCAGAAGAAAGAAGAGCGATTACGCTGTTCAGCTCAATGAAAAGCAGAAAGTAAAATTTGTATACGGACTTCTCGAAAAGCAGTTCAGAAATACTTTTGACAAGGCAGAGAAGAGACCGGGAAACCCTGGTGAAAACCTCCTCATCATGCTCGAGAGAAGATTCGACAATGTTGTATATAGAATGGGATTTGCTGCTACCAGAAGAGAAGCAAGACAGCTTGTTTCACACGGTCATTTCCTCGTAAATGGCAAGAAGGCAAATATCCCTTCAATGGAACTCAACGAGGGAGATGTCATCACTGTTAAAGAGAAGAGTGCTAATTCTCCTAAGTTCAAGCAGCTCAGAGATATGATCATCACGACTCCTAAATGGGTTACCATCGATACTGACAAGCTCGAAGGCAAGATTATTGCACTTCCGACCAGAGAAGATATTGATGTTCCTATTGAAGAACGTTACATCGTCGAGCTGTACTCCAAGAATTAATCTTGACGGGCATCGCCTGATAATGAGATCAATCCTGAAGAGTACAAGGGAGGTATTCGAATGATAGAAATTGAAAAGCCAACGATTAAAACTGAGACTGACGACAAATACGGAAAATTTATAGTAGAACCGCTCGAGAGAGGTTACGGAACTACACTTGGAAACAGCCTCAGGAGGATACTCCTTTCATCGCTTCCGGGCGCTGCTGTTACATCAGTAAAGATTGACGGAATACTTCATGAATTTTCGACTATTCCAGGCGTAAAGGAAGATGTAACCGAGATCATACTGAATCTTAAAAAGCTGGCGCTGCGTCTCGACGGAGATTCACCGAAGAGAGTAATGATCAATGCAGCAGGTCCGAAGGAAGTAACTGCGGCAGACATCATCGCTGATCCTGAAGTGGAAATCTTCAATCCGGACCTTCATATAGCCACTATAGACGAGGGCGGCTCTCTGGTAATGGAGATCAACCTCGCTACAGGAAGAGGCTACAGACCGGCTGATCAGAACAAGAGTGAAAATACTGCGATCGGTGTAATTCCGGTGGACAGCATATTTACTCCTGTCAGGAAGGTAAATTTCACCATTGAAAATACAAGAGTCGGACAGATCACAGACTATGACAGACTGATTCTGGAGATCTGGACAGATGGAAGCATCACACCGAAGGAAGGCGTTTCCATCGGTGCGAAGATCATGGAAGAGCATCTGCGGCTTTTCATCGATCTTACAGACAGCATGGAATCTGTAGAGATCATGGTGGAAAAAGAAGAAGATCAGAAAGAAAAGGCACTCGAGATGACTATCGAGGAACTCGAACTTTCGGTAAGATCTTTCAACTGCCTCAAGAGAGCAAACATCAATACGGTCGAGGAGCTTACCCACAAGTCTGAAGACGATATGATGAAGGTAAGGAACCTCGGTAAAAAGTCTCTCGACGAAGTGAAACATAAACTCGAAGAACTCGGCCTCAGCCTGAGACCGAACGAAGAATAGATAAGGAGGCTGCAAGTGAAAGGGCATAGAAAGCTTGGTAGACCGACTGCTCACAGAAAGGCTATGCTGAGAAATCAGACTACCGATCTGCTCAGAGAGGGTAGAATAACTACTACTCTTACGAGAGCTAAAGAAACAAGAAGAATGGCCGAGAAGATGATTACTCTCGGCAAACGCGGAGATCTTCACGCTAGAAGACAGGCGCTGGCATATATTTATGACGAGAGCGTAGTTACAGAGCTGTTCGACAACATCGCTCCGAGATACGCAGACAGAAACGGCGGATATACGAGAATTCTCAAGCTCGGACCTCGTCAGGGCGACACGGCTGAGATGGTATTCCTCGAACTCGTCTAATACCGTCAGTGTGATAATAAACGAAAAAAATAACGGTACATCTGGAAACCAGATGTACCGTGATTTGTTTTTTGTGCATATTTCGATTTAATAGTGAGCGCTTTTTATAATGACCGCTCGCGCTACGCGCTCGCGAGCGCGTAGCGCGAGCGGCGGATCAGCGTTCGTGGACTTTTTTGCCGGTTATATGCTCGGGAATCAGCTCGAGAATCTGGACGTTGTTCTCCTCGTCCTTCAAATCTTTTTCATAGACGGCGCGCTGGTCAGGATAGACGTTCAGCGCTATCTTCATTGCCTGACGCAGGGTCTTCCCGTGATCTTCGACTTTTCTCAGCCTTCCGAACACGATGACGCTGTTGACGTAGCGCGCGAAGTCGCCCTGTTCTGACCAGCCTTCGTCCATGACGCAGAACGAAACCTTGTCGTGCTTCGTCATCGCGTCGATCTTGTGGCCGGTCTTTGCGCAGTGGAAGTAGATGTGTCCGTCAGTATCGCAGATATAGTCCAGAGGAAGTCCGTAAGGATAGTCGTCGTCTCCGAGGAGCGACAGCACGCCCAGGTGATGGCGCTGCAGGACATCCATTGCCTTTTCGTCAGGGAGCATCTGTTTAAATCTTCTCATCTTGCGAAACATATTGTTATCTCCTTCTGTTGTTTATTTCTCATCGATTTAATATATATTATCCTGATTGACTGGCATTTGCAATTGCATAAGACACGCTCGAACCGCGCATGCACAGAAAAATTCATACAATGAGGTACGCTCTCAGTCGCTTCGTACGGCGGATATGCCGTTTACGAAAAGTTTGTTTGTGAGTTCTATGAGATCTTCGAGCGGCACGACCTTGCCGTCGGCAACCCACTGGCGGTAAATATTGACCGAACCGACGCACAGAAAAGTGTTTATGATGTTCTGCTGCGGCTCCGGATATGAGGCATAGGGGTTGTAACGAGTACGATTGTGGATCCTGGAAGCCATGAAAAGCTTGTCCGAAAAATCTTTGTAGCCCGGATCGCAGACCATTTTCTCCACATAGGGCTCCTGTTTCGCCATGAATGTGAAGAAAACGCGGTTTACCTCGGAAAACGGCGCGTCGGGAGCCGTCTTGTCGATCTCGGCGTAGTACTGCTCGTTTATATCGCTCAGCACGTCCTCATACAGCGCTTCTATCGACGTGTAGTGAAGATAGAAAGTCTTTCTGTGGATCTGGGCGCGCTCCGTCAGTTCTTTGACGGTTATTTTCGAAGCATCCATCTCCATGACCATTTCCTTGAATGCATTTTTTATGGCGTTGCGGGTCTTGATGACGCGCAGATCCGTCTTTCCTCCGATCATCCTGATATCACCTCTGGTCCTGAATATTCATATAACTGTCCACTTTTTCAAATCTGTGGCGTAATCCACACCGATGAAAAACTGGAGATTGCAATTCGCTGATACTGAAATCATAATGTGTTTAAGGAAAATAAACAACACATGGATATTAAATTCCGGAGAAATGGAGGCATATCATGGCAGAAAAAATAGTACAGACAGCAGGAAGAGACGCACTCGGCGAATTCGCACCGGAGTTCGCACACTTCAACGACGACGTTCTGTTCGGAGAGAACTGGAACAACGAAGATATAGATATAAAGACGAGATGCATCATTACCGTAGTGGCGCTCATAGCGTCGGGAATGACGGACAATTCACTGAAATTCCACATCGAGAATGCAAAGAACAACGGAGTTTCGAAAGAGGAAATGGCAGCGGTCATCACACACACGGCGTTTTATGCAGGCTGGCCTAAGGCATGGGCGGCGTTCGGCCTTGCGAAGGAAGTCTATGCAGAATAAAAGTCCGGAAATGACCAATATTACTATCAGCGATGGAAAAACCGAGCTTCATGCGGTGCTGAACGAGAAAGCGGCCGCCCGCGATTTCGTTAGGCGCCTGCCGTGCAGAATGAAAGGGACGGATTCCGGAACCGAGTATTGCTGTCCGGCCGCAATAGGTGTTTTTGATCCGATGGAAGCGCAGACCGGGTGGAAAAACGGCGACATAGCGCTTTGCGGCGGCTGGTTCATGATCTTGTACGGCGGAGAGGACGAATCGTCAGCGTACAGAAATATGATGATAATCGGCCATCTTGACGACGATTCGGCCGAGGCTGTGCGCGAGATGCCGCATCAGGTGGAATTTACGGTCAGGCTGTCCGAATGAAGCGATGAGGCGCCGGCGGCAGGAAGAACGGTCAGTTAAAAAAGTAGTGCAGATGCAGAAAAAAAATAATCAGGGAGGAAACAGAGATGAAAATCCAGGACAGAGAAGAGTTTGAAAAAGTAAATATGTTTGGAACGGGTGCGCCGAACGACGGATACGCTCAGTATTTCAGCGGTGCTTCATTCCTCAATCCGCTCACGGATATGAAGAGCGCTCCTATGTCGCTGGCCAATGTGACGTTCGAACCGGGATGCCGCAACAACTGGCACATACACCACGCCAGCAGCGGCGGCGGGCAGATGCTCATATGCACGGCCGGAGAAGGCTGGTACCAGGAGGAGGGAAAGCCGGCGCAGGAACTGCTGCCGGGAACGGTGATCGTGATTCCGCCTGAAGTCAAACACTGGCACGGCGCAAAGAAAGACAGCTGGTTCTCGCACATAGCGATAGAAGTCCCGGGAGAAAACACTTCGTCAGAATGGCTTGAGCCGGTGAGCGATGAGCAGTACGAAGCACTTTAAGAAAAGCAGAAATCCAACGTGCGGTCAGCGCAGAAAAGAAATTATCTGCGCTGATCCGGGCAGATGAAACATGATGATTAAAGATGAAACATTATGATTAAGATGAAAATAAAAGTTCTCAATTACGATCTTACGGTCTGCAGAGTTGCAGATACCGGTGACCTCAAGACGGATTCGGAAATTTTTTTCACTGGAAAGACAGACGAGGAAATCTCTCTGGTTTGTGAAACGCACAGTGTGCCAGCAGATACATTGGAACGGGACGACGGATGGAAGGCATTCAGGATCGAAGGCGTACTGGATTTCTCCCTTATCGGCGTTCTTTCAAAGATATCAGGTATTCTTGCTGAAAACAGCATAGGAATTTTTGCAGTATCCACTTATAATACAGATTACATTCTTGTCAAAGAAGAAAACCTGGACAAGGCTCTGAAAGCTCTGTCTGACAGAGGATACATTGTGGAGTAGTATGCTTTTACGTAAACGTTTTGACGGAAACGAACGAATCTATCTTACTGCATCCGCAGTCCGGGGCATGGGAAAATCCGTCCGGCGTGAGCGAAAAAATTGTATTTTTACTCGATTTTTACAGAAACATACAGTTTTACTTTATTGACATATGAAAATGCCGGTAGTATAGTATTTTTAACTTAATTTATCGGGAGCAGTAATATGACATCTTTAATCAATCTGGAAAATTACTATTACGGCAAGTTTTTTGGTCTGTTTAGAGCTTTTACAGGCTATTTTTGGCGTACAGAAAATTTTTCCGGATCGAATAAGAGGCGTGACTGCCACCACTAGAGTTTTTATCTATCTGCTATAGCAATCAAAGCCATTCGGTCTGAGACCGGATGGCTATTTTTTTTACGGTGAACGCCGGGAAGGGATGAAAAATGGTAATCATATTAAAAGAAAACGCGCCGGAACTGGAAGTACAGAAACTGGAGCAGTATCTGCAGGCTTTCAATCTGAAGATCAAGGAAACGGTAGGTGAGCATATGAGCATACTCGGACTGATAGGCGACACTACATCGGTGGATATCGACACTCTGCGGACATTCCCGTGCGTGGAGGATGTCAGAAGGATACAGGAGCCTTACAAGGCGGTGAACAAGAAGTTTCATCCGCAGCCTACTGTCGTAGAGGTGGCGCCGGGTATAAAGTTCGGCGGCGGAAACTTCCAGGTAATCGCCGGACCGTGCTCCGTGGAAACGGAAGAACAGATAATCGAGGTGGCCAAGGATGTCAAGAAATCGGGTGCCACGCTTCTCAGAGGCGGAGCATTCAAACCGAGAACTTCACCGTACTCGTTCCAGGGCCTCAGGGCAAACGGACTCGAACTTCTCGAAGAGGCTAAGAAGGAAACCGGAATGCCTATAGTCACGGAAATCATGAGCGCCGATCATCTGCCGCTCTTCAAAAACGTCGATGTGATCCAGGTCGGCGCGAGAAACATGCAGAACTTCGAGCTGCTTAAGGCGCTCGGCAAGCAGGACAAGCCGATTCTCCTGAAGAGAGGCCTCGCAAACACCATCGAGGAATGGCTCATGAGTGCCGAGTACATCATGTCGGAAGGCAATCCGAATATCATTCTCTGTGAAAGAGGAATAAGAACGTTCGAGACAGCTACGAGGAACACTCTCGACCTGTCGGCGATTCCGGTTCTCAAGGAGAAGACGCATCTGCCTGTAATTGTCGACCCGAGCCACGCGACCGGCGTGAGACAATATGTTGAACCGCTTGCAATTGCAGCTACTGCGGTAGGCGCCGACGGACTCATCATCGAGGTTCACAATAACCCTCAGAAGGCTCTCTGCGACGGTGCGCAGTCATTGACACCAGAGCAGTTTGATAATACAATGAGAAAAATAAAGAAAATGAGACACTTTGTAACTACAGAGCTCAACTGACAGAGCTTTTACGGAGTGCTGAAGCAAGCAAACCGCTGGTTTATTCGGCTCGCCGTACGCGGCGGCAGAAAAAGTCAGCGGTTTACAAGGTTAACGGGCAGTTTTGCTGATTGTGGACCAGCCTTTCACGAGATTGATCCAGGAAAGAGACGCAGATGAGAAAGAGGATACGCATTAAAGCCGGCGAAGGCTATGATTTTGTTATTGGTGACGGTCTGCTCGATGAAATCGGGAACATGGCGAAGTCTGTCATGGACGCGAGACGCATCATTCTGTTTACGGATTCCACGGTAAACGGGCTTTATGCCGATAAAATAGAAAACGAGCTGAAACGCGCCAGATTCCAGACTTTCAGATACGTTTACGAAGCCGGCGAGAAATCCAAAAATTTAAACACGGTTGCAGAACTTCTGGATTACATGTCTGACTGCGGCCTCACAAGAGGTGACGCTGTGGCGGTGCTCGGCGGCGGCGTTGCCGGCGATATGGGCGGATTCGCTGCGTCGGTTTATCTGCGAGGCATAAAGTTCATGCAGATCCCTACTACGCTTCTGGCATCGGTCGATTCTTCGGTCGGAGGAAAGACCGGAGTCGACACGAAAAACGGCAAGAACCTCGTAGGAACTTTCTGGCAGCCGTCTCTCGTCGTCTGCGACACCAGCGTGTTCGAATCGCTCGGACACGATCTCATGCTCGACGGATTCGCAGAGGTCATAAAGACCGCTGCGATAAGGTCTGAGAAGATGTTCAGAGAACTCGAAGACGGCCTCTTCAAGGAGAAAATGGCGGACATTATAGCAAGATGCGTTACGATCAAAGGCGATGTGGTTCAGTCGGATGAAAAGGAGAAAGGCCTCCGCAGAATCCTCAATTTCGGTCATACGATGGCTCACGCCATAGAACTCAGCAGCAACTACACCATAAGCCACGGAAGAGCAGTAGCGATAGGCATGCTCATGGTCACGAAGGCCAGCGAAGCGCACGGGCTTACGGAAGCCGGAACATACAAAAGACTTTACGATCTGATCGAGAGCGAGGGATATGAGACTGAAACCGATATCCCGCTGGATCTGCTGTGCGAGGCTGCCCGCAGGGACAAAAAGTCGGGAGGAAGTTTCATAAAACTGGTATACGTACCGAAGATAGGCCAGGCTGCCGTGAAGAAGGTCAGCTACACGGATCTTTTCGACTTCTACAACGTTTAGAATGGAGGAGTAAGATGGATGTTATAGTCTATCCGGGCAGGCTTGCCGGTACGGTAAAGGCTCCGCCTTCAAAATCGCTGGCGCACAGGGCGCTGATCTGTGCGGCGCTTACAGACGGGACCTCTCATATAAAAGGCATATCAGGATCGAAGGACATGAAAGCCACGATCAGGTGCATAGAAGCTCTCGGAGCATCGGTAAAACTGGACGGCGATGCTGCAGAGGTGACCGGAGTATACGCAGGCGAAACGCCGGGAGCATGCACTGGAAATGAGGCAGAGGCCGGAGAAGGCAGCGTTTTGTGCGACTGCGGAGAGAGCGGATCCACATTCAGATTTATACTGCCGGTCGCGTCAGCGCTCGGCAGAAAGGCCAGATTCACGGGAGAAGGCAAACTGCCGGAGAGGCCGGTTACGCCTCTCGCTGACGCCATGAAGGCTCACGGAGCGGTATTTCTCCCTGACGGGCGCGACCACATGCCGTTTGAAATAGAAGGAAAACTGCAGCCGGGTATGTACGAGATCCCCGGAAACATCAGTTCGCAGTATATTTCAGGATTGTTGTTCGCGCTTCCTCTGCTTGACGATGACAGCAGAATCGTCATTACCGGCGGACTTCAGTCTGCCGATTATATAAATCTGACTACCGATATGCTCGCTAAATTCGGCATAGAGTCAGAGAAGACTGACGACGGATATCTGATCCGCGGAGGGCAGCATTACCAGGCGGCAGACGTCGAGGTCGAAGGCGATTACTCGAATGCGGCTTTCTGGCTTGTGGCGGGAGCCACCGGCTCTGACATAAAGGTGACGGGACTAAGGCTGGACAGCGTCCAGGGTGATAAGAGGATCATAGAAATACTGGACCGCATGGATGCTGCGATTGTGGCAGATTCAGAAGGAATACAGGCGCGCGGCTATACCCTTTCGCCGGTAGGCGTCGACTGCGGAAATATTCCTGATCTCGTGCCGGTGCTGGCGGTCGCAGCCTGCATGACGGAGGAAAATGCGGAAAGCAGGTTCACGAATGCGGGAAGGCTGCGCCTCAAGGAAAGCGACAGGCTCAGTTCGACTGCCTCCATGCTCGCGAAGCTCGGGGCCGGAATACAGATATGCGGAGACGAATTTTCAGTATTCGGCAGCGACGGTCTGGAAGGCGGAGTCATGGTCGATGGATTTAACGACCACAGAATCGTGATGGCGGCCGCTGTGGCGGCGCTCAGATGTTACGAGCCGATAAAGATAACGGGTGCAGAAGCCGCGGCAAAGAGCTATCCTGACTTTTTCGACGTATTCAGATCACTGGGAGGCAGAGCAGATGTCGTCTGAACTTGGAAACAGATTGAAAATCTCCCTTTTCGGGGAGTCACACGGAAATGGAATCGGAGCCGTAATAGACGGATTCCCTGCAGGAGTCAGGATCGACATGGATAAGCTCGCCGCGTTTACGGCGAGAAGGCGTCCGGGCAGGGACAAGACGAGCACGGCGAGGAAGGAAGACGATGTCCCGGAGATCCTTTCCGGCATGCTCGATGGTGTGACGTGCGGCACTCCCGTTGCGGTGGTCATAAGAAATACAGACCAGCATTCGTCGGATTACAAAAATGTCAGCCACGAGGCGAGACCGGGGCACGCCGACTATACCGGGTACGTCAGATACGGCGGCTTCAACGACGTGAGAGGCGGAGGCCACTTTTCGGGAAGGCTCACGGCTCCGCTGGTATTCGCCGGAGGAATGTGCATCCAGTATCTCGAACAGCACGGAATATATGTGGGTGCGCACCTGGCATCCGTGGCAGGTGTGGAAGACAAGAGATTCGACCCCTGCAGCGTGACGAAAGAAGAACTGAAGGCACCAGGCGAGAAAAAATTCCCGGTTATCGACGACGAAGCCGGTGAGAAAATGCGCGACGAGATCGAGAAAGCCCGTCTCGACTCGGATTCTGTAGGCGGCACGGTTGAAGCGGCCGTGATCGGGATGCCTGCTGGAACGGGTTCTCCGATTTTCGATACTGTCGAGGGCAGACTCGCGTACGGCTATTACGGAATCCCGGCCGTAAAAGGCGTTTCTTTCGGCGCAGGATTCGACGCGCCGCTGATGCGCGGAAGCGAAAACAACGACGAATTCTATATGGACAATGGCGTCGTGCGCACGCGCACCAACAATCACGGCGGTGTGCTCGGCGGCATCACTAGCGGGATGCCCGTGACGGCGCTTCTGGCTTTCAAGCCGACGCCGTCGATCGCGAAACCGCAGCACACGATAGACTACGCGGAAAACAAGGATACAGTGATAAACATCAGAGGAAGGCATGATCCATGCGTTGCGGTAAGAGCGGTGCCTGTAGTAGAGGCCGTTACTGCCGCTGTGATGATGGATATGCTGCTCGAGGAGGGAGTATTTTAATGGGGGATACCACAAATCTCGAAGAAATACGTGCTGAACTCGATGAGCTCGACAATGAGATGCTCGAGCTTTTCAAAAGACGCATGAGATTGTCAGCCGATGTGGCACGCTATAAAGAAGCGCGCGGTATACCTACATTCCGGCCTCAGCGCGAAAAAGAGATAATCGATGAAGTGAAGCAGAAGACTGATCCGGAATTATCGGAATACGCAGCGGATTTCTTCCTGGAAATAATGCGCCTGAGCAGAAAGTATCAGGAGAGCCTCAGAAGCGGAGGCAAAGACTTTTGAGCAGTTTAGTGGCGGCTGAAGAGTTGAAATATGTCTACGAGCAGCAGGAAGACGGGGATGACGGAGAAAGCACCGAAAGGCGCGCGGCTCTCGACGGTCTCGATGCAGAAATCGAAGAGGGCAGCTTTACTGCTGTGCTGGGGTCGAATGGTTCAGGAAAGTCAACTTTCGCCAAGTGCATCAACGCGCTGCTGCTGCCCACCGGAGGCCGCGTGACCGTGGCAGGTATGGACACATCGGACGACGATCTGATATGGGATATCCGCAGTACGGCCGGCATGGTATTTCAGAATCCGGACAATCAGATCGTTTCGTCGGTCGTCGAGGACGATGTGGCATTCGGTCCGGAGAACCTCGGCGTACCCACGGATGAAATACGGGAACGCATCGACAGAGCGATGAAGGATGTCGGAATATATGAACTCCGGAAGCGTGCTCCCCATACACTTTCCGGAGGCCAGAAACAGCGCGTCGCGATAGCGGGAGTGCTCGCGATGGAACCCAGGTGCATAATATTCGACGAGTCGACGTCAATGCTGGATCCAGGCGGCCGCGCCGATGTCATGAATATTATCAGAAAACTCAACAGCCGCGGAATCACGATAATCCTGATTACACATTATATGGAGGAAGCAGAGGAAGCAGATCATATTATAATCATGCACGACGGCAGAAAGCTTTCCGAAGGAACTCCGGCTGAAATCTTTTCAAACCGCGAGATCATAAAACAGGCGGGACTCGAGCTTCCGTACGCGGTCAGGACGGCTGGCATTCTGAGGAAAAACGGCGTACCTGTCCCGGACGATGTGATAACGATGAAAGCGCTTGCAGCGTGGCTCGCCGCTTATGGAGGCAGATCCGATGCAGATTGACGTACAGCATCTGACACATATATATAACGAAGGACAGGATGACGAAGTAAAGGCGCTCGACGACGTCAGCTTCACGATCAGAGAAGGAAGCATAACGGGAATCATCGGGCACACAGGCTCGGGAAAATCTACGCTGATACAGCACCTCAACGCGCTTTTGAAGCCTTCGTCCGGAAAGATCATGGCAGGAGACACCGATATAACGTCGAAAGAAACTTCGATGCCCGAAATCAGGAGAAAAATAGGACTGGTTTTCCAGTATTCCGAATATCAGCTTTTCGAAGAGACGATTGCGAAAGATATCGCGTTCGGCCCGAAGAATCTGGGACTTAGCGAGGAAGAAACGGACGCCAGAGTGCGCGAAGCCATGGCAGCGGTCGATATGGACTACGACACTTTCGCAGAGGAATCGCCTTTCGAACTTTCCGGAGGGCAGAAGCGGCGTGTAGCGATCGCAGGAGTCCTCGCCATGAGGCCTGAAGTCCTCATCCTCGACGAACCGGCGGCGGGGCTCGATCCGGTTTCCCACAGAGGGATGATGGAGCTGATAAAACGTCTCAACACAGACAGGCACACCACGATCGTGCTGGTATCTCACAATATGGACGACATAGCGGAATACTGCACAGATGTTATAGTTATGAACCGGGGAAAGCTGATCATGCAGGGTACACCGGCCGAAGTCTTCTCACACAACGAAAATCTCGAGTCGATAGGTCTGGGACTTCCGTTCGGGCAGCAGCTCATGAGAGAAATGAGAAAATCCGGTGCGGATATATCAGGTGAGGGCGTGCTTTCGGCAGAAGACGCGGCCGGAGCCGTTCTTGAGTGGCTTAAGGAGAAAAATGCTTAGAGATATTACACTGGGCCAGTATTATCCTCATGAATCGGTGATTCACAGGCTTGATCCGCGCGTAAAGATAGCCGCGACATTTCTGTATCTGATCATGATATTTGTCGTCAGGGATTTCGTGGGATACGCTTTTATAACGTGTGTTCTGGCGGCAGTTACAGCAGTGTCGCACGTGCCGGTCAGATTCATGGCCCGCGGCATGAAGCCGATAATGTTCATACTGGTCTTTACTTTTATAATAAATTTATTCGTGTATAAAGGCACGGTGCTCGTTCAGCTGGGACCCGTGACGATCACCGACAACGGGCTGCGGCAGGCCGTGTTCATTGCGGTGAGGCTGATCCTGCTGATTTTCGGCACGTCGCTTCTGACTTATACGACGAAGCCGATGCAGCTGACAGACGGATTCGAGTCGATGATGAGGCCGCTTGCGAAGGTGGGCGTGCCTGCGCACGAGATAGCGATGATGATGTCGATAGCGCTCAGATTCATACCGGTGCTTCTCGAAGAGACTGACAAGATAATGAAGGCACAGCAGGCAAGAGGAGCCGATTTTGAGAGCGGAAATCTGATGAAGAGAGCGAAGAGCCTCATACCGCTTTTCATACCGCTCTTCGTAAATGCCTTCAGGATGGCGATCGACCTCGCGATGGCGATGGAGGCGAGATGCTATCACGGGGGAAACGGACGCACAAGGCTGCATCCGATGAAGTTCCACAGGCGCGACGCTGTGGCCGTCGTGCTGATAGTGCTGTTCGCAGCAGCGGTAATCGTTCAGGCGTCAGGAGTCACAGGTCTGCCGATGCTGTGGCCGGCGAGATAGAGCAGGAAAAAATCAAACAGAAATGAGACAGAGAAGAATAAAGGGATTGGAAGAAAAACTGGATATATACAACGGCGGCATACAGGTCAATCCGCGGAGCCTGAAGGGGAAGTGGAACAATCTGTTCGACAGGCCGGCTCCTGTCTATATGGAGCTCGGATGCGGAAAAGGCCAGTTCATCACTCAGATGTCGGAGGCGTATCCGGACAGAAACTTTATAGCCGTCGAGGGCAACAGGAGCGCGATGCTCAGGGCTCTTCAGAAGGCCGTCCGCCATTTCAGGGGCATAGATCCATCGGAGAAATCAGGTCCGCAGGGAAGCGCGTATACACCCCCGCTGGAGGCGGAAATACCGCGGGGCGTTTTCAAGGTAGATCCTGCCGATGCAGGTGTAACAGCCGGCGAGCAGTTCGACACGCCGTATAAGACGAGCAGAGACGACTGCCTGTTCAAAGCGAGCGGCAATCTGGTATTCGCGTGCATGTACCTGAGAAACGTCACCGACTGCTTCGAAGACGGGGAACTCAGCGGTATTTATCTGAATTTCAGCGATCCGTGGCCCAAGGACCGCCAGGCGGCGCGGAGGCTTACGCACCACAGGTATCTGGAAGGTTACAGACAGGTGCTGAAGCCGGGCAGCCTGCTCGAGTTCAAGACCGACAACGAGCAGCTTTTCAGATTTTCGATGGACGAGTTCGACGATTTCGGGCTGGAAAAGACGGAGTACACGGAAAACCTGCATTCGCCGGACTGTCATTACAGATCGAAGGATTTTATGACGGAATACGAGAAGAAATTTTCGCTCCTCGGCAATAAAATCTATTACTGCCAGGTCAGGTTCTGATAAACACTTGACTGCATGAAACATGACGTGAGCTAAAATTGTCCGTTCTTCCGGTATGCATATCCAAGCGCGTCTGCTCTGCCTGTATATGAATGATGAATTGTATGTGAAAGCGGCGTGATTTCATCGCCGGCAGATATATTTCAACAGGAATATCTGGTACAATAATATGACAAAAGTACAAAAAGTACACTGACGCCGCAATCATAATAATATGACGCTGTCAGGTTCCGTTATCATATGATTGGACAGGAGTTAAGTATGTTATCTATGATTTTAAGTGTCGTTTTTATAATATTTTTACTGGCCCTGATCTTTACGTCGATAAAGGTCATGATAAAAATATTTTTCTGGGTGTTTATAGGCATACCGGTTGTAATTTTTCTTTTTGCCGCCGGCATGTACATCCTCGGATCTTTAGTGCTTGTACCGTGCACCATCGGCTGCATTTCGCTTCTCGGAGGGCGGTGATCTGATGAAAAAATACATAGCAGGCGTAGATATTGGAGGGACCGGGACGAAGCTCGGTCTTTTTTTATTAAACGGAGAACCGGTCCGGCTGTGGAGCATCCCTACGGAGACTGCCGGAGGAGGCAGCAGTATTTTAAAGAATGCGGCCGCATCTCTCTGCGGGGTGATGCAGATAGAAAATGCGGCCGCCGGAAGCCTGGCAGGTGTGGGAGTCGCAGTGCCCGGCGCGGTAAAAGACGGAGTGCACGCCGAAGTGTGTCCGAACATAGGCTGGAGCAGAAAAAACGTAGCTGCAGAATTCAGAGAGGCTCTGCGCGGAGTCCGTGATTCAGAGTATGCAGCAGATTCAGATCCTGCAGAGCTTCCGGTCAGGGTGATGAACGACGCATCGGCTGCCGCTTACGGAGAGTACAGGAAAGGCGCAGGAAGAGACAGCTCAGCTATGATGATGGTGACGCTCGGAACAGGTGTTGGAGGCGCGTTTGTCAAAGACGGACATCTCCTCGAAGGTGCGTTCGGGTGCGCCGGCGAGATAGGCCATCTCAACGTAAATCCGGACGAAAGAGAATACTGCAGCTGCGGCAGGCGCGGATGCCTCGAGCAGTACATTTCAGCCGGAGGAATCGTGCGCACCGCCGGGAAATACATTGCTGCCGGAGCAGAAACATCGCTTCCTTCAGGGGAATTTACGTCCGAAGATATTGCAGAAGCCGCTGAGGCCGGCGACGAACTTTCGTGCAGAGTCATGAGGGAGACAGGATCCCTTCTCGGGCGTGCGCTGGCGCTTATCTCATGCGTAATCGATCCCGGCCTATTCGTCATAGGCGGAGGTGTATCGGAGGCGGGCAGCCTCCTCACAGAACCAGCCGTGGAAAGCTTCAGGCGGTGGTGTTACCCGCCGGTGTCGGAGACAAAGATTGTGAAGGCTGAGCTTGGCGGGAACGCCGGCGTATACGGGTGTGCTCTGTCTCTTATATGAGAGCCCGGGGAGCATTCAGTCCCGTTCCTACAGCCGGGCGCTTTCGTTCATATAAGCGGCTGGGCGAATTCACTGACATGGCGGCCGGGCGAATTCACTTTTGCCATTTTTGCGGTTTTATGCGGCAGCATATTTATATAAACAAGGATAAACACGGTGTCATACATGGCATCTCTCGATATGGGAATCAATTTCGAGCAATTTAATTACATACATAGTGTAATTAAAAGCGGAAAAAAGCACAGACCAAATATTGAAAACAGAAGATCACGGCAGATATTGTTATTTAAAGCAAATATATGCTGGCTCAATCATAAAACCGAAATAAATTTCGAAATAATAAAATATACAAAATAAATTCACTTAATTTTAAAAATAACAAAAATCGTATTTCATACAAACATGTTTTTGCATACAAAAACATCTTGTTTTTGTTGACAATATGAAAAACGGGGAGTAGTATAGCACTATCAAATTTCATTTGATAATTTCACATAGGCAACTAGTCACAAAGGGGCGGCAGAACATAAGTATCTGACCGCCCTTTTCTGATTTTTGCCGGAGAGGGGTGCGAAATGGATTCAGACATGCGTATTTGGAAACATCCTGTTTTAGGCAAGTACGAAAAGTACGAAGCACCGGTAGTGCTGCACTTTACGCTTGACGGAAAAGAAATGACAGGATACAAGGGGGATTCTATTGCAGCAGCGCTGAAGGCATCGGGAGTGATGACACACCGCTATACTGCGAAGGAGCACAAGCCGAGAGGCATCTTCTGTGCGATCGGAAGATGCACAGACTGTGTGATGATAGTCAACGGACAGCCAAATGTCAGGACTTGCATAACTCCGCTCGAAGAGGGAATGGAGCTGAAAACGCAGTACGGCGTTCAGAGCAGAGAGGAATGGGAGGCTGACGGCAATGAAGCGATATGAAGTAATCGTAATCGGAGCCGGGCCGGCCGGACTTTCTGCCGCAGCAGAAGCAGCGGGAAAAGGAATGAGCGTGGCGGTCTTCGACGAGAACGCCGGCCCGGGCGGACAGCTGTTCAAACAGATACATAAATTCTTCGGTTCTCGCGCGAACAACGCGAGGATGAGAGGATTCAGGATAGGCCAGAAACTTCTCGATGAAGCCGGCAAAAACGGCGTCGAGGTTTTCCTGAACGCTGTAGTTACAGGAATTTTCGAAGAGAAGGAAGTGATGGTGAGAATCGAAGGCACGGTCTACCATTACAAAGCGGATTATATAGTGATTGCGACGGGAGCCGCAGAGAACATGGTACCTTTCAAAGGCTGGGACAAGCCGGGCGTCATGGGAGCGGGAGCATCCCAGGCGCTCATGCATCTGCAGGGCGTGAGACCAGGACACAAAGTTCTCGTCGTAGGATCAGGAAACGTAGGGCTGATAGTGGCATTTCAGATATGTCAGGTCGGCTGCGATCTGGTGGCAGTCCTCGATGCCGCACCGAGAGTAGGGGGCTACGGAGTGCATGCGTCGAAGATAGCTAGAACCGGCGTTCCGTTCCTGACGTCGCACACGATAATCGAGGCGAAGGGAAAAGACCACGTCGAAAGCGCGGTCATCGCAGAAGTCGACGACCACTTCAGACCGATCCCCGGAACAGAGCAGGAACTGGAAGTCGACACCGTGCTGCTTGCAGTTGGCCTGACGCCTATGAATCAGCTGGCGTCGAACGCGGGCTGTACGGTCGAATATCAGAAGCAGAACGGAAGGCTGTCGCCGGTGACGATCGTCGACGAATACGGCGAGACTACGGTTAAAGGCATCTTCTGCTGCGGCGATTCGGCTAAGGAAACCGCAGAGGGAGCATCGTCGGCGATGCTTCAGGGAAAAATCGCGGCCGAGAAGATAGCCGCGGATGCCGGATACACGGATATGGCCAGTGCTGAGGAAAAGGCGGATGAATTCAGGAAAACGCTCGATCAGCTGTCCGGAGGCATGTTCGACGTGAAAAACAAAGGCAGGATGGATATCACCGAGACCGAGGAAGGATATCCCATTTCAAAGAGCCTGCTGAAGAACGGATACCTGACGACAGGGGATCTCAAAGGATTCCCGGCGGCTTCGTACGAAGCAGAAGGTCCCCATCCGGTCATCGAATGCACGCAGAACATTCCCTGCAATCCGTGCAGAGATGTCTGTCCGGCAGGACTGATCAATGTGGCAGAGGATATCACGAGAATTCCTGAGATCGATTTCAGCAGGAAATGCACGAACTGCGGGATGTGTGTCACGAACTGTCCGGGGCAGGCGATATTCGTAGTAAATAAAGATTACGAACCAGGATTCGCGACGGTCGGGATGCCGTACGAGTTCCTGCCATATCCTGAAAAAGGAGATATGGGAAAAGCGCTCGACAGAAGCGGTGCTCCGGTTTGCGATGCTGAGATCGTATCTGTGAGAACCTCGAAAGCGATGGACAATACAGCTTATCTGACGATGAAGGTGCCGGCAGAGTTTGCGGATTCGGCACGGTTTTTCAGGAAGGAGTGACATACATATATGAACAAGATAATACGAAAAGCTCCGGACGAACCGTTTAAACCGCATCCGGACGACGACCTCATAATATGCCGCTGTGAGGAGATCACGAAAGGTGAAATCAGACGGGCGGTACACGACGGAATGAGGACCGTAAACGAAGTCAAGAGATGGACAAGGGCCGGCATGGGTCTCTGCCAGGGGCAGACATGCCAGCGCAACGTGCAGAACATCATTGCGGCAGAGCTCGGAGTCAGCGTCGCGGACGTCGGCATGATAACAGGCCGTGCTCCGGCAAGGCCAGTCGCCATGGAAGTTTACGGAAACGATGTCATAGAGACAGAAAAGCTGAGGTGAGAGAGATGGACAAGAGAACAGCTTCCGTCATCATCATCGGCGGAGGAATAATGGCATGCTCTGCGGCATACAATCTGGCCAAAAGAGGTGTGAACGACATAATCGTTCTGGAGAAAAAAGAGATCGGCAACGGAGGATCGTGCAGGAACGCCGGCGGGGTGAGACAGTCGGCGAGAGATGTCAGAGAGCTTCCGCTCGCGATGTACGCGGTGAGCAATATCTGGCCGACGCTCGGAGAAGAGCTCGGAGCCGATGTCGAATACAGACAGGATGGGAACCTGCGGCTCGGGAAGACAGAGGAGCATCTTGGAATCCTCGAGAAGCATACCGAAAAATCCAGAAGCGCAGGCCTGGATGTAAAGATGATATCGGGAGACGAAGCCAGAGAAATTTGTCCGTACATGTCGGAAGAAGTAATCGGCGCGAGCTGGTGCCCGACGGACGGACACGCGAATCCGCTCCACACGACGCTCGCTTTTTACAGGAAGGCACTCTCGATGGGAGTGGTTTTCATATCAGGGGTAACGGTTAAAGGAATAAAAAAGGTAAAAGGCAGAGCGAGAATAGTTGAGACTGACGACGGCGATTACGAAGGAGAAAAAATCCTGCTCTGCGCAGGCTGGGAATCCAGAGCTATCGCCAACACCGTGGGAATAGACGTTCCAGTTGAGAAGGAACTGTCGGAAGTGATGGTCACCGAGATGGAACCACAGATGTTTTCGGTAATGCTGGGAACTGCCGAATCCGATTTCTACGGTCATCAGACGAAGCACGGCTCGTTCGTCCTCGGAGGAATGAGCGGAGGCGAATTATACAGGACGGAATCCGGCAGATTCGCGACGTATTCGCTTACGGCGTCGTGTCTGTGCAGAGGCGTCATTAAGTACTTCCCAGTTCTGAAGGATGTGAAAATCGTCAGGACGTGGGCAGGCTGGTACGACGTGACATCTGACAAGGTCCCTGTTATCGACAACGTTCAGGAAGTGCCGGGACTCACCGTGGCATTCGGATTCTGCGGACACGGATTCGGAATTTCGCCTGCGGTCGGCATCGCTGTGAGCGAGCTCATGCTCGATGGGAACTCACATACGATCGATATATCGCAGCTGAAATACGATCGATTCAGAGCAAAAGCATAAAGCATAACGGAAAAATCCGTTATTCAGATATAAAAACAAAACATCGCCGGCATTGCGCCGGCGGCAGATCAAAAGGGCGCAGGCGCCGGACGCCTCGGGAAAAGCTTCCGGCATTGGACCTGCAGAAAGGAGAAAAAACTTTAAGGGGGCAGGATCAATTCTTTCACATCAGGAGGTGTTTGGGAAATGAGTACGACATATCTGATAAATTCAATCTGGGTAATATGCGCATCGGTCTTTGTCTTTATGATGCAGATGGGATTCGCATGCTGCGAGAGCGGTTTTGCGAGATCGAAGAACGCCTGCAACATATGGCTTAAAAATCTGCTGGACTTCATGATCGGAGCAATCGTTTATTATTTCATAGGTTTCGGACTGATGTACGGCGACGACTGGCACGGTCTGATAGGTATCAACGGATTCTTCAATCCATTCAGTCAGGATCTGCAGATCTGGCAGACTTACGAAGGCACACTTTCACCGCAGGCGTTCCTGCTCTTCCAGACGATGTTCTGTGCGACGACTGCTACTATCATCTCGGGCTCGGTAGCCGAGAGATTCAAGCTCGGAACGTATGTGGGCGTCAGCGCTTTCATGACAGGAATTGTCTATCCTGTCATAGGCCACTGGATCTGGGGCGGCGGCTGGCTGTCACAGATAGGATTCAGCGATTTCGCAGGATCAGGCGCAGTACATCTCTGCGGAGCGACGGCGGCGTTCGTATGTGCATTCTCAGTAGGACCGAGAATCGGAAAATACGTAAACGGCAAGTCGGTCGCCATTCCGGGCCACAATATTCCGATGGCGATGCTCGGCGGATTCATTCTCTGGGTAGGCTGGTACGGATTCAATCCTGGATCTGAACTTGCATTCGATGAAACAACGATCTACACGACTGTCACGACGACGCTCTCCGCTTCGGCAGGAGGCCTGGCAGCGCTGGCATACACATGGATCAGGTACGGGAAGCCGGATCCGACGCTTACTATGAACGGCGCGCTTGCCGGTCTGGTCGCGATATGCACCGGCGTAGCCGAAGTATCATACACCGGCTCGATACTCGAAGGCCTGATCGCCGGACTGCTTCTGCCGATAAGCGTATCGTTCGTGGACAACAAACTTCACGTCGACGATCCGGCCGGAGCCATCTCGCTTCACGGAACGAGCGGCTTCGTCGGAGTACTTCTGCCGGGATTCTTCTCGACCGAAAACGGCCTCTTCTACGGGGGCGGCCTGGCAAGGCTCGGAGCACAGCTCGTCGGAGATGTATGCATAGTTGGTTTCACTGCACTCTGCGTATTCATACTGATGACGGTTCTGAAGAAGACTGTCGGCATCAGAGTCAGCAGAGAAATAGAAATGAAGGGCCTGGACATCACGGAGCACGGCATGGAAGCTTATCCTGCCGCTACGAATTACTGATATCTCTGAGTCCTTATATACAAACCAGGAGGCGGTATTATGAGCAAGATGAGCAATGTCACGATAATTATCAATCCAGACAGATTCGCTGATATGAAACATGCGCTTAACAAGATCGGCATCAGGGGAATGACAGTCACACATGTAGAAGGCTGCGGAACACAGCTTGGAGGTATGGGCCGTTACCGCGGAACCGAAATGGAGATATCGCTGCTTCCCAAGACGAAGATCGAAGTGGTCGTGACTGAGGTTCCGGTACAGACGGTTATAGACGCAGCGCTTGAAGTGCTCAAGTCGGATGATATCGGAGCAGGCAAGATATTCGTATACGACGTTGAAAAAGTAGTCAGAGCGAGAACAGGCGAAGTAGACTACGACGCTCTGCAGTACAAAGGAGAATGAGATTAAAGTTACATATTAATATATCGTTATAAGGCGATGCTTTCGCCGATGATGTGTTTGCTGATATGTTTATATGCCGGCGGATCCGCCTGAAAGGACTGATGATATCCATCAGAGCGGGCTGCCGGCTCATCAAAAGAGGTAAAAAGAGAGGGGAAACAAAATGTCATATCCGGAAATCGATTTTTTATATTTAAGCGAGCCAGAAATGATAGAAGCAGGCGTGACAGATGTCCTGAAGTGCACCGAATGCATGGAGGAAGTTCTTAAAACGCTTGATATCGGAGATTACAGGATGGGAGGAGAAAACGGAAATTCGCACGGCTGTATGATACAGTTCCCGGACAATCCGGAATTTCCGACGATGCCGAAAAACGGACCGGACAGGAGATTCATGGCCATGCCGGCATATCTCGGCGGCGATTTTTGCACCGCAGGAGTTAAATGGTACGGTTCTAATGTAGAAAACAGAAAAATAGGACTTCCGCGTTCGATCCTCATGGTTACTCTGAACGACAAGGATACAGGCGCACCTATAGCCTATATGTCTGGAAATCTGATAAGCGCGTACAGGACCGCGGCTATACCGGGAGCAGGCGTAAAAGCTCTGGCGAGGAAAGACGCGAAAGTTCTCGGAATCGTAGGCCCGGGAGTCATCAACAGCATAACCGTAGAGA
Organism: Anaerovoracaceae bacterium; assembly: GCA_050946535.1. Taxonomy (GTDB): domain Bacteria; phylum Bacillota; class Clostridia; order Peptostreptococcales; family Anaerovoracaceae; genus RUG708. Next base: position 196,071 of record JBMNUZ010000001.1, read on the forward strand.
CATTTGCGGCTCTCAGGCCGTCGCTCGACACACTCAAGATCAAGGGCAGAGGCAGAGCCTCCATAGACAGATGCATCGAGTACGTAAAGAAAAAATGTCCTCAGTTCAAGAAGATCATCGTCTGCGATACGCTCGAAGAATGCGTGAGAGATTCGGATATAATGAGTTTCGCGACTTCGACTCCGACGGGCGGGCAGAGTACATACCCGTACATCGAGCCTGAATGGATAAAGCCGGGAGCTCTGCTCTGCGGGATGGGCGCGATGAACACGAGCGAGGAGCTGATAATGAATCCTGACACGAAGCTCGTCGTCGACAATACAGGCCTGTACGATTCATGGGCCGAGGAATATCCGTATCCGACGTTTGACACATGGTTCCTTATAGGAAGCAAGTTTACAGATATGATCCATGAGGGAAAACTCACGGAAGACAGGATGGAAGATCTCGGAGGCATCCTCAGAGGCCGCCTTCCTGGAAGATCGAGCGACGATCAGATCATCATCTATTCAATCGGAGGAATGCCGATCGAGGACGTGGCATGGGGCCGCAGAATCTACGACAACGCGGTTGAAAAAGGCATAGGAACGAGACTCAAGCTCTGGGACAAGCCTTATCTGTATTAATAAAGCCCTCTAACCAAATTTTATATAAAGAGGGGAAACGGTTTTCTTCCGTTTTTCCGGAAAAGCCGCAGTTAACAGCTGCGGCTTTTTCATCGGGTTTTCTATAAGATAAAATAATTGAATGACAACAATGATTGATATCGATTCCCGTAATGCGAAAAATCACTTCTTCAGGAACGGGGCAAAATCTGAAATCTGAAGTACCTCGTCGTCGTTTTTTTCACGCAGTTCCTTTTTTATCTCACTCACGAAATCAGATGTTTTTTTCAGCTCGTCGAGCTGCCTGTTGAGTTCGTCTATCTGGCCGTCCAGGTATTTCTTCATCGTTTCGGGTGACGGACTGGACATTATTTTTTTTATCTTCACGAGCGGTATGCGGCAGCGCCTCAGATATTTAATTGTATTTATCGTCTGAACCTGTTCCGGCTTAAAGTATTTATATTTGTTCTGACCTATGTAAGCCGGCTTGATCAAACCTTTTTTTATATAGAAAATGAGAGTGTCTTTGTGAATGTGAGCCAGTTCCGCAAATTCTCCTAATTTCAGGAGGGTACAATTATCGGTATCGCTGGATATTTTATTATTTGTTGTTGACATGATAGCAACTCCTAAGTTTAGAATGTTAGGGAATAAAGTTGTCCGGTCTGTTTATATTTATTATCGTTAACTATTAATTATACATAATAGAACTTAAAAAAACAAAATACAACGAATGCATTGAATGAAGAGTTAGTGAAAAGATGAAAAAATTATCTAAAATATCTGCTCTTTTTCTGATTATCGCCGTTTTTCTGATTTCGGGGGCGGCGTGCGGCCCGAAGACGGGCAGCGGCTCTCCGGAACTAGTTTCGGTAAATACCTGGGGAGGGTGTACCGGAGGCGAAGACGATCAGTTTATAAAAGCAGATCTTGAATTCAGCGACGCGGTGAAGGCGTCGGACAAGGCCGCTGAACAGCTCAGAGTGACGATCGGCGGCGACCGCGTAAAGAGCGATGACATAAAGATAAGTTCGGCAGATGAAAAGACGATAGAAATCGAAATACCGGTGGACAAGGTAACGTCGGGCGTGCTCGAGATAAAGCCTCTGTCTGAAGGAAAGCTGACTGCCATTACGGATGAAAGCGGAGAATACGCGGTTAAGAGTTTCAGCGTGAAGAAAATAGTGCCGAGCGGCATGGAGATCACGACGGTGTCATCGGATGAGGGCAGCGTATCGGCTCAGGTGACGGCTCTGGCGAATCACAGGAGCATCACCTGGATAAAGATCACTGCCGGCGGAAACACGGTCAAACCTGCGGGTACGGGCACAGACATCATGGACGATGCGGTGGCCGTGCACGAGCACGATTTCCTCTGGGCTACGGAGGAAAGCACCGCGGCCGATATAGCAGAAGCTGTAAATAAATACTATTCAGGACAGCTTACCGCTTCTTCGAGCGGAGATATCGTAACCGTAAGTGCAGCTGAGGGCGGTTCGGCCGGAGGCGTTCTAGACATCAGTATTTATACGTACTGATGTACTGATCCTGGCGAGAGAGTAATTATGAAAGAGTAATCATGAATAAATTGGGGAAAAAGACAAATATACCGGTGCTTGCCGTTTTGCTGGTTGTCGCGTTTGTTATCACGGTACTGATTTCCATAATGGTGGGCCGGTACAGTATATCGCCGTCGCAGCTGCTGCAGCTGATCGGCGGAGCCGGCAAAAGCAGCGGATCGTCGCTTCATACGGCAGATATCGTGTTTTTTCAGAGCAGGATCGCCAGAGTGGCGGCGGGCGCGATAATAGGAGCGGCTCTTTCGTGCGCAGGGGCAGCCTATCAGGGAATTTTCCACAACCCTATGGTTTCTCCTGATATACTGGGCGCTGCCACAGGCGCGAGCTTCGGAGCCGCGCTTGCGATCTTCCTCGGATGGGACACCATTTTTGTGCAGCTGTCGGCGTTCTGCTTCGGACTGCTGGCCGTAGGAGTCGCGTATTTCACGGGAAACGCGGTGACCTCAAAAATAGGAGAATCGACGGTTACGCTCGTGCTCACAGGTATGGTCGTGAGCTCGGTTTTCTCTGCATTTATTTCTATAATAAAATTTGCCGGAGACCCGTACGACACGCTGCCTGCGATCACGTTCTGGCTGATGGGAGGACTTACGTACGTCACCAACGACGACGTCCTCTTCATGATCGTTCCGTTTATAGTAGGTATAGTCCCGATTATTTTATTCAGGTGGAGACTGAATATCATGTCGCTCGACGAAGAGGAAGCTCAGTCGCTGGGAGTCAACACCAAGGCTATGAGAACCGTTTACGTAGTGTGCGCCACGCTCATTTCCTCGGCTTCTGTAGCCGTGGGAGGCATGATCGGCTGGGTAGGACTGATAGTGCCGCACATTTCAAGAATGCTGGTGGGACCAGATTATTCAAAATTAATACCGTGTTCCATCGCGGTCGGTTCCATTTTCCTCATGATCGTAGACGATCTGGCGAGGTGCCTGTTTGCAGCGGAACTGCCTCTCGGCGTACTTACATCGTTAATAGGCGCTCCATTTTTCCTCTGGCTACTGTTCAGAGGCGGACGGAGCTTTATGTAAATGCATATATAATGGTTTCGATATAGATTAGAAGGGAGCTTGTAATGAAATGAAAGAAAAGTTAAAAAAGACAGCCGTCATCATGACTGTCCTGCTGACCATCGTATTCGTGTTCAGCGGATGCGGCACATCGGCGGCTGAATATACGATCACGGTTGAAGGAAGCGCTGAAGAAAGCGGAGTGATCGATTACGCGGGAATGGAGATGAACGTATATCAGGATCAGGCTTCGAATCCTTGCGGAGACTGTCCGGATCAGCCTGTGAGCATCTATGTGGGAACAAGCGCTGAAGGCACGGCCGATGCGATGGCAGAAGCTATAGAGCGCGCGGACGACGTATGGGAAGTCGTATCGTGCAAGGACGGAGTACTGAAATTAAAAGAAAAGGAAGACTCGGCAGGAACGACGACGGAAGAGCCTGAGCTCTCCGGACCTGCAGGACTGAAATTGACAGGAGAGTTCAGTAAATGAAAAAGATAACGGCATTCACAGCGTTAATACTTTCGGCGGTGCTGGCTTTTACGGGATGTGGTTCCGCAGTATCCGGAAGTTCGTCATCGGATTCGGGACAGACTGAGAATGAAAATACGAGAACGATTACAAATATAGACGGAAGCCAGATAGAAGTGCCCGAAGAGGCTCAGAGAATCGCAGCCGTCTACGGACCTTCGTACGAAGCGTGCGTCGCACTCGGGGCCGAGGATAAAGTCGTTGTGGACGCGGACGTGCAGTTCGAGAATTTCCCGTGGGCCGAAAAGATTTTCAAGAATATAAGCAGCAATCCGTATCTGGAAAATGTGCACAGCTCGGTCAGTTTCGAGGAACTCCAGAAATACAATCCGGATCTCGTATTGACGTTCAACAGACCGAACGAGCTGAGCCAGCTGAAGAAGGCCGGCATAGCCGCTGTGAACGGCGTTACGACGAAAAACCTCGACGAGGTCAAAGAGCTGCTGAAGGTTTACGCAGAAGCGATCGGCGGCGACGCGCCGTCACGTGCAGATGCGTACGCGGAATATTTTGACCGGAAACTGCAGATGATCACCGACAAGACATCGACGCTCGGCGATTCAGAGAAGCCGACGGTATATTACGCAGGCGTAGACATCCTTACGACGTACGGCAACAAGTCGGATATCATCGAAGCGATCGAGGCCGCAGGCGGAAATCCTGTCATGAAGGACCTGGACGCGGGCAATCACACGAGCATCGACTTCGAACAGCTCGCTGTATGGAATCCTCAGTACATATTTATAGATCACGGCGGTATGAGCGACAAGAAGACCGTTGAGCAGATCATGGAAGACGCTGAGAACGATTCCAGATATGCTGCTATAGATGCGGTTAAAAACGATCAGATGTATCTCGTGCCGAGCGGAACGTTCTACTGGGATATGGGAATTCAGAAGATCCTGCTCATCGAATACATGGCTAAAATACTTCATCCTGATCTCTTCCAGGATCTCGACATGGCTGCCGAGCTGCAGGAATTCTACAGCGAATTTTTCTCATACGATCTGACGGACGAAGAGGCTCAGAAAATACTCGACCGCGAAGATCCATGATCACGATATAGAAACCGGAGATGATGCTGTGCTTAGGATAATAAATGCAGACTGCGGATATACAGGAAGAAAATATTCGAGAAAGGTGCTCAAGGGCATAAGCATGGACATTGATCACGGCATGGTCATGTGCGTGCTCGGCAAGAATGGTGCCGGAAAGACTACTCTTTTCCGGACGGTACTGGGCGTCAATCCTGTCATGGGCGGAAAGATAGAGCTCGACGAACGTAATATCGCGGATATCAGCAGGCCGGAGCTCGCGAGGCGGATAGCCTATGTGCCTCAGTCGCACACGCCGCCGTTTCCGTTCACGGTAAGGCAGATAGTGGAAATGGGCCGTTCCGCACACATGAGGATTTACAGCACGCCTTCGAAGATCGACAGAGAGAAGGCGGAAGAAGCTATGGAGATGATGGGCATCGAGAAACTCGCCGACAGACCGTACACAGAGATAAGCGGCGGCGAGAGGCAGCTTGCCCTCATTTCGCGTGCACTGGCTCAGGAATCGGATTACCTCATCATGGACGAGCCGTCGGCAAACCTCGATTACGGAAATCAGGTCCGCGTCATGGAACTCGTCATTTCGCTGGCGGATGCGGGAAAAGGAATCATGCTCACGACTCATTATCCCGATCAGGTGTTTATGGCGGGATCACAGTGCACCGTCATTCAGTCTGAGGACGAGTTCATCACCGGAGCTACGGAAAATATTCTCACAGAGGAAACTCTGAAGAAGATATACGGTATAGATACAAAAATTCTGAAAGCAGAACTGCCGGACGGGAGAACTGTGATGACTGTTGCTGCGTTTATGGACAAAGGAGATAAGAGGGATACATATGGAAAGTATATTCAGGAGTAAAAAATGGATGAGACTGGCCGCCCTGACCGCGGCAGTCATTATGTGCCTTGCTTTTTTTCCTGTAAAAGCAGACGCTTATTTTAATCGTGGAACGGTACAGATTTCGGTCGGGAAATCATCCGTTTCCATCGCAAGCGGCGGAACGGCGTCGGTATCGGTGCAGGTCAGCCCGATCAAACAGGACCAGCTGCCGGGATGCGGCATGGCTGAATGTCCGCAGACCTGCGGAGACGGATGTCTCGATGCAAACGGTGAGTGTACGTGCGGAGGAACCGAATATCACACATACTACTCTTCTGTGTCTGTGGCATCGTCTAATTCGTCTGTAGCAACCGCATCATATTCAAACGGGACATTAACTATAAAGGCAGGAAATACAGGAACAGCAACGATTTCGCTGACAGGAAGCCTCAGGCAGTACACAGACGGAAAAGCTTCCGTAGCCGTAACCGTTACTCCTAAGTCTTCGAGCCAGTCGGGCTCGTCCTCTTCGTCGGGCAGCTCTTCAAGCAGCGGTGATAGTTCCGCAAATGCAGCCGACGGTACATCTTCGGGAGTAATCGTTGAAAATCAGGACAACAGTGCACAGAATACCGATACCACGGGGGTGACTGATGCTGCATCAGAGGATCAGACGGCGAATCCCGAGGGCCAGCTGCTCGATACAGAGAAAGGCAAGTACAGAATTGCAGATATAAGCAGCACCACAGACGTCGAAGCGTGCTTCAGGGACGCTATAGCAGAGGGAAGCCATCTCGTATTCCAGAAGAAAAACGGCGACAATATAGAGTATTCGTGGACGTTCGACGGAACACAGCTCGACCCGGATTTCGATTATTCGAAGATGGATCTCGATATCACAGGCTCCTCTGAATATCCTGATTCATTCAAAGATTCCCTCAAGGGAACAAACGTATATTACATGAAGTTTTCATACAGCGGTGACCTGCCTGCTTCAGCGGAAATCTACATAAACGTGACGGAGGGATTCGACACCGATCAGGATCTGCACCTCTATCAGGCCATCAGCACGTCAGGAAAGCTGAAGGATCAGGACGTTCAGGCTCAGATGACGAACGGATACGCTTCATTCACGATCGACCACTGTTCGTCATATGTCCTCACGGATCAGGAGGTATCGACGGCTGTCGCAGCAACTTCTACATCGTCAGACAGCGGGGAATCGATGAATATTCCGGTACTGCTGGGAATCATTGCGGCAATGGCTGCTGCAGCGCTCCTCATCTTCTTCCTTGTTCGTTCGGTCAGAAAGAACTGAGGGAAAGAATATGCTGGAGCTAAAAGGAGTAAGGAAAAAATACGAAAAGAACTACATCATCACTGATGCGACGATAAAGTATGAAGACGGCCGTATATACGGTCTTGCAGGATACAACGGCGCAGGAAAGACGACGCTGCTCAAGACCATGGCCGGAATATACAGACCCGACGGAGGCGAAATCCTGGCGGACGGAGTCAGCGCGGTCGACAACAGCGCCTTCAGACAGGATTCGTTCCTCATGACGGAAGAACTGTTTTTCGACCCTCAGAGCACGCTCGACGGGATGAGCAGGTTTTATCAGGGATACTATCCGTCGTGGGACGGCGGAGTCTTTGAGAAACTGCTCAAAATCTCGGGACTCGACAGAAAGATGAAGATAGCAGGATTTTCAAAAGGTATGCAGAGGCAGACAGGCCTGATTCTCGCTCTTTCGACTGTTCCTCATTATCTCTTTCTCGACGAGACTTTCGACGGGCTCGATATCGTGAAGCGGAACCTGCTCGCGAAGCTCCTCAGGTCATATGCAGATAAAAGGAACGCTCTGATAGTGGTCACTTCCCACTATCTCGGCGAGCTGGAGAATATGGTGGACAGCGTCGCGCTTATGGAGGACGGAGTGCTTACGGTTCCAGACCGCAGCGAAAGCCTCGAAGAATATTTTACGGAGAAAGCGGGTGTTTCAGATGAAGAAATCAACAGCGTCTTCGCATAGTCCGGCGGCGCATGATTTCAGACTGGCTCTGAAATCCCTGATCCCCGTCATAGCGGTTGCGCTCGTGATATTTGCGGCGCTCATACCGGTCTCGACTGCGGCGATACCCGATTCGTCGATCTTCAACATCAATTACACGCACGAGCAGCTTAAATTCAGATTCTGTTCTGAAAACACGATACCGTTCGTATGTGCTGCAGCACTGCTGACAGGTGCTGCCATAGGGCTGAGGCTGTTCTCGTTCATGCAGGACAGGCGCAGATCGGCCTTTTATTTCTCGCTCGGGATTCCGAGGAGCAGGCTCTACATCACGAGAGCAGGGGCCGGACTGATCGCGGTGCTGATTACGGCGGTCATTCCTTCGGTGATTTCCCTCATACTGAATATCAGGGCTCTCGGTGCATACGACAGCATATACAAATACTTCATCATGTTTACGCTCGCGCTCGTTCTGCAGGAAATCGCGGGCATGATGCTCGGCGCCGCCGGCTGCTTCCTTTCAGGAACAAGCGGTGAGTCTGTCGCGGCAGCGCTCACTCTCGGAGCGGCTCCGACGGTCGCCATCTACCTGGCGAACGTCCTCATGAAGACATTTACATGGGGAAGCGTCTACGGAGCAGTGAAGTACTCAGGCGAGGCCGTAAAGGAGGGGCTCCTCACGAGCCTGTCGGACTTCAACCCAGCCTTCTTTTCTTACGGATGGCTGCAGGATTATAACTCGTTCAGCCGGACGATGGACACGATGGATCCAGATCCGGTGAATGCAGCGCCTGTGGCGGCGTGGTTCGCCGTTCTTGCGGTTGTATTCGTGCTCCTGGGCATACTGTTCGACAGATACAAAGCCGAGAGATCGGGCCTGTCAGGCCTTTTCAAATTTACAAATATACTGGCGCTTATCGTATGGCCGGCAGCATCATTCGCAGTTGTGCTCGACGTGCTGAAAAACACGGGAACTGCCATCTCAACGGCTGCTGCTGTGTGCTGCATGATTCTCGTCTACGCAGTTCTGGCCGGTGCGGTCTTTTTGAGAAACGGTACGTTTAAATCTAGAACTCTAGGCTGCGTCGCGCTCTGCGCGGTCGTATTCGTCTGCTTAGGCACTGCTGCCAGCGGCGGATTCGGCCTGAGCTACAGAATTCCAGACGTATCCGACGTTGAATCGGTAGAAATATCGTATACCGGCGATCCGTCTCTGATACCAGGCGAATGCAGCATTATACAAAACGGAAACAGTCTGTACTACAGCGGAACAGTAGAACTCAGTTCTGACGACGCCATCGAGACTGCAGAGGAACTCGATAAAACGATGATAGAGAGAGGCCGCGAAGACCTCAAATCCGCAGATGACTTCGGCGGCACCGTGCTTCCGTACGATATAGAGATACGCTATAAGACCAGCAGCGGGACTATAGAACGTTACTACGACCGCGTGAGGGCTTCGGATCTCGCAGAATTCCTGAAGCTCGAAGACGGCAGCGAACTGATGAATATGATATCCAGCGTCGTAAAAGGCGACAAATCAGACAGCCTCTGGAATTCGGAGGCGTTCGCCAGCGGCGAAATATATGTTTCGAACAGTTACATGACAGATGTAAGGCATATAACGCTGACTCAGGAGAACAGAGATCTTCTGCTTCAGAGCATCGCCTCAGATCTTTCGGAGATCTCAGCCGACAGCCGCTATCATCCTCAGAGCGATCAGACGGGATTCATATATTTCACCCTGAATGGCGAAAGCGACACTGAGCAGTTCGCGGTTGGTTCCGCGAGCACAAAGGTATATCTGACAGATGAGTTTACCGCTACGAATGCGCTTCTCGCATCGTGGAACGCGCTGCCTGACAGCACAGCGATCGACGCTCAGCAGGTGGACAGTATAATGATCCAGAAATTCGATCCGTACAGCGGAATGAACGAGCTTTCGTCGCCGATCTCCCTGTTTTTCTCGGAATACAGGTCAGAGTCCTCTGATGAGTTCCTGACAGGAAGCGATTTCGGCACACGCCCTCAGATCACCGACAAAGATCAGATCAGCCAGCTGCTTTCTGCGTCCGTTTCGAGCGCATACATGGACGACGGAGGATGCCTGATAGCCGTAAAGCCTGCAGGCTCGACGTACTACATTTACAGATATATCCCGCTCGATTCAGAGCCGGATTTCATAAAGGAAAAAATAAATTAAACTCTTATTGATGAAAGGAGATACGCATGAAAAAGTTTGCAGCATTGCTGCTTTCGGCAGTCATGATAATGACCGGCATGTTCGCCCTGCCTGTTTTTGCGGACGATTCGACTGCGCCTGCTGTAACCGATTGGGACGTTTACACATCGCACGGAGGAACGGTGGTTGGATCTGGATACAGCACCTGCGACGAACAGTACGTGACGATGACAGTTACGTTTGACAAGAATATAGTTATCGCCGATCCGGTAAAGGCATATGACGAGTTTACCGTAATGCTCAATAAAGACGTGAGTGAGCAGCCGATTACGATCACTTCGACCAAAGAATACACTAACGGCGATGCATATCCTGTTTACGGAACGCTTTCCGCAGGATCCGACGGAAAATCGGTGGTATTCAAGCTGTATTACGGTTTCGCTCCGTATGCGTCAAGGCTCACGATCGAGCCTGTGAGCACGATAACGCAGATAACCGGCGAGGACGGAACGCCTGTTTCATGGGAAAATGTAGATCTTTACATCCCTAACGGCGTGACCTTCTCAACCGTATCGAGAACCGTCGGGACATCATCTACATGCGCTTCTGTCACGAAGCAGGTCAGCGCACCGTCTGATTCGACCCGCATGATGATACACGTGCTTTTCCTTAAAAACGGTGAACCTGTAGGCGAAACCGATACCTACGGCTCGAACCTGACCACTCATTTCCACGATTATCTGACGCTCGGCGCAGATGGTTACGTCTCACTGCTGAAAGGATGGTTCACGAACAAATTCGGGTCCGACTACACGCTGACTACAAATGGCTCGCAGTTTACAGTAACGGCGAACAATGCCGAGGAGGGCGAAGTGCTCGACCTGATGGTATACGCATATCCTCAGGACAGAGATACCGGAGCCGACAAGACGGCGCTCGAAAGTTCGATTAGTAAGGCAGAGAACATCGATTCTTCGCAGTACACGGTAGCTTCATATACAAACCTCAAATCGAAGCTCGCCGAGGCGAAGGCTGCAGACAACTGCATATACTACCTGCAGAGCCAGATAGACGAGGTGAAATCTGAGCTCGATACAGCTATTTCGAATCTCGAAATAAAAACCGCTGAAAACGATGACACCAATTTCCCGTTCACGGACGTATCGACCGACCGCTGGTCGCGCGGAGCCATCGTTTACGTATATAACAAGAACCTGTTCAGCGGCACTTCAGCGACAACATTCGATCCGTCGGCGTCGATGTCGAGAGCGATGCTCGTTACCGTGCTCTACAGAATGGACGGCGCGTCCTACAGCGGCGCTAATTCGTTCAGCGACGTATCATCGGGTTCGTACTATTACGACGCTGTAGGCTGGGCTGCAGCCAACGGCATCGTAAGCGGCACCTCCGCTACTACATTCAGTCCTGACAATGCGATAACGCGTGAGCAGATGGCGTGCATTTTCTACAGATATGCGCAGTACAAGGGATTCAGCACATCAGAGACAGCTGAACTGTCGAAGTATACGGACGCTTCGAGCGTCAGCTCTTATGCAACGACTGCTATGAGCTGGGCGGTAGGAAGCGGACTCATCTCAGGAACGTCTTCGACAGAACTCTCACCGCAGCTCGGAGCTACGAGAGAGCAGACCGCAGCGATAATCCAGCGCTTCTCAGAAAAATACATGAACTGACGCACTGCACCGGAATAAATGATGCAGGCATGACACGAAAGCCTGTGCAGACGGTCTGTTGTTACAGATATTCAGACAGATAGAAAGTTAAACAATATTTTAGCGGGCATTTCCGTTATTATCGGGAATGCCCGCTTTTTTTCCGGCTGGAAATTTTCTCAGCCAGCCGATGCCAGGAACCGAGGACCGCAGTCTCCGTGATTTATTCTCTTTATTCTCTACGTGATAAAATTCCGGCAGCCGCCGTCAGGAACATCAGGCTGCAATATCAACGATAAACCTGTATTAGTGAATAATCCCGCCGAATGACTTCTGCATTCTGTAAAGTCATTGTATTAATTTTTTTGATAGATGCCGGTCATATTTCATATTTCTTGAAATTACACGAATATTACATCGAATAAATTTCAAATAATATATTGACCTGATACCAACTCCTAAGTATAAAATAACAGTGTGTGATAATAAAACCAACTTAACCAAACTCATTTTTTCAAATACTACCGAAACGGTATAAAACATACCTAGTAGGTGGCTTTATAAAGCCAGGGAGGTGAAAAAAGAAAAAATATATGTCCGCATATACTTGGCACGTATATGCATATAATATGTTTTTTTATCAATGAGTTAAATTGATAATTAAGGAGTATAAAGTTTATGAAATTGTTTAAAAGCGTATTAGGAATAGTCCTGTCAGCAACGATGATACTGACAGGCTGTTTCGCAGCTGTTCCTGCTTCATTCGCAGCAGATACGGACAGCTCAGTAACAACTCAGCAGGCAGGGCCTGCCCTCGTCGATTATTCGGTCGAAAGCAAGAACGTTTCACCTAAGACCGAAGAAGGCGAAGAATTTATCGTAACTCTGGTGTTTGACCAGAATCTAACGACAGACCGCTACACTTCAAATGCATTTAATATCGAGCTCAGCGGAAGATCACTGTCGGACATGGGATTTGCGAATCCTGTTGTCACCGCGGAAGATAACAAACTGATACTTGATATCAAGGGTACTTCAGGCAGCACATGGACTTACTATGTATCCAGAACGCTCGACATTTCCCTTAAGTCAAACTACTACGAAGATATCATGAACGAAGCCGGCACAGCCTGCTCGTACTTCCCTGATATCCACACTTCGGTCCCTGTAATGATGCCGGACAGCAACGGAGATATGTTCGTACAGACATCATACACGGCAGGCAGTGCATCATCTGGAACCAAGGAGTCAATAACATTCCGCATGGCAGGCGATGCTACAGGCAGAGCTGCTAACGCGATACAGATCCTCAGCAGCGACGACATGGACGGCAATACCATTGTCGGCGGCAGCGATACGGGTACAGTTTACGTTCATTCACATATGTTCAAGACCCTGACCCAGGCGGATTACGTACAATATCTGGCTAATGCTTTCAATAGAAATGCCACAAATTATTCTACAGGATACACTATGACGGCTACGCCGGATACAGATGATCCGACTCAGTCGACAGTTACAATTACTGCAGATACAGCGAGCGATACACAGACTCTCGCAAACGCAGTTATTAAGGTTTTCGCATATGAGAGCCCGAACGACGCAAGATACCAGCAGTGGACTTTCAATGCAGAGATCGCAGAAGCAGAAGCACGTCTGGAAACTATCTCGGCGTCCGGATACAACAAGATTTCTTCAGACACCATAGAAAATAGTATATCTACACTTACAGACGCTATCGCACAGGCACAGACCGATTATAATTCTATAACCGACGATACTACATCTGTAGAATACAATGCGTACAGAGATAAGCTTATAGAGGCAATGGATACTGCTGCAGACAGCAATATCTCGACAGATGAAGCTACAAGAAACGGCAGCGTATATCTAACTCTCGACGGCGGTCAGGACTGGATTGACAATATTACTGAGGTAGACATCGACGGAACAGCCGTAGATTCTTCGTACTACACGATCGACGGCACGACTCTTACCATCAAGAGTTCTCAGTTCCAGGATCCTGAAAGGACAAAGGATTACGAGATCACTGTTAAATCAACGGGCTATGCGGATGTAGTAAAGGATGTAACGGTTTACTTCTACGGAGCCCAGACTTTCCAGATCAGACACCTCGATGCAAACGGCAAAATTTTGAAGTCGAAGATCTACACACTTGACGAGATAAAGGCGTTATCAGACGATAATGATCATTATTATCACGCAATCTGCACGATGAGAGGCATTACCGCTTTCAAGGGCAGAGGTGTATACCTTTCAACAATCCTTAAGGATGCAGGAATACAGTTCACGAGCGGAATGACTGCACAGCTCAGAACGAACGACAGTGTAGAGGAATCTGATACAAACGATCCTACGGATGAAAACGCTTACTACTGGAGAGGCAACTTCGACTATGACTGGCTCATGCAGGACAGATACTACTTCAGGGATCTTTATGAAGAAGGTTCTGACTTCTACAATACGATGAATACGGAAGGCAGCTATTATACTCCATACGGTTCGGCGAAAGTAACATTCGACGAAGGCGACACAGTAAGAACTGCTGCAGGAGCTTCTACAGACAAGGTTGCGGACGAACCTCTCATCGCATACGAGTACTGCGAGAAGAGCTGGAATATAAATGATCAGACTTCGCTCGAAACTGAAGAGTACGATCAGGACCTCGCTACAGACAAGAGATTCAGATTCCTCTTCGGAACGGCTCTGTCAGATGAAAACGGCACGACTGTATCGGCTCCTGAAACAACTCTCTGGTCAGTATCATACGAGGTATTCGGAGTTGATATAATCGACGGAGAAAGCACTTCAACTGACAGCGGCAGCACAGATAATTCCAATACTGGAAGCACCACATACAAGATCAGCCAGACCGAAGGCATCTCGGGAGGCACAGTTTCTTACGACAAGACTACTGCAGCCAAGGGTGAAACCGTAACAGTTACTGCCAAGGCAAACGACGGTTACACGCTCGACGGAATTACAGTAAAGACTGCTACAGGTGCAACCGTTGCGGTAAGCGGTTCTAACGGAACATATACATTTACGATGCCTGCAGAGGATGTAATTATCACAGGTGACTTTACTGAAGAAAATGCCACTCCGACGACAGACACATTCCCGTTCACGGACGTAGCCGCAAACAGATGGTCGAGAAGCGCTGTAGAATATGTATATAACAACGGAATATTCGCAGGAACATCAGCAACTACATTCTCGCCTGAGACCGTAATGAACAGAGCGATGTTTGTAACGATCCTCTACAGAATGGAAGGATCGCCTGCAGTAAGCGGAGATTCCTCATTTACGGACGTTGCATCCGGCCAGTATTACAGCGATGCTGTAAAGTGGGCAAGTGACAATGGTATCGTAAGCGGGTACGACGCTGACACATTCGGCCCGAACGACGAGGTAACTCGTGAACAGATGGCTGCAATCTTCTACAGATATGCAAATTACAAGAATTATGATGTCAGCGCAACGAACGATCTGAGCAGCTTCAGCGATGCTTCATCGGTAAGCTCATATGCAACAGATGCAATGAAGTGGGCTGTAGGCGCTGGAATAATCTCAGGTATGTCCGACGGAACACTCCAGCCTCAGGCAGGAGCTACACGCGAACAGACTGCATCTATCGTTCAGCGTTTTATGCAGATTGTAAATGCATAACACGATAACAAATAGTTTCGGATATATCAGATGATATCCGATTGTATAAGGCAGGGCAGCAGAAGAGTAAATACTTCTGCCGTCCTGTTTTTATAAGAGGGAAATTATGAAAAGCACCAGACGCAGAAAAAGTCTACCTCTGATAATCGCACTTATGACTGTTCTCGTGCTGACGCCGTGTACGACGGCTTTTGCAGCCGACAGCAGTACCGACTCGGATACTGTGGAATACCCTTCATATACGCATATGGCGTACAAGGGTGACGATTCGAGTCCTTACGGAACGGGAAATCTTCTGTTCACCAACGTAAAAATTACAGGAACGGCGATGAGCGAGGAACAGATTTATAACGTTTACGAGCTCGAGGAGGTTTACAACGAGCCTGCGCTCGGTCTTGCTTCCTCGATGAATGACACTAACGGTTTGACTTTGCAGGGACTTGATCTTTACAGTTTTCTCACGATGTGCGGCATAGATATGACTGCTTCAGACGTATCGCTCACATTTTATTCAAGAAATTCAGAAGATCCGGTCCTGACAGTTCCTGTAACCGATGTAGTACAGGGAAATGCCATCATAGCAGTGGCTGAAGGAGAAAAGCCTCTCGTTACGTCGGAATCATCCGACGGATATGACGCAGATGCTAAAAACTCCGGAGGTCCTTTAAAAATATATATTGAAGGTTCTGATCCGGTCGAGAATGTCTCGGGGATACGTGTAAGCCTCGCAGGCCAGACCGAGGATCCTCATTACGGTTACCACAATCGCGATCCATTGACATACATGGAATCGACGATATTCACGGTCAACTATATCGACAGCTCTAAATACGAAGAGACCGACGACAATGCGATGCCTTTCAGGACTCTTACATTTACAATGCAGCAGCTTGAACAGTTTGCGTCCGACAATCCGGATCATGTTGCCGGAAATTATTTCGGAATCGCAGGAAATGAAGAAGACAAGGACACTCTCGGTCTTGCAGGCTTCCATGATTATTTCGAAGGACTGGACATGTCGTGGTTCCTGACAGAGAAAACCGGACTTAAAAATACCGGAGGATGGGCTGCTTTCTATGGTCGTGACAACGACTACTATGCAGAGGTCAAGGACCTTTCATACTTCTTCTCAGGCGGCGATTACAGCGATTATTACCTCGAGGAGGACTACGATACTCTCGTTACGGGAGTCGTCCCTACGCTCGCCTTTTCGAAAAACGGCGCCCCTCTGCTTCCTAGACACGATCATGAGATGGAAGGATATATTGACTACAACACATTTACCTACAATGCGGAGAAGCTCGGTGTAATTACCAAAGTGGGAATAGTAAAGAACGTAAGCGGTCCGTTCGTGGCAGGTCTGCCTAACCTCGACGGCGTTTACGGTGGTTACAGAAACGAAACGAGCGGAGACTGCATACGCATTGACATCTATACTGACAGAACCCAGTACAGTGGATTGAGCACGTATTTCACGGATGTACTGTCAGACAGCTGGTTTGCAGAACCTGTAAACTACCTTGCTTCACGCGGAGCTCTCAGCGGAAACGGAGACGGAACATTCAATCCTGACGGCCGTGTGACGAGAGCGGAGTACGTCACAATGATAGCTTCGGCGGAGGGCGCAGATACGAGTGAATATAGTCAATCGTCTTTTAACGATGTAGATTCCGACAGCTGGGCTATGCCTTATATAGAATGGGCTGCTGACAACGGTATCGTAAGCGGTATGGGAGACGGAAACTTCGATCCTGACGCCTCCATTACCAGACAGGATATCGCTGTTATTTCCGAAAGATATCTGGAATATAAAAATGTTACTGTCACTGAAAAGAAAGATATTTCTGTATTTTCAGACAGCAGCAGTATTTCTGAATATGCCAGAGATTCTGTAGAAAATATGTACAGCAGGGGTATTATGCAGGGAATTGGAGAAAACACTTTTTCGCCTCTGACAGATGCATCCAGAGCAGAGGCAGCTACAGTAACATCAGGTATCCTTCAGGCAATTACATCAGCGGCACAAACAGAATAGTAATTGTTTATAGCTCAGGAGGTTTATGATGAACGTGAAAGTAGCTAGAAGGACATTTTCTGCATTGTTAGCGCTACTGTTCGATGCGGCAGTATTCTTTATGAGCGCAGTTCCTTCGTTTGCGAACATCGACCGTGGTACTGTGCAGATGCTATGAAATGGGCTGTGGGCACAGGAATCATTTCAGGAATGTCCGACGGAACACTCCAGCCTCAGGCAGGAGCTACATGCGAACAGACAGCATCTGTCGCTCAGCGTTTTATTAATGTCGTATCGGCATAAAAATTTCGGATATTTGCATAATACCCGATTGTATAGGGCAGGGCAGCAGAATGATAAAACACATCTGCCGTCCTGTTTTAATGAGAAGGAGATGATAAAAGCCACATTACGGTCACCATATGCTTCCCAGACACGATCATGAACAGGAGGGATATATCGAGTACAACACATTATACTTTAAATGCGGAGGAGCTCAATGTAACTACCAAAGTGGGAATAGTAAAGAATGTAAGCGGTCCGTTCGTGCAGGTATTCCTGATTCCGGCGGCGTTTACGGTGGTTACAGAATTGAAAAGAGGAGAGAATGCATACACATTGACATCTATACTGACAAAGTCCAGTACAATGGATTGAGCACATTTTTCACGGATGTACTGACAGCTGAACTATGTCTTATATAGAATGGACTGCTGACAACGATATCGTAAACGGTACGAGGGATGGGAACTTCGATCCGGAAGCTTTCGCTACCAGACAGGATATCGCTGTTATTTCCGAAAGATATCTGGAATATTTAAATGTTACTGTAAGCGAAAAGAAAGATATTTTCGTATTTTCAGACAGCAGCAGTATTTCTGAATATGCCAGAGATTCTGTAGAAAATATGTACAGCAGGGGTATTATGCAGGGAATTGGAGAAAATATGTTTCCGCCTCTGGCAGATACATCGAGAACAGAGGCAGCTACAGTAACATCAGGTATCCTTCAGACAATTAAGGCAGCAATACAAATAGAGTAGTAATTGTTATAGCTCAGGAGGTTTATTATGAACGTGAAAGTAGCAAGAAGGATATTTTCTGCATTGTTAGCGCTACTTTTCGCTACGGCAGTATTCTTTATGAGTGCAACTCCTTCATTTGCGACAATCGATCGTGGCTCAGTGCTCATTAGTAATCCGACGACTACAGTACTTAAGGTCGGAGAATCGACAACGATGAGCATCTCGCCGTATGAAGAACAGCACCTTCCAGGCTGTGGAAAGGCAGATTGCCCGCAAATATGCGGTGAGAAAGACTGCATTACTTATATCAACGGCCAGCCGGAATGCACGTGCGGAGGCACAGAACTCCAGACATATTACGCAGAGGTAAGCCCGCACAGTTCAGATGAGTCGGTAGCTACGGTAAGCTACGATGGCAAGGGCAATGTAGTCATTAAAGCGGTAGGTGCAGGAAAGTGCCAGATATCGGTCTGCGCTACATTCAGAGAGTATAAAAGCGCATCAAAGACAATAAATCTTACTGTCAAGGGAACTGATTCCGGCGATTCCTCGGAATCAACCGCCTACGGAATAACGCTTCAGAAGCCATCTATAGATGGATGCTCGGTTACATCGGATAAAACAACAGCCGCCGAAGGCGATACTGTAACGATTACAGCAACAGCCGCCGAAGGTTATACTGTCGACAAGGTAACCGTTACAAAAGCGGATGGTTCCAGTATAGCTGTCAATGGATCGAATGGAACATACACATTTACAATGCCTGCTTCTAATGTAACTGTAGCGGCGGTGTTTGATAAGTCGAGTGCTGCGCCTACCGTCACCGGGTGGGATGTCTCCACATCGCACGGAGGCGAGGTAAGAGGCTCTGGAGATTATCAATGTGACGAGCAGTACATTACCATGACAGTTACATTTGACCAGAATATAGAGATCGCGGATCCGGTAAAGGCATATGACGAATTTACCGTAGTGCTCAATAAAAAAGTAGCCAAAACTCCGATTACGATAACTTCGACACCACAGTACACCAACCACAAGGCATATCCTGTGTACGGAAAGCTTTCCAAAGGAGACGATGGGAAATCGGTGGTATTCAAGCTGTATTACGGTCTAGCTGCGTATGATGCAAGGCTCACAATCGAGCCTGTAAGCACGATAACGCAGATAACCGGCGAGGACGGCACGCCTGTTTCATGGGAAAATGTAGATCTTTACGTCCCTAACGGCGTGAGCTTCTCGACCGTATCGAGAACCGTCGGGACATCATCGACATGCGCTTCTGTTACGAAGCAGGTAAATGTGCCGTCTGATACGACGCGTGGTCATGTACACGTGCTTTTCCTTAAAAATGGGCAACCTGTAGGCAAACTTGACAAATACGGCTCAAATCTGACAACATATTTCAACGAGTATCTGTCTATGAGTGCAGATGACTATGTCGAAACGAATAAGTATAATTTTTATAAGTTCAGTAAATACAAGCTGACTGTAAATGGTTCTCAGTTTACAGTAACAGCGAAAAAGGCCGAGGAGGGCGAAGTCCTAGACCTGATTGTATACGCATATCCTCAGGACAGGGATACCGGAGCCGACAAGACAGCGCTTGAAAGCTCGATAAGCGAGGCGGAAAACATCGATCCTTCCCAGTACACGGCAGAATCGTATTCCACACTCAAATCGAAGCTCGCCGAGGCGAAGGCCGCAGACAATTGTATATACTACCTGCAGAGCCATATAGACGAGGCGAAATCGGAACTCGACGATGCTATATCGAATCTTAAAACAAAAATCGCTACAGACGAAGTTACGAGAAGCAACGGCAGTGTAGATCTTACTCTCGCCGACCAGGACTGGATAGATAATATTACTGAGGTAGACATCGACGGAACGGCCGTAGATAAATCAAACTACAAAATCGAAGGTACGACTCTTTCCATAGAGAGTCTTCAGTTCCAGGATCCTGAAAGAACCAAGACTTACACTATAGCTATAAAGTCAACGGGCTACGAAACAGTAGAAAAGGAAATAACGGTTCACTATTACGGAGCCCAGACTTTCCAGATCAGACATCTCGATAAAGACGGCAAAATACTTCAGAAAAAAATCTATACGATGGACGAGCTTAAGGCACTGTCCGACAATAATGATCATTACTATCACGCCCTCTGCACGATGAGAGGCATAACCGCGTTCAAGGCCAAGGGAGTATATCTCTCGGCGATCCTCGAGGATGCAGGGATTGAATTCAAGAGCGGAATGACTGCACAGCTCAGGACAAACGACAGCGTAACCGAATCCGACACAAACGATCCTACGGATGAAAACGCTTACTACTCGAAAGGCAAGTTCGACTATGACTGGCTCATGCAGGACAGATACTACTTCAAGGATCTTTATACAGAAGGTTCTGACTTGTGGAATGCTATGAACCAGGAAGGCAGCTACAAATCGTCCGGTGGGGCAAATGTAACATTCGATGAAGGCGACGCAGTAAGGACTGCTGTGGGAGCTTCAAAAGAAAAGATCAAGGACGACCCTCTAATCGCATTCGAATTTTACGAAAAGAGCTGGAATCATGATGATCAGACTTCAGTTGAAACTGCAGAGTACGATCCAAACCTCGCAGCAGACAAGGACTTCAGATTCCTCTTCGGAGTAGCGCTGGCAGATGAAAACGGTACTACTGTAGCAGCTCCTGAAACAACTCTCTGGTCGTTATCATACCAGTGCTTCGGCATTGATATAATCGACGGAGAAAGCACTGAACCCGACGATAACAATCCAGACAACCCAGGCAACCCAGGTACTACAATTCCTGAACGCACTTCATACAACATCAGCCAGGCAGATGGCGTCCAGGGCGGCACAGTTTCTTGCGACAAGACTACTGCAGCCAAAGGCGAAACAGTAACAGTTACTGCCAGGGCAAACGACGGTTACACGCTTGATGGAATTACCGTAAAGACAGCTACAGGGAAAAATGTTGAGGTAAGCGGTTCTGACGGAACCTATACATTTACAATGCCTGCAGAGGATGTTATCATTACAGGTAACTTCACTGCAGAGACAACGCCTCCGACGGTAGATACATTCCCGTTTAAGGACGTAAATGCAGACAGATGGTCGAGAAGCGCTGTTGAATATGTTTACAACAATGGAATATTTGCAGGAACATCGGAAGATACATTCTCTCCTGAGGTCGTAATGAACAGAGCTATGTTCGTAACGATTCTCTACAGAATGGAAGGATCACCGGCAGTAACAGGAAATTCCCCATTCAAGGACGTCTCTTCCGGCCAGTATTACAGCGATGCTGTCAAGTGGGCAAGCGATAACGGTATCGTAAGCGGATACGACGCTGATACGTTCGGCCCGAACGACGATGTAACGCGTGAACAGATGGCTGCAATATTCTACAGATATGCAAACTATAAGAACTATGATGTCAGCGCATCAAGCGATCTGAGCAGCTTCACCGACGCTTCATCGATAAGCTCATATGCAATTGATTCAGTTAAGTGGGCTGTGGGTGCTGGAATAATTTCAGGCATGACAGACGGAACACTTCAGCCTCAGGGTGGAGCTACACGCGAACAGACTGCTTCCATCACTCAGCGCTTTGTTGAGAATGTAAAAGCATAACAGAATAAAATATTTTTAATATATCAAATAATATCCGATTATTTAAGGCAGGGCAGCAGAGGAAAAATACTTCTGCCGTCCTGCCTGTAAAAATATAATGTACCTGCAGGTGAAACGAATGATATTTCCGGATTTTCAGACAGCAGCTGTATTTCTGGATACGCTACTGTCTCTGTTGAGAAATCCGCAGCAGAGGCATTGTGCAGGGTAGCGGAGAAAATACGTTCGTGTCTCTGAAAAAAGTGATGGCAGAGACGGCTGCAGTCACATCCGGCATAAGTCATCCGGCTGCGGCAGCAGAACAGAAAAAAATTATTGCTCAGGAGGTAAATTATGAGAGTAAAAGAAGCAAGAAGGGCGTTCACAATATTACTGGCGCTGCTGTTCGCTGCGTCAATATTCTTTATGAGCGCAGTTCCTTCATTTGCGTACATTGAACGTGGATCTGTGATCATTGGTGATCCGGGCACCACAGTTCTTAATGTTGGAGAGTCGACAACGATGAGCATTTCGCCGTATGAAGAACAGCATCTTCCAGGCTGCGGAATGGCAGACTGCCCGGCAATATGCGGCGAGAAAAACTGTATTATCTATATTAACGGTCAGCCGGAATGCACGTGTGAAGGCACAGAACTCCAGACGTATTACGCCGAAGTAAGTCCGACCAGTTCAGATGAGTCTGTAGCAACGGCAAGTTACGATGGCAAAGGAAATGTTGTAATTACAGCGGTAGGTGCAGGAACGTGCCAGATATCGGTTAGCGCTTCATTCAGAGAGTATACCAGTGCATCAAAGACAATAAATCTCACTGTTAACGGAACTGATTCCGGCAGTGGTGATTCCGGCACGGGTGATTCTGGTACAGGCGATTCCGGAGATTCCTCGGGATCAACCACCTACGGCGTAACGGTTCAGCAGCCGTCGGTAGATGGATGCTCGGTTACAGCAGATAAAACAACTGCCGCAGAAGGAGATACTGTAACGCTTACAGCTACTGCCGCAGAAGGTTATACTGTTGACAGCGTAACTGTTACAACAGCGGATGGCTCCAGCATAGCGGTCAGCGGATCGAACGGAAGCTACACCTTTACGATGCCTGCTTCCGCTGTAACGGTAACGGCGGTGTTTAAGGAGGAAAGCACATCTGATACAGATACTTTGCCGTTTACCGACATATCGGCAGACAGATGGTCGAGAAGCGCCATCGCATACGCGTATAACAACGGTCTGTTTATGGGAACCTCTGCTACTGAATTCTCTCCTGAAATTGAGATGAGCAGAGCGATGCTGGTTTCTGTGCTGTACAGGCTCGAAGGTTCGCCTTCAGTTTCAGGTGACCAGCCTTTCAGCGATGTATCGTCTGACGCTTATTACGCTAGCGCAGTAGAGTGGGCATCGGAAAACGGTATAGCCGCTGGAACGAGTAGCGAGACTTTCGATCCGGATTCGTCCGTTACGCGTGAACAGTTTGCGACGTTCTTATACAGATATGCGCAGTACAAGAACTACAGCACGACAGGTACTGCAGATCTCAGCGGATTCAGTGACAGCGCTGATGTCGGAAGTTATGCGGAAGCCGCTGTAGAGTGGGCTGTTTCAGAAGGAATAATATCTGGTACTGACGAGAACATGCTTCTGCCGAAGGCAGGAACAACCAGAGAACAGGCTGCTTCTATGCTTATGAGATTTATAACTGCTGAAACGTCAGCATAATAGATATAACGAATATAGAATTTAAATGACTCATGAACCGGAAACAGGTATTTCTACGACATATTTGTTTTCGTCCGAATCGGTCATGTTCACAAAGCCGGCGGAGCTTAAAATGAAGGCTCCGCCGGTTCTTTTATTTCCGGTGCTTTTTATATAATCCAGCAGATGGACGGCAGTATCCCTTATGGTACCAGTTCCGCCGTTGTGTACGATCACGGCGTAACGGCCGGCAGGCCGCTTTATAAGTTTACTCTCGTCAGGATTCTGCTTTTCATCGAAGTTTTTTCTTATGTACATGCAGAAATTCTCACCGTCAAGCTTGTCGTCCGGAATCATGCAGCACATAAGGTGTTCGGGGAGAAATTCCTCGCCGAAATTCATGAAGTCCGAGAGCACAGCAGCGTTTGCAGGATCGTTGAGCGAATGGCAGAATCTTACAGGAGTCATATAGTAGCTGTCTTCCTCGAGATCTTCGTAGAAAGGCACGTCTACTTCATGCTCGTTGATGAGGTCTGCATGTTGCTTGATGCGGTCCAGAAACGCGGACGCGCGCTTCAGCCTTTTTATATCGTCATGTATTCTGTTGCTGGTGTTTTCCATGATCTGACTGAAGTCCTCTACGGTTACGCCGTCCATCATCTGCCGGATCTGCTTCAGAGAAATGCCGAAATTTTTCATGTACTTAATGAAGGCGATTTCATTGAGCTGCTCAGGCAAAAAATACTTGTACCCGTTGGAGGCCGTTTTTGCCGGTTTTATCAAACCGATTTTTATGTAGTAAACAAGGGTGTTCCTGCTCAAATCAGCGGCATTGGAGAATTCACCCACGCTTAAATATGTTTTTCCGTCTTTGCCTGAATGTATAGCCATATCGCATTACTCCGATTCAAAACAAGGTCTGTCTATTCCGAATATCGCGTTTCCGCACGCGAAACTCGTTCCATAGAATATGACGTCTTTATCGATATCAAGATAATTTACGACAGATCCGTTGCATACCGTGCTGCCGGTACAAACTATAAGATCGGCCCATTCCTTTGCCTCGTCCATGTCTTTGATGCCGTCGCCGATTGTGACGCCGTACATTGTCTTTCCGATATTGGCAGGATTGAGGTCGAGCAGTTTCATTTCGAATTTTCCGGCAAGCTCTTCGAAGAGGGCAGGCTGGAAACCGATCTGGAGAATCTTCGGATTACCGTATTTCTCCTTGATATAATCTGCGTATTCTTTTGCACAGCGCTCAGGTCCGTCATTCCTGCAGTGAATGGTGTGGTCGATTTTGCCGAGGTATCTGAGGACCGCGTTTAGAGACGCGATGAAGATCGAACGAGCGTGATCGTCGTTCTTGATGTCGCCTTCGATGATTTCATCGAGCGAACCTTTGAATACAGCAGGTGCTGATGTAAATGCCTGTCCTGTGGCTCCGCGGTACTCCGCTTTGAGCATGATTTCCTTGCCGTCCAGGATCGGGTAATCCTTTCTCTTGGTGATGCCGATAGCTTCTTCAGGAGTCATCGCAGTTGAAACGACGGATATTTCCGTTTTATCGAGATCGTTCTCAGCTGCAATCTTCCGGAAGTAATTCTGAAGCTTGTCGTAAAAATCATCTTTTGTCATATATAATCTATCTCCATTCTGTTAGTTAATGACATATGTTATTAACTATTATAACAAATTGACAGTAAAAATCATAGGAATCCCTTCTTTAAGATAATATTAATCATTAAGGATCCTTTAAAAAATCCGGTTCGGCATATATTGTGATCCTGTATATGCGCGGCATGCAGTATGAAACAGCATGAAAGAAATAACCAGCGTCAATGCATGAAAATAAAACCTTATGTTTATGTTAAGAGCAACAGATCGTAATGTCAAATAAAAGTAAGACAATATTCGATATTTTAAAGCTTCTCTGACAGAGGAAGGCAAAATCCGGAAAATGAGCTGTTCCGGTTGATAAAAGGACGGTCTGTACGATATGATATTAATTGTGCAAACATAAAATGTTGTCTGAACCGTTGCTGAGAGGAGAGGCGGCCCCGGGCCGGTGGTTTTTATCATGAAGAGAAAATTTCCTGTTGCTGGATTCTGCATTTCGATGCTGCTGATGCTGCTTATGGCTGCGGCTGCCGAAGCTGCCGGAATAAAGGAGATAATATTCCCGGAGGCAGCCGCACTGCTGTTAGGCTCTTTTATCATGCCTGAAATGCCGTGGAACGTGCGTCACGTCACAATGACCGTGGAAATGACACTGTGCGCGGCGGCCGGAATCCTTATCAGCCGTTACGTCGGTCTGCCAGTTTATTTCAAGATGCTGCTGGCCGCCGCGTTCGTCTTCGTGCTGCTGACGGCTTCCGGGAATACGCTGACGCCGTCGGTGTCGGCCTGCATGCTGCCCGTGCTGATAGGAGCGACGGAGTGGATCTACGTGCTGTCGGTAGCCGTCACTGCGGCGGTGTGCGATGCGGGCAGCTTCTTAATAGAGCGCAGAAAGCCTTACGATCTGCGGAAGAAATTTGTGCGGAACAGCAGCATGCGTCCGCTGTGGAGCAGGATGTTCGTGATACTTGCTGTTATTCTGCTGATTCCAGGCATCTCGGGAGAACTTTACCTGACAGCGCCGCCTCTCGTGGTCGCGTTCATCGCATTAAGCGGCCCTGGAATGGCGGGCGTCAGATCGTCGAATCCTCCATTGCAGACGATTCTCGTGTTCTTCCTGACGTCGGCGGAAGGCTTTCTGTTCCGCCTCCTGAGCGACGAAACGGCTGTACCGGAAGCCGTCTGCGTGATGCTCGCTGCGGCAGCCGCCTGGGCGATAATCAGAGCGTCGGGCCGTTCTTTCCCGCCGGCTGCCGCACTTGCGGTGCTGCCGTTCATACTGCAGGCAGAGGGCCTGTTCAAATACCCGATCGAGGTAACCTGCGGCATAGCTTTGTATTACTGTGGCGCGCTCGCCGTGGGGCGCTGGATGAAACATGCCGGCGCCGCTCCTCAGAAGCGTTAAATATGCTGCGGACAGCGGCGTGCGCCTCAGAAGCGTTAAATACGCTGCGGACCGCGGCACAGGTACGGGAAAATAATGGCATTTTATGGTATAATAATAATGATAAGTAATGTTAACGATATTTACGCCTTGAAAGGAGCATAAGTTGAGTACACGCGGCGGGACTGGCAGGAAGAGAAGTAAAATATGGTCGGCAGTGATAGCTGTCCTGCTTGTCGCCGCGGTTACAGTAATGATTTTTCAGGCGGTCCGCAGTTTCTACGTACACGACCAGAGCCGCAGGGAATACGATTCGCTGCGCGAAAAATACGTAACGGTCAATGAGACTGCTAAAAGCGACGACTCGGTGTCTCCTTTAGAAGCTGATTTCGATGCGCTCGCAGACAAAAATCAGGATATCCGAGCGTGGATATACATAGATTCACTCGATATCAGCTATCCGGTCGTAAGAGGGCGTGACAATTACCTTTATACAAATACGACTTTTCTCGGCAGGGAAAACGATCTTGGCTGCATTTTCATCGATTACAGGGCCGACAGCGGTTTCGAAGATCCGAACACGGTGATTCACGGCTGCGCCGCCTCCGACGGGTCGATGTTCGGCTCGCTTCAGAATCTTTCGGAGGAGAGCGATCTGCCGTATATATGGATTATCACGCCGTCACACGCTTTGAGATACAAGATCTTCAGCATTCATGAAAACGTATCCGGCATCGGCATATACAGCTTTTTCAACGGAAGCGACAGCGGCTTCGTCCAGTACGCGGAGAAAATGGCCTCTGAATCAGATAAGCCGTTCGATATCCCTGACTTTGACACGGACAGCCGGATCGTCACATTGTCGGCCGAGCACGACTCCGGCAGCGGAAACTACGTGGTGCAGGCCGTGCTGGACAAGACGGTTTAGAACTTCAGGCGGATGCTCGTGCATCCGCTTTTTTAGTATGCGCACCATGGGCGCTCTCTCTGGACTATTTCCCTCCTGCCCGATTGCGTAAGAGCGCAGTGGAGCACCGGCAATGCGTGAATCGGCTGTTTTTTCTTATGCGCAAGAACAACGTTGAGCACTGGCGATGAGCGAATCGAATCTGCTGTTTTTTAATTTTTCTGTTGCTTTTCTTCTTTCTCCCTTGACATCATACCCTGATGGGGTATATATTTATATCGAACCGGATACCCGCAAGGGGTATGCCGGCGGCAGAAATATTGGTTATATTGGTTTTATTATCGAGGAAAATCTTATGGATAAAGAAAAATGCACCGGTAAATGCGATCAGTGCCAGCGCACCAAGGAACGTTCGCCGGAGGAATACAAGGCTCTGATGAACAGGCTCAGCAGAATCGAGGGCCAGATACGCGGCATAAAAGGCATGGTCGAAAAAAACGCGTACTGCATAGATATACTTACGCAGTCTGCGGCCGTTACGGCAGCCATGAATTCGTTCAACAAGGAGCTTCTGTCGCAGCATATAAGGACGTGCGTGGCAGAGGATATAAGAAACGGCCACGACGAGACGATAGACGAACTCGTGAAGATGATGCAGAAGCTTATGAAATAGAGGGGGCTGGGATATTTGGACAAGTACAGTGTTACTGGAATGAGCTGCGCCGCGTGCAGCGCTCACGTCGAAAAGGCGGTCAGCAAAGTGCCCGGCGTGAAAAATGTGTCGGTAAATCTCCTTACCAATTCCATGACAGTGGACGGTACTGCGCCGGTGTCCGAGATCGTTTCGGCCGTGGAAAAAGCCGGATACGGAGCGGCGCCTGAGGGAGGCGCGAAGGAAACGCACGGAGCGGATGAACTGAAGGATACGGAGACGCCGCAGATGATAAAGCGTCTCGTCGCTTCGATCGCGTTCCTCGTGGTTCTCATGTACATATCGATGGGCCACATGATGTGGAACTGGCCGCTGCCTGGCTTCCTGACGGACAATCACGTGGGAATGGGCATCGTGGAAATGCTGCTCGCAGGCATCGTGATGGTTATCAACCAGAAATTCTTCGTAAACGGATTCAAGGGCATGATTCACGGAGGACCGAACATGGATACGCTCGTCGCCATGGGCTCGGGCGTTTCGTTCCTGTGGAGCGTTTACGTGCTCCTCGACATGACGGTCGCAGTGGTTAACGGCGATGACACCAGAGTCATGAGCGACATGAACCAGATGTACTTCGAGTCTGCTGCGATGATTCTGGCGCTGATAACGATAGGAAAGACGCTCGAGTCATATTCCAAGGGACGCACAACCGATGCGCTCAAGGGCCTCATGGAGCTTGCGCCTGAAACAGCGGTGCTGATACGAGACGGGAAAGAGACGGAAGTCAAGATAGATGAAGTCCGCGCGGGCGATATCTTCGTCGTAAGACCCGGCGCCAAGATCCCTGTCGACGGAGTCGTCGTAGAGGGTGCGAGTGCCGTGGATGAATCGGCGCTGACAGGCGAAAGCATTCCGGTCGATAAAGAACCTGAAGACAGCGTATCGGGCGGAACCGTCAACACCTCAGGATACATAAAGTGCCGCGCTACCAGAGTAGGCAGCGATACGGCTCTGTCGAAGATCATAAACATGGTTAGCGATGCGGCCGCGTCAAAGGCGCCGATCGCCAGACTCGCCGACAAGGTGAGCGGCGTGTTCGTGCCTGCGGTGCTGCTGATCGCGCTGGCCACATTCATAATCTGGATGATAGCGGGCCAGAGCGTCGGATTCTCGCTCGCAAGAGCTATATCCGTTCTCGTAATCAGCTGCCCGTGCGCGCTTGGACTCGCGACGCCTGTAGCGATAATGGTCGGCAACGGCGTGGGAGCGAAGCACGGCATTCTGTTCAAGACAGCCGAGACGCTCGAATCCGCAGGTAAGGTACAGATCGTCGCGCTCGATAAAACAGGCACGATTACCGAGGGTTCTCCTTCTGTAACAGATATCGTACCCGCAGAGGGTATTTCGACGGACGAACTCATGAAGACGGCAGCGTCGCTCGAGAGCAGGAGCGAACATCCGCTCGCGAAAGCCATCATGGAGAAAGCCGCGGAAACCGGAACAGAAACGGCAGAGGCAGAAGGCTTCAGAGTACTTTCGGGCAGCGGCCTTACCGCTGTGATAGGCGGAAAGAACGTGACAGGCGGGAACCTCAGGTTCATAAAAACCAAGGCAGAGGTTCCGGAAGATCTCGGAAAGAAAGCCGGCGAGCTGGCCGGTCAGGGCAAGACACCGATGTTCTTCGCCGAAGATGGAAAGGTCATCGGTATCATAGCTGTGGCGGACACTATCAAGCCTGAAAGCGCAGAAGCCGTAAGACAGCTGAAAAACATGGGCATCCACGTCGTCATGCTTACAGGAGACAACGTCCGCACAGCCGAAGCAGTCGGCGGGGCGGCAGGCGTCGACGAAGTCGTCGCAGGCGTGCTTCCGGACGGCAAAGAAAAAGTCATCAGGAAACTGCAGGAAAGAGGAAGCGTGGCCATGGTCGGCGACGGCATAAACGACGCACCTGCTCTGACAAGAGCCGATACAGGCATTGCGATAGGCGCAGGAACCGACGTCGCGATAGATGCCGCAGACGTCGTACTGATGAACAGCAGATTGACGGACGTTCCGGCGGCCGTGAGACTCAGCAGAGCAACGATCCGCAACATCAAGGAGAATCTCGGCTGGGCGTTCATCTACAATCTCATCTGCATTCCTGTTGCGGCGGGCGTATTTATCAACTTAAACGGCTGGGCAATGAATCCTATGCTCGGAGCTCTGGCGATGAGTTTGTCGAGCGTGTGCGTCGTCACAAACGCGCTGAGGTTAAATTTATTTAAAATTAACGAAACAAAACACGATAAACCGATAAAAAACGGCCGGATAGCTCCGGGAGAGCGTATAATAGAAGCTGAAACTGATGAAAAACAAGAAATTCAAACTGAAATTCCAGGAGGAAAGGAAATGGAAAAAACAATCAAAATCAAAGGCATGATGTGCACTCACTGCGAGGATCATGTAAGAAAATCACTTGAATCTCTTCCGCAGGTAGACAGCGCTGCACCGAGCCATGAGGCCGGAGAAGCCGTTCTCAAGCTCAACGCCGATGTTTCAGAGGCGGATCTGAAAAAAGCTGTGGAAGATGCAGGCTACGAATACGTAGGATAAAATTCAGGATAAAATTTTTCCGGATAAACGCCGGCGCTGCCGCGCCGGCGTGTGAAGCGGCAGGTCTTCTCCGGAGGCCGCCGCCATGCGATTACAAGAGGACCATTTTTTTCCGGTTCTCTTTTTTCTTTTTGATACATGACAGAATATTGAAAAGCCGTGACAGTTTTCTGAAGCATTGCTTTTTGTGCCTTAAAAACAAGGTTGTACTTTTGTTGTACAGGCATTAAAATATATCTATAGGTTAAGTAATTCAGCCGTGCACAGGAGCGGAAAATGCCAGCTTTAAATTTAGACGAGTTTTACAGCGGACTCGACCGGATTTTTGCAAGCTACGATACGAAAGCTGTTCAGGATTACCTGGAGAAAAATCTCAGGAAAGCGGAGCAGGCAAAAGATATAAAAGGCGCTGTGGCAGTTTTAAATGAGCTCAGCGGTCTTTACAGGGTACAGGGCAGGTTTAACGATGCTATAGATGCGTCAAACACGGCCCTTTACTATCTGCGCGAAATGGGCCAGGAAAAAACAGAAAATTACGCTACGGCCCTTATCAATCTCGCTGACATTTACGTCGCGGCAAAAAGATACAAAGAAGCGCTGGAAATATTCAAATCGTCCGAGAATCTCCTCGTGTCGCTCGGATTTGAGGAAGATTACAGAATGGCTGCGCTGTACAACAACATTAGTTCGGTGTACAGGGCTCTCGGCGATAAGTACATGGCGCTCGAGACGGCTATGAAGTCCATGAAGCTGATCGAAGGCAGGGACTACGGTGCCGATGTAGAGCTCGATATCGCCACGACTTGCATCAATCTCGGCGAAGCACAGATTTCGTGCGGTTTATACGACGAAGCAGAGAAAAATTTAAACAGAGCGTGTGAAATATACGCGCGGCGCACGGGCAACAGAGACGGCCATTACCCGGCGGCGCTTTACGCGCTTGCGCGCCTTGCGGCAAAGCGCGGTGACTACGATCAGGCCGAAGAAAAAATACAGAAAGCTATGCGCCTCGTGGAAAATGTTTCAGGCAGGGGAACATACTATCAGACTCTGGCGCGCAGTCTCGAGACGGTCAGAGAATGGAGGAACCAGCGATGAAAGGACTGGAACTTGCAAGACAATATTATCAGACATACGGACGCGATATGCTTGAAACGCGCTTCGGTTCATATATAAAATATATGGCAATGGGTCTGGTGGGAGAAGGCTCCGAATGCTACGGATACGACGACGAATATTCCCGCGACCACGATTTCGGACCGGACTTCTGCATATGGATGCCTTACAAGGTTTACAAAGAAATAGGAAAAGATGTTTCCCGCGCATACCGCGAGCTTCCGGGCGAATTCAGAGGATTCGAGATGCAGCCGCAGCAGCTTGAGGTGATGAGGCGCGGAGTCATTCCTCTCGAGGAATTTTATTTTAAATACACGGCGTGTCACGATGTTCCCGATTCGAACGTAAAGTGGCTGAAGATTCCGGAAAATTTCCTTTCCATAGCCACGAACGGCGAGATCTGGGAGGACAGATTGGGCGAGATGACACGCATCAGAGAAGCTCTTCTGGATTTCTATCCGGAGGATGTGCTCAGAAAGAAACTTGCCGCGAGAGCGGCGATCATGGCTCAGGCAGGCCAGTACAACTACGGACGCTGCATGAAGCGCGGCGACATTCCGGCGGCTTATCTGGCATGCCATAAATTCGTGGATGCAGCGCTTTCAGCCGTCTTTCTCCTCAATCGCGTGTATATGCCTTATTACAAATGGTCGTTCCGCGCGGCTCAGGAACTTCCTGAGATGAAGATGACGGTTGACAAACTGAGCGCTCTTACTAAGATCTCCGACAAGATGGAGAACGCGAAACTGAAGGAAGCTATCATAGAGGACATCTGCAAGGATGTCGGGAGAGCACTTAACGCACAGGGATTTTCGAGATCGCATGACGCTTTTTTGCAAATGCATCTGGAAGATATAATGTCCGGCATTAAAGATCCTGTTATCAGGAGTATGCATGTGATGGCCGAATAACGGCCGGAACTGGAGGTTGAAATTTATGATCAGAGTTTTGAAGGACGAAACGCCGAAGGACAAAGTCATCAACGACATAATTGCTGAAGAGTGGGAAATGTTCGGCCAGGTTCAGAACATAGACGGCAGAGCAGCTTGTCAGGATGACGGACGTACCTTCTATATCATGCGTTACGGACAGTTCTCGGTTCTTTCGGAACCGACTTTGCAGAGCTACCTTTCGGATCTCAGAGTATCCAAGAACATCGGTATCAATATGCTTGCACTGAAGTATGCATATATGATGAGAATCACAGACTTTGCATACTACGATGATCATCTCAGAAAGAACGTTCCGCCTATAACAAGTGAAAAGCGGGAAGTTGTAGATCAGATCGTGGCAAAGCTCGATGAATACCAGAAGGCGTTCGCTGCGAAGTATCCTAAATATGCGTCGCATCAGCGCACGACGGCCGAAGGCGTGAACGAGACTTCAATAAGCGCTTACGCTACAGGCGAACTCGAGACTTATTCGATTACAACCCTCAAACTCCTCAAGAAGGATGTAGAGGCCGATCCTGACATACTCGAGAAGATGCAGACAGAAGTTGCGAAGCTCTCCGGCTACAGCAGCCTGAGCGCAGCAGAATCTGCTCTTTAATCAATCCGAAGCGTCCATTCAGCGCGCAGAAACTGCGCGGGCTGATCCAATGTGAAAGAGAAAAGGGGACGTACCGTTCAGAAACGGTACGTCCCCTTTTTTTCTAATGCTGATTATTATGCAATGCTGATTACACGGCATGCGTATCTGCAGCCTGCGCGTAAGCGATGCGAGCAGACATGAAGACAGCCACCGCACCTGAACGGTGCGGCGGCTGCCCTTATGCTTAAGTTATTGCAACTATTGAGTTTTTCTTATTTATCTGAAAGCTGGCTTTCAGGAATTATTTGTCCGAGCTGCTCTTGTCGGAAGAAGATGAGCTGCTGTCTGAATCGGCTTCTGCTGTCTTGTATATGAACTTGACAGATGCCGATCCGCCGTCGATAACTCCGCTGTAAGGAGCTTCTGAAGCGGCGTAATCCTTGACTGCCTGCAGCCTGTCGAATGTTCCGAGGAGATCTCCGTCTACCGCATCTGTGAGCTGCTGGATGCCTTCCTGGTCGAATTCAGCCATACCGTCAGCGAGCGTCTGTGCGCCGGCTTCGAGAGCCGTCATACCGTTGACCAGTGATACAGCGCCTTCGTCGAGAGTCGCGGCTCCAGAGGCGAGCTGTGATGTGCCGGCTTTGAGCTGAGATGCTCCGGCGTTGAGGTCGAGAGCGCCCTGAGTAAATGTGCTCATGCTTTCCGCGAGTGTAACGGCACCTGCCTGGAGCTTGTCGACTCCTGATGTGAGGGAGCCGGAGCTGGCTGAAAGCTGCCCGAGCCCGTTGATGATGGCTCCGAGGTTATCGTCGGAAGTGATCGTCTCCGCTCCTGAGGCCATCTGGCCGGCAGTGTTGGCGATCGTCTGCGCTCCGCTGGCGAGGGAGCTGGCTCCGCTTGCGAGGTCAGATGCACCTTCCGAGAGCTGCGAAGCGCCGCTCGAAAGACTCTGGGCTCCGCTAGCGAGAGACTGGGACGATGATACCGCTGTGTCGAGTCCGCTCGAAACTCCGCTTGCATATTGCGATGTGGCTGCAGCAGCCTGAGCAGCCTGATTGAGCGCTGCTATCGCCTGAGCATCTTCTGGATCAGTAGGATCAAGATAGGATTTGGCTGCATTAATAGCGCTTACAGTGCTGTTTGCGTATGTTGACGCACTATTTGCAGCAGACTGTGCACTCGAAAGACCTGATGCTATGCTCGATGCTCCGCTCGCGAGTTCTGATGCATTTGACGCCAGCGACTTGCTTCCCGATGAAATCTCATTGGCGCCCGATACGAGCCTTCCGCTCAGAGACGAGTACATCTTTTCCGCACCCTGCTGTATGGCAGTAGCGCCGGTGTAGAGGGAATTCTCGCCGCCCTTGATGCTGCTGCTGATCTGCTGAAGTCCCTGGATCATTTTCGTCGTATTGCCGGAAAGATCTGCCGCGTCGAGACTGCTCTTCACAGTGGTGAGACCGCTGGCGAGCTGATCTGCACCGTCCTGCAGCTGTGAAGAACCGCTCGCGAGCTGCGAAGTTCCGTCTGCGAGCGACGATGCTCCGGTATCGAGAGTGTAAGCTCCGCTTGCGAGCGTATTGATGCCGCTCGAAAGAGCGCCAGCTCCCTCTGCAGCCGTAACGGTTCCGTCAGCGAGCTCTTTGCTGCCTTCCACAAGCTGTGAGCTCGCGTCCTGAAGTTCCTCCATCTTCGATGCGAGGTCTTCGGTGCTGTCGATCTCATCGAAGTCGATCTTCCTGAGGGCGTCTGATGTTCCGATCGTGATCGCTCCCATGTAATCGAAATCTTCTACATCGCCTTCGATGGTAATGCTTTCAGGCAGTCCCGCACTTTCGAGCCCGAGGCTCTGAGCAAGACCCGGAAGAGCCATTCCAACGGCTACCGAGCGTGTTCCGTCGTTCAGCACCTTTCCGTTTTTGATCTCGAGATTCTTGACGTTGTCGTCCTCGAAAACAGTTCCCGAAATCATGGCGTAAGGCTGGTAGATGGTCGTGGATTCGCCATCGATGGTCGTCTCTTTGCCGGTATTGTTCGTATACGTGAAGCTGATCTTGAGGTGCCCTGTGACGTCTTTTAAATCTTTTCCTTCAACTTTCTCTCCATCAAGTTCGTAAGTTATATCGACGTCTACCGGGAGTTCCTCGGTCGTTGTGCCTTCGTAGTATATATCGTTGCCCTCTGCCTTCCATGTGATGGTGCCGTCACTGTTTTCGCTGTACGTTTCGCTGCCTTTGACGTTCTCTATATTTTTAAGCGTCGTTTTGTCGTCTATTGTGTCTGCTTCGCCGCTGTTCTTGAGCCATGAATCGACGATGATGTTCTGGTTTTCACCGTTTGCGTCGGTGACCACGTATACGGTCGATTCCTTGTCACTCGTATCAGACGAGGCATCGTCCGAGCTGTCCGTACTGGCGGCGGCTTCCTCCGTCTGGCTTACAGCCGTATCGGATGAATCGCTGGCCGAATCTGACGCTGCAGCGAATGACATGGTTCCGGTTCCGGCAAATACAAGGGCTGCAGACAGCGCAATTGAAATTATTTTTCTTTTCAAGTCCTGTCACATCCTTTCCTGTCAGTTGGTGATCTGCTTCATACCGCTTGTCGTCTTGCATATGAGCTTGTCCGCGAGAATAAGTATACTCGGCAGAAGTACGAGTACCATCAGCATACTGATTAAGGCACCGCGCGCCAGGAGTATACATATCGAACTGATTAAATCTATGTTTGAATATATTCCGACACCGAATGTCGC
Source organism: Anaerovoracaceae bacterium (assembly GCA_050946535.1). Classification (GTDB taxonomy): domain Bacteria; phylum Bacillota; class Clostridia; order Peptostreptococcales; family Anaerovoracaceae; genus RUG708. The sequence continues at coordinate 232,173 of JBMNUZ010000001.1, forward strand.
TGCGAAGAGGCCTAATGCGCTCGTTATTATCGAGTTCATCGATGTCTTCAGGGCCGTGAGCACGGCGGACTGCTTGTCCTTTCCGCCCATTCGTTCAGCCTTGTAGCGCGTAGTCATGAGAATCGCGTAGTCGACGGTGGCGCCGAGCTGTATGGTTCCTATTACTATGTTAGCTATAAACGGCAGCGTCGTACCTGTCAGTCCCGACAATCCGAGGTTTATGTATATGGCCTCTTCTATGACGAATACAAGTATGACAGGCAGCGATCCGGACTTGAGTGTAAGCAGTATGATCAGGAATATCAATACTATCGAAACCGCCGATACCATGTTGAAGTCGCGGTTGCTTATTGTTATCAGATCGCGTGTCGCCGCGGCCTCGCCCACGAGCATGCCTCCGGAGTCGTATTTATCCACTATCTTTTCGATCTCGTCGCACTGGTCGTTTACTTCATCGGTTGCGACCTGGTACTTGGATGATACGAGAATCATCTTCCAGTCGCCTGATTCAAACGTGTCTTTTATCTTGTCAGGAATCATCGAATCAGGAACCGACGCGCCTACCAGCGAATCGTATCCCATCGCGAACTGGACGCCGTCGACGTTGTTGAGGTCCTCCGTAAGATCTCTCGTGTCCTGCCTCGACAGGTCCGAATGAACGAGGACCATCGAAATGGTGCTCATTCCGTATTCGTCGCTCAGCTCCTCGCTGGCCTTTACGGAAGGCAGCGAGTCAGGCAGGCTGTTGTCCAGTTTGTAGTACAGATTGATATTGTTGTAGCAGAAGATCGCCGGGATCCACAGAACGAGCATGATGACCGCGACAGATTTGTGGTGCTTTACGATGAATGCCGAAAGTCTGTCAGGCGGGACCTGGATTCTGAAATGCGATGTCTTCTTGATAGGTTTGTCGAACAGGAGCAGCAGCGACGGAAGAATCGTAACGCAGCAGATTACGCCGATTATTACGCCCTTCGCCATTACGAGCCCGAGGTTGAGACCTAATGTGAATGACATGAAGCAGAGAGCTATGAATCCGGCGATCGTCGTGAGAGACGATCCGCTGACAGAAACTATCGTGTTCGCTATGGCGTGTGCCATCGCCTGTTTCCGGTCGCTGTAGATCTCACACTGTTCCTCGTAATTGCCGTGCAGGAATATCGAGTAGTCCATGGTGACGGCCAGCTGCAGCACGGCGGCAAGCGCCATCGTTATGAACGAGACCTCGCCTATCAGTTGATTCGTTCCCAGATTGTATATTATGGCAATTCCTATATCGGCCAGGAACAGCAGAGGAACCAGGAACGAATCCATGAATATCATCATCACCGCGAGCGAGAGCAGTACGGCGATCAGAACGTAGATTCCTTCCTCCTGGTCGGTCAGATCCCTCGTGTCAGCCGAAATAGCCGACATACTCGAGAGCAGCGCCTGCTTGCCGGCAAGCGACTGTATTTCCTCGATGGCGTTGAGCGTTTCCTCCGATGAAGTCGAACTGTCCATGAACATGAACATTATCTGCCCGTTGCCGTCTTTCGAGTAGAATATGTTTTGTACTTCCTGCGGCAGAGCCGAAACAGGAATGTCAGTGTCAGCCAGTGTGAGAACACTCTTTACATGATCTACCTTTTCAACCTTGTCCTTCAGCTTCAGCACGTCTGCGTCAGACATGTCGTCGCAGACGAATATGCCATATGCTCCGGTACCGAATTCGTCCATCAGTATCTCCTGGCCCTTCATCGAATCTATCGAGTCAGGCAGATACGAAAGAACGTCGTAGTTTATTTTCGTATTGAGATATCCGAATGTCGCCGGAATAAGAAGCAGAACAGCGAGTATCAGTATCGGTATCCGGAGTTTGACAATTGCTTTGCCAAACCTGAGCAAAGGCTTCACCTCCCCACTTTTTTATGCAGAATAATGCAGAATAAATGATAATTATTAATTCATCCAAAAGTATAGAATAATTATGACCAACGGTCAATACTTTCGGAGAAGAAAAATGACTTTTAGTCATTTTATATTGACGTATTGGATTTTTAAGCATACAATAATAACAAATTATCGGTTAGAAAGTCAGATGGATGCGTAGATTAATTCTGGGGATGATCTGATAATATGAAGAAAGTTGAAGACAAAAAACTTCATAAGCGGCAGAAACTTCTGGACACAGCTTTTTCTCTTTTTACGGAGAAGGGACTCAACAAGACTTCGATTTCCGACATCACTTCGAACGCCGGGGTCGCGAAAGGAACGTTTTATCTGTATTTCCGGGACAAGTACGATCTGAGGAGGAAATTGATCATCAACAAGTCGTCTGAGCTCTTCGACCATGCGATCAAGAGGGTAGAGATGTCCGACGCAAAAGGCTTCGAAGACAAGATGATAATTATCATCGACGACATCATTAACCAGCTTGCCGAAGATACTTCGATAATGAAATTCATCAGCAAGAATCTGAGCATGGGCCTGCTGGTGTCGGCGATGGCGCAGGATGCCGACAAAGAGCACAACGACTACATTTCATACCTGGTGGATCTGATGGATGAGACGCCGGGTGTTGACTGGAACGCTCCTTACATCATGCTCTTTTCGATAGTCGAGCTCGTGAGCAGCACCTGCTACAATGTCATTTTAAACAGCAATCCGGTGGATCTCGCGCATTTCAAGCCATATCTCTACAGCGACGTGAGGAGCATAATCAAGAATCACGAGATAAGGCTCGACGAAGACGGCGATGAATCGGAGCAGACTTGTCCGACACATTCGATCGTAGCTTCCGGAGGCAATCCGGTCTACAGCAGCACGATGCAAAATCCTCATAATTGAGCAAATGATAAACAAAGATAGACACATCGCGCGGATGTATAGCTGAATTGTGTACGGAACGCCGAAAGTGTCGGGGAAAGGTTGAAACAGTTCAATTGAATGAATTTTATTTATATGTTAAAATGCAAAACAAAGTTCAGAGGATTATGGTTACACAGCTAGTTACAAAGGGGAGGAGACACTATGAAAATTCCAGAACCATTCATGCGTTTCGGAATAACGCATATGCTTAAGTATGTGAAGAAAGATCCGGATAAAAACCTCATAAAGATCATGAACATGATCGACAGATATATGAAGGGCAAGTTCGTGCGCCAGAGGGTAGCGGTAAGAAAAGTAATCGAAAACCCTGCCGATCCTTATAATATTTTCATCAAGAAGATTCTGAGGGACGTCGATTTCGAACAGCTCAAGACGTTCGTCGTAAACTTCTTCCTCAACGTAAACAACAAGGGCTGGCCTGTTCAGGACGAGCTGAGAGAAAAGTACAACTGCAACATCCCGTGGGCTATCCTTCTCGATCCTACGTCGGCATGCAACCTTCACTGCAAGGGATGCTGGGCCGGTGAATACGGAAATAAGCTCAATCTTTCATTCGATGAGATCGACGATATCATCACTCAGGGCAAAGAGCTCGGTATATATATGTACATTTATACCGGCGGCGAGCCTCTGGTAAGAAAGAACGACCTGATGAAAATCTGCAGAAAGCACAGCGACTGCATATTCCTGAGCTTCACGAACGGTACGCTGATAGACGAAGCGTTTGCCGACGAGCTGCTCGAGGTCAAGAACTTCTTCCCGGCGATCTCGCTCGAGGGCTTCGAGGAAGCCACCGACGCCAGAAGAGGAAAGGGCACTTACCAGAAGGTAATGAAAGCGATGGAGATCCTCCGCGAGAGACATCTCGTCTACGGTATTTCGGCGTGCTACACGCGTCAGAACATAGATTCGATCTCCTCGGAGGAATTCTACGACAAGCTCATCGATATGGGAGTGTACTTCATCTGGTACTTCCACTATATGCCTGTCGGCGCAGACGCTCAGCCTGATCTCATTCCTACGCCTGAACAGCGCAAGATGATCTACAAGAGAATCAGAGACTACAGATCTCGCAAACCTCTGTTCGCGATGGACTTCCAGAACGACGGCGAATATGTAGGCGGCTGCATTGCAGGCGGCAGAAGATACCTGCACATAAACGCGAACGGCGATGTCGATCCTTGCGTATTCATTCATTACTCAAACGCAAACATCAGAAATATGTCGCTGCTCGACTGCCTCAGAAGCCCGCTCTTCCAGGCTTATCACGACGGACAGCCGTTTAACGACAACATGATGCGTCCGTGCCCGATGCTAGAGAATCCTGAGATCCTGCCTGAACTCGTAAAGAAGACAGGTGCTCATCCTACAGATTACACGGCTCAGGAGACAGCTGACGAGCTTTGTGCGAAGACGAAAGCCTACGCGGAGAGCTGGAAGCCTGTATCCGAAGAGCTCTGGGAGAAGAGGAAGGCCGAGAAGGCTGCAAAGGAAGAACAGATGAAACAGGAAGAAGAAAAGGCAGCCGGCATCTGACAGAACTGAAATCTTACATATATCCTGCATATGAGAAATAAGTGCGTGAGTCCTGACGGGCTCACGCTTTTTATATATAATAATCTTATTGATCAATGGACATGACTTATTGACGAATGTACATGAGACGAATGTACATGATATAATAAAAAAATACATCGGAATATCAGGGAAAGGAAGGCAGGCATGGCAGCAGACACATTGATCGCTTATTATTCATGGAGCGGCAAATCAGAAAAACTTGCGAAAAATCTCAACGAAGCACTGATAGGCAGCGATATCTTCAAGATCAGGACGAAGCGCAAATATTCGACCAGTTTTTTCATAGCTTGTTTCCAGGCGGGACGCGAAAAACGAAAAAAAGCGAGACCTGAGATCATGGATTCGATCGCGGGCAAAAAGATGGCGAAATACGAGCGTATCATCCTCGTCTATCCGATCTGGTGCGGATCATGTCCTATGGCGATCCTGACATTCCTCGAGAGCATTAAGACGAAGGACCTCGATATCTTTCCGATATCCACGAGCGCGTCGATCACGCTCGGCTCCAGCCTGGCAGACATAAAAAATTCGGCGCCGGAAGCAAATATAGCGGAGGGGCTGGCTGTTCCGGGCAAGGTCGCCGACACGCAGAAGGCTGTAAACACGGTCTTTCATTACCTCGGCCTCAGATAGGAGGGCATCATGATACTTTTTGCATGCGTCGACGACGGGATGGGTATGATGTTCAACCACAGACGCCAGAGCAGCGACAGGATCCTGCGCATCAGAATGCTGAGCATTGCGGCTGGGCACAAGTTCTGGATGAATCGGTATACGGCGTCTCAGTTCGACGCCGATGACAACGTCAGTGTCAGCGAAAATCCGCTTGAAGACGCTGGCAGCGGCGATTTCTGCTTCGTCGAGAATATTCACGCGGCGGACGCGGCCGGCAGGATAGAGAAAATATATCTTTACAGATGGAACAGGGCTTATCCGTCGGATTTTAAATTCGATATAGATCTTTCGGAGTACACGCTTCAGAGCACGGTGGATTTCGCGGGCAGTTCGCACGAAAAAATCACGGAGGAAGTTTACGTTCGGAAGTGACGGACCCGCGGCGGGCGCGCAGGTGAATCTGCGCGCGGTGGAATTGCAATTTGTGATTGAATAAATCCCGGGCGTGAGTCGGATTTCGGAAATGGATGGTGCTGCATCGTCCGCACATTTGCATGAGTGGCGGAACCTGTATAAAGGAAAATAATGAAAAACGGCAGAATTACGAGCCGCTGTAAGCTGGTAAATTACTGTAAATAAATGTATAATTTTGATTCAGAACAAAAAGTCTTGACATTTATCACACTTTAATAGATACTAAATACATACATAGCTGATACAAAGCTATCACATATAAAGGGTAATATAAAGCTGTCAGTAAGGAAGACATAAAATATAAAAAGAACTGACAGCAAACCTGTTCCCCGCAGGTGGTATAAATTTGCAAAATACCTATAATCCCTTTGTAGAATAATAGAAAAATTGACAGCGGAAAAGCAGAGTTCTCCCCAACTCTGCTTTTTCGTTTTTTGTGCACTTTATTTTTGTAAGCGTGACGGCAGGCAATTGACAGCCATGTTTGCCGGTGATACTCTGAATGAAATTGTTCGAATATATTATTTAAGACAGAGGTACAAAAGTGAAGAAAACAGAAATAAGTGAACTGCACCGCAGCAGTGCTGATTATGCGGGACGTGTCATTGCGGTAAACGGATGGGTGAGAACGAACAGGTCGTCGGGGAAATTCGGATTTCTCGAGATAACCGACGGAAGCAGTTTCCGCGGCCTTCAGATAGTATATGAAGAAAAGTTTCTCGAAAACTTCGGCGAAATAGCCTCGCTTACTGCAGGATGCGCCGTCACGGCGGAGGGAACGCTTGCGCTTACTCCTGAAGGGAAACAGCCGTTCGAGCTTAAGGCGTCGGACGTTACGATCGCAGCTCTGGCGGATAAGAGCTACCCGCTGCAGAAGAAAAGACACAGCATGGAGTTCCTCCGCGAAATCGCGCATATCAGACCGAGGAGCAACACTTTTCAGGCTGTATTCAGGATAAGATCGCTGGCTGCTGCGGCGTGCCACAGGTTCTTCCAGGAGAGAGGCTTCGTATACGTAAACACGCCGATCATAACAGGAAGCGACGCAGAGGGCGCAGGAGAGATGTTCCAGGTGACGACGCTCGACCCTATCGCCGGACCGGCTGCCGATTACAGCGGGGATTTCTTCGGCAAAAAAGCGTCTCTGTCGGTCAGCGGACAGCTCGAGGCGGAGGCGTTCGCCCTCGCGTTCGGAAAGGTCTATACTTTCGGACCTGCGTTCAGGGCTGAGGATTCCAATACTACGAGACATGCCGCCGAATTCTGGATGATCGAGCCCGAGATCGCTTTCGCCGATCTGAACGACGACATCGAGCTCGCCGAGGCCATGACCAAGTACATAATCAAAGATGTCCTGGAAAAAGCTCCGGCAGAGTACGAATTCATCGAAAAGCGCATCTCGAAGGGGATCGTCGGTAAACTCAGAAATGCGCTGGAAAAGAGTTTCAGCAGGATCACGTACACAGAGGCCGTCGAAATACTCCAGAAAGCGAATGAAGATTTCAAATATCCGGTCAGCTGGGGGATCGATCTTCAGACGGAGCACGAGCGCTTTCTGTCGGAAAAATATTTCGGAAATCCTGTCTTCGTAACCGATTATCCGAAAGACATCAAGGCATTCTACATGAGGCTGAACGACGACGGCAGGACCGTCGCGGCGTCAGACATGCTCGTGCCGGGCATCGGCGAACTTATCGGCGGCAGCCAGAGGGAGGAACGCTTCGATGTCATCAGCTCGCGCATGAAGGAGCTCGGCATGGATCTTTCGGCGTACGACTGGTACCTCGATCTCAGAAAATACGGCGGCGTGAAGCATGCAGGCTACGGAATCGGCTTCGAGCGCCTGATCATGTACCTTACGGGAATGCTGAACATCAGAGATGTCATACCGTTCCCGAGGACGCCGGGAAACCTGGAATTTTAACAGAGAAGGGAACCAGAGAACATGGATGGAAAGACAATAAGGGCTGTGCTGTTCGATTTCGACGGTACGATCATGGATACAAACGACCTCATAAACAAATCGTGGAGATACACGTTTGAAAACATAACCGGGGAAGTGCCGCCGGACGAAGTTATTTACAGCACATACGGCGAAATCCTCGCGGATACGATGAAGAAATTCTTCGGCGGAACGCCTGAGGAAGTGAAGAAAAACATAGAGATATACAGAAGCTATCATAAGGAACACTTCGACGAAGAAATCCACCTGTTTCCGCACGTGAAAGAAATGCTTTCGGATCTTTCGAAAAGGGGATATAAACTGGCACTCGTCACTTCAAGGCTTGCAAACACTACGTACAGAGGACTCGATGATTTCGGAATAAAGGACGTGTTCGACGCGCTCGTGACAGCCAACGATACCGATATCCACAAGCCTGAGCCGGAACCGGCGATACTGGCGCTGAGGAAGCTCGGAGTGAGTCCTGGAGAAGCCGTGATGATCGGAGATACGTGGCTCGACATGGAGTGCGCCCGCAGGGCAGGCGTCACGCCTGTGCTCGCGGGATGGAGCGAAGCGTACAAATACAGCAGCGAGAAGACGATGGGCAGACCCGATTATATAGTAGACAAGCCGGAAGACTTTCCCGATCTTCTCGAAAAGCTCAACAGCGGGAGAAAATGAATGGGAATGGTTTTTGTTTCGGAGCTGGCGTGCAGCCAGCTGAAAGACGATCTGCGAAAGGCCGGCCACGAGGTTTTCGAGGTCCTGCCCGGAGATACCGTTTACAGCGCGATCGAATCTCATCCGGACATCTATATGTGCAAAACGAAGCGTACATTGGTAATAGACGATTCTATAAGGACGAAGCCGGATATCAGGGAGATTTACGACCGCGAGATGGCGGAAAGACTCGAGGGGAATTCGGAAAATCCGCTCATACCGGCGATGAGTACCGGCGGTGATACGGCGGTCGTCTTTCAGATGGGAAACATAGGACCGGAGTATCCGTTCGATGTCCCTTACAATGCGGTCTGCACCGGCAGGCATTTCATACACAATCTCGAATATACGTCGCCTGCTCTCCTCGAAAGAGCACGCGCGGAAGGTCTCGAGCTCATCAACGTGAAGCAGGGGTATACAAAGTGCTCGTGCGTCGCAGCAGGCGGAGGCATCATTACTGCTGACCGCGGGATTTACAGAACGATAGAAGCCTACAACGGGATCCTGAAAGATGAAGGCGTTCCTGAAGAATGCATAGATATCCTTCTTATAGAGGAAGGACACGTTAAGCTCCCGGGATTCGACAGCGGATTCATAGGCGGTGCGAGCGGACAGGCTGGAAACAAGGTCTATTTCAACGGCGACCTGAGCGAGCACCCTGATTTTGAACGAATCGCGGAATTCATATGGAAACACGGCGCGGAACCCGTATGGTACAGCGGGGTTCCTCTGACAGATATTGGTTCGGTTGTCTGCATCGACTGAACCGGACAACGTGCGGAAAACGTACGAAAAATAACGGTAATTGTGATTATCTTATGCTCTGTGTTATTGAGAATCCTGATGTTTTGTAGTAATATTAAAGCGTTGTTAAATATCGCTGCAGAGCGGTAAACTGTTTGATTGTAAGAAAGGAAAGAGTTTATGAAAAATTTCAAGAAGCTTGCTGTGGCAGTTCTCGCTGTCACCATGGCCATTTCAATGGCAGCATGCGGAAGCAGTTCAAGTTCATCGTCATCTTCGGCTTCGTCGGCAGGATCCGATTCTTCAGCCAGTGTTTCAGGCCAGACATTCAAGGCTGCTCTCGAGCCTACGTTCCCTCCGTTCGATACGACTGATTCGGAAGGAAATCTCGCTGGAATCGACGTAGACCTGGTAAACGCCATCGCAGAGTCCCAGGGCTTCAAGGTTGAGTGGGAAAACCTCCAGTTCGACGGTCTTATTCCTGCGCTTCAGTCCGGAAATGTAGACATCGTCGCATCTGGTATGAGCATCAACGAAGACAGAGAGAAACAGGTAGATTTCTCCGATCCTTATTACGATTCGGGCCTGGTTGTAGCAGTAAAGGCTGACAACACGACGATCAACAGCGAAGACGATCTTACCACGGACATGAAGGTCGCTGCACAGATCGGCACGACCGGAGCAGAGGAAGCTCAGAGACTCAAGGACGAAGGCAAGATCGCAGATGTAGTAATCCTGCCTCAGCTCGACACAGCGATGATGCAGCTGGTCAACGGAGACGTAGAGGCAGTCATCAACGATAAACCTGTAACCGAAGCGTATATTGCAAAGCAGGAAGGCAAGATCAAGATCGTAGGAGACACTATCAACGCAGACTCGTACGGAATCGCTGTCCAGAAGGGAAACACGGCTCTCCTCAACGCAATCAATGCAGGCCTCAAGGAGATCAAGGACAACGGCACTTATGACCAGATCATAAGCCAGTGGTTCAGCGATACTTCAAGCCTCGCTGACAGCGGATCGGCCCAGTAAACATTTTTACCATATTGAAACGAAAAAACAATCGCTTTTCACGGTTCCGGCGCATGCCGGAACCGCTTTTTTGTATCTGAAACGCACGAAAAAAGACTTTTTCCGTGTGAATGCGGCTTGCAATTGCACATTTGGCGTACGAAAGCAACAAATAATTGTCATGAATCATAAAAAGCTGTATAATGCTTGTTAGTTATGCAGTTCTGCGCCAAGCGCCTTTCTGCAGCGCAATTTTATTATTTTCAAAGACAGAGGTTTATTGTAAATGGACTATTTGACAGGTATTGTGACGGCGGCTCACGGTATCGGCATGACGCTTTACGTTACCGTGTGCGCGATCCTGATAGGTATTGTGATAGGTCTTCTGATGGCCCTCATGAAGATGAGCCGCCATATCGTTCCGAAGATTATCGCAAATGTCTATATCGAAGTTGTCAGAGGCACGCCGCTCTTCGTTCAGATATTGATATTCGCATACGGCATACCTTATCTTGTCAGCTCACTTTCAGGAGGCAAGATAAGTTTCAACTGGGAGCCTATAGTGATCGTGGGTATTCTCGCGTGCGGCCTCAACAGCGGAGCCTATCTGGCTGAAATCATGAGAAGCGGGATCCAGGCCGTTGACAAAGGACAGAACGAAGCATCGAGGTCGCTCGGCCTTACGAGCGGGCAGACCATGAGATACGTCATTCTGCCTCAGGCCTTCAGAATCATACTTCCGGCTATGGCCAACGAATTCGTAACGCTTATAAAGGAAACGTCCATACTTTCGTACATCGGAATCGTGGAAATCACCAGAGAGGGTATGCTCTGGGCGTCACGCGACTTCAAGTCGTTTCCGGCATATATTGGCGTAGCCATAGTTTACATGTGCCTGACGATTCCTCTTTCGAGACTCGTGGCATATCTGGAGAAACGCATGGATCCTTCGGCACCTAAGATGAAGAAAAGAAAGCCTGGTATATAAATGATAGAGATAAAGAATCTTGTAAAACGTTTCGGAGACAATGAAGTTTTAAAAGGTATAACCGAAACGATACACGACAACGAGGTTGTCTGCGTTATCGGGCCGTCGGGCTCCGGGAAAAGCACGTTCCTGAGATGCATAAATCTGCTTGAGGAACCTACTTCGGGCGAGATTTACCTCGACGGAAAGCTTATAGAGGAAAAGTCGATAAACGAGACACGCGCCAGGATGGGAATGGTGTTCCAGCAGTTCAACCTCTTCCCGCACAAGACGGTTATGGGAAATCTTACGCTCGCCCCTATGAAGGTCAAGCACATGAGCAAAGAGGCAGCCGAAAAGAGAGCGCAGGAGCTTCTTGAAAAAGTAGGCCTCGGAGACAGAGGCTCGTCTTATCCTGCGGAGCTCTCAGGCGGCCAGCAGCAGCGTGTCGCTATAGCGAGAGCGCTTACGATGGATCCCGAAATAATGCTGTTCGACGAGCCTACATCGGCGCTCGACCCTGAGATGGTCGGAGAGGTTCTCGAGGTAATGAAGAACCTGGCGGCTCAGGGCATGACGATGGTCATCGTGACTCATGAGATGGGATTCGCAAGAGAAGCGGCGGACAGAGTGTTCTTTATGGATCAGGGCTATGTTATGGAACAGGGGACTCCCGATGAAATATTCGGCAATCCGCAGAATGAGAGGACAAAGAGTTTCCTCAGCAAGGTCCTCTGAGAATATTATCCTTATTTATTATCTTACAGAAGGGAGATCGTACGGGTGAAGATCAGATTCTGCGGCGCTGCCGATGGAGTTACCGGTTCGTGCCACCTTATTGAGACAGACAAGTACAAGTTCCTGCTGGACTGCGGCATGTTTCAGGGCGGACGCAAAAACGAAGAGAGAAACAAAATTCCGTTTCCTTTTAATCCAAGCGAAATCGATTTCGTGCTGCTGAGCCACGCTCACGTGGACCACTGCGGCAGACTGCCGCTCCTGGTAAAGCAGGGTTTCAGATCACAGGTGTACTGTACGGACGCGACCGCGGACCTCGCCGATCTGATACTGAGAGACAGCGCTTACATCAATCAGCGCGAGGTAGAGTACAGAAACAAGAAAAATCACAGACTCGGACGCAAGCTCGAGGATCCTGTATATACGATTAACGATGCGATCGAAGCCGTAAAATACCTTTCGCCTGTCTTTTACGGACAGAAAAAGGAAATACGCGACGGCATCACGGTCAGATTCAGCGAAGCCGGACACATGCTTGGCTCTTCAATAATCGAAATCTGGATAGACGAGACACAGGAGGACGGGTCGACTGCGACCACGAAGCTCGTGTACAGCGGAGATCTCGGTACGTCGAACAGGCCGATCCTCAGGGATCCGAAACTCATCGACACGGGCGACGTCGTCATAATGGAGACTACTTACGGAGACAGGCTGCATCCTACGGCCAAAAGCGGCGTCAAAGATCTAAGCGCAGCAGTGCAGAAGACGATCAAGCGCGGAGGCACAGTGGTGATCCCGGCGTTTGCCGTCGGGAGGACTCAGGATATCCTGTACTATTTCAATCAGCTTTACGACGATGATCCGGATTTCGCGAAGACGATGGAAGGCGTAAAGGTATACGTGGACAGTCCTATGGCCGAAGCGGCGACCGAAATTTTCAAAAAAAATGCACAGGTTTACGACGAAGAATCGCGTAAAATACTTATGTCGGGGAAGAACCCGATCAGTTTCGAGAATCTGGTATTCGTGAAGGATGTGTTCGAATCGCAGGCCCTGAATCACGACACGAGGCCCAAGGTCATAATTTCAGCGAGCGGAATGTGCGAAGCCGGCAGGATCAAGCATCATCTCAAGCATAACCTGTGGGATTCGCGCAACAGCATAGTTTTCGTCGGCTATCAGGCTGAAGGTACGCTTGGAAGATCGATCGTGGAAGGCGCGAAGGAAATAAAGATATTCGGAGAGCCTATCCACGTAGCCGCCGAAATATTCAACCTGAGAGGTTTTTCAGGCCACGCGGACCGCGACGGGCTTTTAAAATGGATATCTTCGTTCAGTCCGGCGCCTGGGAAGGTATTCCTGGTTCACGGAGAACAGGAATCAAAGAAATCTTTTGCTGAATATCTTGAGAAAAAAGCGGGTATTAAAGCAATTGCAGTCATGGGCGAGAGCACTGCCGATCTGAAATCCGGCGAGACGCTCAGCAGAGTCCATGCTGACAGCCAGGACGAAAAACTCGAAGAACTGATCAGACTTAGACAGAAACTTGCGAAAGTACACCACGGACTGGAGCACATACTCTATACGACGACGCTTGCGGCCGACGAGAGTATGACGGAGGAACGCATGAATCAGATCGGCGAGATAATCAGCAGTCTCGAGAAGGACACGCTCAATCTGGGATCTGCCGTTACTGATTTCGGCGAACCGGGCGCATACGAGGCCGGCGCGGAGCAAAAATAGAGAAGCAGCGCTTGAGTTCGCGGTTTCTCTGTGATATACTTCATCGGTAAATCTTGAATTTGCCGGCTTCTGTAAGTTATAGAGCAGATAGTGCCCGGCAGGAGGGTAATATATGGAAGTTGAGCTGAAGTACGGGATACCTGATCCCGCGATTATCGACAGCTTGTGGACTGAAGAAGTTTTCAGCGAATACGGATCGGTGGACAAGAACACTTCGATCCCTATGTCGGCGACTTATTACGACACCGAAGACAGAGATCTGCAGAAAGAAAAGGCAGCATTCAGAATCCGCAAAGAAGGAGACCAGCCGGTTGCTACGCTGAAATGGAACGACAGCGTACGCGAAGGCGTCTTCGAACGTGAGGAACTGAACATAAATCTCACGGAAGACGACGGCCCTGCGCCTGCCTTGTCAAAATTCGCAGAAAATGAAAGCGCAGCGGCGCTTATAGAAAAAGTAGGGGAAAAACCTCTCATTCCGGTTGTCGAAACGAATTTCACCCGGAAAATCATGAGAATAGATACAGGGACGACGATATTCGAGGCCGATCTGGACGTCGGCACTATAGTAACGCCGGATAATAAGGACCTGGATATCTGCGAGCTCGAGATCGAATTGTATTCGGGAAGCAGAGACGAGCTTGCGAAAATAGGAAAAGACCTTGCGAAACGCTTCGGTCTGGTTCCGGGCGTCAAATCAAAATATCAGCGCGGAATCGAAGCGTGCAGTGAAAAATAAACAGTATATTCACACAAATTAATATATTTCAGGAGGAATAAAGACCAATGAAGTCAGAATTTTTAAACAGAGATGTGAATACAATCAGCATGGACATGGAAGTTACTGCTGATGAGTTTGAAGAAGCTATTAATGCGGTATATAAGAGAAACAAGGGCAAAATCCAGGTTCCGGGATTTCGTAAAGGAAAAGCTCCGAGAAAAATCATAGAAAACTACTACGGCAGAGGCATCTTCCTCGAAGACGCTGTCACAGATGTTTTCAACAAGTTCTATCCGGAAGCAATAGATGAAATCGGCTACGAGCCTGTAGACCACCCTGATATCGATCTCGGCGACCAGGAGGTAAAATCCGGAAACGGAATCGTGTTCCACGTCAAGTTCATCACAGAGCCTGAAGTGCATCTCGAAAGATACAAGGGCGTGGAGGTATCCGTACCTGAGATCGAGGTGACAAACAGAGACGTGGAAAATGCCCTCAACGGATTCGCTATGAGGAATGCGAGACTCGTACACGTCGACAGAGAAGCCAGAATGAACGATACAGTCGTTCTGGACTACAAGGGCTTCCTCGAAGACGGCACTCAGTTCGAAGGCGGCACGGCCGAGAACCAGAAGCTCAAGCTCGGATCGAACACATTCATCCCTGGCTTTGAGGATCAGCTGATCGGTGCAGAGCCTGGCGAAGAGAGAACTGTTGAGGTCAAGTTCCCGGACAACTATCAGAGCAAAGATCTGGCAGGAAAAGTCGCAAAGTTCGACTGCAAGATCGACGAAGTTCTCGAAGAACAGCTCCCTGAGATCGACGACGACCTCGCAAGAGAGTGCAGCGAATTCGATACACTTGATGAATGGAAGGAAGACATCAGAAAGAACATCAAGGACAGCAGAGAGAACCAGAAGAGAGATCACATCAAAAACGAGGCTGTAAAAGTTTTGTACGACGAAGCTGTAATCGACGTTCCTGAGGTGATGATCGACCACGAAGTCGACAATCTGCTTCAGCAGTTCGACCAGCAGTTAAGCTACAGCGGCATGAGCCTCGACGAATATCTCACGGCTACTCAGGACAGCATCGACAACTTCAAGGATACTGTAAGAGCCGATGCTGAAAGAAAAGTGAGATCAAATCTCATAGTCCAGGAGGTTGCAAGACAGGAAGGCCTTACTGCGACCGACGAGGAAGTCGACGAAGAGATCAAGAGAATGAGTACTCAGTACGGAGTCACTCCTGAAAGAATGAAGGAAATGATCGGTCCTGACATCAAGATCATCAGGAAAGATATAGCTTCCAGAAAAGCTCTTGATATCATCGCAGACAACGCTGAAGTTACAGAAACTCCTGTCATGCCTGAGGATGGACTCGAACAAAAAGAATCAACAGATGAAGCCGCTGCTGAAACAGCAGACGAAAAAGCTGCTGAAGCGGCGGACGAAGCCGAGCCTGCAGAGACACCGGCTGAATAATGAGCCGGCAGAGCCGCGGACAAAGGCTGAAAGAGTGGAACCAAGAAGGAGATCAAATGGCATTAATACCGATGGTAGTAGAGCAGACTTCATACGGCGAACGTTCATATGACATCTACTCAAGACTGCTTAAGGACAGAATTATTTTTCTGAGCGAAGAAGTTAACGATCACACAGCCAGTCTTATTGTGGCACAGCTGCTGTTTCTCGAATCGGAAGATCCGGATGCTGATATAAGCTTTTATATCAACAGCCCGGGCGGCGTGATCACTTCGGGAATGGCTATCTACGATACTATGCAGTACATCAAGCCTGATGTGTCGACGATCTGCGTAGGCATGGCCGCGAGCATGGCGTCATTCCTGCTGGCAGCCGGCGCGAAGGGAAAGAGATACGCTCTCCCGAACGCGGAGATAATGATCCATCAGCCGCTTGGCGGAATGCAGGGACAGGCTTCCGATCTAAAGATACACGCGGATCACATTGTCCACATCAGAGAAAAGATGAACAAGATTCTGGCTGCCAACACCGGCCAGAGGCTTTCAAAGGTGGAGAAGGATACCGACAGGGATAACTTCCTGACCGCCGAGGATGCTCTCGAGTACGGGATTATTGACAGTATTATCACATCGAGAGAGTAAAAGAACGGTCTGATATTCAGCCGGATCCGATTTGTGGTAATAAGATAAGGAGAAAACTTAATGGCCAGATACGATGACACAAAACAGCTTAAGTGCTCATTCTGCGGCAAGACACAGGATCAGGTGCGAAGGCTCGTAGCCGGTCCAGGTGTATATATATGCGATGAGTGCATCTCCCTTTGCAATGACATCATTAACGAGGAATTCGCTGTAACCGGGGAGGCATCCGGCGAAACGGCGATGCAGAAGGATCTCCCGAAACCGAAGGAGATCGCTGAGAAACTTTCCGAGTATGTCATTGACCAGGACGAAGCCAAGAAAGATTTAGCGGTTGCTGTTTACAACCACTACAAGAGAATTAATTCAATCAATGACGACAGCGACGATGTCGAACTGCAGAAGAGCAATATCCTCATGATAGGCCCTACAGGATCAGGAAAGACGCTGCTTGCGCAGACTCTGGCGAAGATCCTCGACGTTCCTTTCGCGATTGCAGACGCCACGGCTCTTACGGAAGCCGGATACGTCGGCGAAGACGTCGAAAATATTCTTCTCAAGCTGATTCAGGCTGCTGATTATGATATAGAACGGGCACAGAAGGGTATAATATACATCGATGAGATCGACAAGATCGCAAGAAAATCTGAAAACGTATCGATTACGAGAGATGTAAGCGGCGAAGGCGTACAGCAGGCGCTGCTCAAGATTCTGGAAGGTACGGTTGCCAGCGTTCCTCCTCAGGGAGGCCGCAAGCACCCGCATCAGGATTTCATCCAGATAGATACTACTAATATCCTGTTTATATGCGGCGGCGCATTTGACGGACTGTCAAAGGTTATACAGCGCCGTGTCGGAGAAAAGACCATCGGCTTTAACTCGAACGTTAAATCCGACAAGGAGATAGAGGCGGAAGCTCTTACGCATCTCGCTCCGGAAGACTTGCTCAAGTATGGTCTTATACCGGAGTTCATAGGAAGACTGCCGGTTCTCGTAACTCTTCAGGAACTTGGAACAGATGCTCTTGTCAGGATCATCAACGAACCTAAAAACGCACTTTTGAAGCAGTACAAGAAGCTGTTCTCGATGGATAATGTTGAGCTCGAGATAGAAGACGATGCCATAAGGCAGATTGCGAATAAAGCGATAGAAAGGAAAACGGGAGCCAGAGGACTCAGGAGCATTATGGAGAGCCTCATGACCGACATAATGTTCGAAATTCCATCTCGAGACGACATTCGAAAATGCATCATCACGAAAGCGACGGTCGACAACGAAAGCGAACCGACGCTGATACTCGACGACGGTGCTTCAGAGCAGGACGATTCAAAAGGGGCATAACATGCCCCTTTTTTATTAGAACCATTTATGGTTTCTGGAGGTGATTTAATATGGCTGATGATGAAAAGAACTATTCCGGAAATCCGGAAGACGAGTCTGCATTAGACAGTCAGCTTACTCCTTTTCACGGAGACATAGAAGACAAGGAAAAGATCGAGGATCTCGTTCACGTCATCGATGACGAAGACGACGGAATGCCTGTGATACCTCTGAGAGGCGTCACGATATTTCCGACCATGCTTCTCCATTTCGATGTAGGACGCGAGAAATCGATCAGCGCGCTCGAAAACGCGATGATGACGAACCAGAAGGTGTTCCTCATCACTCAGAAAAACGCCGAGACCGATCTGCCTACGCAGGACGATTTTTACGAAGTCGGAACGACGGCGCACATCAAGCAGATGCTCCGCCTGCCGGGCAATTCGATCAAGGTTCTCGCCGAAGGAATTTCGAGAGGGCGCATAGGACACATGATCCAGGAAGTTCCGTTCTTCAAGGCGAAGATAGAGATCCTGGACGACATATACAGAGACGAGGACGAAATACGCATCACTGCGCTGCGCAGAGTAGTGCTCGAGCAGTTCAGAGAATATCTCAACTACTCGCAGAAGATTTCGTCCGAAATCTATCCTGGAATCGAAGCCATCGAAAATTCGGGAAGAATGGCCGATATCATAACGTCTCATCTCGACATCAGCATGGAGGACAAGGAAAGCGTCCTTGCCGCCACTGACATCAGGGAAAGACTCGAGAGAGTGAGCGACATCATTCTCAAGGAGATAGAAGTCACGAAGATCGAGAGCGAAATCGCCGAGAAAGTAAGGTCGAATATCTCCGGAAGCCAGAAGGAATATTTCCTCAGAGAGCAGATCAAGACCATACAGGAAGAGCTCGGCCAGGACGAAACCCTCGACGAGGAAGTCGACAAGTGGCTCGCTCAGCTCGAGGAGCTCCACCTCGACCAGCCGGTTCACGACAAGATCGAAAAAGAGATACTGCGCGTAAGAAAGCTGCAGCCTCAGTCTCCAGACGTATCCGTCATGAGGACGTACATCGAGCTCGTGCTCGGCCTCCCGTGGAACAATTCCACGAAGGACCGCCTCGACCTGAAGAAGATGCAGAAGATCCTCGACGAAGAGCACTACGGCCTCGAAAAGGTAAAGGAAAGAATCATTGAGTACATGGCCGTGAGAATTCTCTCAAAGGATTTCAAGGGACATATACTCTGCCTGGTAGGTCCTCCGGGCGTAGGAAAGACTTCAATCGCGAAATCCGTCGCGCATTCGATGAACAGGAAGTTCGTCCGCATGTCGCTCGGAGGCGTACGCGACGAAGCCGAGATCAGAGGACACAGAAGGACATATGTGGGTGCGATCCCTGGACGCATAATATCGTCGATAAACGATGCAGGTGTAAACAACCCGGTTTTCCTGCTCGATGAAATAGACAAGGTCGGAAACGACTACAGAGGCGATCCGGCGTCTGCGCTTCTCGAAGCGCTCGATCCGGAGCAGAACAGCACATTCAAGGACCACTACCTCGACGTGCCGTTCGATCTGTCTCACGTACTGTTCATAACGACAGCGAACACGACGGAGACGATTCCGGCGCCGCTGCTCGACAGAATGGACATCATCCAGCTTTCGAGCTACACGCTCGAAGAAAAGGTGAAGATCGCCGAACAGCATCTCGTACCTAAGCAGATAAAGGAAAACGGCCTCAAGCCTTCACAGATTTCGTTCTCAGAGGGCGCAATAAGAGGAATAATCAATTACTACACGCGCGAAGCCGGCGTACGTAATCTTGAGAGAGCGATCGGCAAGATCTGCCGCAAGGTTGTAAGAAAGATCGTCGAAGGCGGAGCGGCAGAAAAGAAGAAGAATCACAGGATCACGGCAGGCAACCTCACGTCGTATCTCGGCAATAAAAAAGCTACTTACGACAAGATCGAGCCGGGCAGCGAAGTCGGAGTGACCACGGGAATGGCGTGGACCGCAGTCGGCGGAGAAACGCTGTTCATCGAAACGGCTGTGATGCACGGAACAGGAAAGCTCATGCTCACGGGCCAGCTCGGCGATGTAATGCAGGAGTCGGCCAAGACGGCGCTTTCGGTGATCAGGGAGCGCTCGGACAAGCTCGGCCTTCCTGAGAACTTCTACGAGAAAAACGATATCCACGTACATATCCCTGAAGGCGCTATCCCTAAGGACGGACCTTCGGCCGGCGTGACAATGTGCACATCAATGGTTTCGGCGCTCACGGACACTCCTGTAAAGAGAGACATCGCGATGACCGGTGAAATAACGCTGAGAGGCAAGGTGCTCCCGGTAGGAGGCATCAAGGAGAAGGTCATCGCTGCACACCGTGCGGGAGCCGTTGAAATCCTTCTTCCGGAGGAGAACATGATGGACCTCGACGAGCTGCCGTCGAACGTACGCAACAACCTCAAGTTCAAACCGATTAAGTACATTGACGATGTGTTTGAAGAAGCGCTTGTAAAAAAACAGGAATCATAAAGCCATGATCGTAAAAAATGCAGAGCTTTGCTCAGTCGCAGTGCGGGAGGATCAGTATCCTCCCGCAGATCTGCCTGAAATAGCATTCGCGGGCAGGTCGAATGTCGGAAAATCAACACTGCTCAATTATCTTACAGGCCGCAAAAAGCTTGCCAGAGTGAGCGGGAGCCCGGGCAAGACCCGCACCATAAATTTCTACGAATTGAACGGCGTCCTGCGGATCGTCGATCTGCCGGGATACGGATATGCGAAGACATCTAAATCCGTTACAGAGGGATGGGGCCGTATGATAGAGGAATATCTCGAGAAGAGGCCGAATCTGGTATCTGTGGTCCAGCTCGTCGATTCACGCCACGATCCTTCGGCTCAGGATGTTCAGATGTACGATTATCTGAAGTATTATCATCTCGACGGCATCGTCGCCGCGACCAAATCGGACAAAATTTCCAGAAATGAAAAACAGAAGAACAGCAGCCGTATCCGCACGGCTCTCGATATGAAGCCAGAAGACAGTCTTATTTTTGTTTCCGCTCTTAAGAAGCAAGGCGGGGAGGAGCTTCTAGACGAGTTCGAGCGCCTTGTAAGAGAATATTCAGCCGGAGAAATTTCCCCGCGCAGTTATTGATGCTGCCGGATAAAACATCCAGACCAGCCGGTTTTGCGGAGGTGTAAAGACCGTGTTTCGTTCTGTCATCAGATTTTTTTCGCGATTCAGATACATAAAAGATTTTATAAAAGATCCTGAAGCATCAAAGGCAAAGAAATTTCTAATTTTTTTTGGTATAATATATCTATTATCCCCGATTGACCTCGTCCCGGAACCGATCTTCGGAGTCGGATTTATAGACGACATCATCCTGTGGCTGTTCCTGATCGTCTATCTCGGCAGCAGCCTTGAGAAATACGAAGATCAGAAGCCGAAAGTCAGGAAGAGGAGGCGCAGCTTCAACGGCCGCGATGTCTATGAATCGGAGGGAAGAGTCATAGAGGATGATGAAACAGAAAAATCAGAGGGAGAAGAAAAGTGATTAGTGTACCTGGTTACGAACTTGGCGGTGAACTCTTATCCGCAGAAGCCATCAAAAACCGTGTAGCCGAGCTGGGAAAACAGATTTCGGCCGACTATGAAGGGAAAAAGCTGACAGTCGTAGGCATACTCAAGGGCTCGTTCGTGTTTATGTCTGATCTTATCCGCGAAATAGACGGCGACGTCGAGATCGACTTCATGGAGGTCTCAAGCTACGGCAACAGTACTACATCTTCAGGAAATGTCCGCATCGTGAAGGACATGGACGTTTCACCGGCAGGGAAAAACATCCTGATCGTCGAAGATATCGTAGATACAGGCAATACGCTCAAGTATCTCAAGGATACATTTCTCAAGAGTAAAAACCCTGAATCGGTAAAAATCGTGACTCTGCTCGACAAACCTGCGCGCAGAAAAGCCGATATTGTTCCTGATTACAAGGGTTTTACAGTGGAAGATCTCTTTATCGTAGGCTACGGCCTGGATTACGCTCAGCAGTTCAGACAGCTGCCTTATATCGCTTACCTCGAGGAAACGAAGTAAACGTTCATAAGGCGGTGGGTACGCACCTGAAACATATCGTGAACGGTGTGCCGTCAGGACGGAGAGACTGAGATCTTTCATATATTCTGATCGTGCTGTTATTGTTTATGATGTTTAAGGAAGGAAATTTAGTTATGGGTTACAAGGTTCCTGCCGGCATTTCTGGCAGACATATTCATCTGACCAAATCACAGTTCGAAACTCTTTTCGGAAAAGATAAGGAACCTACTGTGATGAAAGCTCTTTCTCAACCTGGACAGTTCGCCTCAGAGGAAAAAGTCGATATCGTAGGTCCGAAGGGTGTCCTGAAGGATGTCAGATTCATCGGACCGTTCAGAACTCACCATCAGATAGAACTCTGCATGACGGATTGCTTCAACTCCGGAATAGATCCTGTTCTGAGAAGGTCAGGACACTTCGAAGGCACTCCGGGATGCAGGCTCATCGGCCCTGCGGGTGAGCTCGACCTTGAGGACGGAGTAATCGTAAACAAAAGACATCTTCACGTTTCGGCTGAGCAGGCTGCGGAAGCAGGCGTTACAGAAGGGCAGCTGATCAAGATAAGATTCGGCGGCGAACGCGGAATCGTCTTCGAAAATGTAGTGGTCAGGGCAGGCGACGGCAACTACCTCGATTTCCATATCGACATCGACGAAGCAAACGCCGCATGTATCCATACAGGCGATATCGGAGAAATCGTCGAATAAAAAATAAATTACTGGGAGCAATAAATTAATTATGGAAGATTTAAATCGTTTAATTGAATACACAAATGTAAAGTTCGGTGCAGGCATCGGCGATATCAGAACGCTTTGTACGCAGGCGATCCTTCACAAGTACAGAGCGGTATGCGTAAACAGCGGATTCGTAGAGCCGTGCTTCAAGGAACTCAGAGAACATCCTGAAGTAATCATCGTTTCGACGGCAGGTTTCCCGCTCGGAGCGGCTTCGGTCAGATCGAAGATCTACGAAGCGATCGTGGCTGGAGAAAACAGCGCGAAGGAGATAGATTACGTGCTCAATATCGGTTATGTAAAAGAGCGCAAGGATAAAGAGACGCGCAGCGAGATCAAACAGATCGTGCGCAACACCGCCGGACTCTGCGATGTGAAGATCATAATCGAGGCTCCGGCTCTTACAGAGGAAGAAATCGTAAGGGTCAGCACTATGGCTGCCGAAGAGGGCGCTGCGTTTATAAAGACAGCGACAGGATTCCACGGCGCTACCACTCCTGAAATGGTTTCACTGATCAGGAAGACGGTGGGCGACAAGTGCAAGATCAAGGCCGCCGGAGGAATCAAGACCGAGGAAGACGTCAGAAAAATGCTCAGAGCAGGCGCTGACACGATCGGAACTTCGACGATGATCGAGTTTGAATAGCAGAATCTTGAAATATAATCGAACAGAATCTGAAATATCATATAGCGGCAAAAAACCGTGATGCGCGATGCATCACGGTTTTTTGCTATTGCCGTATAAAAAAATCAGATAAGATCTAGTTTAATGAAATATCTGTTCATAAACCTATAAATCTTCATTTTTGAGTTCGGCTATACAGTTTGAGCATACATTTTTGCCGTGGATAACGTGAATATCCTTGGCATTTCCGCAAAAGATGCATGCAGGCTCGTATTTCTTGAGCATAATGTAGTCACCGTCTACGAAAATTTCGATAGGATCATGAATATTGATATTCAGATTACGCCTGAGCTCGATCGGAAGTACAATTCTGCCGAGTTCGTCTACTTTCCTTACTATTCCAGTTGCTTTCACGTTAGTCTCCTTTTCGACCAGTTAGAATAATAACATAGTGTTTACTTAAGCATATATTCAGAATTTACTTACAGTAAATTCTAATCCATTATATGCCATAACTTAACATATATCAAGTTATTTTGTATCAAATAATTGCTTAAGTGCCACTATAGCATTGATAAAGCTAACGAGTGCCTTTACGGTACTCTTGTTGTTAGCAATAAAGTCAGCCATATCTTCTGTACTGTCCATAAGCGAGGTCACAGCGTCCTCCGCGCTGGTAGCCGCCCCTGCAGCCATTCCAGTCAGCTTTTCTGCATCGTCAGTAATTTTCTGAACATTCTTGAGCGTTGGGAGAAGAGCCCTTACGACGCGAATCAGGTATATCAGAAGCAGCACAACGCATATGCCTATGATAAGAAGCAGGCCTTCCTTAATAGTGATAGGGGTATTCATAGAAAACAAACTCCTTAACTCACACTAAAAGAAGATGCAGATTTTACCTTTACACCCATAATATTACCTTTACACCCATAGTTATATTAACTTAAATTAATTAAAACACATTTCTGGATATTTTTCAAGAAAAAAGGAAAAAGGTACATTTTTCAGCAATGAACATTTAGCAAATGCGCGTATTGTTATGTTACGGCGATTGATGTATAATATATGAACGATTGAAGAAGGGGCGTTCAGCCGATCGTGGCGGCGGCCGTTTTTTTAAGCTTAAACAGCGGCGGTGTCTACCGCGCTTTCAGATATTTACGGAGGGATAAAGTTGGCAAAATTTCTCGTTGAGAACAGAGGACCGCTTCACGGAGAGGTAAATATAAGCGGCTCAAAGAACTCAGTACTTCCGATCATGGCGGCTACTCTGCTGTCTGACGACGAATGTACGATACTCGACGTTCCTGAACTGAGGGATGTCGAAGTGATGTGTGACATTCTTGAAAGTGTCGGAGCGTCTGTTAAGAAGGATTATCCGAACGGCAAGATCACGATTGGAGCAGGAAGCAAGCTGAAAAACGAAACACCTCCGGAACTTGGAAAGAGAATGAGAGCTTCGATTCTGACGATGGGACCGCTTCTCGCAAGAGACGGAAGCGCAAGAGCGGCGCTGCCGGGAGGCTGCGCGATCGGAGCCAGGCCTATAGACCTTCACCTCAAAGGGTTCGAGATCATGGGCGCTACGATAGATTACGAAGAAAAACAGGGATATGTGACCGCGAAGGTGGACAAGAGGCTTCACGGCGGACGCATCTATCTAGACTATCCTAGTGTGGGAGCTACAGAAAACATCATGTCTGCTGCGGCTCTGGCCGACGGGACGACCGTTATAGAAAACGTGGCTCAGGAACCGGAAATCGTCGATCTGGCCAACTATCTGAATAAAATGGGAGCCAGAGTCAGGGGCGCGGGCACAGATGTCATCAAGATCGACGGCGTCGACCATCTTCACGGAACGACACACCACGTAATACCAGACAGAATCGAAACAGGGACGTTTATGGTCGCAGCTGCCATTACGAGAGGCGACGTGCTCGTAAAAAACGTGGTTTCAGACCATGTAAGGCCTATTATCGCAAAGCTGACCGAGTGCGGATGCGTAGTGGAAGAGGAGCCGGAAGGCATCAGAGTCAGAGGCGACGTGAATCCTCTTACATCTACGGACATCAAAACTCTCCCGTATCCCGGCTTCCCTACCGATATGCAGTCGCCGTTCATGGCGTTCCTCACAACGGTTCACGGAGCCAGCACTGTTACCGAGACGGTATTTGAGAACAGATATATGCACATTACGGAGCTCAACCGCATGGGCGCAGGCATCATGACGGAAGGCAGAAGCGCCATCATTCCCGGAGACGCAAAGCTTCACGGAGCCCAGGTCGTTTCCACGGATCTCAGAGCTGGCGCGGCGCTCGTGCTCGCCGGTCTTGCGGCGGACGGACAGACAGAGATTTCAGAGATACGCCACATAGAAAGAGGATATTCGGAATTTGCCGAGAAATTAAAGGGAATCGGCGCTGCTATCAAGCGTGTCGAGAACTGATAATGGCTGCAAACCGGACAGTAAACAGAGAGAACAACGATCAGCCGCTGATTATCAGCGGCTGATTTCAGATAAACGGCTGGAGTGGAAAATGAAGACTATAGTTTACAATTACAGAGCAGACGAAGACAAATATTTCAAATATTATTCGAAGAAATTAGGCATAGAGCTCGTAAAAGTACTCGAAAGACCGGACGAAAAGAACGCTCATCTCGCCGAAGGCTGCGATCAGGTAACGGTCCTGACCGATGCGAATGTCACTGAACCTATGATCAGGACTTACGCAGAATGCGGCGTAAAGCTCATAACCACGAGAACCATAGGAGCGGATCATATAGATCTGGAGGCGGCCGGAAAATACGGCGTCGCCGTTTCCCGCATCACATATTCGCCTTACAGCGTGGCGGATTATACGATCATGCTGATCCTGATGGTCCTGAGACACGTCAAGACTATAGTTTCGAGATACTACGGACAGGACTACACGATTCTGGGCAGCATGGGCCAGGAACTTCCGGGCAAGACGGTCGGCCTGATCGGCGGAGGAAGGATAGGCAGAGCTGTCGCAAAGCACTTGTCAGGCTTCGGCTGCAAGATTCTTATGAGCGACCATCACCCGAGCAGCGAGCTTGAGGGGATAGTCGAATACTGCGGTCAGGACAGGATCATAGAGGAAAGCGACATAATTTCGCTTCACGTTCCATTCACAGAGGAAAACGCAAAGATGATAAACGCCGAGAGCATAAGCCGGATGAAGGACGGCGTTATCATCATAAACACAGCGAGAGGAGGACTCGTGGATACGGGCGCTCTGATCGACGCGATAGAGAGCGGAAAGGTCGGCGGCGCAGGCCTCGATCTGGTCGACGGCGACAGAATGGTCTATTACAGGGATTTCAAGGATGAGGTCATCAGTTTCAGAGACAAGGCTATCCTCGATTCGTTCCCGAATGTGATAATGATGCCTCATATGGCTTTCTACACGGATCAGGTCGTAGACGACATGATAAGGTATACGCTGGAAGACTGCGTTAAATTCCTGAACGGCGAAGAGCTGCCGTTCAGGCTCGTCTGACTCCGGCCTGCCCGGTCTTGCTGTCAGGGATGCCGCGCAGACGAAAAGATGAGGGCAAACTGCCAGAGCGGTATAAAAATTTCAGATCATAACAGAAAACCTCTTGTGTGCAGGGAAACGGCTCGAGCCGCATTCTCCTGGACACAGAAGGTTTTTTTATTTATTATTAATAACTTATTGGTGTTCAATGCTGCCGATATCTGCCGGTCAGTCGTCTTTGCGCTTCATGAGCATGCCAGCTACCTTTGAGATATCGCCGGCGCCCATAGTGATTACAGTGTCGCCAGGCATCGCGTTGTTTCCGACGAATTCAGCGATCTCTTCGAGAGTCCTGAAATAGTACGCTTCTTTTTCAGGCTGCTCCTTTCTGATCTCGCGGATGAGCTCCCTGGAGCTTATCTTGTAGATGTTGTTTTCGCGGGCGGCGTAGATTTCAGCCATGCAGAGGACGTCGGCGTCGCCGAATGCTTTAGTGAATTCGTCGAAGAGAGCGAGCGTTCTCGTGTATGTGTGAGGCTGGAACAGGCACCAGAGACGGTTGTGAGGCATGTTCTTCGCAGCTTTGAGTGTAGCTTTGATCTCGGTAGGATGGTGCGCGTAGTCGTCGATGATCTTCACTCCGTTTGAAGTAGTGCCGATCACGTCGAAACGCCTTTCGGTACCGCCGAAGGAGTCGAGAACTTCCTTGATTACCGAAGGTTCGACGCCGAGAGTGTGACATGTTGCGAAAGCCGCCAGAGCGTTTGCTATGTTGTGTTCGCCCGGAATGCGCAGGTGCAGATGTGCGATCGTCTCTCCGCCCTTTACGACGTCGAATTCAGGATAACCGTTTGAGTCGAATTTTATATTCCGCGCCGAATACGTGCTGCCTGCCGAGAATCCGAAGGTTATTATCCTTTCGTCATCGAGATTCTGGATTATGTTTGCGACGAACGGATTCGCGTCGTAGGCGACGATGAATCCGCCGGCAGGAACCAGCTTGGCGAAGTGGTCGAACGACTGGACGATATGGTCGATATCTTTGAAATAATCGAGGTGGTCCGAATCTATGTTGAGAATGATTTCGATTTTAGGACGAAGGCTCAGGAAACTGTCCATGTATTCGCACGCTTCGGCTACGAAGTACTCGCTGTGGCCGATCTTGGCATTGCCGTGGAACTGAGGCAGATTTCCGCCGATGAGTATCGTCGGGTCGGTTCCGGCCTTTTCGAGGATAAGAGAAACCATCGACGTGGTCGTCGTCTTCCCGTGTGTTCCCGAAACAGCGATGCTCGTGCCGTATTCGCTCATGAGAGCTCCGAGCGCTTCTGCTCTTGTAACGACAGGGATATCGTTCTGCTTTGCAGCGAGGATTTCAGGATTCTCCGGAGAAACGGCCGCGGAGTAGACTACGATATCCGCGCCTTTGATATGGCTTGCGTCGTGGCCGATGTAAACCGTGATGCCCTGATCCTGGAGGCGCTTTGTGACGTCGCTTTCCTTCATGTCTGATCCTGAAACTTCGTATCCCTGTGATTTCAGGATCTCGGCTACGGCGCTGAGGCCGATGCCGCCGATTCCGATGCAGTGGACGTGTTTGTATTTCGTTATATCCAGCATTAAACTGCTCCTTTTCAAAAATAAAATGAATTAAACCTAAAGATATAATATACTACCGCTCCGTTCCTTTGTAAAGGAACGGAGCGCATCACGATGTCCGGGCCGCGGCGTTCAAGTTTTACTGCAGACCGGGGATGAATGAGCGGAACGAACACGGAAGACCGCAGCGCGGCTATTTCCCGCCGCCGGATTTCAGCATGAAATGTCTGTAGAACCAGCGGACTGCTCCGAAGCCCGGGAATTCCAGCCTGCGCTTCACTTTTGCAAGCATTTCCGGAATCGGTATCTGCTGAGGACAGTGTTTCGCGCATCTGCCGCATTTTCTGCAGAGACCTGCGAAAGAAGGACTGCCGGAAAAAGCCAGAACCATGAAATACTCTCTCACTGCGCGGAAATAGCCGTCGGAATAGCTCGAATTGTAAGCGCGGAAACATGAAGGAATATTTACGCCGTAAGGACACGGCATGCAGTACGAGCAGCCTGTACAGCCGACTTTCATGGACTTGTTCATGGCATCGGTTATTTTATCGTAGAAAGCACGTTCCTCGCTGCTCAGGCATCCGGCCGGCGAAGCCGACGCTATGGCTGCGTTTTCGTCGAGCATGGCCATGGTGTTCATGCCGGAGAGAACCATGGTGACAGCAGGCTGGTCGTAGAGCCAGCGCAGCCCCCATCCGGCCGGAGTGTGGCGCGGCGTACCCTCGTCTATCAGTTTCCGTACGGGCGCGGGAAGTTTGTCCGTCAGAAGTCCGCCGCGCAGAGGCTCCATGATAAATACAGGCACGCCTTTTTCGTGAGCGTGCTCTACGCCCGCGCGTCCTGCCTGGCTCACCGCATCGACGTAATTGTACTGCACCTGTGTGAAATCCCAGTCATATTCGTCTATGAGCTTTATGAACTCCTTCGTTCCGCCGTGGTATGAAAATCCCGCGTGCAGTATCTGCCCGCTGCGTTTCTTTTCGTCCAGCCATTCCGATACGCCGAGGCCACACAGCCGGTGCCACGTCATGACGTCCGGAAGCATGTGCATCAGATAGTAGTCGATGTGATCGGTTCCCAGACGTTCGAGCTGAATCTGAAAGTATCGTTCGATGTCGCCTGGTGAGTTCAGCAGATAATGAGGGATTTTCGTGGCTATCTTCATGCGGCCGCGGCAGTTGTATTTCTTCATTATCCTGCCGAGCATCGCCTCATTGCCTGAGTAAATGTAGGCTGTGTCGAAGTAGTTTATGCCCAGATCGAGCGCGTGCGCGACCAGTCTGCCGCTTTCTTCCGTATCCTTCGGAAGCCTCATACAGCCGAGCCCGAGTATTGAAATGTCGTCGTTGTATATCATGTTTCCCCTTTTTTATCTCAATATAAATAAATCTCAATGAAAGAACGTATCAAATTTGTATAAATGATCTATATAAGAAAGTATATCAAATTTGCATAAATGATCTGCATAAGAGAGTGTATTAAATCTGCATAAATGATCTGTACAAGAGAGTGCATCAAATCTGCATAAATGATCTGCATAAAAGGGCATATCAAATTTGTATAAATGACCTGCATTGATGATCGCCTGATCGTTAAATTTTCATTTTTTTAAGCGTCTTATATCTGCAATGATCAGTTTTTCTGTCAGCAAATACTGATACAGGAGATCCACATGCCTGCCTGGGAGATATTTGTGCGTATCACATTTGATTCCAAGCACCGGAGGATACCTCCGCAGGAGGCTGACGCCAACAGATTCCAAGCGCAGGAGGATATCGCCGCAGGCGGCTGATGCCAACAATTCATAACGATATGGCAATGTCGGGAACGGAAGTTATAATTTTCTGTTATTATTATGTGATAATAATAACATACTGGTCTTTCCCGTGATATAATCAGTCTGAAGAATATCATATTAACGTGTTTTCCCATTTATTTTTATTCAATTATAGATAACCCACCACCTTCGATAGATTTTCAATGAGCATCAATTTTTTTTCTGTATTTAGGCATTAAAGCACAGGAGAGAGTGAGCGATGCTTGACGCTGAAAGGAGTTAATTTTGGAAGAAAAGAAGATTTGCAGAGAAGCAGATCCGGTGCTCGAACAATATATAAAGACACTGGATACTGAGATTTCTCACAACCGCATGGTAAACCAGCAGAACAAATGCGGATACGGACTCGCAGGCGTATGCTGCCGCTTATGCTCCAACGGACCTTGCCGTTTATCGGCGGCTAAACCGAGAGGCGTATGCGGAGCCGACGCGGATACGATCGCAGGAAGAAATCTGCTGCGTTCGGTGGCAGCTGGTTCGGCATGCTATATCCACGTTGTGGAGGATGCAGCGAAAGAACTGAAGAAGATCAGCGAAAATCACGGCAAGATCAAGAGCACAAAGGTTCTCAACATTCTCTGCGAAAAGCTCGGCGTCACGGGTACCGACGACTGGGACAAGGCAGGAAAGATAGCAGATCTCGTTCTCGAAGACCTCAACAGACCTGTTCAGGAGAAGATGAAGCTGGTCGAAAAGGTTGCGTACCCTATGAGGGTCGAGAACTGGAAGAAGCTCGGCATCATGCCTGGAGGCAGCAATGCTGAAATCATCCAGGCTCTCGTCAAGTCATCTACAAACCTGAATTCGGATCTGAACGACATGCTCGTACACTGCCTGAGACTTTCGATCAGCACAGGCGTATACGGACTCGTACTTACAAATCTGCTCAACGACGTCATCATGGGCGACAGCAAGATTCAGTTCGAACCTGTCGGCATGCAGGTAATCGATCCTGACTGCGTCAACATCATGGTTACGGGACATCAGCACGCGTACTTCGCGGCTCTCGACGAAGTGCTTTCGAGCGACAGGATTCAGTCGCTGGCAAGGGCTGCAGGTGCAAAGGGCATCAAGATCGTAGGATGCACATGCGTAGGCCAGGACTTCCAGGTAAGATCGGCATCGTGCACAAACGCTTTCTGCGGACATGCAGGCAATAACTACACGAGTGAAGCCGTGCTCCTCACAGGCTGCATCGACATGGTCGTTTCGGAATTCAACTGCACCCTTCCGGGCATCGTTCCTATCTGCGACAAGCTCGGAATTCCTCAGCTGTGCATAGACCCTGTCGCAAAGAAGCCTAACGCTCAGCTCAACGAGTACAGCTACGAAAAGAGAGACGAGATCGTAACACAGATCATTTCCACGGCCATCGCTTCATACGGCAAGAGAGGCAGAGGCCGCACAAATCCTATGAAACACCACGGAGCAGAGTCTATCACAGGTGTCACGGAGATCACTCTCAAGGATTTCTTCGGAGGAAACTACCAGCCGCTCATCAAGCTCATAGCAGAAGGCAAGATCAGAGGCATCGCCGGCGTCGTAGGATGTTCGAACCTCAGAGCCGGCGGACACGATGTCCTGACTGTTGAAATGACGAAAAAACTCATCGCGAACGACATCCTCGTTCTTTCGGCAGGATGCACGAGCGGCGGACTCGAAAACGGCGGCCTCATGAGCCGTGAAGCTGCTGACCTCGCAGGCCCTGGATTAAAAGCAGTCTGCAAGCAGCTCGGAATTTCACCTGTACTCAACTTCGGACCATGTCTTGCAATCGGCCGCATGGAACTCGTAGCTGGCGACATCGCAAGAGAGCTCGGAGTCGACCTGCCTCAGCTGCCGCTGGTTCTTTCAGCTCCACAGTGGCTCGAGGAACAGGCTCTCGCAGACGGTGTATTCGCACTTTCACTCGGATTCCCGCTCCACCTCGGACTCGCTCCGTTCGTAGTCGGCAGTGAAAATGCTGTTCGTGTACTTACAGAAGACATGAAGAGCATGACAGGCGGACAGCTTATAATCGAAGAAGATCCTTCCGCTGCTGCTGAAAAGATCACTCAGCTGATTGACGAAAGAAGAAAGGGGCTTGGATTATGATAACTACTTATGGTCAGCGCTACGTAGAGGTTCATCCCGACAATCCGGCGATTGCCAGGAACGAGGATCTCTGCAGCGAATGCGGCCACTGTTTTGCAGTATGCCAGGAGGATATCGGCGTCGCTGGACGTGATACCAAGGCATGCATCAACTGCGGACAGTGTACTGCGGCCTGCCCTGAAGGAGCACTGAGTATTAAGAATGACGTGTCCGCTGTCGCGGCGGCGATAAAGGATCCGTCGAAGGTAGTCATCTTCTCGACTTCACCGTCGACCAGAGTCGGTCTCGACGACGCGTTCGGATATACGAGAGGCGCGTACGAAGAAGGAAAGATGGTATCGGCACTGAGAGCACTCGGCGGCGACTATGTCCTCGACGTTACGTTCAGTGCGGACCTTACGATCATGGAAGAAGGCACAGAGCTCCTGAACAGAGTTCTCAAGGGCGCCGGTCCTCTTCCGCAGTTCACGAGCTGCTGCCCTGCGTGGGTCAAGTTCGTGGAGATCTATCATCCTGATCTCATTCCGCACATTTCGAGTGCGAGAAGCCCGATCGGAATGCAGGGACCTGTAATCAAATCGTACTTCGCTGCAAAACACGGGATCGATCCCGAAAAGATCGTCAGCGTCGCTGTCACACCTTGCCCGGCCAAGAAAGCCGAGATCAAACGCCCTGAATTCAATGTGGCAGGCAGATCGATCGGCAAGCCGCAGATGCGCGACAACGACTTCGTCATCACCGCAAAAGAGCTGGCTGAGTGGATCAAGGCCGAGGGCATAGACTACGAGAACCTGCCTGATTCCGACTTCGACAGCATAATGGGCAAAGGCACGGGCGCAGGCCTCATCTTCGGAAATACCGGAGGCGTAATGGAAGCTGCGCTGCGCATGGCTTACACCGTAGTAGAAAAGAAGCCTGCGCCTGACGCGCTGCTCGATTTCGAACCGATCAGAGGACTCAGAGGCGTGAAGACGGCATCCGTACAGCTCGGCGGGCACACGATCAAGACGGCCGTAATATACGGAACGAAGAACGCTGAGGAGTTCATGAAACGAGATGATTTCAACACGTTCCACTTCATCGAAGTCATGACGTGTCCGGGCGGATGCATCAGCGGCTCCGGCCAGCCTCAGGGACAGATAATCCCGCCGCCTGATTCGCTGAGAAAGAACCGTATAAAGAACATGTACGACGAAGACAGGAGACTGCCGCTCAGGAATTCGATCGACAATCCTGAGATCCAGCAGCTCTATAAGGAGTTCCTGGGCGAGCCGGGAAGCGAATTCGCCGAGATGCTGCTTCATACGAAGTATTACCGCAGAACAGGCTCTGACGCTGAAAAGTAATAAAGATTTTCACTTGACACGGCTGCCCCTGTCAAACTATAATGTGATAAATTAATCGAATAACAACAAATCCTTTGATCAGAATTAGTAGCCCGTTTTTCACGGCATGACAGAGAGCCGGCGGATGGTGCGAGCCGGTGTGCGTGAGCGGTGTGAATGGATCTGTGAGGAGCTCCGGGGAATGGCATCGCGCCGGTATACGGAGACGCGTTCTCGCGTTACAGAGAAAAGATATCGCAGTATCGTTCATCGGCTGCTGTATCTTGCTGAGGGGAGAGAATTCTCCCGAATAAGGGTGGCACCACGGTCTATCGTCCCTAGCGGCGATAGACCTTTTTGTTTTGTTGTTATCAAATCATTGGTTAGTGGTTTTCAGGAGGAGTTTATTATGAAAATGAAGAAAGTCATAGCGGCATCACTTGTCGCTGTTATGGCAATGTTTACCATGGCAGGCTGCGGCAGCTCAAGTTCAGGCTCTGCGTCCGGTTCGTCCGATTCTTCGGCATCATCCGGCGAGACCTACAAGATAGGCATCACGCAGTTTGCGGAGCACGGATCGCTCGACAACTGCAGAGAAGGCTTCTTAAAGGGTCTCGAAGACGAAGGCATCGTCGAAGGCGAGAACCTCGAGGTCGATTATCAGAACGCTCAGGCCGACACGGGCACTGCGAGCCAGATTTCAGACAGCCTCGTATCTCAGAACGTAGACATGATCTGTGCGATCGCAACGCCTACCGCACAGAGTGCTTTCAACGCTGCACAGGGCACCGACATTCCTGTCATCTATACGGCAGTTTCAGATCCGGTAGCTGCGGGATTCGCAAATGAAGACGGCACAAATACCGGAAACATCACGGGTTCGTCAGACAAACTCCCTGTAAAGGAGCAGCTGGAGATGATAAGAAAGCTGATGCCTGACGCAACGAAGATCGGTATCCTCTATACGACAAGCGAGACCAACTCGGTTTCGACTATCGAAGAATACAAAGACCTCGCTCCGGACTACGGATTTGAAATTGTGGAAAAAGGAATAAACACGATCGCAGACGTTGATCTCGCGGCATCCGATCTGGTTACGCAGGTTGACTGCATCAGCAATCTTACCGACAATACCGTAGTAGAAGCTCTCCAGACCGTTCTGGACAAGGCGAACAGCGCCGGAATTCCTGTATTCGGATCTGAAATCGAGCAGGTTAAGAACGGATGCGTGGCATCTATGGGCATCGACTACACCGCTCTCGGCGAAGAGACCGGAAAGATGGCAGCAAAGATCCTGAAGGGTGAAGCTACCGCTCAGGATACAGAATATATCTCAGCTTCAAAAGCACTTCTTTATGTAAATACTGCAGCAGCCGAGAAGGTAAATCTCACGCTCGATCAGGACTACATTAAGGATGCAGCAGAAACATTCGACACGATCGAATCGGATTAATTGATTTTTTTAGGAGGCCGTTAAATTGAATCTGTTACTCAGTGTGCTCGAACAGGGCATGATATATGCCATCATGGGACTCGGCGTGTATATAACATATACGATACTCGACTTCCCTGACCTGACAGTAGACGGAAGTTTTCCGCTCGGAGCCTCGATAGGCGCGGCTATGATATCGCGCGGCATGAACCCGCTGCTCGCGATATTTGCCGCACTGGCTGCGGGAGCAGTGGTGGGCACGTGTACGGGAATCATCAACGTGAAGTTCAAAGTGCGTGATCTGCTGTCCGGAATCATCATGATGACAGCTCTTTATACGGTTCACATAAGGATCGCAGGAAGGGCCAATCTCCCGATATACGGGAAAGACACGATATTTTCGAACAGCATCGTGAACAGCATTTTCCAGGGTGCGCTGTCGAGATACAAGACAGTCATCATAATTTTCGTCGTGACGCTGATCGTAAAGCTCATTCTGGACTGGTACATGAGCACTAAATCAGGGTTTATGCTCAGAGCCGTCGGAGACAACGAGACGATCGTCACTTCGATGGGAGTAGACAAAGGCAACGTCAAGATCCTGGGACTTGCTATTTCAAACGCTCTCGTCACCATGAGCGGATGCATCTTCGCACAGCAGCAGAGATACTACGACGCGGCGATGGGACCAGGAACGGTTGTAATCGGCCTGGCGAGCGTAATAATCGGCGCCACTCTGTTCAAGAAGGCTTCGTTCCTGCGCGTTACTACAAGCGTAGTAATAGGATCGATCATCTACAAGGCATGCGTCGCGATCGCTCTCAAACTCGGACTTCCGTCGACGGATCTCAAGATGATCACGGCAGTTCTCTTCCTGATCATCCTCATAGTGAGCATGGACCGCAGGAAGAAGCGCAAAGACGGCAGCGACCTCTATTATGACGACGGCAGCGGAGACGATCCCGCGGGAATGAAGGACACCGCGCTCGGACAAGGAGGCAGTGCAGATGCTTGAGCTGAAACACATTTACAAGACATATAATCCAGGTACGGTAAACGAGCACGTAATCTTCAGGAATTTCAATCTGCAGATCGAAGACGGCGAGTTCGTGACGCTGGTAGGTTCAAACGGATCAGGAAAGACGTCTCTGCTCAACGTCATCTGCGGAAGCATTCCCATAGACGCAGGCCAGGTGATCATAAACGGCAAGGACATTTCCGACGAAAAGGATTTTGTGCGCCACAGAAGGATAGGAAGAGTATTCCAGGATCCGTCGAAGGGCACATGCCCGAGCATGAACATAATCGAAAATCTTTCCATCGCTGACAACAAGGGAAAGAGCTACGGCCTTTCGAGAGGCCTGAACAAGGCAAGAATCAGCTATTACAGAGATATTCTGGCGAATCTCGGGCTCGGGCTCGAAAATCAGATGGATTCGCCTGTGGGCTCGCTTTCGGGCGGCCAGCGCCAGGCAGTTGCGCTGCTCATGGCGACGCTTCAGCCGATCGAATTCCTGATTCTTGACGAGCACACGGCTGCTCTCGATCCGAACACGGCCGAAATAATCATGAAACTTACGGACCAGCTCGTAAGGGAAAAGAAGGTTACCACGATTATGGTAACTCACAATATCCGCTACGCTGTCGATTACGGTTCGCGCCTTATCATGATGCATGAGGGGAATGCGATTCTCGACAAGAGCGCGGAGGAGAAGGAAAAAATGTCGATAGACGATATACTTTCCATCTTCAATGAAATAAGCATTGAGTGCGGTAATTAACGGTCTCCGCATTTCAATAAAACGGCAGGCTTTTCACGGTGAATTCCGCGGAAAGCCTGCTTTTTATTTTCATTCTTATCAGCAGATCATCTGAAGGAAGGCAACAATAAGGGCGGCACAATAATTGCGGAATGATGAAGGCGGCACAATGAAGGTGGCATTATGATGGCAGCACGTTGCAATAAATGTAAATAAGTGTAAGTAAAATACATTAATATGCATTTATTCATATTGTACTGGGAAATAAACAAGATGAGTTTGGAATAAGGGCTTTTTTTAATAGAAATATATATCGTAATCATTTATAATTATCGTGTCGAAATGATTTTTTATGACTTATTGTGTCCAGATGATTGGAGCGATTAAAGGTATATGAATTGCAGGACAGCTGTGATCCTGGCGGCAGGAGCCGGGACACGCATGAAATCAGCAAAACCAAAGGTTCTTCATGAAGTCATGGGAAAGCCGATGGTTTCTCACGTCATCTCTCAGGTTAGAAAATCCGGCTCGGAAAACATAATTGTCGTGGTTGGCCACGGCGCGCATCAGGTCAAGGAGGCACTTTCAGACGAGGGTGTAAGCTTCGCTGTTCAAAAGGAGCAGTTAGGAACAGGCCATGCGGTTATCCAGGCACTTGATCAGATACCTGAAGAAGGTGACGTTTTTATTGTCTGCGGAGATACGCCACTCATTACAGCGGAGACTCTCGGCAGGTTCGCGGAGTATCACGAAAAAAGCGGAGCAGAGCTTACGGTTCTGACCGCTGAATACGACGACCCGTCTGGTTACGGGAGGATCATCCGCGGCAAAGACGGCAGCCTGCTCAGAATAGTCGAGCAGAAGGATGCCACTGAAGAAGAAAAATTGGTAAAGGAAGTCAACGCGGGCATGTACTGCGTAAAAGCTTCCTTCCTCAGGGAATCTCTCCCGAAGCTTTCAAACGATAATGCTCAGAACGAATATTACATCACGGATCTTATCGCAATGGCGGCGGAAAAAGGCGCTGCCGCGGCCTTCTGCGCAGAAGACGCAGAGGAGATTATGGGCGTAAACAACAGAGTCCAGCTGGCAGCAGCGGCGAAAGTCATGAGAAGACGCATCAACGAGCGCCTCATGATGGACGGCGTCACGATAGTTGATCCTGATACGACATATATAGACGATACTGTCGTCATCGGAAACGACACGGAGATAGGCCCTGATACGATCATAAAAGGAAACACCCGCATAGGAATAAACGTAACGATCGGGGGCGGATGCCTGATAGAGGACAGCGTGATCGGGGACGACGTCGATATTCTCAAGTCCGTAATTAAGAATAGCAGCGTAGGATCGAGAACCAACGTCGGTCCGTTCGCATACCTCAGGCCGGGCAACGATATCGGCGAGGACTGCAAAGTCGGAGACTTTGTCGAATTCAAGAATTCTGTCTTCGGAGACGGGTCCAAGGCTTCTCATCTCGCATATATCGGTGACGCGGACGTCGGAAATGACTGCAACGTCGGATGCGGAGTTATTTTCGCCAACTACGACGGAAAGAAAAAACACCGCACTTCTGTCGGCGACAGAGTCTTCATCGGCAGCAACTCCAATCTGGTCGCTCCGGTTACGGTTAACGACGACGCGTTCATCGCAGCAGGAACTACCGTTACGAAGGAAGTCGAGGAAGGAGCGCTCAGCATCGGGCGCGTGGTCGACAGACAGGAAGAAGGCTGGGTAGACAAGAAAGATCTCAAGAGAGAAAAAATTCATAAATTCCACAGAAAGAAAGATAATAAATAAACCGTCACTAGCTAATGATCGGAGGAAGAAATATGAAAAACGGTGTATTCAGCGAATATAAAATTTTTGCGGGAAATTCAAATCCGGCTCTTGCTCAGGAGATCGCCTCGATAATGGGCCATCCTCTCGGCAAGTCGACTATCAGCAAGTTCAGCGACGGTGAAATTTCGGTCAGCATCTGGGAAAGCGTCCGCGGCGAAGACGTATATATCATTCAGTCGACATGCGCTCCTACAAACGACAACCTGATGGAGCTTCTCATCATGATCGACGCGATGAAGAGAGCTTCGGCCTCCAGAATCAATGCGGTTATTCCGTATTACGGATATGCCAGACAGGACAGAAAAGCAAAGTCCAGAGATCCTATCACAGCCAAGCTCACGGCCGATCTTCTCAGCGTGGCAGGCGTCGACAGAGTCATCACGATGGATCTCCACGCTGCCCAGATCCAGGGATATTTCGACGTTCCTGTGGATCATCTCGTGGGAGCACCGATTCTGTCAAAATATTTCAAGGATCAGATCCAGGAAGGAAAAATCGACAAGGATATCGTAATCGTATCTCCTGACCTCGGAAGCGTGACGAGAGCGCGCACATTCTCTAATATCCTCGACTGCCCTATCGCGATCGTCGACAAGAGAAGACCGAAGCCGAACGTATCCGAAATCATGAATATCATCGGCGACATCAAGGGCAAGACGGCGATCCTGGTAGACGACATGGTCGATACCGCAGGCACTATAACGAATGCCGCAAACGCTCTTACAGACCTCGGAGCAAAAGAGGTATATGCGTGCGCTACACATCCTGTGCTTTCGGGTCCGGCATTCAAGAGGATCGAAGAATCGACCATCAAGGAAATGGTTCTCCTGAACACGATTCCGCTTCCTAAGGACGTTCCTACGACCAAGATCAAGATGCTCTCCGTAGCACCTATGTTTGCAGAGGCTATGAACAGGGTATTTACAAACGAATCTCTGAGCATGCTCTTCAATGAGTAATCCAGGAAACAGACTTATTTTCCGGGCGCAGTCAGACTGCTGCAGTCATGCTGCGCGCCGAATTACACAATAAAACAGTTCGATTCAGATAAGCCGGGGATGTTTCATCCGTGGCTTGTCTGTCGTGAAGCGGATTCACAAGAAAGACCACGCTTTATGTGAGATTGTACGTGGAAAAGGAAGATTTGAGAACCATATGAAAATTATAGCAGGGCTCGGAAACCCGGGCCGTGAATACGAAAAGACAAAGCATAATATAGGATTCATGACTGCCGACCTTCTCGCGGAGCGCCTCGGCATCAGCGTGACGAAGCTGAAATTCCGCGCACTCACAGGAGAAGGCAGGATCGGAAACGAAAAGGTGATCATCATGAAGCCGCAGACGTACATGAACCTGAGCGGAGAGAGCGTCAGAGAGATCATGAATTTCTACAAGCTCGATCCGGAGGATCTCATCGTCATCTACGACGACATCGATATCCCTGTAGGTTCGCTGCGGATAAGGGCGAAGGGCAGCGCAGGCACTCACAACGGAATGAGGTCTGTGGTGAGTCAGATAAAGAGCGAGAATTTTCCGAGGGTCCGCGTAGGCATCGGATCGGAGAACAGAGGCGATCTCGTAGATTACGTCATCAGCGGATTCAGCAGCAAAGACAAGGAAAGTGTGAGGAGCACGATCGAGAAGGCGGCCGACGCGGTCGAATGCATCGTTAAGGAAGGTGTCTCCTCGGCAATGAACAAGTACAACACAAAAAAGCCAAAGAAAAAGAAGAAGGCAGCGGAAGCGCAGAAAGATGCGCAGGCGGAAGCGCAGGAGAACGATAAGACGACGCAGGACCGCAGGCCTTCCTCGGGACCGGACACCGGCATCGGTCAGCCGGCTGAACAGGAGGAAAGATGAACAGCGGTGTAAAGGCTCTTGCAGACGCAGCCGTAAAGAAAAGCGCCAGTGTCTGCGCCTCGGGCATATGCAGAGGCCAGACGGCGTATGCGTGTGCGGAAATCATGAAAACGAAGAAAGGCCAGATCCTGATCATCGTGCCTTCTGCGGAAAGAGCTGTGGAGATGAAGGACTATCTTTCATTTTTCAGCCCTGACAGCGCGGTATACGTATTTCCTGAAGAGGAAAGACATGCGTTTCATTACGATGCGATGAGCAAATCAAACAGCTTCGGAAGGATCGAGTGCCTCAACGAAATGCTTTCCGGCAGGGACGGCTTCTTCGTGGCACCGGTCATGGCGGCTTCAAAAGGCATGGAGCCGAAGGAGAAATTCCTGGAACATGAGATCAGGATTGCCCGCGGCGAAGAGACGAAAGACGATCTGAGAAAGCTCCTGGCGGAGGCAGGTTACGAAAGATGCTCCATGACAGAGGCGCCCGGACAATTCAGCGTCAGAGGCGAGATCATAGATGTCTTCCCGACAGGCAGCGACTGTCCGTACAGAATAGATATGTTCGACGTCGAAGTCGATGAGATAAAACAGTTTGATCCGTTTTCGCAGAGGTCTGTCAGAAAGCTGGAGAGTCTGGTCATTCCTCCTGCGGCGATAGGCAGCCCGGAAGACGGGGAAAAAGCGTCATATATCTGGGATTACATGAAGAAGGGCAGCCTTGTCTGCGCGGACGACTGGAACAGAATAACAGAGGCCCGCGTCCTGGCCGACAAAGAGTGGGCCGCGGCCGCGGCAGGACTCGCTTCGGCAGATGGGGAAGAAAGCAGTGATGACGGAGAAGCGGACGAAGAAATCGAAAAAGAAGTGTTTCTCGATCTCGACGATCTCCCGCGGCGCCTGAAGAAAAACGGGAGACTGATTATTACTGAACCTCTCGA
Source organism: Anaerovoracaceae bacterium (assembly GCA_050946535.1). GTDB lineage: Bacteria > Bacillota > Clostridia > Peptostreptococcales > Anaerovoracaceae > RUG708. Next base: position 273,391 of record JBMNUZ010000001.1, read on the forward strand.
CACAGGGCTGAAAGACACAGGAGTGGTAACTGAGGAAGTCAGGATTTCATGCATTCAGGCCTCGTCCTACAACGGACAGATGAAGCTTTTCGGAGACGATCTGAGGCGGCTGGCCGGAGACGGTTATGAGGTGCATGTGGCATGCTCCACCGCCGAACGCGCTGCGAACCTGAGGGAATTTGCCGAGAGGAGCGAAATCACGGGCAATATCGTCTTCGACGAAGGGTATCTGCCTGAGGGCGTCATATTCTCGGACGACAAGATCGCATATATTTCAGACAGCGATGTGTTCAGGAACGCCAGAAAGAAGAGAAGAAAGAAAAAGAAGAGTTCCAGCCGCATGGCGGCCTTTGCCGATTTCAACGAAGGCGACTACGTCGTTCATGAAAACCGCGGAATCGGTGTGTTTGAGGGAATCAAGCCGCTCGTTGTCGATGACATCAGACGCGATTACATGATGATCAAATACGCGGGCGGAGACATGCTCTACGTTCCTGTGGAACAGATGGATCTAGTGCAGCCGTATATCGGTTCCGGCGGGGCGGCGCCTAAGATCAGCAGGCTCGGAACTTCCGAATGGACGAAAACAAAGGCAAGAGCGAGAGCCGCGGTCGAGAATATGGCCGAGGAACTCGTCGAACTCTCCGCACAGCGGAAGATGGAGCCAGGCTTCCAGTTCAGCCCTGACACGGTATGGCAGAGGCAGTTCGAGGATCAGTTCCCGTACGAGGAGACCGAAGACCAGCTCCGCTGCATAGAAGAAATAAAACTGGATATGGAGAGCCCTTGGCCTATGGACAGGCTGCTCTGCGGCGACGTCGGATTCGGAAAGACCGAGGTCGCGGCGCGCGCAATATTCAAATGCGTGATGGACGGAAAGCAGGCTGCGGTGCTCGTTCCTACAACGATCCTCGCGAACCAGCACTACGAGACATTCAAGGAACGTTTCAGCAAGTTTCCGTGCAACATCGACATGCTTTCACGCTTCAGAACGGATGCCGAGCAGAAGAAGACGCTGAAAGACCTTGAAGAGGGACGGATCGATGTGCTCGTGGGGACGCACAGAATGCTTTCGGCCGATGTGAAGTTCAAGGATCTCGGACTTCTCGTCATCGATGAAGAGCAGCGTTTCGGCGTGCAGCACAAGGAAGCGATCAAGCAGATGAAGAAAAACGTCGATGTCCTTTCGCTTTCGGCCACGCCTATTCCGCGCACGCTTCACATGTCTCTGTCCGGCATCAGGAGCATGAGTACGATCGAGGAGGCGCCTGAAGACAGATTCCCGGTACAGACATACGTCCTCGAGGAGGATGATTCGCTGATCCGCAGCATCATCATGAGGGAACTCGACAGAGACGGACAGTGCTTCGTCATCTACAACAGGGTGCGCGGCATCAATATGGTGACAGACAAGATACGCACGCTCGTTCCTGAGGCACGCGTGGCATCGGCTCACGGAAGAATGGACGAGAGAAAATTGGAAGACGTTATGAATTCGTTTATTAACCGCGAATACGATGTTCTCGTGGCGACGACGATCGTCGAGTCAGGCATAGACATTCCGTCGGCGAATACCCTGATCGTGCTCGATTCAGACAGATACGGCCTTGCCCAGCTCTATCAGCTGAGAGGCAGGGTGGGCCGGTCCGATGTCGCAGCCTATGCGTATTTCATGTACCAGAAGAACAAGGTCCTGAGCGAAGTCGCGGAGCGGAGGCTGAAAGCCATACGCGAGTTCACGGAGTTCGGATCGGGCTTCAGGATAGCCATGAAAGACCTTGAGATAAGAGGCGCGGGCAATCTGCTGGGCACCGAGCAGTCGGGCCATATGATGACGATAGGCTACGAGCTTTACTGCAAGATGATCGACGATGCGGTAAGACGCCTCAAAGGCGAGACTGTTCAGGAGGAGGAAAAGGAGGTCACCGTGGACATCAGCACGGATGCGTTCATTTCCTCGGATTACATCAGCGATGAAAACGTCAAGCTCGATATGTACAAACATATCGCCGGCATCAGAGACGAAGATGACGTGAAGGATGTCAGAGAAGAGCTCGCAGACCGCTTCGGCGACGTGCCTAAGGAGACGGAGTCGCTCATGAAGGTGGCACTGATCAAATCGAAATGCCTCAGTGCCGGAATCGTACGCGTGGCTTATTTCGGGGGCAGGCTTACGTTTACGTTTGACAGTGACAATGCGCCGGATCCCGTAATATTCGAGAACATTTCCAAAGCCTACGGAAATGCTGCGATAATAAACATGGGGAAAAAGCCGTTCGTAAAGATACAGGTGAAGCGCGTGTCTGACGTGATAGACAGCGCTCTCGATTTCCTCGGCAAGGCCGTTTCGTAACGCGTCATGTAAACATTTTTCGTACGTGTTTATGTGTTATAATATCTGCAAGCAAATGTGACATTCGATCATCTGCAGGGGGTGAAGACATGAAAAAACACAGATATTCTCTGAAAATAGCCGTGTTCCTGTTAGCAGCAATAATGGTATTTTCTCTGACAGGGTGCGCCACCAAGGGTGATCAGACCAGAGAGGTAGCTAAAGTCGGTGATGTTTCGATCACACAGGGGCAGCTGGACAATTTTACGATGCTCAGTCTGTACAGACAGGGCTACGATCTTTCGGGCACGACTACAGCGCTCAAAAAGAGCTGCCTGCAGGACATGATCGATGCCGAAGCTATCAGTCAGTATTGTGAAGATAACGGTATCACTGTCTATGATGATACTTACAATTCTCAGAAGAGCAACTTCATGGATTCGATCAAGAAGAACGATTCGGATTTTCTCGAACAGAACAGCATTACCGACGAAGATCTCGTGACGTACTTCAGGTCGCAGTACCTCAGCAACAAGCTTCTCGAACAAGTACAGTCGGAATACACCGACGAGGAGATCACGCAGAAAGCTCAGGAATACTACGAAAGCCACAAGGACGACTACGAAGTGGACCACGAGAAGCGCCTGAGCGAAATCCTGACTCATAAGAAGACGACGGCCGAAAAAGTGATCAGCATGCTCGACAGCGGAGAGCCTTTCGCCGATGTGGCAAGAGAAATGTCCGAGGATACAAACAGTGCTGCCAACGGCGGCGATCTCGGCTACTTCACGAAGGACGAAGTCAAGGACCAGTTCGGCAGCGGAGTCTTCGAAATGAGTATAGGGCAGTATTCGCAGCCGATAAAGACATCCGACGGGTATGCGGTCGTCATGATAACCGATGACAACGATTCCGGATACAAATCGTTCGAAGAGGTTTCGCAGGAGATCTGCTACACACTGTACAGCAATTACTGCGACGATAGAATCGAAGAAATCGAAAAGAATATGACTATAGAAACTTATGAAGTCAGATAACATGTCTGGCACGGAGGAGAGCTGATGAATGTCTGGGGACATTTCCGAACAATAACGAAACACAGGCACATGGTCATGAAACTCTGCTTCAGGGTAGGACTTTACAGACAGGGACTGGCTCACGATCTGTCGAAGTACTCGTACACGGAATTCTCAAAAGGAATAAGATACTTTCAGGGTGACAGAAGCCCTAACAATTATGAGAGAGAAGTTACGGGAATTTCCCTCTCGTGGCTGCATCACAAGGGAAGAAACAGACACCATTTCGAGTACTGGCTGGACTATGATATGGAAAATCCCGGGCGCATGACCGGCATGATCATGCCGAGAAAATATGTCGCGGAGATGTTCTGCGACCGTATCGCTGCGTGCCGGGTTTATGAAAAGGATGCTTACACGCCGGCTAGTCCGGCGCGTTTTTTTTACAGGAGCAGGGGGCGCTTTTTAATGCATGACGTGACGCGCCGTGAACTGGGCTACCTGCTCACACTTCTCAGCGTAAGGGGACTCGACGAAGCGCTTTCATACGTCAGACACCACTACCTCAAAGACGAGGAAATTCCGGAAACATATACGGAATACAAGAATCTGCGCGAGTTTGACGAAAAATACGAATCGGGTGAGATTGAGATATGAGTTTTACACATCTGCACGTACATACGGAATACAGCCTGCTGGACGGCGCTTCGCGGATAGAACCGCTCGTGAAGAGAGCGGCGGAGCTCGGGATGGATTCGCTCGCGATAACAGACCACGGAGTCATGTTCGGCGTCGTGGATTTCTGGAAAGCCGCGAAAAAAGAGGGCATCAGGCCGGTAATAGGGTGCGAAGTCTACACGGCAGCCAGGACGAGGTTCGATAAAGATCCAGAAAAGGACAAATACAGAGGTCATCTGATACTGCTCGCAGAAAACAACGACGGCTACAGAAATCTGATCAAAATAGTCTCTCGTTCGTACACAGAGGGCTTTTACTATAAACCGAGAACCGATATGGATCTGCTGAGGCAGTACAGCGGCGGCATCATAGCCACGAGTGCGTGCCTCGCGGGCGATGTGCAGCAGAGGCTGCTCGCCGGAGATTACGAGGGAGCAAGGGCCAAGGCTCTGGAATTTCAGGACATTTTCGGGAAGGGAAACTTCTTCCTCGAGATGCAGAACCAGGGCCTCGACGAGGAGAAACGCATCAATCCGCTGCTCATCAGGCTCAGCCGCGAGACCGGCATCGGACTCGTGGCTACGAACGATGTCCACTATATTAACCGGGAAGACGCGTCTTACCACGATGTCCTGCTCTGCATACAGACAGGAGCTCATCTTTCGGATGAAAACAGGATGAGATTTCCGAACGACCAGTTCTACCTGAAGTCTGAGGAAGAGATGCGCGAGCTGTTCAGCGAGGTGCCGGAAGCCATAGAGAATACGCATAAAATCGCAGAGCGCTGCGACGTCGAATTCGAATTCGGCCACCTGCATCTCCCTGAATTCAAACCGCCCGAGCCTTACGATTCGGAATCGTACCTGAGAATGCTCTGCGAAAAAGGCGTCAGCGAACGTTATGAGAACGTGACCGATGAAATAAGGACGCGCCTCGAGTACGAGCTCGATACTATAACGACTATGGGTTATGTGGAGTATTTCCTCATCGTGTGGGACTTCATAAACTATGCGAAATCGAGGGGGATTCCGGTCGGGCCGGGGCGCGGTTCGGCGGCAGGAAGCGTAGTGGCGTACTGCCTTAAGATCACGGACATAGACCCTATTAAATACAACCTTATCTTTGAACGTTTCCTCAATCCGGAACGTGTCAGCATGCCTGATATAGACGTGGACTTCTGTTTCGAACGCAGAGGAGAGGTAATAGACTATGTGGTGCAGAAGTACGGCCGCGACCACGTATCGCAGATCATCACGTTCGGCACGATGAAGGCGAAGCAGGCCGTGAGAGACGTCGGAAGAGTCATGGAAATCAGCTATGCGACGACGGATGAAATCGCGAAGATGATACCGTTCGAACTGAACATGACTATAGACAGGGCTCTGGAAGTCAATCCGAATCTCAGGAAAAAATACGACACTGATCCTGAGATACACAGACTCATCGATGTTTCGAGATCAATAGAGGGAATGCCGCGCAACGCGTCCACCCATGCCGCAGGCGTCGTCATTTCGAGAAATCCTCTCGACGACTACGTCCCGTTGTATATGTCGGACAAGGGCATCTCGGCGCAGTTCAACATGACGACCATCGAGGAGCTCGGACTGCTGAAAATGGACTTCCTGGGACTGAGGACGCTGACCGTGATAAGGGACGCGCAGGACGCTATCGAACGCAACCACGGTGTGACGGTCGACTTTACGAAAATGGAATTCGACGATCCGAAGGTCTACAAAATGATCTCGTCCGGAGATACGTTAGGCGTGTTTCAGCTCGAGTCGGGCGGAATGACGCAGTTCATGAAGAGACTGGAACCTGACTGCATCGACGATATCATCGCCGGAATTTCGCTCTACAGACCGGGCCCTATGGAATCTATTCCGAAATACATAGAAAACAAGAAAAATCCGTCGAAGATACAATATCTCGATCCGCATCTCGAGCCGATCCTGAACGTCACGTACGGCTGCCTGGTCTATCAGGAGCAGGTTATGCAGATTGTAAGAGATCTGGCCGGGTATTCATACGGCAGGAGCGATCTCGTGCGCCGCGCAATGGCGAAGAAACACGAGGATGAGATGCTGAAGGAAGAGCAGTACTTCGTGTACGGCAGGCCAGCGGAGAACGGCCAGGAAGCGGTAAAAGGCTGCGTGGCGAACGGCATTCCGGAAGACCGTGCGAAGGAAATATTCGCGCATATGGTGAGCTTCGCATCGTATGCCTTCAACAAGTCGCACGCGGCGGCATATGCTGTCGTGGCATACGAGACGGCGTGGCTCAAGTGCAACTACAGGGCGGAGTTCATGGCAGCCCTCATGACGAGCGTCAGCGACGATCCGGTCAAGATCGCCAAGTACATAAGGAACAGCCGCGAACACGGAGTCGAAGTGCTTCCGCCTGATATAAACGAAAGCAGCAGGAAATTCACGGCGCACGACGGCAAGATCAGATTCGGAATGAGCGGCGTCAAGAATGTCGGAGACGGCGTGATCGAGGAGATCATTCATGCACGTGAAACGCGCGGAAAGTTCAGGGATTTCCCTGGCTTCATAGATTCGCTCGATATTTCGAAAGTAAACAAAAAGGCAGTGGAAAGCCTCATAAAGGCAGGAGCGTTCGATTCCATCGACCGGAACAGGGCGAGGCTCATGACGGTCTACGAGGACCTGATGGACACAGCTCACGATATATCGAAAAACAACGTCGCCGGGCAGATATCACTGTTCAGCGACTTCGAGGACTTCGGCGGCGCCGGTCTCAGCCAGAGCATGACGTATAAAATGCCTGAAGTGAGGAATTTCAGCAAAAAGACGATGCTCGAAATGGAGAAGGAAGTGCTCGGCGTCTACGTTTCAGGACATCCGCTCGACGAATACCGCGACAGGATCGGCAGGATCTCGAGTACTGACACGGAGAAGCTGCAGCATCCGCTTGATAACGACCTGCACGACGGAGAAAGAATCGCGATAGGCGCGATGATCCGTTCCGTGAGAAGCGTGATAACGAAGAAAAATACGATCATGGCATTTGTCCAGATCGAAGATCTTTACGGCGAGACGGAAGTTACCGTCTTTCCGCGTACATATAAAAATGTCAGGGATCTGCTGTCTGACGGCAGAATAGTGGTGATAAGCGGCAGAATCCAGCTGCGCGACGAGGAGACGGCGAGCATAATAGCGGAGGACATAACCGATATCGATGACTATCATACCGTCGACGATGACAGGGATGTGTACCTTACGATACCGGACGGCGCAGATGAAAACGGGATGCTGAGCGACATCTCGGCCGTGATTTCAAAATATCCCGGAAAGCGGAAGGTATATATACTGCTGAAGCGGAACGGGAAGAGACTTGCAGCGGACAGAACGGTCGCTCCGTGCAGCAGATTCTTTGCTGAAATCGGCAATATCATGGGAAAGGAGCAATAGGCGATGAAAAGGATAGGAGTACTGACAAGCGGCGGCGATGCACCGGGAATGAATGCGGCGATAAGAGCCGTCGTCAGAGGTGCTATTTACAATGATATGCAGGTGTACGGAATATTCGACGGCTACGAAGGCCTGATGAACGGAGAGATCGAGGAATTCGGCCGCGCATCTGTTTCGGATATAATCCACAGAGGCGGAACGATCCTCAGGAGTTCGAGAAGCCCCGAATTCAAGACACCTGAAGGATTGAAGAAAGCGATAAAGCAGGCAGGAAACTACGGACTCGAGGGAATCGTGATTATAGGCGGAGACGGCTCGTTCAGAGGTTCGGTAAATCTGCTGCGCGGCGGCATAGCTACCATAGGCGTGCCGGGAACGATAGACAACGACCTCGGATACACAGACACGACGATAGGCTTCGACACAGCGGTCAACACAGTGGTGTCGCTTCTGGGAAACATCAGAGACACGACCATAGCGCACGGATGCGCTACTGTAGTCGAGGTTATGGGCAGAAACTGCGGTGACATAGCGCTCAGAGCAGGACTGGCGGCAGGCGCCGAATCCATCCTGATTCCGGAGGTGCCTTACGACCTCGATGCGATATGCAAGCGCATGATCTCAGGCAAAAAGCGCGGCAAGAATCACAGCATCATCATGAAGGCGGAGGGCGTCGACATTCCTACGTCGGAACTCGCACACCTGCTCGAGGAACGCACGGGGATACAGACACGCACCGTGATTCCGGCATATATTCAGAGAGGCGGTTCGCCTACTGCTACCGACAGACTCCTTGCGAGCAGACTGGGATACAAGGCAGTGGAGCTGCTCCGCGACGACGTGCGCGGCGTGGCGGTCGGCGTTCACGGCGACGAAGTAATAGTCAAAGATATAGAAGAGGCGATAGATACTAAAAATAAGCCGGACGTTAAGGATATAGAACTCGCTTCGATATTGTCAATATAATTGACCTCTGATATAATCTGAAATCATATTTTAATTACCGCATGGTAATGATAAAAGCAAGGCCGCGCGGCGGCCTCTGCTGCGTTTTCGTGTGCAATTACGCTCAGGAAAGCGGAACGGAACGAAGAACAGGAGTATTGGAATTATGTGTGGAATAGTCGGATATATCGGCGAAGACAACGCCACCGGAATAGTAATCGAAGGATTGAAAAAACTCGAATACAGAGGCTACGATTCTTCCGGGATAGCCCTTTGCACAAAAAATAAAGAACTGATCGTACGCAAAAAGAAAGGCAGAATAAAAAATCTCGAAGAGATGATCAGCGGCGAAAATCTCGAGGCACATCTCGGGATCGGCCATACGAGATGGGCGACACACGGAGCACCCTCAGATGAGAACGCTCACCCTCACGTAGACATGAGCGGAAAGATAGCTGTCGTACACAACGGCATCATCGAAAATTTCGCCGAACTGAAAAAAGAGCTGATCGAAAAACACGGTTCTGTGTTTAAATCAGAGACGGACACAGAGGTGCTCGCTCACCTCATCGGAGTATATTACAAGGGCAATCTCGAGGACGCAGTCTACAACGCACTCAAGCGTGTCCGCGGCTCATACGGCATAGGCGTCATCTGCGCCGACGAGCCGGACAAGCTGGTTGCCGCAAGACGCAACAGCCCGCTGATAATCGGCCTGGGAAAGCTCGGCAACTTCATAGCGAGCGATATTCCGGCCGTGCTCAAATACTGCCGCCAGATCTATCTGCTTGAGAACAATGAAATGGCGGTTATCCGCGAAAATGAAGTCAATATCTACGACGCGGACCGGAACGAAGTCAAGAGAGACGTCTTCAACGTTACGTGGGACGCCGATGCGGCCGAAAAGGAAGGCTACGAGCACTTCATGCTCAAGGAAATACACGAGCAGCCGGACGGAATCAAGGACACTCTCATGCGCCGCATGAACGACGAGGGCGAGATAACACTCGACGGAATCAACCTGACGAAAGAGGACATCGAATCGTTCGACAAGGTGTATATAGTCGCGTGCGGTACCGCATACCACGCTGGCCTCATAGGGAAATACGCCATCGAAAAGCTGGCGCGCATCAGTGTGGAAGTCGATGTGGCATCCGAATTCAGATACAGAGATCCGTTCGTTGACGAACACACTCTCTTCATAGCCATCAGCCAGTCGGGAGAAACTCTCGATACGCTCGAGGCTCTCCGCGAAGCGAAGAAAAAGGGAGCGCGCGTCCTTTCAGTCGTAAATGTCGTGGGAAGCTCTGTGGCAAGAGAATCAGACGATGTGTTCTACACATGGGCAGGTCCGGAAATCGCCGTGGCATCCACGAAAGCGTATACGACGCAGCTCGTCTGCATGTACATGATCGCTCTCTACATGGGACGCAAGAAGGGAGTCGTTTCCGACGAAACATACAATAAGTTCATAGAGGAACTCGAAGCTGTCCCTGAAAAGGTAAAATCGATCCTGGGACAGGAGAAGAAAATCGCCGCCATCGCCAAGGATCTTTACAGTAAAAACGCCGTTTTCTATATCGGCAGGAGCATAGATTCGGCTGTTTCTTACGAGGGCTCGCTCAAGCTCAAGGAGATTTCGTACATAAATTCGTTCGCGATCGCAGCCGGAGAGCTCAAGCACGGAACGATAGCACTGATCGAACAGGGAACTCTCGTAGTGGCTCTTGCGACTCAGGACAAGCTGTTCGAAAAGATGCTTTCGAACATCAAGGAGGTTAAAGCGAGAGGCGCGTACGTCCTTTCGATAGCCAAGGAAGGAAATACGGCTATTGAAGAGGAGTCCGACGAGGTAATCTACATTCCTCAGTGCATGGACGAAATCACGCCGCTCCTTTCTATAGTTCCGCTTCAGCTTTTCGCATACTACGTAGCGAAATACAGAGGCTGCGACATAGACAAGCCAAAGAATCTCGCAAAGAGCGTAACAGTGGAATAAACTGCGCTGGCATGCAGAGCATGCACGGCCAGAGGCGTATGCATATAGTCAGAAGCAATTAAAGAAGGCCGCGTGCGAAACGGAGACATCTCCGTTCCGCACGCGGCCTGTTTCGTCCCAAGCTGTCTGCTTCTATGTTGTCTGTTATTCCTCGCCGGCCCCGTCTCTGGCTTTGTCCTTTTTTATCTGTATCCGCAGCGCTTCGACAGCGGTCCTGACCGAGCTGTCGACGTCGTGATCGACGGGATTTGAAAGACCCTGTTTCGCGCGTTCCTGGTTGGCCATGACGTGAAGCACGGTTGCAGCCCTGGCGCCGAGGTACTGGGCGACGATGAAGATCGCGGCCGATTCCATCTCTGACGCCAGGCAGCCCATCCTGAGCCACGCATTCCATTTGTATTGAAGCATGCCGGACGCAGGCATCTTCTCTGGTTCGTGCTGTCCGTAAAAAGAATCTTTGCACTGCACGACTCCGGTGTGATAAGTCTTTCCTGACTTTGCGGCAGCTTCAGCGAGAGAAGATGTCAGTTCGAAATCGGCCGCGGCAGGATATTCTACCGGTGCGTACTCGAGGCTTGTTCCTTCGGCGCGGACCGCTGCGGTCGCTATCACGAGATCGCCGCTTTTAACGTCTGTTCTCATGCCTCCGCACGTTCCCGTTCTGACAAACGTATCGGCGCCCGCTTTTACCAGCTCCTCGACGGCTATCGCGGCGGACGGACCGCCTATGCCTGTGGATGTCACGCTGACTCTCGTGCCGTCGAGCGTGCCTGTGTACGTGACGAATTCACGGTTGTCGGCGACGAACTGAGCGTCGTCGAAATACGATGCAACAAGTTTGCAGCGTTTCGGGTCGCCCGGCAGTATCACGTATCGGCCGACGCTGCCGTTCTTTATACCGAGGTGATATTGTGTACCTTCTTCTGAATATTTCATAATTGTTTCTCCTGTGTTACCGAATTGAAATCTTAAGCTTAATTAATACGATAGCATGATTTTTCTATTCGTTGTATAATATGTCATCGATAAGCAGAAATTTTCTGCCATCTTGGACAGACAGTTGATATATTCATTTCAACGACAGGAGGTTAGACATGTTTAAGAAAAGTTCGAAAATCAGAAGTATTTTCGCGGTAACGCTTGCGCTGCTCCTCACGCTGGCATTCGCGGGATGCTCATCTTCTTCTACATCAGATACGGGCTCAGGCGGGTCAGGCTCTTCAGACAGCACCAGCGTATCAGCTGATACAGGCTCGGCAGACAGCAGCTCAGAATCTGATCAGGCCGAGTTTCAGGCGCTTTTAAGCTACGTCAATTACGATTACATTGAAACTGGCGATGAATCCCAGCCTAAACTCCTCAGAAAGATAGAAACTACGGTCACTTCAGACAAAGACACCGAGGAAGCAAAGATAGAGGCCCTCATAAATGCTCTTGCAACGGTTCCTGATGACGGGTCGGCAGCCGAGACGGTGGTCGACGGCCGTGTGACCATCAATTTCGTAAAGATCAGCGGCAACAATGCCGTGATAGATGTGTCATCATCCGGACTTGACAATCTGAGCGAGATGGACGAGCAGTACTTCATTTACCAGATTACTGATTCCGTGCTCAACACGTTCGACGATATCGACGGCGTGAGATTTACAGTAGACGGCACAAATACAGATATACTCGTCACTATAGATATATCCCAGCCGTTCACGAGGGATTCGGTATCGGAGTTCCTCAACGATTCGAGCAGCTCGGACAGCAGTTCTTCAGATTCCAGCAGCGGTACGGCTTCGTCACAGAGCAGTTCAGATTCAAGCTCCGATTCGACTGGAACGAGCTCACAGAGCGGCGTCGTGGATGACAGCAGCAGCAGTTCAGGTTCAGACAGCGGTGTTGTAGACGATCAGCAGTAACGTGATTCGTTTATTTAAAGGGAGCATGTTTTTATGAAAGAAGATCAGTGTGATATCAAAGATATTAATCTGGCACCGTCCGGGCGCGTCAAGATCGACTGGGTGAGGGCAAATATGCCGGTTCTGGCCGGTATAGAAAAGGAATTCAAAAAGACTCAGCCTTTCAAGGGAGTAAAGATTTCGCTCTCAGTACATCTCGAGGCGAAGACAGCCTATCTCTGTGAGACGCTCGCGGCCGGCGGGGCGGTCATGTCCGTTACGGGGAGCAATATCCTGTCTACACAGGACGATGTGGCTGCGGCGCTTGCTGCAGAAGGACTCAGAGTTTTTGCGGTTCACGGCGAGTCGGAAGACGACTATAAAAAGCACATAAAGATGACGCTGGCTAACGGTCCGCAGATCATAATAGACGACGGCGGAGATCTCGTCAGCATGCTCCACACCGAGATGCAGGATCTCGCCGGCGGCGTATACGGAGGCTGCGAGGAGACGACCACGGGCGTCATAAGACTGCGCGCGATGGATGCCGACGGCGTCCTCAGGTTCCCGATGGTGGCAGTAAACGATGCCAAATGCAAGCATCTCTTCGACAACAGGTACGGCACAGGACAGTCTGTCTGGGAGAGCATCATGCACAACACGAACCTGATCGTCGCGTCGAAGACAGTTGTGGTAGCCGGATACGGCTGGTGCGGCAAAGGCGTAGCCATGAGAGCGGCCGCGATGGGAGCGCGCGTAATAGTCACAGAGGTCGATCCGGTAAAAGCGATCGAAGCAAGAATGGACGGATACGACGTCATGCCTATGGAAAAGGCAGCGGAGCTCGGAGACTTCTTTGTAACTGTAACGGGATGCGACAAGGTCATTACCGAGGAGCACTTCGCCAGGATGAAGGACGGAGCCGTGCTCGCGAACGCCGGACATTTTGACGTCGAAATCGATGTGGACTGGCTCAACAAACACTGCGCTGAGAAAAAGGAGGCGCGCGAGAACATTACGGGATACGTGCTCGGTGACGGCAGACAGATCAACGTCATGGCGGAGGGCAGACTCGTGAATATCGCCGCTTCAAACGGCCATCCGGCCGAGATCATGGACATGAGCTTCGCGGTACAGGCGCTTTCGGCTCTGTACATTCTTCAGAATCACGAAAAGCTCGGGAACCACGTCATAAACGTGACAGACAAGATAGACGATCTCGTAGCGCGCCGCAAGCTTGCAGCGTGGGGTACGGAGATAGACACTCTTACCGACGAACAGGAGAAATATCTTCACAGCTGGCAGCTGTAGGACCGGTGATGTTTCCGCGGATCAGGATCCAGCCGCCGGCACGTGTCAGCTTCCGGAGGATCGGTAATATTGAAATGTCCGCGGAGCGGACGCAGTAAGGCAGTTTTCTGAAAAATGCAAAGGCCGCCCGATGGGCGGCCTTTTTATAATGTTTGTTCTTGATATGAACTCATTGTATCGGTAAAATATAACGAGAAAACCATACATGACAATAATTTCCCACTGATAGAGAAGGAGAGCACTTCAATGGTCAGATATATAAGCACAAGAGGCGGCGGAGAGCCGCGTTCGGCAGCATCAGCGGTAATAAAGGGCATTGCGGAGGACAAGGGGCTTTTCGTTCCTGATTCCATTCCTGCGCTTCCTTTCAAACCGTCGGATATGACCGGCAGACCGTACAAGGACATTGCAAAAGCTATTATCGGAGCTTTTTTCGATGATTATACAGAAGAAGAGATCCAGGCGTGCGTCGACGGAGCATACGATTCGAAGTTTGAAGCCGAAGATATAGTTCCCGTCGTGAAGGCGGGAGGAGCTTATTTCCTCGAGCTTTACCACGGACGCACGGCTGCGTTCAAGGACATGGCGCTTTCGATCCTCCCTTATCTGATGACTACAGCAGTAAAAAAGGAGAACGAGGCGCATAAGATAGTTATCCTGACGGCGACTTCCGGAGATACCGGCAAGGCCGCTCTCGAAGGATTTGCGGATGTACCGGGCACTGAAATCGTCGTGTTCTATCCGTCGACCGGAGTGAGCGAGGTGCAGAAGCGCCAGATGACGACGCAGACCGGCGCAAACACACATGTGTTCGGCATCAAGGGAAACTTCGACGATGCGCAGACCGGCGTGAAGGAGATTTTCGACGACGCTGCCTTCAACAAAAAGGTTGAAGAAGCGGGATGCAGGCTTTCTTCGGCTAACTCGATCAATATCGGAAGACTCGTTCCGCAGGTGGCATACTACGTTTACGGATACATCAAACTCGTCGAGAGAGGAGTCATAAAAGACGGCGATCCCGTGAACATTGTCGTTCCTACCGGAAATTTCGGAAATATTCTCGCGTCGTACTACGCTTCGAAGATGGGCATCCCTGTAAAGCAGTTCATATGCGCATCGAACAAGAACAAGGTGCTCACAGATTTCATAAATACGGGAACGTATACTACCGACAGGCAGTTCTACGTCACAAATTCGCCGTCGATGGACATCCTCATCTCGAGCAATCTCGAGAGGCTGCTCTACCACCTGAGCGGAGATCCGGCAGAGGTTTCATCGCTCATGGAACAGCTTGCAAAAGAGGGCGAATATACCGTCAGCGAAAAGATAAGGAACGGTATGAGCAGGCTGAGCGGAGGTTACGCTGACGAGCAGGAGACTCTCGATGCGATAGCCGAAATCTACAGAAGAGACAATTACCTCATCGATACTCATACCGCCGTCGCCTGGAAGGTCTACAACGACTACAGGGAAAGGACGGGAGACGAAACGCCGGCTCTCATCGCTTCCACCGCGAGCGCTTACAAGTTTGCGGCCGATGTGGCATCGGCGCTCGGCATGCCGGAGGAAAAGGACGGCTTCGCGTACGTCAGGGCTCTCGAGAAAAAGACGGGCGTTCCTGTGCCGTCCGGACTCAGAGATCTCGACAAGAAGGAAATCCGCCACGCGGATGTCATTGAAAAATCAGCGCTGAGGGATGCTGTTCTCTCATCGGTAAAATAAATCGGAAACGAGGAAAGTTTATGGCATTAAAGGAAGAATACAGGATCAGTTCTCAGGACGGTAAATCGAGCCTGCACTGCATAATGTGGAAGCCAGAGGGCGAACCGGTGGCCGTTCTCCAGATCGCGCACGGCATGGTCGAATACATGGAAAGGTACGCTCCGTTCGCCGAATTCCTCACGAAAAAGGGCTTCGTGGTGGCAGGGCACGATCACATCGGCCACGGCGGCTCGGTTAAGAATACGGCCGACTGGGGAGTGATGGACTGCGAAGATCCGAACGACGTGATGGTCGACGACATGTACACTCATTTCAGGCTGCTCAACCGCCGCTTCTCGGACAAACCGTATTTCATACTCGGACACAGCATGGGATCTTATCTGCTCAGGCAGATGCTCTCCCAGAAGGCAGACCTTCTATTCGGACTCGACGGTGCGATAATCATGGGTACAGGCAGCGAAAAGAATTCGTCGATCGACATGGGCCTGGCCATCGTAAAATTTCTGGCTGCGTTCCGCGGCTGGAGGTACAAGAGCCCGTTCGTTGCGAAGCTGATGTTTACCAGGCCTTACCGCGATTACGACATAACCGGCACATACACCGAAAACAGCTGGCTTACGAGGGACCAGAATATCGTTCACAAATATTACAAAGATCCCAAATGCACATTCATGTTTTCGCTCGGAGCATACAAAGGGCTTTTCCAGGCATGCAAATACGACAATGATCCGGCGAATATAGACAGGATTCCTAAGGATCTGCCGATTCTGCTCGTGTCGGGCGCGCGCGATCCTGTAGGATGCATGGGCGAAGGCGTGAAGAAAGTCTATGACGAATACAAGGATGCTGGCATTAAAGACGTTACGATGAAGCTCTTCAAGGACGACCGTCACGAGATACTAAATGAACTCGACCGCGACGATGTCTACAATTACATCTACAGCTGGCTGGAGAGGATAATCAGCGAAGGCCAGTACACGAGCCTGGATCATTAGTAAAGCGCGGAAAAGTATATTTTTCGCTACAAGACCTTGATAAAGCGTTAATTAAGTTCAGACAAAAAATGAAATATATGAGGCGGCAGACCGGACTGATACAAAAATGAGGTCTGCCGCCCAGGGCAGAGGGACTCCGCGGGTTGTGCAGGGTCCTTTTTTCGTGTCTTATCTTTTTTCAAAGATGTTCCGGCTTGCTGCGCATAGTACAGCGCCTATTCATGATACTTGACATTTATTTGTACAAATCTGCATCATCTGATTTTGAGTCCAATGAGTCTCGTCTGCAGCCGCGGTGCTTCACATATCATCCTTATTCAAGAGCCCGGATGGCTTCCCGAATGTAAATTATCAGGTGCTCCGGAAGAACACATTCTTTACGATTTATTTACTCATCCATTCATTGCATATAATACTGCAGGCGTATATTTTCTATCGGGAAAACATATTTCAAATCAATTGCATTGACAAATTCATCAAGGAGAAGACAATGAAAGCATCTGATCACAGCAAAGTATGGAAGGGTGCCACAGCTGCTGTTTTATCTGCAGCGATGGTTCTGACCTTCATACCTGCAACTTCATTTGCTGCCGGACAGTCTGCGGATACGCAGGAACCGACTGTTGCGGCAACGGCAGCCACGACACAGAATTACAGAGATGTAAACCTCGGCGTGGGAGACAACGACAGAACACGTTACGTAACGTGGGAATCGAATTCGGGAGCAGACGAGAGCGTAAGAATTGTAGAGGCCTCGAAGCTCGTGACCGCTGCAGACGGCACGAAGACTTTCCCGGAGTCAGGAGTCAATGTCGTAAAGGCTGAGAAGTACGCCGACAGTGTGGGTGTCGACGGAAACGGGCAGGAATACGATTACGGCAGAGACGGATACTGCAACTATCACGCAAGAATAGAGAATTATTTCAAGGACAACACCCAGTACGCTTATCAGATCGGCGGTGCGAACGGCAACTGGTCGGAGATCTACTACACAGATACACAGGAAAAGACTGGTGACAAGTCATTCTCGTTCGTATTCGCAGGTGACCCTCAGATCGGAGCCAGCGGAGACAACAGCAGCGACACAGCCGGATGGCAGAGAACGATGAGTTACGTCGAAAGCTGGTTCGGCAACGACGTAGAATTCCTGCTCAGCGCGGGCGACCAGATCAACAATTACAACCCTGACGAAGCAGAATATCAGGGCTATTTCTCGACAGACACGATGACTTCGCTTCCTATGGCTGTAGATGTCGGCAACCACGACAACGGCAACATGAAGACATATGCGTACAGCGACCACTACACTGTACCTGAAAACGTCGATTCTGCGACTGCGACTTGCGGAACGCAGAGCGGCGACTACTGGTACGAATACGACGGAGCGCTCATCATTTCCATCAACTCGAACAGCATGAGCACCGCGGCTCACAAGGCTTACATGGAAAAAGCTATCAGCGATTTCACGGCTCAGTACGGCGAACCGACGTGGAAGATCGTAACTTTCCATCATTCGGTATACTCGACAGCGTCACACACGAACGACTCTGATATTCTCCAGAGAAGAGAACAGCTGCCGGTAGTATTCAGCGATCTCGGAATCGATGCGGTACTCATGGGACACGACCACGTTTACACAAGATCGTACATGATGCAGGGAACCACTCCTGTAACAGACGCTTCAGAGTACACTGCAACAGGAGACGACCAGTACGGAAGCATCACAGATCCGGAAGATGGCGAAGTCCTTTATATCACTGCAAACTCGGCTTCAGGATCGAAGTTCTACAATATTAAGAATCTCGACTTCCCGTTCTGCGCAGTAAAGAATCAGGAGAAGGTGCCTAATATCACAAAGGTCGATATCACAGAAGGAAGCCTTAAGGTGACGACCTACAGAACTGGCGCTGACAACACCGTGAACGACGTAGTCGACACATTTACAATAAACAAAACCGTAAATGATGAAAATACAGCTGCACAGAGACATAATATCAATATTTCCAAAGCGGACAACGGAACTGTAACATCAAACGTTTCAACTGCAAACAAGGGAACTGAAGTCATGTTAACTGTAAATGCATATGACGGTTACGACATAGACAGCGTAGCTGTAAAGGATGCATCAGGAAACGATGTGGCAGTTACGGTGAAGAATGGTAAATACACATTCACTATGCCGGACAGCGATGTAACGGTAACCGCAAGTTTCAAGGCGAAAGAAACACAGCCTGAACAGCCTGAACAGCCTGAGGAGACACTGCCGTTCACCGACGTGCACACGGACGACTGGTTCTACAATGCGGTAAAAGAATTATTCGACAGCAATATCATGGTAGGCGTAGGCCAGGATAAATTCGGTCCGTCGACTGTACTCAACAGAGGAATGTTCGCGACAATCCTCTTCAACATGGAAGGCAAGCCTTCGGCATCAAAGAGCGCTGGATTCACGGATGTATCTTCCGATGAATACTATGCGGACGCTGTAGACTGGGCAGCAGAGAACGGCATCGTGTCCGGCATGGGCGATGGAACGTTCCAGCCTGAACAGAGCGTTACACGCGAACAGATGGCCTCCATGCTTTACAGATACGCTCAGTACAAGCAGAATGCGCAGGCAGCAACAGGCAGCCTGGACGGATTCACAGACGCATCAGAAGTATCTGACTGGGCAGTTGAAGCCATGACATGGGCAGTCAGCAACAACATCATCTCCGGAACCGGAGACAACATGATCAATCCTCAGGGCACAGCCACGAGAAGTGAAGCAGCGCAGATAATCGCGCAGTATCACAACTAGAGGAAAACATGCGGCTGCAGCCTGGAAGCACGGCTTTAATGACTGCAGTGCCGATATTCAGAAAATTTCATACCCTCTGTGAAATGGGCATCAGAGTCCCTGTACGAAGGACCTGACAAGCCTGAAATATAGAAAATCAATATGCCTCATCTGGACGGCGGGAACCGGAATCGAAAGATCCGGTATCCCGCTTTTTCAATATTTCCGCATATTTTCATGCGGATGACGGGGCAGCGCCTGCCGCGGCGGTACATAACCGGCAAGCCTTCATGCAGGACAAAACTTTACATCCGGTTTACATGGAAGAAAACAGAAACTAACAGTGCGAGTATATATTTTATAAAGTATACAGGCCGCATGCGGTTACGGGTCTTCAGAGCTGCAGTGAAGAGTGGAACAGCGGCCGCTGAATAATATTCAGGAGAATCAGACAATATGGAGAAGGAAAAGAAAGATATCAGACAGATCGTGATGATCGTGCTGATTTTGGCAGCCGTGATCGTGTGCTCTCTGCTCGTCTACAGAGCGAATCCAATGGATGTAAAGCAGTACGACACGGCGGACAGCCATTACTGCAAAGCTGTTGTGACGAAAGTCAACGATGAAGAAATATCGGAAACAGATACGATGCCGGGCTGGAAACTCGGCAATCAGAATGTGACGGTTAAAATCACGAGCGGTGAATACAAAGGCGAGGAGGCCACGTTCGACAACAATCTGAGCACGACTCATTCTGTGTATGTAAAGAAAGGAACCCATGTAATCGTCAACGTCGACAGTCCCGAGGGCGTAGAGCCTTATTATTCGATTTATCAGTACGACAGGACTGCGGGAATGATCGCCGTCATGATAATATTCATTGCGCTGATGGCGCTCGTCGGAAGGTGGAAGGGAGTGAGAGCAGCGCTGGGTCTGCTGGCGGCAGCGGTTCTGATCTGCTTCGTGCTCATACCTACGATATTTACAGGCAAACCTCCGGTTCTCATGACGCTGGCCGTCTGCACGCTGATAACCGTTGTTTCGATGATATTCCTGAACGGCCCGGGAGCGAAGTCGTTGACTTCAATAATTTCGACGATTATCGGGCTCGGAATTTCGGCCGGTTTCTACGGAATATTCGCGCTCATGCTGCACATGACGGGCTACAATACGGGCGAAGCCGAAGAACTGCAGCTCATATCGAGCAGCACGGGACTTCACATAAGGGAGATTCTGTTCTGCGGAATTCTTCTTTCGTCGCTGGGCGCAGTCATGGATATATCGATATCTGTTGCATCTTCGCTCTTCGAAATCAGACGTACAAATCCTGATATGCAGGCTTCGGAACTGTTCAAGTCGGGCATGGCGATAGGGCAGGACATGATCGGTACTATGTGCCAGACGCTGATACTGGCGTTTGCCGGAAGCTCTCTGGCGACTCTGCTCGTCGTAGTTTCGTACGGCACCCAGTTTTACCAGTTCATATGCTCCGATATGATGATGATCGAAATCCTGCAGTCGATGACTGGTTCGGCCGCTGTCATCGCCGCCGTTCCTGTAACCGCTTTCCTCAGCACGATCTTCTTCAAAGGAGAAAATCCGGCTGGTGTGTCCGTCAGAAACGAGCCGGCCGCGAAGAAGCTGAAGAAAAGGCGTATGTAAAAAGCATCAGAAAAACACTGAACCGTTCATATTCATATATAAAGAAAAATACATAAAATGCTGAAATAAAAACGCGCAAAAGAAAGACGCTCCGGGTCCTCTCTCCCTCCCGGGGCGTCTTTCGCTGTGTGCGATTTTGTTATGCTTCTGGATTTATGCTATCGTGCGCCGCAGCCAGATCTGTGAAATAGTACGTCGATGTGCACGATTTCTCCTGAAGATCAGCGATGTCAATTTTTTTGTCCGCATTCCTCTACTCTGGAACTCCCATCCTTCATTTTTCATAAGGTAAGCGCTCTGACTTACCAGATAATCTAATCGAAAGAAGTTTCGATTATGTCACTTGACTTGTCACATCTTGTGTATCCAAAATTTGTATAATAAACTTTAATTAAATTAATAATAGGGGTACTAATAGTTTTTATTAAACAGAAATGCAATGTACCTCTTAATAATATAAATCGGGATTTCAGTTCGGTAGAGTTTTTTCCTTCCAAGAGATCACTTCAGCCTTGGTTATTTATCAATTTTGTGAAATTTTTGAGTGTAATAAATATTCCTGTATAAACTGAAAATCCTGGTGTCTATCATTTAAGGAGTGTATTTATGAAAAAGTGTTTGAGTAGTGGAATAGCAATACTAATGGCTATTACAATGCTATTTAGTTTGTCCCCATTATCATCCCTGGCATTATCAGGGGAATCGCCAACGTCGTCCACGATGGAAATGCCATTTTCAGATGTGCATCAGGGCGACTGGTTCTATGATTCCGTTCAATATGTTTATGATAACGGAATGATGAAAGGAACGTCGGACGATACATTTTCGCCGAATGATACCACGACGCGCGGTATGATCGTAACCGTGCTGCATCGTCTGGAAGGCAGTCCTTCTGCCAGCGGCGAGGACTTTAAGGATGTGGAATCCGGCCAGTGGTACGCGGATGCAGTTTCCTGGGCCAGCTCAAATAAAATTGTTTATGGCTACGGCGATGGATTGTTCGGACCAAACGATCCGATCACACGGGAACAGATGGCCGCCATCCTTTATCGGTATTCACAGAATAACAAATATGATGTAACTGCGGACGGCGACGTTGCCTCCTTTAAAGACGGCGATAAGGTTGACGCTTATGCTCTGACGCCGATGAAATGGGCAATCGGCAGCGGTTTGATCAGTGGTATGGGAGATAATACACTGGATCCGCTCGGTTATGCAACTCGTGCCCAGATTGCGGCGGTTCTCATGCGTTATTGTGAAGAGATCATTCCGGATAACGACGATACGCCGAAAACATATACTGTAACTTTCAACAGTAACGGAGGAACAACCGTCGAAGCACAGAAAGTCAAAGCCGGAGAGAAAGCATCGGAACCAGAAGCAATCACACGCGAAGGCTATACATTCGACGGCTGGTACATTGACTCCGATCTGACTGAGAAATATGACTTTGCAGCAGCGGTCAGCGGCGACTTCACTCTTTATGCGAAATGGACAAAGAAAGAGAATGGAGGAAGTACTCCGTCCGGAAAAACATATACTGTAACTTTCAACAGTAACGGAGGAACAACCGTCGAAGCACAGACAGTCAAAGCAGGAGAGAAAGCGTCGGAACCAGAAGCGGTCACACGCGAAGGCTATACATTCGACGGCTGGTACACTGACTCCGATCTGACGAAGAAATATGACTTTGCAGCAGCAGTCAGCAGCGACCTCACTCTTTATGCGAAATGGACAAAAGTAAATAATACATACACTGTTAATTTTGAAAGCAACGGTGGTGCTGCCATAGATGCGCAGCAAGTAAAAGAAGGTGAAACAGCAACTGAGCCAGAAAACATTACGCGTGAAGGTTATACACTCGACGGCTGGTACACTGACTCAGATCTGACGAAGAAATATGACTTTGCAGCAACGGTCAGCAGAGACCTTACTCTTTATGCGAAATGGACAAAAGTAAAGAAGACATATACAGTTGCTTTTGAAAGCAACGGAGGAACTGCTATAGATGCGCAGCAGGTAAAAGAAGGTGAAAAAGCAACTGAGCCGGAAAATATCACACGCGAAGGCTATACATTCGACGGCTGGTACGATAAATCTTTAAAAATAAAGTATAACTTCGATACGGCTGTAAATAACGATATGACGTTATATGCAAAGTGGACCGAGAAAGGAGGCAGTTCTTCCGGAGGCCAGAAGTCATATACGGTAGAGTTTAATAGTAATGGTGGCTCTGACGTCGTGTCACAGACCGTCAAAGCAGGTGAATCTGCCAAAAAGCCTGAATCAGTAACACGCAGCGGATATACCTTTGCCGGTTGGTATGATGAATCTTTGACCGTAAAGTATGATTTTTCGACCGCTGTGAAAGACGATCTCACATTATATGCGAAATGGGTTGTGGAAGAAGAGGTCGATGTTGAGGAAATTGAAGATAACGAAGATGTTTCCATGCATTACGATCAGGATTATGATCTTATCGGAATAACTGGGAAATTTACAGATCAGAAAGTATTGTCAAAATACGATGCTGCTGAAGCTCTTAATGCCACAAGCTCTGTCTTTGGGGAAAATTTCTCAGTCAACGGATCAGACATTTACGAAGAAACCGTGGATAAAGGTAAAAATTCGGAAACTAATTATTATCGTGTATCTCCAGAAGTGAACGGAGTACCGGTTAACGGCAGTCAGATCATCCTTCAGACGGATGGAGACGGAAATGTAACGAATTTATACACTTCATATAATGAAGCAATTGAAAAAGTTGATACTACCCCGGCCATTACCAGGGAAGATGCGGTTTCCATAGCCCTCAATGCAGTTGCAGCAGAGGACAATGTAGATTCATTCCTGGATAGCCTGGTTGATTCCGAATACACAAAGGACGAACTGGTAGAAAGCTTTAAGGCATCACAGAACACAGCTTGTGAGCTTACTGTTTATGCAGCTGGTACAGACACACCATTCCTGGCGTATGAAGTTACTGTAACTTCAAAATTATCTGTTATTGATGAAAGCGATGAGGAAAGTGATAATGCAGTATCTGATCCACCTATCATCAATGAAACTTTTATAATATATGCGAATGGGAATAGTGCAAAAACCATTTTCACATCGTTCAGCAATGCAAAAAATATAGGATGGGAAAGTTATTCCTATACAACAAAAGATGCTCTGGAAAAGGACCGCACAATAGATGTGGAGAAAATTGGCAGTACCGCTCGTTTTCATGACACAATTCGAAACATTTGGATAATGTATAAAGATACAACGTGGGAGATGCTGAAATCTGACTTTAAAGTAATGTATAGTAACGAAGAAGATACTGATGATAAAGAGTCGGTTTCGCTACTTGCGAATATGGAGGATGTATACGATTATTACAATAATAAATTGAATTGGAAGTCATATGACGGGAATGGAGGAGAGATTACAGTTTACTATAATGATCCGAGTAATACGGACAATGCATCTTGGTATAGCAACGAGAAGGCATTTCATTTTGGTAAAGGTAAAAGATACAATCGGGCCTTAGATGTCGCTGCACATGAATATACACATGCGGTAATGGAAAATAAAGTGGTAGCCGGTGAAGGAGAAGCAGCAGGTCTTTCTGATCAAGGCGAGGCGGCTGCATTAAATGAAGCATATGCGGACATAATGGGTTGCCTGATTGAAGGAAAACAGGGAGACGGAAAATGGTTAATAGCTGAAGATGCGGGTTCGAAAGTAGTTCGCAGCTTATCAAATCCTTCCGATTATGGAGGAATAGATGACTATGAAGATTATTACTCTGAAGAGGATTGTCATACTACCAGTTGCATTTTTTCTCATGCAGCATATCTTATGATGGAGGATGACAGGACAACATCGGTGGCCGATGATGACTGGGCACGTGTCTTTTTCAACTCATTCTCAAAACTGCCAACGGACGCTTCATTTATTCATGCCAGAAGCGCGGTTGTAACCAGTGCCCGAGAATTAAATTTCACTGATGATCAAATCGAGGCTATTAATGATGCTTTTGATAAAGTACACATTTCAGAAGAAGTAACATCAGTAACATCGGGAGATATACATTATACTTATTATCCTGGATCAGGGAGATTGGTTGTTAGTGGAAGCGGGGAGATTCCAGATAAAGCCTTTTATTCTTCATCGATCAAGTATCAAGTTTCTTCAATTGTCATCGAATCAGGGATTACTTCTGTTGGGGAATATGCTTTCTACGGCTTTGATAATATCACTAAAATAATATTAGGATCTGATGTTGATACAATCAAATCGTATGCTTTTGCAGATGCGGATAATCTTAACGAGCTGGAGATTTATTCCCGTGACTTAAAAAATGTGGATTCGACAGCGTTTTACGGATCATATTACACTGATCTGGAAGTGGGATCTACTGTTAAGAGTCTGTTACCTGATTTTTATAATAAATATAGCCTGATTGAGATTAATGTTGATCCCGCGGATGGATATTACAGCAGTGACAGAGGAGTGCTTTTGAAGGGAGGAAAACTCATTAAATATCCATATTCAAAGAAAGATCTGACGGAATATACTGTTCCGGACAAGGTCGTAACGATTGAATATGGTGCATTCAGGGATATTGACGTCCTGACGTCCGTGACCTTGCCTTATAACAAAACCGAAGAAGATGGATTGGACAATATAGAAGACTATGCATTCGAATCTTGTGATGGTCTGGAAGAAATAACCTTAGTACCATCGATTACTACGATTGGCAATTATGCATTTGAATCTTGTAATAATTTGAAGACGGTTAATTTCAATTGCACAAATCTAAATGAATTGGGTAGCCAAATATTTTGGGACACAGATTATGAAACACTGAATGTAGGAGCGGAGCCAACGACTTTAGATTCATACTTCTATAGGAAAGGTTCTCTTTCTAGAATAAATGTGAATGAGAATAACAAGTCTTATAGCAGCGCTGATGGAGTACTGTTCGATAAGGCTAAGACGACGCTGATCAAATATCCATTTGCAAAGGAAGATCTGACGGAATATACCGTTCCGGAAACGGTTACAACGATTGGGTATGCAGCATCTAATGATATTGACGTCCTGACGTCCGTTACCCTGCCTTCCGGATTGACAAGTATCGAAGGCTATGCATTCTCTGATTGCGATGGTTTGGAAGAAATAACCTTAGTACCATCGATTACTACGATTGGCAATTATGCATTCGAATCTTGTAATAATTTGAAGACGGTTAATTTCAATTGCACAAATCTAAATGAATTGGGTAGCCAAATATTTTGGGACACAGATTATGAAACACTGAATGTAGGAGCGGAGCCAACGACTTTAGATT
>JBMNUZ010000002.1:0-217690 GCA_050946535.1 Anaerovoracaceae bacterium
AGTCAGCAATAGGGTGCTGCCGTAGGAAAAAGTACTAATCCACAGCGTCTACACAGAAGTATACAGAGAAATTCAAAGAAAGGAAAATGTGGAGAACTTCCCTATGAGTTCAATATACAAGGAAAGTTATGCGGGTCTGGTTTATAACAGGGTGCTCCAGCGGTCTTGGAGCGGGAATAGCAAAAGCAGTTCTGAAAAGCGGTGACGCCGCTGTCGTGACTGCCAGAGACAGAGAAAGAGTCAGCCATTTTGAAAAAGAATATCCAGGCAAAGCTCTTGCGGCAGCCCTTGATCTGGCAGATTCAGAGACAATGAAGAAAGCCGTCGCAGCGGCGTACGAGAAATTCGGGCGGATCGATGTGCTGGTAAACAATGCAGGGCATGGCTACCGCGCAGCGATAGAGGAAAGCGAACCGGAGCAGGTCCGCCAGCTTTTCGAGGAGGATTTTTTCGCGCCGATGGACATAATCCGGATGGTACTGCCTGAGATGCGGCAGCTGCGTCAGGGGCTGATCATCAACGTGACTTCGATAGGCGCGGTCCGTGGTGCTCTTGGAAACGGATACTATTCGGCCGCAAAAGGAGCTCTGGAGCTGGCGACGGAGGCGCTGGCGAAAGAGGTAGAACCGTTCGGCATCCGGACTATGTTAATTGAACCAGGCGCTATGCGAACCGGATTTTACGGAGATCGTATGGGCGGAACGGATATTAAGATCGGCGCATACGATGATATTGCAGACAGATACAGAAAAGAGAAAATCGTAAACAACCACGATCAAATCGGAGATCCGGACAAGTGCGGCGAGATCATCGTCCGCACGGCGTTTGCCGAAAATGCTCCGTTCCGCCTGCTTCTCGGCAGCGATGCGGTGAAAGCCGCTGAAAAGGTTCTGGAAGATCATCTCCGCGAACTGAGGGAATGGAAAGAAGTCAGCGTGAAGTCGGATTATGACTGAACTGATGAATAAACTGATGCATTAACTGAGTTAATGAGATATAGAACTGACGTATAAAACAGGGGTATTGAGGAAAGGAACGTCTAAGTGAAGAAAAGCTTGATTATCGTTCTGATCGTCGTGGTTATTGCAGTTCTTGCGGTGTTCGCGGGAATCGTCCTGCCGAGAGCTTTCAACGGAATCGGTCAGACGGAAACTGCAGAGAGCAGCGCAGAACCGGCTGATCAAAACGCTTCTGACAGCAGCCAGTCGGAAGGGGCAGGGCATCTCGAAACGATTTCCTACACAATTTCATATGAAGGTGTCTCATACGACAAAGTGGCTTATGTTTACGTTCCTGCATCCTACGACTCTGGAGAACCGATGAATATTCTTTATCTGATGCATGGATCTCAGGGAAGCGGAGAGCAGCTGGCTGAGTCCATGGTGCCGCTTTTCGACCGTTGGATCAGCGATGGAGATATGCAGCCGATGCTGGTGGTCTTTCCTACATATTATCCGGACGATTCATTCGTCGTCTCGGATTATTCCCGCGACTACCCGCTGAATCATTTCTTTGCGGAGAATGAAATACACGAACTGATGAAAACAGTTGAAGGAAGTTTTCATACATATGCGGAGAGCTCGGATGATGCCGGGCTTTCGCAAAGCCGGATGCACAGGGCTTTCGGAGGATATTCCATGGGAGGCGTGACGACGTGGGATGTTCTGGCGAGCCAGGCTGATTATTTCGCGTATTATATGCCGATGGCGGGAGACTGCTGGCTGGACCGGGTGTCTGACGAGCCCGTCGGCGATCTTCTCGTGCAGGGTTTGGAAGACGGCGGATATTCCTCCGGCGATTTCCTGATAATCGCAATGGTCGGCGGCAATGACGGGACGAAGTACAGCATGAAGCCGCAGATCGAGGCGCTTCGCGAGGATCACGCGGATCTGATCACGGATGACAATCTGATCTACTGGGAAAATGAAGGCGGAGGCCACAGCCAGGAATCTTTCGAGGAGGAAGTGGAGCACGGGCTGCCTTACCTGTGGACGCTGCAGTGAGCTAAGAATGGACGCTGCAGTGAGCGCTGATGCTGCGATAAGTACTGTGTATTTTACAGATAAAAATACAGCGGGAACGTTATCAAAAACGTCCCCGCTTTTTTCGTTTATATCATAAGCTGCCCGAAGCTGCTGCGGCTATCTGCGTCTGTGCCTGATCACCAGCAATACAATGATGACGGCTGCCGCGATGATGATAATTATTATCCATAACAGCATATTAGTCTGATCTTCAGTGGCCGGATCGGAACCAGAACCAGAACCGGAACCGGAACTGGAGATTGAGCTTGAGCTTGAACTTGAGGCCGTCTGCTGTGAACTTCCCTGCTGAAAATCTGAAGTATTTCCCTGAGCCTTTTCTCCCGAGGTGATCTTCTCATTGACCACGGTAATCTCTTGCTCCCCGTTGTACGTCATGCTGTAGGCCGTAGTGGTCACGTAGACGGTATGACCGCTGTTCCAGTCTGAAGTCTCTTCGGAGGAGAGCGTCAGCGGGTAAACCGCCGTATCAGCGTTGTAGCCGTCAGGCGCCGTCGTTTCTTTCAGATACAGCGTTGTATTTTCTCCTGCATCCGGCAGGTAATCTTTAAAGGCGCTTGCCGAGAGATCAAAAGTTTCGTTGCCGTTGACTGTTGTGACCGCCGTTGCGCAGTTCTCATCTGCGTAAATGGTGAAGACAGCGCCGTCCAGTTTATTGCCGCTTCCGTCGGTCTTGTTGACGGTGAACTGGCTGTGGCTTCCGGCGGTCGATTCGTTCCGCTCGTTGACCACGGTAATCTCCGAATCTCCGTTATATGTCAGATCGTAAGTCGTGGCCGTTACATAAGCGGAATGGCCGCTGTTCCAGTCGGAAGACGCTTCGGCGGTCAGCTTCAGCGTGTAAACATCGTTATCTTTGATGTAACCATTCGGTGGCGTCGTCTCTTTCAGATAGAGCATGGAGTCTTCTCCAGCATCCGGCAGGTACTCCTCAAATGCTTTCGCCGAGAGATCTATTTCTTCGTTGCCGTTTACGGTTGTGATCGCATTCGCGCAGTTCTTGTCGGCGTAGATGGTGAAGACAGCGCCGTCAAGCTCGCTGCCGCTTTCGTCGGTCTTGTTGACGGTGAACTCGTTGTATTTATATTCGTTTCTGTTGTTCCGTTCGTTGGCAACCGTAATGCTCGACGATCCTTTATAAGTCAAGGTGTAGCTCGTGGTCGTCACGTAAGCGGAATGATCGCTGTTCCAGCCGGACGATTCTCCGGAGGAGAGCGTCAGCGGGTAAACAGTCGTATCGGCTGTGTAACCGGCCGGAGCCTTCGTCTCTTTCAGGTAAAGAGTTGTATCTTTTCCGCTGCTCAGGTAATTTGAAAAGGCGCTTGACGAGAGATTTACACTCTTGTTGCCATCTACAGTGGTGACCGGCGTCTTGCATTTCTCATCTTCGTAGATAGTGAATGTTGCGTCATCGAGCTTGGTGCCGTTTTCATCGGTCTTGTTGACGGTGAATCTGCCGTAGGAATAGTCGTTTGTTTCGTTCCGTTCGTTCGAAACCGTAATCTCTGAAGCTCCACCACAAGTCAAGCTGTAGGCTGATGGCGTTTCAGAGTTGTCGTCTGAATACTTAGCTGTAAGATTCAGCGTGTAAACATTAGTTGTATTCGCTTTATAACCGGTGGGAGCCTGAGTCTCTTTAAGATACAGCGAGGTTGATTCATTTTCTTGCAGAAGAGAAGCACACATATCTGCTGTGATATCTAAAGTTGCTTTGCCTTCAGCATTAGTTGTCGCTTCTGCCACGGATCCTGAATCGGAGTAAATGGTGAATACTGCGCCTTCTAGAGGATTTTTCCCGTTTTTGTCGGTCTTGTTGACGGTGAATGTAGCATCAGGCACTTTATTGTTTTTTGCAGTAAGTACAGATCCAGAACGAGTATAGGTAGCTTTAAATCCAGGAACCTTTTTTTCAGTAATGTAATAATCGAGATTTCCCGCATGATTCAGGGTCTTTTTCCAGCCACCTTCAGCCGTTAATGTTATTGTTTCCTGGTTTTCAGAAACTATAGATTTGGCTGCCACTGTGGCTGCGGGAGTAGAGTCTGCGGTGACCGCGGGAGTAATCGTGATTTCAACAGAATCAGGATGGCTGCTGACCGATTCGGGATCAATGACTTTCTGGATGGTAATATTCTTGTCAGAATAGGCACGGACTTTCGCAGCCTTTACGTTTTTGCTGGTATTGTCTTCTGTCTCACTCTTATTTAGCGTGTTGGTAATCGTATAAACGCCCCCGGATTCAGAATCAGAAGCAGTTATCTCGGCCGAATATCCATCCGGAACTGCTTCCTCAACCTGGTAGGTGTCCGTTGTATCTGACGAAGAGCCATACCATTTATACGTCCATTTATTGCCGGAAGTCAGTGTCGCCGTGTCAACAATGGATCCGTCTTCCTTTGTAATTATTACCTTGACAGATTCAGGACGGTTTTCGTACGAGTCGTCATTCCATACGCTTTCGACACTGAAAGGCTTGGCGCCGCTTTCGTCTTCGCCTGTTTTTGCACTGCTGTCCGCGTCCTCATCGGAGGTAATGGCATTATCTTCAGCGGTTTCATTTGCAGCAGACTCATCGCCTGTTTCCGCAGCTGTCTTATCTGAATCGGTTGCCGCAGAATCGGTTGAATCTGATTTATCTGTCTCAGTGGCCGTGGAATCATCTGGAGTAGTTCCATCTGTTTCAGTTGCTGTCGAATCGCCGGAAGTTGTACCGTCTGTTTCGGTGGCTGTCGAATCGCCGGAAGACGTTCCGTCCGTTTCAGCAGCCGTAGAATCGCCTGATGATTCATCCGTTTCAGTCACCGCCGCAGAGGAGGAAGAAGTTCCATCCGTACTTCCCAGATCGGCAAACGACGGTACAGTCAGGCTGCCTGCCAAGAGCAGGACGGCGACTAACAGCGGAAGTATTTTTTTCATTTTGTGTTTCATGGCAACTCTCTCCTTCTCACGAATATAAACGAAAAAACTAGTGCAGATATGGGCGGACTGGAAAATGTCACGTCTGTTCCAAAGCAATGTATATATTATACTACTGCAATTATCTCACAACCATATAATGGATGTAAAAAAGATAAAACCCTATAAAATACAATAAATTCCAAACAGTAAGACTATACCACATACCAGGTGAAATTTCTATAATAAGGTGTGAAATGCAGGAATGCCCATGCCGCGTGACGATGTTTTTCGAAAGACGAACGAATTGAAAATAGGATGCCCTGGTGCCGTTATTCGCGGCGGAGGGCATCCTTCGGATCTCTGATTTGTATCGGAGATTTGTATCGGAATTTGTACCTTGCTTGTGCCGGACTGATACCGGACAAATACCGGAATTGACTTCAGCTAGCTGCGTCTGTGCCTGATCGCTGCCAGTGAGATGATGCCAGCTGCAGCTGCAATTATAATGATTATCAATAACAGCATGTTGGTCTGATCTTCGGTAGCCGGACCGGAACCAGAGCTTGAAGTTCCGTTAGTCTGCTGTGAGCCAGCCTGCTGTGAGCCTGAAGTGTTCCCCTGAGTTGTAGTTCCCGATGTGATTTTCTCGTTTACCACGGTAATCTCTGACTCACCGTTATACGTCATGCTGTAGGCCGTAGTGGTCACGTAAGCTGTATGACCGCTGTTCCAGGCGGAAGTTTCTTCTGCGGCTAACGTCAGCGGATAAACCTCCGTGTCAGCATTGTAACCGTCAGGCGTCGTCGTTTCTTTCAGATAAAGCGTAGTGTTTTCGCCTGCATCCGGCAGGTAATTTTTGAAGGCGCTTGCCGAGAGATCAACACTTTCGTTGCCGTTGACGGTTGTGACCGCCGTTTCGCAATTCTCATCGGCGTAGATGGTAAAGACAGCGCCGTCAAGTTTATTGCCGCTTCCGTCGGTCTTATTGACGGTAAAATTAGCGTAGCCTTTATCGGTTGTGTCGTTCCGCTCGTTTTCAACAGTAATCTCCGAATCGCCTTTATATGTCATGGTGTAGGTTTTATCAGTAACGTAAGCGGTATGATCGCTGTTCCAGCCGGAAGACGCTTTTGTGGCCAGCGTCAGCGGGTAAGCCGTCGTATCTGCGTTGTAACCGTCTGGAGCCGTCGTCTCTTTCAGGTACAGCGTGGTGTCTTCGTCTGCGTCAGGCAGGTACTCCTCGAAAGCGTCTGCTGAAAGGTCTACATCTTCGTTTCCGTCTACAGTAGTTATCGCTGTTTTGCAGTTCTCATCGGCGTAGATGGTGAAGACAGCGCCGTCCAGCTCGCTGCCGCTCTCGTCGGTCTTATTGACTGTGAAATCGCTGTAGTTTTCGTTTGTCTTTTCGTTCCTCTCGTTCTTTATTGTAATATTCGAAACGCCATTGTATGTCATGGTGTGGGTTAAGGTTGTCACATAACCAGATTGGCTGCTCGCGGTCTTAAGAGTCAGCGGGTAAACCGTTGTATCCGCTTTATAACCTGTAGGAGCCGTCGTCTCTTTCAGGTAAAGAGTTGTATCTTTTCCGCTTTTCAGATATTTTGAAAAGGCGTTTGATCCGAGACTTACACTTTTGTTGCCATCTACAGTGGTGACCTCAGTCTCGCAGTTCTCATCTTCGTAGATAGTGAATTTTGAGCCGTCCAGCTTGGTGCCGTTTTCGTCGGTCTTGTTGACAGTAAACCTGCCGTAGCTTTCAGTCGTTGTTTCTTTGGGCTTATTCGTGACTGTAATCTCCGATTCTCCCTGATAAATCAAACTGTAGGTCGTGGTAGTCACATAAGAAGTAATATAGTCAACGGTGACATAGTCGGAAGTTTCTTCTGCGGCAAGAGTAAGATTGTAAACCGTTTCATCCGCCTTATAACCGGTAGGAGCTTTTGTCTCTTTAAGATACAACGTGGTATCTTCACCATTAATCTTAGGAGACACGAAAGAGATGACTTTGGAGAGATCTACGCTTTCGTTGCCGTTGACAGTTGTTACTTCATTTGTGCAATCTTCATCAGAATAGATAGTAAAGACTGCGTTTTCAAGCTCTTTGCCGCTTTCGTCTTTCTTGTTAACTTTTAATGTGTCGTATATTGTCTCGTTCTTTTTTTTCGTGTTGGTGACAGTAAAACCATCAGTGTCACTACCGGACACCGATGCTTTGTATCCATCCGGAACGTTTACTTCCTTTACGGTACACGTGATATCTGACGGTATGTTTTCCCATTCAGCCGTCCAACTATTATCTGAAAACAATATTAGTGAATCAACAGGCGTTCCATCACTATAGTAAATGTCAGAACCATCAGCTGCGGTAAGTTTAACTTGTACATAGTCCGGACGATTATTGAATGAATCTCCATTACCTTCCCAGACTTTTCTGACAGCAACAGACTTGGTGTTGCTGTCATCTTCTTCGCCAAACAAACCGTATTTGGCTAATTCGTTCAAGGCAATAAGCTCAGCTGCTGTTTTCGTGTTTGAGTTGTCTGATTCAGCCGCCGAATCGTTCGTAGTTTTATCTGTTTTAGCGGCCGTCGAGTCGTTCGAAGCATTTTCTTTGTATCAGCGGCCGTCGACTCGTCAGGAGCATTTTCATTTGTATCAGCGGCCGTTGAGTCGTCAGAAGCATTCTCATTTGTATCAACGGCCGTGGAATCATCTGAAGTCGTTCCATCTGGTTCAGTTGCTGTAGAATCTCCGGAAGCTGTCCCGTCAGTCTCAGTGGCTGTCGAATCTCCCGAAGACGTTCCGTCCGTCTCAGCAGCCGTCGAATCGCCTGAAGATGATTCATCCGTTTCAGTGATCGCCGCAGAGGAGGAAGAAGTTCCATCCGTACTTCCAAGATCGGCAAACGACGGTACTGTCAGGCTGCCTGCCAGAAGCAGGACGGCAACTAACAGCGGAAGTATTTTTTTCATTTTGTGTTTCATGGCAACTCTCCTTCTCACGAATATAAACGAAAAAACTTTTGCAGATATGGGCGGACTGAAAAATGTCACGTCAGTTCCAAAGCCAATGTATATTTATTATACTACTGCAATTACTTCATTACCATATAATGGATGCAAAAAGATATAACCCAATAAAATACAATAAATTCCAAACAGCAAGACTATACCACATAACAGGTTGACTTTCCATAATCGGATGCAGGATGCTGCTATGCCCATGCGGGGGACGAGGCTTTTAAAAAGACCTTTTTACAAGACGAACGATGGAAAAACGATGGGAAAATATAAGAGCGTACGAGTCTTTTAAACATACCCGCAAAACCGGGTATTGGCTGATTATAACCGCAGAGTAATCCGGATTTGAATGGGATATTAATGCTTCAGGAGGAAGGAAAAGATCTGTTCACTGCTGGACGGCAGGATCTGCAGAGAAAAGACCGGTAAGCGCGGGAACTGTTTTCAGCGCTTA
Source organism: Anaerovoracaceae bacterium (assembly GCA_050946535.1). GTDB lineage: Bacteria > Bacillota > Clostridia > Peptostreptococcales > Anaerovoracaceae > RUG708. The sequence continues at coordinate 8,415 of JBMNUZ010000002.1, forward strand.
CCGGCCTGCGGTGTAGTATTGTTTTCTGAGGAAGGGGACGTGATGATTAAGGATTAATTATCTAGGGATAAAGATTCCAGGCACAGTAATAGGCGGAAAGAGGACAGGTGCACCTGGTACATCGGTGCATGTGCGGATAACTACAGTTCCGTCAGGCAGCGTTTCATATCTTGCAGCTACGCCGCCTTCTGTTTCCATGAGCATTTCTTCATCCATTTCTTCGAAAAGTTTCATGATCTTCTCCTTTGCTTAGTGCATATGACATATACGAGAATATCCAGCCGCGATGCCTGAGCACTCTGCTTCGTGCGGATCGGTGAGAGCCGGGATTCTCAACTGACAGCTACATACTAGCAGAACAATGTAATTGCGTTCATATATCGCAGTTAAACCACTGTAAAGTAATGTTAATTTCAGATATCCCGTGATGAGGGTCATGTTATATACAAAGACGAGCTCGAAAAAACGGGATTTAGGTTCAAGAAATCCAAAGATGGTCATGTAAAATCCGGAACCAGACTCTGGATATCCGCAAACGTGGTCCGATAAGATCCGGAGATGTGCTCATATTTTCCGTAAACGAACGCATGAAAAAAGCTGCGTCTGAAGTCTGACGCAGCATTATCGCAGCCAGGATGTGACTATCGCAGCCTGGCTGCGTTATTTTTATTCTGCAGGGAAATATACACTGAATAATGATGCCCACATCAAAAGCATGTCTTCTATTTCATCCGACATTTCGGAAATCTCCTTTCCTTCCGGAGTTTCCTTCAGTTCCTTCAGCTTTTTCCTAAGCATCTTCTTTTCATCCGAAGCGAAGTATTTTTCCAGATGGCCCGATGCGTTGAGCAATAATATCAGGCAGGCATTGTCTTCCGATATTTCGCTGCCTTCGGACAATTCGCGCTTCAGTGTTTCTATCGTCTCGCTGATCACGCTCTTGTCAGGAATTATATGTTTCTTGAAAAATCCTTCTTTTTCTCCTGTCAAACCCCTGGCAGAAAGAGAAGCTACGATGTCGCCGATGAGTTTTGTCATGAGTTTTCCGTCTGAATCGACATATTTGTTGACGAGTTCCTTTACGGGGAGCGGAGACTTGGACGCGCTCGTACGGACGATCGAATCGTAGAGCGATCTTAGGTGTTCGAGATTTGAAGGCAGATCTCTGGAGATCGTGATATTCTTATCTTCTATTTCTATGCAGCCGTCGAATTTCAGATCGTAAAGTCCGGCCGACAGGATGCAGATCATTTCCTCTTCGGATGTAGATGATATGTTTCCGTTTTTATTGGCTGCGCATATCCAGTAGCGCTGTGAGATTGTGAGGTCATTCATAAGATCTTCCTTTCTGCCGCAGGGTTAAAAAGGCGTGCGAAAACTCGTGCCATAATAAAAGGCGCTGATTTCAGCCTGCCCCAACAGGTTAAAAAGGCGTGAGAAAACGCGTGCAAAACAGAAGGCGCTGATTTCTAACTTTCAGCCGTTTTACTGCGTAGCGTCCTGGCACCATGTGCCGCCGGAAATCCGTTACTGCAGCAAATGCGTCCGGGTTCAGATAATGTTCGGATTAATGCCGACGTACACGTAAGTCTCGGAGTTTGCAGGGGCGAAAGGATCGACGTTCGTCACCACGCTGTAAGCAGTTGTGATCGGCTGCAGGGAGTTATCCGCTATGTACTGATTGATCGCGTTGTACACTTGACCGATGTCAGACGGATTCCCTTTGTAGTACGCGGTTAAAGCGTTCGCTATCTTCAATACAGGCTTGTACTTGTAATTTTCGGCATCCTGTATTTCCTTGTCGACCGGGATCAGGATTTCCATGTCGGCTTTGCCGCCCTGCATGCTGTAAGTCGTGCTGATCGGCAGTCCTTTGACTTCCGCGCCCTCAGCAGCGATCTTTTCTTTCATATCATTCGTGATGGCAGGAAGCTCGTTCTGGCTCACGGTTCCGCGAAAGCTGAAAAGATGGTCGATCTTGAATTCCTGGTGCTCCTTGATTTCCATTGCTGGCTCCTTTCGGCAAATAGCTGATAACAAAAGTATTTATAAAGTGTTTTATGAAAATGAATGTTTCTTATTGACTCGACGATTGACGGATCCTGGAACGGCGTCCATCTTGTTTTTTATAGTAAAAAGATGGGGTTTTGCAGTTTAGACATGCGGTCTGAGCGCAACGCACCGGCACGCGCAAAACACTCCGTCCATTTCAATAAATAGATTCTTGCGAACCACATCGGTCTGAGCTAAACACACCGGCACGCGAAGAACATCGGCTCGTCCGAATAGCGTGTACACAAACGCAACACACCGGTCTGAGCTAAATACACCGGCATGCGCAAAACGCCAGCCTGTGCGAAGCGTGTCAGCCAGTCGTAAAACGCCAGCCCGTGCGAAGCGCATCTCAACCCGTGTGAATGCTGAGCGCAACGCACAGACCCATGAAAAACGGTGTGGTTTCCCGGAATTATCGTAGAACGGTATGTGGCATTTCATCAAGAAAAATCCTCGTTAAACCTTTGTATATGTCTGATGAAAACGATGCGGCACACAGGCCCGGGGCATCATCCAGATGGACGAGAAGAGCGGCTGGATGAGGAAACGCAAGGCATGCAGCCATGTGGCACGGATTCAGGGAACATAAATATTCATTGAAATGCACAATAATTGGCGCATACAAACGCGCAAAAAACCGAGAAATAATCGATAAATATCTGCGACATATATGAAGGAAAAACTGCGTTGAAATTGTTAATAATAAAACTCGTGATCTTTACTTGCCGGCAATACATATATAACCAAGAGTTTTCTTGAAAATACAGATTATGTATTATAACTTAAACATGTCGATGAAATAATTATTCAAGCTGATTATTCGTTGTGAAACGATTTGATTCGTTGTGAAACGATTTGCAGAGGTACATCATGGTAGAAATCACAAATATTCAAAATTACGTGATCAAAAATGTTCTCAGCTACAAAGGAAGTGTGGATCAGTACGATCTGCCGCAGCTGAGAGCGGAAATAGAAGAAGCTGTCAGGACAAGCGGTGCCGTTCAGTGCAGAAACGTGATTACTGCTGTTCAGAGGGTGAGTCAGACCAAATACAATGTGGAGGTCATCGTTCCGCTTGACAGAAAGACAGATGATACAGGCAGATTCGCCTTTCACGACGAACTGAACATAGGCAATGCACTGGTTGCCAGTTACAAGGGCAGCCCTTCCAACGTTCAGGATGCATATGAAAAGATAAAGGATTATATGTCAGATAACGATCTTCACGAGTCGACGATGAGATACACGGAACCCGTCAGGGTAAATCCTGCAGATCCCGATGATTCTGAGATCAGGATATTTGTAGGTGTGGCATCAGATTGACGTCATACCTTTTTTAGTTATAAAACAGGATCTTGCCGGCTTTCTGTTTTATATATTTCTCACGGGTTTGTTATATCCTGGCCAGATAGGATGAACTCATGAAAATTCAGTTTGTTGAGTTGTTTGAGTTGAATAAGGAGAAAGAGTCATGGAATTTACTGAACTCACACAGAACGAAGCCCTTGATGTCAATGGCGGAATCGCTGGTAGTATACTCGTTGCCCTCTTCTGTGCAGGATTTGCTGCTGGTATAACTTGCGGTCTTCACAGAAAGGATCACAAAAAATAGTCTGATCATCTGTCGTAATCAGAATTGACGAGCATCATTTTTACTTAGTATCCAGAAATTTTTAGGAGGAAATTAATTATGACAAGTTTTGTAGAACTCACAGAAAATGAACTTATGGACATCGATGGCGGAATTGTTTGGGTTCCTATCCTTATCGCAGCTGCTAAGTGCGCTGCAGCTTTAGGCGGCGGCATCGCAGTCGGATATGGCGTTGCATGGCTCCTTGGCTAATAGCCGGATAATCAGATAATAGATTCGAACTGCGTCCGGACTGCTTTCATGCTTATCTTTCGCAAGATCCGGGCGTTTAAGAAAAATTATCTGCTGTTTTTAAGCGATAATACTTCGTTATAGTATCACCTGCCAATGTTATTATAGTCGCTTTAATAACCGGCAGGTGGTATTGGCGGAGTCACTGTGCAGCATCCTCGATGCAAGCGAATGATTCGGCGATAATGTTCATTGCAGCATTCATGAATGATTAAAGGAGGCTTATATGAACGAGTACGATAAGCTTTCGGGTTATATATTGACAGGCCTCTGCCTTGGTATTGCAATCGGGCTTATGTTTACTCAGATATTCGGAGACGAGGCTCTCTTATTTGGAGTTGCTTTCGGGGCTTCCGGAGGGCTGGCGGTTGGAGCTGTGATCTGTCATTTGCGTATAAAAAAGAAACAGCCTCCTGAGGAAGAAGAGCCCGGCAGAGGAAACGACCATAGGGAATGATTCCGTATAAATAACCGGATAAAAAAATCAGATATGAGAAAAAGAACGTGCAGGACGCTGTACAAGGAATAACAGGGAACGGACTAGTGCCAGTCTGCTCCCTGTTGCTGTAATAAGGGGAGCGTCATCGCGCGGGTTTACAGATATAGCGATAAATATAGGACGGCCCGCAACTTAGATAGACGCGGAAAGACGGATCGCAATATTTCAGATAGCAGTACGTCAGATCGAAGTACGTCTGATAACAGCAGGCAGGCCGCTGCTCCGCAGTTCCCGTTTACTTCGGGATAATCAAGTTATAACGCAGTGTTTACTTGTAAATCAGGGCTTTCTACCTTACGGTATTTATTAGGATAATTCTGAATACGTATCGTTATATTTGAACATGAAGAAAGGCGTGAAGGTGAGAATTATGAAAGAAACAGAAGAAAAAGAAAAAGATATAGTTGGCAATTCCATGCTGTACGGAGTAACCATAGGATGCTGTATAGGATTGATGCTCACCAGCATTGCCGGATACGCTGCTCTGGCTTTCGGAGCGGGCGCAGGCGTCCTGGGAGGAGCCGTTTTCGGAGCTATTTACGAATATAATCACAAAGGAACGACAGACAAGAAAGACAGCGCCGAAAAATCGGAATAAAACGAGCGTAATCAATTTATCAACTAATTTTTCCAGCAAGGCAGGAACATCAGATTTTTTCGCCAAAGCAGAAACATCAGATTTTTTCCAGCTGGATGAAAACATCAATAATTTATGAGATATTACTGTATTAAACAATATGATATCACCGACTGCGGCGCGGCCTGCCTGGCCACTATCTGCAAGCAGAACGGCTACAAGATCGGGATTACCAGAATCAGAGAGATCGCAGGAACAGACCGTCAGGGAACAAATGTGTACGGTCTGATAAAGGCCGCGGAAGAGCTCGGATTCGACGCGAAGGGTGTCAAGGGACAGAGAGACTCCATCTTCACGCAGTTTCCGCTGCCCTGCATCGCGCACGTAATCGTGGACGGCAGTCTGCAGCATTACGTCGTCATACATAAAGTTACAAAAAAGAAGATAATCATAGCAGATCCGGGCGAAGGCAAGGTTATAAAGCTGACTCCTGAAGAATTCTTCGGGGAAGTGCATGAAGATGGCAAGCCGCCAAAATATCGCTGGACCGGAGTGCTCATACTTCTTGTAAAGAACGAATCGTTCAAAAAGGGAAAAGAAACGAAGGGGCTCTTCGGACGCTTCTTCCATCTGTTGCTGCCGCAGAGAAAGCTTTTAATTCATATATTTTTCGCTTCACTGATCTATACCATTCTCGGTATTCTGGCGGCATTCTATTTTCAGGAGCTCATCGACAGCGTGCTCCCGGATTCACTGACAAAAACTCTGACGACTTTGTCCGTGGGAGTAATACTGCTGAACGTATTCAAGGTAATAATAGACGCGTTCAGGCAGCATCTGATGCTGTACCTGAGTCAGAAACTCGATATTGAGCTGCTCCTGAAGTATTACCATCACGTCACGTCGCTGCCGATGAACTTCTTCAATACGAGGAAAGTCGGTGAAATCATTTCCAGATTTAACGACGCGAGCAAAGTCAGAGACGCCATCTCCGGCGCGACGCTCACAGTCATGATAGACACGATCATGGCAACCGTGGGTGCCGTCATTCTCTACCTGCAGAACGGAAAGATGTTTGCCATAGCTGTCATCATGGTCGTTCTCTACGTCGTGATCGTGTTCAGCTTCAACAAGCTGTACAAAGAACAGAACCGCAACGAGATGGAGGACAACGCCCAGCTCACGTCTTACATGGTTGAATCGCTCAACGGCATTCAGACCGTCAAGGCGTACAATGCGGAACGCAAGGTAAACATGGAGACCGAGTCTAAATTCATCAAGCTGCTCAGGAGCGTATTCAAGCTCACGCTGACGAGCAATATCCAGAATTCGCTTAAGACATTCGTCGAACTCGTCGGCGGAGTCATCATCATCTGGGTCGGCGCAGTCGGCGTTCTCAATGGAGAGATGACGATCGGCGGACTCGTAACATTCAATTCACTTCTCGTATATTTCCTCGATCCTGTAAAGAACCTCATAAATCTGCAGCCAGAAATGCAGACTGCCGTAGTCGCGGCTGACAGACTGGGCGAAATCCTCGATCTGGAGTCGGAGAAAAAGGAAAACGAATACCGCAAGATGAAACCCGAGAGTCTTGCTGCAGACATCGAGATGAAAAACGTGAGCTTCCGGTACGGAAAGCGCAGGAAGGTGCTTGAAGACATAAATGTAACCATAAAAAGAGGCCAGAAGGTTGCGTTTGTAGGAGAAAGCGGTTCGGGAAAGACGACTCTTGCAAAGCTGCTGCTGCATTTCGACAAACCTGAGACAGGTGAAATCACGATAAACGGAGTCAACATCGATGACATTCAGCTCGAATGCCTCAGAGAGAAGATAGCGTACATTCCGCAGGAGACGTTCCTCTTCAGCGGCACGATATATGAAAATCTGACTCTCGGCATGGATTCGGCTACTCTCGACGATGTCATCGAAGCCGCAAAGATAGCACAGGCGCACGACTTCATCAACGAACTGCCGCTGCGTTACGAGACGATGCTCGATGAAAACGGAGCAAATCTCTCCGGCGGACAGAGACAGCGTCTCTCGATTGCGCGTGCCATGCTCAAGAAACCCGATATTCTCATACTCGACGAGGCGACGAGCAATCTCGACGCGATCACCGAACGCGCGCTCGACAAGACGATTAGCGAGTACGCAAAAGACAAGACGGTCATATTCATAGCTCACAGACTCAGCACGATCAAGAACTGCGACATGATCTACGTCATGCAGAAAGGAAAAATCATTGAAAGCGGCACTCACAGGGAATTGACGGAACTCGGCGGCCAGTACGCAGAGCTCGTAAAACAGCAATCGCTTGAAGATGCCGGTTAACAGCCGATTAACAGAAGGAGCCAGTGAATGAAGCCGATCATCGTTGATATGAAAGATATGGGCGACAGCAAGGAGGTGTATGAATCACGTCCTGCCAAAGCTGTAGTCTATACGATATATGTCATCTTAGCCATCATACTCGTGGCGCTCATCTGGATGACCGTGTACAAAGTGGACGTCGTGGCAAAGGGAAACGGAATTTTCAGAAGCAGCCAGGACGCGAACGATATAAGCTGCAAGGTTACCGGAAGCATCGAGAAGTGTTATGTAGATGACGGAGAACACGTGGACAAAGGCGATGTCCTGTATCTGCTGAATGTGGATGCGCTGTCAGACACGATATCAACTTATCAGGAGCAGCTGAATCAGTACAACGACAGGATGGATATGCTCGACGCGTACGCGGCCAGCCTGGACGGAGACGAGAGCATACTGGACGCTTACTCGGACAATCCGTATTATCAGGAGTTCGTCAACAGGCGGAATCTGCTCTTCGCAAACATAAAGGCCGAATCAGACAACATGAGCGGCCAGACGTCTGTCTACGAGGGAACTATCGCAGACCTCAACGATAGTATTTCGCAGTATCAGACTAAGATAGACAAGCTCAGTCAGGCTGAAAACTGCGTAACTTCCAGAAAGAATACGTTCAGCAGCAGCGACAGCTATTATTACAGCATCGTGAGCAGCTACCTGTCTTCGTGGAATTATACTTCTGCGCAGTACGACAACAAGATATCCGATTATCAGAAGCAGCTGGACGCATACAGGACCCAGCTGTCCCAGGCGGGACAGGACAGCGCGTCGATCAGCCAGCAGATATCAGACCTGAATTCAACTATCAGCAGCGCTCAGTCGGAAAAGTCAAAGGCTTTGAGCGATCTCGAGCTTCAGGAGATAACTTCGCTCGAGCAGCAGATAGAGACTTGCAGGGAAAGCATAAATTCGCTCAAATCCAATGTTTCTTCGTCGGATCTCCAGCTGCAGGCGCTCAACCCTGACACGGAAGAGACGAAGAGGCAGATATCGATCCTCACTGAAAAAGGCAACATCGCGACAGAAAAACTGAACTGCCAGCAGCAGATAGACGAGTGCAGCGCTCAGCTCGACGGGTACGAGATACAGGACGACAACTGCAAGCTGAAAGCCAGTTCGTCAGGATACTATTATGCCGCCGACGAATACAAGACGGGCCAGTACATACAGCAGGGCACTACGATAGGATCGATATATCCGGAAAAGGAATCGAAATACTACGCGGAACTCTATGTGGACAACTCCGACATAGCGAAGATAAAGGTAGGTCAGAAAGTAAAATTCGAGATAGCTGCTTATCCGTCGAGCGAATACGGATACTTCACTGGCAAAGTGGACAATATTTCGAAGGACATAACAGTCGACCAGAACAGCGGCGGAGCGTACTACGTAGTCCGTGTAAAATGCGACGATATGACTGTCAAGAACAGCGAAGGCCAGACCGGCAGCCTGAAAAACGGCATGGCGTGCCAGGGAAAGATAATAGTCGACCGCAAGTCGGTGCTGAGATACGTGCTCGAGAAGATAGATCTGTTAGACTGATCGTTTGCAAGGGCAGGCGAAGCGCAAACAAAAATGAGATGTAACGCAAGTGGCAAGCTAAGTGCAAAACCTTGATGCAGCGCACAGAACAAGCGCAATGCGCGTATCAGCCCAGGCGCAGCGATCGGAACATACACAACACGCAAAACAGATATATAAAAACATATTTGCAGAAATGACTTTCTACAGCCCAGCCGGCAATCACTCGATTGCCGGCTGGGCTGTTTTTTGCAGATGTTTGAACGAGCCTGTCGGATGAAGTCATTAAATAGAAAATTGATCGTGGCATCTGAGCGGACGAGAAGAGTACTACTTTATAGATTATATAGGCATTATCGCCGTTAATCTGTGCAGAACCATATTGAAAAATGCTGTCAATTTTTTTGTCACACTGTTGCTGGAAGTACTTGCCTGATATACTAAAAATTAAAGATAAATGGAAGATGCTGCATCCAGCCATCATTATCATATGCAGCATCGTTTTGATCAACAATCGGTAATCATCTTTTGGGAGGGATATACGACAAATCCAATCAACGTATGTGGAAAGCACTTCCATGTCCTGTATGTCTGGATCGGATCGAATAGAACCTGCTGATGTGCCGAATTACCGATTATTCTGCCAGAAAGGAGAGCATTTATGAAAATTATAGCTAAACGGAGTTTCGCCGTATTTTTGGCGATTATAACAGCCCTGTCACTCAGCTGGGGCGGACTGTTCTGGGGAGGAGATCATTTGTCTTATGCGGATGATGATCTTCCGACCAGTGGAACATGTGGTGAGAACTTAACCTGGACGCTTGATGAACAAGGAACGCTGACGATCAGCGGAACAGGTAAGATGACTTATTATTCATATGATGGTTATTTTTCATCATCAGCACCATGGATTGGGGAATCTTACGCTGGGTCCGTGAGGATAAAAAATATTGTCATTGAGCAAGGCGTGACGAGCATCGGGAGTGCTGCCTTTGGAGGTTGCGTATCATTAGAATCGATCGATATCCCGGACAGCGTGACTAGCATCGAGAATAGAGCTTTTACAGGTTGCAACTCATTAGAATCGATCGAGATCCCGGACGGCGTGAAGTACATCGGATGGAGAGCCTTTGAAGGTTGCAGTGCATTAGAATCTATCGAGATCCCGGACAGCGTGACGATCATCGATGATTATGCGTTTGAAGGTTGCAGTGCATTAGAATCGATCGATATCCCTAACAGCGTAACAAGCATCGGGGAAGGTGCGTTTAAAGATTGCAGTGTATTAAAATCTATCGAGATCCCGGACAGCGTGACGATCATCGAGTCTAGTACATTTTTTGGTTGCAGTGCAATAAAATCGATCGAGATCCCGGACAGCGTGAAGTACATCCGAGATTATGCCTTTACAGATTGTGGTGCATTAGAATCGATCGAGATCCCGGACGGCGTGAAGTACATCGCATGGAGTGCCTTTGAAGGTTGCAGTGTATTACAATTGATCGAGATCCCGGACGGCGTGGAGAGAATCGAGGATGATACCTTTGAAGGTTGCAGTGTATTACAATCGATCGAGATCCCGGACAGCGTGACGAGCATCGGGAGAAATGCTTTTAAAGATTGTAGTGCATTACAATCGATCAAGATCCCGGACAAAGTATGGTTCATCGGGGAGTCTGCTTTTGAAGGTTGCAGTTCATTACAATCGATCGAGATCCCGGACAACGTGACGAGAACCGAGGGTAGTGCCTTTGAAGGTTGCAGTGCGCTAACTGATATTTATTATGGAGGTACTGAGGAGCAATGGAATGCGCTCGTTGGAGATAATGATGATATTCCGGAAACAACCACCATCCACTACAACTCAACCATGCCGGATAATCCAACCACTCCGGATAATCCAGACACTTCGGGTAAATACGGACCGATAATCGATAAATTCGCAACGATCGATATCACTGCAACACCGATACCGAAAAAACTCAGTGAGATGGATGGAACTGTAACGTATCAAATTGCCGCAACAGTTCACAATAACGACACGGACACGGAAATGGTCAACCCAAGTGTTACGTTATCTAATTTAGATGATGTCACTTTAATTTCAGACAATCAGACACAGACGATTGATGCCATTCCAGGCGGCGGAGAAGCTACAGCATATTGGACGGTAAAGGTGAAGAGCGTGAATTTACGTAGTGCTCCTTACCCAAGCTTTACTGTATATTTGAAATCAGATAATTCGAATTTTCTTGGAAGTCGCTTTTCTACAAATTCTGGAAAGAATAAAATAATATTTAATAATTATATAACTGATGGGGATGCAAATATCGGACAACTACAAAGTGTCAATGTAGATCAGAACACCGTTACAATCAGTGGAAAAACGTATAAAGTGACTGATGATTATTATCTGTATAATAATACATCGCCACAGAAAATCATCGATGATAACGGAAGCAATGCATTGGTTTTGTACAATACCATTAATGGAAAAGTTCGTAAAATAGATTATCTTTCGAATGCACTTAAACCATCTGTATCTATGTCCCCGGCCGAATTTTCGTACACCTATTCTGACGGCGGTTACAAAGGTCAGGATACTACACCAAAAGCAGAAGTATTTCTAACCTATAAAGTCAAGGGTTATGCTTCGGATCTGGTTGAAAATTTAACCGTTGAGAGTTCACAGATAAATACAATTTCGGAAGTCAGTCTATATATTGAAGGGAATGGAGTAACCGGGAAAGGTACTATCTTCAGCGGAGCCGACAATTCCGATAAGGGCAAGAAGATTACATTTGGTTCGAGCAATATACAAGGAACGTATCAGCTCGGACAGCCTCATAAAGTCGGATCAATTAAATTAAAAATAAGTAAGGAAGCGCCAAAGATAATAACGGAAGAAATAACAATTACTTCTAATATTGATGCTAATAGGATTGGAACCATTACAATTAATAATAATGACATTCGGGATCAGAGAGAGTTGTTAGACGAACGCGCTAAAGAACTTAGCTCTGAATTAGAAGATATTAATCTGGGCCTATCTTTACCGGAATATTTCACTAGTAAGCAGCAGAAGGAAATTGAAAAATTATTGAGCTTATGGTTGCTGGATCATTATTTCTCGGACGAAGTAGCGGAAGAAGCGGCCAATAAAATCGGTGTTGGACAAAAATTCTTTAACGACAGGTTTAACAGCGCTCTGGGCATTTCTATGATGACAAATGACAAAGAATTTCATGATTCCATCGACATTGCTGTAGAAACAACGGAATATGGCACTGTTAATATGCAATTCACAGTTGAGGGACAGAAATTCTCGAAATTAAGTGGTAAAAATCCTTATACCTCATTTGGAACTATAGAATGGGAAGTCACCAGATCCGATAAAACAATGAGATCGGATGCAATAAGTGGTTCAAATGAGTGGTCTCCTGGAATATTCACGTATGCCAAGATGAATAGATTTGAAGACATAGTGAAGTCATATTATGAATCTGCTATTGCTGAAATATATGGGAATGATGTCGATCAATTAATTGAAGAAGCGGCTGAGAAAATTGTACCTGAGTGTATTGTCAGAGTAACGGAGTTTATAACTGGAGGAACGCCTTTCCATCATATCTATAAACTAACCACAACCGCAGAAGAGTCATGGATACGCGGTAAGAAAACGAGGACCTCGATCAAGTGCCCGGTTGATGTATATGTTTATAACGATAGCAATGAGCTATGTGGAAAAATCGTAAATAATGTTGCTGAATCAACTTCCAGCGATGTTACTATGTCTGTTGAAGGTGATACAAAATATGTCGAATACACGGGAAGTGAATACTTTATTAAATTAGTCGGTAATGACACAGGAACAATGGAATATGATGTGGATGAAATAATTGATGGACAGTCCGTTCGAACTGTTACCTACGAGAACATCCCATTAACTGAAGGAAAAACATATAATGGCCGAATTCCAAATGTTTTTTACCTTGATAATAGTGTCTACCGGCTTACTGGAGATAATGAAGAATCGGTTAACTATACGACAGATACTTTGCTGGATCAGTCAGAAGCTACCGTTGAACCGACTACGTTAACTCTCCCTGATTCGGAATCTGGAACGTCGATTACGAATTCCGGAAAAGTACAACTCATCGTCACACCATCGAATGCGTCGACAGAGGATCTCGTATGGACGAGCAGCGATCCAAGTATCGCGACCGTCGATAATACGGGAACGGTTACAGCGCTGAAGGACGGGACTGTGACGATCACCGTAAAGACGAAGGACGGAAAACTGTCCGCTTCGATAAAGGTGGATGTGACCAAGAGCGACAGCACTCAGCCTGGTGAAGATGCCAGCAACCAGCCAGGTGAAGATGTCAGCAACCAGCCAGGTGAAAGTGTTGCACCAACAGAGCTCAAATTCAAGGACGCGGCATCTGGAACAAAGATTACAAACTCAGGAAAACTGAATCTTACTGTAGAACCGTCAAATGCGTCGACGGAGGATCTCGTATGGACGAGCAGCGATCCAAGTATCGCAACCGTCGATAATACGGGAACGGTTACAGCATTAAAGGACGGAACTGTGACGATCACCGTAAAGACAAAAGACGGAAAACTTTCTGCTTCGATTAAAGTAGAGGTTACGAAATCTGACGATACGTCATCGACAGAAGTTAAATTCACGGATGTTCAGGAGAGCGATTGGTTCTACGATGCTGTTTATTGGGCAGTCGCGGAGGGCATAACCGAGGGAACGTCGGAAACGACCTTCTCGCCGGATAATGAATGCACCCGCTCACAGATCGTAACTTTCCTGTGGAGAGCGAACGGCTCACCGGAGGTTGCTTCTACGGACAAATTCTCAGATGTCTCCAGCGATCAGTACTATGCAAAAGCAGTGGCATGGGCTGTAAAGCAGGGAATCACAGTCGGTACATCGGATACAACATTTAGTCCGGAAATGCCGTGCACCAGAGCGCAGGCAGTCACATTCCTGTGGCGCGCGAATGAATCGCCTAGTGCTTCTGCTTCCAGCAAATTCAATGATGTGGACAGCAGTCAGTACTATGCGGATGCGGTTAACTGGGCAGTGAAGAATAAGATCACGGTCGGTACGTCGGATACTACATTCAGTCCTGACGTCACATGCTCGAGAGCACAGATCGTGGCATTCCTGTATCGTGCAAAATAACAACAAATCCGATTCTTTGAATCGAAAATAGCAGATCGGCCGCCGGCAGTGTGGAAATGACAACACTGCCGGCGGTTTTCTATTTGCTGATGCCGACGAGTATTTCCTGTCCATTCCCGTTATACGTTCGTATCGTTTCGTGTCAACATGATCCTCAATGGCTTTTCCCAGTCTATGCAATTTTTGTAAACATTGTTGTATTCTGTTGGAGCTTATGCGCAGGGGCGGCATTTTTATTATCGGGAGCTCACCATTGGAAATAAAACGTATAACCTTGATTGCATGTGGCATTTGAGCGGGGGTAGAAGAGCACTATTTGATAAATTGGAAAGGCATTATCACCGTTACTCTATGCGGAACCAAATTGAAAAATGCTGTCAATTTTTTTGTCACACTGTTGCTGGAAGTACTTGCTTGATATACTAAATAATAATAATTGTTGGAAGATGCTGCATCCAGCCATCATGATCATATGCAGCATCTTTTTGATCAACAATCGGTAATCATCTTTGAGGGGGATATACGACGAATCTGATCACTGCACATGGAAAGCACTTCCATGTCCTGTATGTCTGGATTGGATCGAAGTGAACCTGTTGATGTGCCGAATTACCGATTATTCTGCCAGAAGGGAGAGCATTTATGAAAGTTATTGCTAAACGGAGTTTCGCTGTATTTTTGGCGATTATAACAGCCATGTCACTCAGCTGGGGCGGACTGTTCTGGGTAGGAGGGAATCACAGCTGGTACATCGGATACGATATTTAGTCCGGATATGCCGTGTACCAGAGCGCAGGCGGTCACATTCCTGTGGCGTGCGAAAGAATCACCGAATGCTTCCGCTTCCAGCAAGTTCAATGATGTGGACAGCAGCCAGTACTATGCAAAAGCAGTGGAATGGGCGGTACAGCAAGGAATCACAGTTGGAACGTCGGATACCACTTTCAGCCCGGATGCAGTCTGCATCAGAGCGCAGATCGTGACATTCGTTTATCGCGCGAAATAACTTCACTGCGGATTCATTCACCAAATCACAGATCAGATCAAACGCCGACAGTATCTGTAGATGCTGCCGGCGGTTCTATAAAAGATAAAGATGCAGACGTTGTAATCGCATGAAGAAGGAGAGAAAAATATGAACAACCATGAAATAAACCCGGGCGGTCGTGTCCGCTTTGCTCATGAACGCGTCTTCCGCATGAGAAACGAAAGACGCCGGTCGGGACCGCAGCTGCGGATGAAGAGAATGAAAAGGAGAGGGACGGTCGCCGTATTGGTTATGATCCTGCTGTGCACGATGATGCCGTCTCTGGCATATGCCGATGTCACGTCTGGAGAAGATACCAGCGCGGCGACCCATGTCGATGCGGTCGGAAGTGCAACCACGGATTCCGGCAGCACGACGATCGAATCGGGAGACTGGGTGTTCTCGATCGATGAAGAGGATTCGTCGGCGGCGGTCACAGGATACACCGGCAAGGACGAAAGCGTTCACATCCCTAAGACCGTGCAGGGCTATACAGTGACGGGAATTAGCCGCACTGCATTCGACGGATCTTCGGTCACGAGCATCTCGATTCCGGAAAGCATTACGGACATCGAAAAGGGATCGTTTGAAAACTGCGAAAATCTGATGAGCCTTTCGACGATCGTGATGAATCCGGTGTACAGCAGTTCAGCAGGCGTCCTGTTCAATAAGGAGCGGACGGAACTGATCTGCTGCCCGCCTGCGAAGAGGGGACCGGCATACACCGTACCGGACGGCGTGCAGACGATCGACAGCGATGCTTTCAGTAACTGTTCGAACCTGGAACAGGTGACGATGCCGAAAGGGCTGCAAACGGTCGGAGCAGGTGCGCTGAGCAGTTGCAGTAATTTGAAGAGTGTGATCTTTAAAGGAGATGCGCCGGCCGTGGAGAGCGGTGCGTTCCCTGCAGCCGCGGTTATGTATTATCCGGACGGGAAAAACGGATGGACGGAACCGACGTGGGAAGGTTACCAATCGAAGAAATGCCTTTACATCGAGAGCAAGGACATGATCCTCACGGACGTGGGAGCCGACGAATATTTTGCTACTCCGGTTCAGTGGGGCATAGAACAGAATATCACGCAAGGGACCTCCGAGACGACGTTCAATCCGTATGCAGCCTGCACGAGAGCGGAGGCCGTCACCTTCCTGTGGCGGACCAACGGAAGCCCGGAACCGGACCTGTCGAACAATCCATTCAGCGATATCGATGCCTCACAATATTATTACAAAGCGGTATTGTGGGCGTGCCAGAACCAGATCACGAGCGGTGTTTCCTCGTCTGCATTTAACCCGAACGGGACGGTCACCCGTGCGGAAACGGTGACATTCCTCTGGCGGTGCAGACGTCTGCGGGCGTCGGCTTCGATCAATTTCCAGGATGTCGGCACGGGGGATTTCTTCTACTATCCGGTGCGCTGGGCGGTCGAGAAAGGCATCACGAGCGGCGTCGACGATGTGACGTTCTCGCCATACGGCCTCGCGACGAGGGGACAGGTGATAACATTCCTGCAGCGTGCCTGCCAGACGGACGGATGTTATCTGGATCCAAGTCAGTGGCAGATCATCTATCCGGCCGCGGAGCATGTTCTCGATGAAGTCGGACACTCGCTCCGGGCAGCGTTCAACTGGTCAGCGAGCATGACCTACTACGGCCATAACCGTTATATGCCGGATACGGCAGCGCCAGGAATAGAATGGTATGCCAACTACGGGTTTACGAATAAAAGGGGAAACTGCTATGTGATGGCGTCGACATTTTATGAGATGGCTGTGAATCTGGGATATAAGCCGCGTCAGATGAGCGGGAAAGTACCGCTGCGAGTAGGAGGACTGGGACCTCATTCCTGGGTTGAAATCACCATCAACGGAACGAACTACGTGTTCGATCCGGATTTCACGGAGGAGACGGGAAGAAATGGATACATGATCCATTATGGACAATCCGGAACCTGGAGATATCAAAGCTACTCGGCAATGAGTCTGTAATCATGCAGCTCGCCCGAGTCTGACGGCGCAGGATCGGATCTTTCAGGATGGTACGATGTGATTCTGAGCAAACCGATGCGCTGACGTAAGAGCATTAGATGGCGAAAGTAACCCCAGCTCGCTGTTGGGTGATCCATACCATAACTTTATTGTAGGAGATGAAAGAGTTTGAAAAAGAATCAACCATTATGGACGGTATGTCTGATCATGATCCTGCTGTGCACGATGATGCCGTCCCTGGCTTATGCCGATGTCACGTCTGGAGAAGATACTGGCGCGGCGACCAATGTCGATGCGGATGCGGGCGAAAATGCTGCCACGGATTCCGGCAGCACGACGATCGAATCGGGAGACTGGGTGCTCTCGATCGATGAAGAGGATTCGTCGGCGGCGGTCACAGAATACACCGGCAAGGACGGAAGCGTTCACATCCCTAAGACCGTGCAGGGCCATACGGTGACGGGAATCCGCCGCACTGCATTCGACGGATCTTCGGTCACGAGCATCTCGATTCCGGAAAGCGTCACGGACATCGAAAAAGGATCGTTTGAAAACTGCGAAAATCTGATGAGCCTTTCGACGATCGTGATGAATCCGGCGTACAGCAGTTCAAACGGCGTCCTGTTCAATAAGGAGCGGACGGAACTGATCTGCTGCCCGCCCGCTAAGAAAGGACCAACATACACCGTACCGGACAGCGTGCAGACGATCGACAGCGATGCTTTCAGTAACTGTTCGAACCTGGAACAGGTGACGATGCCGAAAGGGCTGCAAACGGTCGGAGCAGGTGCGCTGAGCAGTTGCAGTAATTTGAAGAGCGTGGTCTTCAAAGGGGATGCGCCGGCCGTGGAGAGCGGCGCGCTCCCGGCAGCCGCGGTTGTGTATTATCCGGACGGGAAAAACGGATGGACAGAACCGACGTGGGAAGGTTACCAATCGAAGAAATGCCTTTACATCGAGAGCAAGGACATGATCCTCACGGACGTGGAAACCGACGATTATTTTGCTGTTGCGGTTCAGTGGGGCGTAGAACAGAATATCACGCAAGGGACCACCGAGACGACGTTCAATCCGTCTGCAGCCTGCACGAGAGGGGAGGTCGTCACCTTCCTGTGGCGGGCCAACGGAAGCCCGGAACCGGACCTATCGAACAATCCATTCGGCGATATCAATGCCACACAATATTATTACAAAGCGGTATTGTGGGCGTGCCAGAACCAGATCACGAGCGGCGTTTCATCGTCTGCATTTAACCCGGACGGGACGTGCACCCGTGCGGAAACGCTGACCTTCCTCTGGCGTTGCAGACGTCTGAGGGCATCGGCGTCGATCAATTTCCAGGATGTCAGCACAGAGGATTTCTTCTACTATCCGGTGCGCTGGGCGGTCGAGAAAGGCATCACGAGCGGCGTAGACGATGTGACGTTCTCGCCATACGGCCTCGCGACGAGGGGACAGGTGATGACACTCCTGCAGCGCGCCAGCCAGACGGACGGATGTTATCTGGATCCAAGTCAGTGGCAGATCATCTATCCGGCTGCGGAGCATGTTCTGGATGAAGTCGGACACTCGCTCCAGGCCGCGTTCCACTGGTCTTCATATATGACGTATACTAGTAAAAATATGCCGGTTACCGCGGATCCCGGCATCGCATGGTTTGCAGATTATGGCTTCACGCATCACACGGGGAACTGCTACGTGAAGGCCGCGACGTTTTATGAGATGGCTTCCAATCTCGGATTCAAGCCGCGCCAGATGAGCGGCTGGGTTCCGCTGAGAGGGGGCACGCTGAGTCCGCATTCCTGGGATGAAATCACGATCGACGGAACCGTATATATTTTCGATCCAGCCTTTGATCGTGGAGGAAAGCGCAACGGATATATGATTCAGTATGGCCAGACCGGCACATGGAAGTATCAGAATTATTTTGAAATGACCATGTGATCACGCGGCCGAATTAAATAAAACATCCGGGGCCGCATTTGAGAATCGGCGCGCGGTCTGTGTGATCACGCGGCCGAATGCAAATGAAACATCGGATGGACAGAAATGATTGTTGTTTGAATTTTTTTCAGGAGATAGAAAATGAAAAGAAAATTTCTGATTATAGGCCTGGCGGCCATATTTACCGTGTTCATGTTCACGGGATGCAGTTCTTCGAATGGATCGAGCTCCTCGACCGGTTCAGAAAGTGTATCGTCGTCTGAGGAAAGCAGTGTGTCCGAAGAGGATGCGCTGGCAGATCTTCCAGTCATCGGCGTCCGGGCAGAGGGGAAGAATACCTATACGGTCGGCTTGACCAACCAGACAGGGAAAAACATTACCGGCTTCACGATAAAAGACACAGAGGCGGCGGAGTATCCGGATAATATGCTTCCGGATGGAGAAACATATGCCGCGGGCGAAAAGCGTGCACTCTATTACTCGCCGGAGAATCAGGGGACGACCGCTGATTCGGATAGTCAGACTTCGTCAGGAAGCTCAACCGAGGCTGCACTTGAACCTCAATACGAAGCGAAGGTCACGTTCGAAGATGGAACCGAGAGCACCTGGCATGCCATTCCGTTTGGAGACATGGAGGAAGGAAGTTTGAATCTGGAAGGAACAGTTATCTATGTAACATATGTTTCCACTACTACCGGCGAAAATGTCAATACCCTTGAATCCGAAAAGGCAGCTGCGGATGCAGAAGCTGCGGCGCAGGAATCTTCGTCCGCATCCGGAACTTCTTCCAGCGGTTCATCGTCGGATTCTTCGGACAAATCGTCCGGCAGCAGCTCATCCGGCAATTCTTCTGGCAGCAGCTCGTCCGGCAGTTCTTCTGGCAGCAGTTCATCCGGCAGTTCCAGCGGATCGTCCGGCAGCGGCTCATCCGGCAGTTCTTCCGGAAGTTCGAATGGATCCAGCAGTTCCGGCGGCTCATCCGGCAGCTCGAGCGGATCGGGCAGTTCGGGTGGATCGTCCAGCGGTTCGGATAGTTCCGGCGGCGGTTCCGATGACAGCGGATGCATTGGAGACGATGGGCTTGTTTACTAATCACGGACCACTGAAGCTGCCATATGTAAGGATTCCATACCTTTCGTACATCCGTGTGGCAGCGTGCTTCGCGATCATCATCCTCCATACGTTCAGTGCGGCGGAGATCATCTTCAGGGATCAGTTGACACAGGGGCAGGAAATGGCATCGACGATGCTGGTCTATGTGTCGATGTGGGCCGTTCCGTGCTTTATCATGGTGACAGGGGTCCTTCAGCTGAATCCGGAAAGAGAACTGACGATGAAGGAACTCTTCGGGACGTTTATCTGGCGCATCGTTGCGGCGCTCATTTTATGCTGCGTGATCTTTCAGCTTTTCGATCTGCTGATGGACGGGGAGACGCTGAACGCCGCCAATATTCTCCAGGCGTTTGTAAAATTATTTCTCGGAACGAGCTGGGCACATTTATGGTACTTGTACATGCTGATCGGGCTGTACCTGTTTCTGCCGTTCTTTCGATTGATCACGAAACACGGAAGCGACGCGCTGATAAAGTACTTGCTGATCGTCTGCCTCTTTTTCATCTCCGTGCTCCCGCTGACACAACTGCTCGGAGAAGATGTCAGGAGTGCATTCATCATTCCGCTCACAACGATCTACCCGGTGTATCTGTTTCTGGGCTATGCCATTCATCATGGAATCTGGAAGATCGGTAAACCGCTGGCGATCACGATGATTGTGGCAAGCGCCCTGCTCACGATCGCAGGTACATGGTATAAAGTATTTCATGATCAGGATCTCCCGGGGATCGTGGTTGGCAGCTACGCATCTCTGATCGTTGTGGTATTGTCGTGCGGCGTGTTTGCTCTCTTCCGGGACTGGACACTTCCGGATGCGCTGGACCGTGTGATGTACGACCTCGACCGATGCTCCTTCGGAATCTACCTGTTTCATATGATCTTCATCCGGCTCGTACTTCGTTATTGGAAGTTCAATCCGTATGAATACGGAGCGTGGGCGTTTGTCGTTCTCATCCTCGCATTCTTCGTGATTTCATATGCGCTGGTGAAAATACTGAAATTGATTCCGGGGATCAATAAAATCATTTAGAAATGCTGTGGAAACGAACAGGGAAGTGAAATAATCCGGAGCAGAGGAAAATGCTTTGGAACATCGCGCAGACAGGTTCTTCACTTTTTGCGCAAACGAACTTCACTGTGGATATAATAACTGAATCATGGTTCGCAGAAGCCGCCGGCAGTGCAGCAATAACCGCACTGCCGGCGGTTTTTTGTACTGTATTGAAGCTAGTGCGCAGGAGTGTCATTTTTATTATTGGTGGCTCACCTTTGGAAATACAACGTATAATCTTGATTGCTTTTGGCATCTGAGCGGACGAGAAGAGTACTACTTGATAGATCAGAAAGGCATTATCGCCGTTAATCTGTGCGGAACCATATTGAAAAATGCTGTCAATTTTTTTGTCACACTGTTGCTGGAAGTACTTGCTTGATATACTAAATAATAATAATTGTTGGAAGATGCTGTATCCAGCCATCATTATCATATGCAGCATCGTTTGGATCAACAATCGGTAATCATCTTTTGGGAGGGATATACGACGAATCCAATCAACGTATGTATGTGGAAAGCACTTCCATGTCTTGTATGTCTGGATCGGATCGAAGAGAACCTGTTGATGTGCCGAATTACCGATTGTTCTGCCAGAAAGGAGAGCATTTATGAAAGTTATTGCTAAACGGAGTTTTGCCGTATTTTTGGCGATTGTAACCGTCTTGTCACTCAGCTGGGGCGGACTGTTCTGGGGAGGAGATCATTTTTCTTATGCGGATGATGATCTTCCAACCAGTGGAACATGCGGTGATAACTTAACCTGGACGCTTGATGAACAAGGAACGCTGACGATCAGCGGAACAGGTAAGATGACTGATTTTATAATGAATCAGTTTGAAGATGGATCTGTTGATGAAAATGGATTTACAATTTACAATTCATCAGCACCATGGAATATAGAAAATTCTTTCGATGGGGCTGCGAGGATAAAAAAGATTGTCATTGAGCCAGGCGTGACGAGCATCGGGGATTATGCTTTTTTTAAATGCAGTTCATTACAATCGATCGAGATACCGGACGGCGTGACGAGCATCGGGAGTGAAGCGTTTTGGGATTGCAGTGCATTAAAATCGATCGAGATCCCGGACAGCGTGACTAGCATCGGGTCTACAGCGTTTGTAAGTTGCAGTGCATTACAATCGATTGAAATTCCGGACAGCGTGACTAGCATCGGGTTCGCAGCGTTTATGGAATGCACCTCATTAAAATCGATTAGAATACCGGACAGTGTGACGAGCATCAGTTCGATTACCTTTCGACTTTGCAGATCATTAGAATCGGTCAATATCCCGGACGGCGTGACGAGTATTGATTCGAGTGCCTTTGCAGATTGCATTTCATTACAATCGATTAATATTCCGGACAGCGTGACTAGCATCGGGGATAATGCCTTTGCAAGTTGCTTTTCATTACAATCGATTGAAATTCCGGACAGCGTGACTAGCATCGGGTTTGCTGCCTTTCAACTTTGCAGTTCATTAGAATCGATCGAGATCCCTGACAGCGTGACGAGTATAGAGGATCAGACGTTTGAAGCCTGCTATTCGTTACAATCGATCGAGATCCCGAACAGCGTGACTAGCATCGGGTATATTGCCTTTAAAGATTGCAGAGAATTAAAATCGATCGAGATTCCGAGTAGCGTGACTAGCATCGGGTTAAGGGCCTTTGAAGCCTGCAATGTACTAACTGATATTTATTATGGAGGTACTGAGGAACAATGGAATGCAATCAATGGTGTAGATAGTGCGGATATTCCTGAGACAACTACCATCCACTATAACTCAACCATGCCGGATCAGCCAGAAGTCACCGTTGAACCGACTGCATTAACTTTCCCTGATTCGGAATCTGGAACAAAG
This sequence comes from Anaerovoracaceae bacterium, assembly GCA_050946535.1. Lineage (GTDB taxonomy): Bacteria > Bacillota > Clostridia > Peptostreptococcales > Anaerovoracaceae > RUG708. Next base: position 31,511 of record JBMNUZ010000002.1, read on the forward strand.
ATTACAAACTCAGGAAAACTGAAGCTCACTGTAGAACCGTCAAATGCGTCGAAGAAGGATCTCGTATGGACGAGCAGCGATCCAAGTATCGCGACCGTCAACAATACGGGAACGGTTATAGCATTAAAGGACGGAACTGTAACGATCACCGTAAAGACGAAGGACGGAAAACTGTCTTCCTCTATTAAAGTAGAGGTTATAAAATCTGATGATACGCCATCGACAGAAGATAAATTTACGGATGTCCAGAAGAACGATTGGTTTTTCGACGCTGTTTATTGGGCATTCGTGGAAGGCATAGCTGAAGGAACGTCGGAAACCACCTTCTCGCCGGATAATGAATGCACCCGCTCACAGATCGTAACCTTCCTGTGGAGAGCGAACGGATCGCCGGATATTGCTGTTTCAAATCAATTCACGGATGTCAGCAGTGATCAGTACTATGCAAAAGCAGTGGCATGGGCTGTACAGCAGGGAATCACAGCTGGTACATCGGATACGACATTTAGTCCGGATATGCCGTGCACCAGAGCGCAGGCGGTCACATTCCTGTGGCGCGCGAATGAATCACCTGGTGCTTCTGCTTCCAGCAAGTTCAATGATGTGGACAGCAGTCAGTACTATGCAAAAGCAGTGGAATGGGCGGTACAGCAAGGAATCACAGTTGGAACGTCGGATACCACTTTCAGTCCGGACGTCGTCTGCACAAGAGCGCAGATCGTGACATTCATTTATCGCGCGAAATAGCAGGAAAGCATGTTCATTAAACTGTAGTTAGAAAGCCGACCGTCGGCGGAGCAGGAATTCATGTACTGTCGATGGTTCATTCACCGAGATAATATTGTATTACAAAAGGTTGGAAATAATGAAAAGAAAAATAATATCTGTATTAATGTCATTGGCTCTTGTTTGTGGTACATTTGCGGGGTTTACCGTTTTCGCTTTTGCGGATGGTACCTATACTATGGAAAATCCAGAAGGAAATGGGATGTGTGGGGACAACATTACATATACTTATGATGCGGCGACTCAGACGTTGGAACTTTCAGGAAATGGTGTGTTAGAACGAGCTTTTAGTGATTCTGATAATGTAAGAACAGTAGTGATTCATCCTGGTATAACAAGTATATATGGAGACCCTACATACGGAGCACCATTAGGTAATTTACATAACCTCGTTAATGTTGGAATTCCAAATACAGTAACCTATATTGGAAGGGAAGCTTTTTCAAATTCAGTAAAGACGTTGAAATCCATTCGAATCCCGGATAGTGTGACAGCGATGGGGGATTACCCTTTCCCAACGTCTCTTACGGATATTTATTATTCCGGGACTCAGGAACAATGGAACAGTATCGATCTTCTTAACGATTATCGGGGTCCAGAGTATTATTTTGAGGAAAACGAACCACCAACTGAATATTCTTTAAACCCAATAACGGTTCATTATGGTGCCAGCGTTTTTGATGATGTATTGAATGCAAATGACTTTTATTACACGCCTGTGTACTGGGCGGCAGACAGCGGCATTACGAAAGGAACGTCTAAAATTTTGTTTTCACCGGATTTGGAATGCACACGAGCGCAAATCGTAACCTTCCTGTGGAGAGCGAACGGATCGCCGGATGTTGCTGTTTCAAATGAATTCACGGATGTCAGCAGTGATCAGTACTATGCAAAAGCAGTGGCATGGGCTGTACAGCAGGGAATCACAGTTGGTACATCGGATACAACATTTAGTCCGGACATGCCGTGCACCAGAGCGCAGGCGGTCACATTCCTGTGGCGCGCGAATGAATCACCTAGTGCTTCTGCTTCCAGCAAGTTCAATGATGTGGACAGCAGTCAGTATTATGCGGATGCGGTTAACTGGGCAGTGAAGAATAATATCACGGCCGGAACGTCGGATGCGATTTTCAGTCCGGACGTCGTCTGCACAAGAGCGCAAATCGTGACATTCATTTATCGCGCGAAATAGCAGGAAAGCATGTTCATTAAATCATAGATAACGCATCAGCCGCCGGCAGTGCAGCAATAACCGCATTGCCGGCGGTTTTCTATTTGCTTATGGCGACGAGTATTTCCTGTCCATTCCGGAAGGTTACCCGTTCGTATTATTGAGTGTTATCCGCTGCCGCTTGACGACGATGACTGCGCCTGACGCCGATGGCTGTGACTGACGGCGATGACTGTACCTGACGGCGATGACTGTACCTGGCGACGATGACTGTGCCTGAAGACGATGGCTGAGCCTGACACCGATGACTGTGCAGCAGGAAAATGATATGTCACTTCCGGATAATTCAGCTGGTTTATAAAACTGAATAGTTAACGATGAAAGATTTGTATTATATGAATATGAGCCTTTGAGAGTTCTCCTTTGTTGATGAGTTGTTCAGGCACAAACCATTCAACATAAGCCTCAATGGCTTTTCCAGTCTATGCAATTTCTGCGTACTGTACTCTATCTTCCCGTCGATGTTCCGCTTTCGCTGAGTTTGTGTTTCAGCAGATCCGAGATTTTGTGTTTCAAAGATCCGTAGAAAAAAATAATATAAAGAGCAGGGATGTGCTAGAATAACAATCGATTCGTATCATTTCATTTCGTGTAAACCGCGGCTGCCAGAGGACTATAAGACGACGACGGCTGCTTAACAGAAAAATGAAATGTCAATTCCGGATCATGGAGCTGGTTTATATACGCCGGTGCGGAATTCTCCGGAATTCGTAAAATTGCAGAAAAAATTAGAAAAGAAATATAAGCATAATATTTAAAATCAAGAGGTGGAATATGATCCTGGTTAATGCTCAGTGGCAGGGCGGAGGAGACCTTTCGACGTACAAGGCTGCCGGAACAATTGCCGGAGAATATCTGAAGGGTGTTGATTACAGCCGGGTTCCGATCGATGTTTCCGGAAACTCGATGCAGATCGAGAATAATATCAAAGGCTGCAGCGCGATCAGAAAGCAGACGGAGATGGCTTACGATATTTTGAAAGAGAGCAATCCATCGAAGCTCTTCACGATCGGAGGAGGCTGCGACGCAGACGTGGCATCCATACTCTACATGAACGAATTCTACGGCGGCGATCTGGCCGTCCTCTGGTTCGACGCTCACGGCGACATCAATTCGCCGGATGAATCAGACACTCATTTGTTTTACGGCATGCCGGCGAGGGCAATCCTCGGCGGATGCGGTGATAAATATCCTGTTGACGCGGGCCGGTGGGTTGAGAGCGGGCAGCTGGTGAATATCGGCGGACGCGATCTCGACGCATCTGAAACTGCTTTTTTCAAAGAAATGAAAATACAGAGGATTCCGGCGCGGGAACCTGACCTGGCCGGCGCCGTACTGAAAGCAGCAGAGAAAACAGGGAAAAAGCATGTCTATATCCACTTCGATCTGGATGTGCTTGATCCATCTGTTTTTCCGGCAACACCGCTTCCTGTTCCGGGTGGAGCAGCAATCGATGATGCTGTCAAAGCTCTCGGTCTGTTAAAAGAAAAGTATTCTGTCGTTGGATTCGGGTTGTACGAGTATCTTCCGGAAAAAGATAAAGACAGATCAGTGAAGCGATTTGTCGATTACGGACTGGCGCTGTAAATCGAGGCAGTCTTGGCAAATTCCTGAATCACCGGTCCTGGTCGCCGGCAGCAAATAAAATCTTTTTATCAGGACAACCGGCAGCAAGCCGAAAAACATTTTAATACGGATACTGGTAAACGGCCGCCGGCGTCATAAGTGAATTCCGGCGGAAAAGACAAAAGGATTACTGGCTTGAAAAAACTGAAAAAGCTATTGACAAAGGGAAATTTATATCATAAAATGTAGCGTGTTACAGGATAGAAATTATTCCGGAAAGGAGTGTTTACCGTGAGAGATGATATCGGCTATCTGTTAAAGAGCATAAACGACAAGCTGCAGGTTTACGCGAATGCGGACATGCAGAAATACGGCCTGACCTTTCCGCAGTCCCGTGTACTAGCGGTTCTCCACTCGAAGGGCGGAGAGATGACTCAGAAGGAATTGGAATCATTGCTGGAAGTTTCACATCCGACGGTCGTCGGGCTGGTCTCCAGGATGGAAAAAGAGGGGTTCCTCGAAACCAGAAAGGATGAGTCGGACCGCAGGAATAAAATCATCACTCTGACGGACAAAGCGAGGTCCGTAGGCGAGACTCTCGACAGAACGGTGAGGGATCACAACAAAAGGATGCTCGCCGGACTAACGAATGAGCAGGTGGAATCGCTTTTCTATATGTTGTCCGTCATCGAGAACAACATTAAACGCTGAAACCGAAGCAGGCTCAGCAATAAGCCGAAAGCGGGTTCAGCACAAGACCGGAGCAGGCTTAGAATGCGAAGCCGGATCAGGCTAAAGCCCGGAACGGGCTGACAACTGCTTCCGCAATAATAATAATAATAATAAACAGAAGAGCAGCCGGCAGAAAGCCGGCATAAAAAAGACCTGAAATGTAGCGTGCTACATTAGCCAATAACAGGAAAGGAATAATTGCCATGGTAAAAACATTATTGAAGAGTCTCCGGGAGTACAAAAATGCCTCGGTGGCGACCATCCTCCTGTCCGTGCTCGAGGTGGTTTTCGAAATTGTGATTCCGTTATGTCTGTCAGACCTGATAGACTACGGCATCTACGAAGGCGATATGAATGAGGTCTGGAAATACTCATTTGCACTCCTTATTTTTACCGCACTCCAGCTGGTATGCGGCTATTTCGGAGCGCATCTTGGATCAAAGGCGGCTACCGGCTTTTCGGCGAATCTGAGGTCGGATATGTACGACAACGTGCAGACCTTTGCCTTTTCAAATATCGATCGCTTCTCGACAGCCTCGATTGTCACGAGACTCACGACAGACATCACCAACGTGCAGAACGCGTATATGATGCTGATCCGCATGGCGATCCGCGGACCTGTAATGATGATTTTCTGCGTCATCGTCTGCTTCAGAATCAATGTGCAGATTTCCATGACATTTCTGATCATCATTCCGATACTCGCCGCCCTGCTGGCAGTCATCGTAATTAAGGTAAACCCGATTTTCCAGAGGGTGTTCCACACTTACGACGGTCTGAACAATGTGGTCGAGGAGAACGTCAGGGGCATCCGCGTCGTCAAGACATTCAATCAGGAAGAAGGCGAGATCTCGCGGTTCAAGAAGATATCGCAGAGAATATATGAAGACTTCTCGAAGGGCGAGCGTCTCATCGCATTTAACTCCCCGCTCATGCAGTTCTTTATGTACGCCTGCATGATCGTCATTTCATACGTCGGAGCAAAGTCGATAGTTGCCAGCGGAAACGACCCTGCGCTCGGCCTTACGACAGGAAATCTCACAGCCCTCATCACTTATGCCACCCAGATTTTAATGAGTTTGATGGTGCTTTCGATGATCTTCGCGATGCTCACGATAGCTAGTTCATCGGCTAAGCGTATCGCTGAGGTCCTCGAGGAAAAGACGGACATCTCCAATCCGATGCACCCGGTTACGGACGTAAAGAACGGGGATATCGAGTTCGAACATGTAAACTTTTCATACAGTGAGAATGCAGACAAAAATGTCCTTTCGGACATCAATCTGCACATTTCTTCCGGTCAGGTCATCGGTATTATCGGTTCGACCGGTTCTTCGAAATCTTCCCTCGTCCAGCTGATACCGAGGCTTTACGACGTCACCGGAGGACGCGTGACCGTGGGCAGCGTCGACGTCAGAAATTACGACCTGCAGACGCTGCGGAACTCAGTGGCCATGGTACTTCAGAAAAACGAGCTGTTTTCAGGAACTATCAAGGAAAATCTCCGCTGGGGAAATGAACAGGCGACGGATGATGAAATAAAAGAGGCCTGCAGGATAGCGCAGGCGGACGAATTCGTGGAGCAGATGCCGGACAGCTACGATACGCATATAGAGCAGGGCGGCACGAATGTTTCAGGCGGTCAGAAGCAGCGTCTCTGCATCGCCAGGGCACTTCTCAAAAAGCCGAAAGTACTGATCCTCGACGACTCCACGAGCGCGGTAGACACCAAAACGGATGCCCGCATCAGGAACGGTCTGGCGAATTCCCTGCCGGAGACTACAAAGATAATCATCGCGCAGCGGATCAGTTCCGTTCAGGATGCCGATCAGATCATAGTCATGGACGACGGGCATATCGTGGCATCAGGACAGCATGAGGAACTCCTGAAAACCTGTGACATCTATCGCGAGATTCATGAATCGCAGATGAAAGGAGACAGCCAGGAAGCAAGTTGATGCGGTATATATCCCGGAATCGATCCGGAGAGACAGAATGTATCCCGGAATCGATCCGGAGAGACAGAATGTGTTCCGGCATTTTTCCGGAGAAACAGAAACCGCAGCAATTATTGGAGGTCAATATTATGAGCAATAAAAAAGGGACGACATTGAGTTCTATCGACGGAAGCACCGTCCGCCGTTTAATGTTATATATGAACAAGTACCGTGCGACAAATATCCTGGTCGCAGTCTGCATTCTTATCAGTGCTGTCGCAAGCGCTGCATCGTCCATGTTCCTTGAGAATCTGATCGACGATTACATCCTGCCGCTTTTAGGAACGTCCAATCCGGTCTACACGAACCTGATCAGGGCGCTCGTTATAATGGCGGTCATCTACATCGCCGGCACGATCGGAACGCTGATTTACAACAGGCTCGCGGTAACAGTCGCGCAGGGTACGTTGAAAAATATCCGTGACGATATGTTCACGAAAATGGAGAAACTGCCGATCAGGTTCTTCGATACGCATACACACGGCGACATCATGAGCCTGTACACCAACGACACCGACACGCTCCGCCAGATGATCGCACAATCTCTCCCGCAGTTCATTTCTTCTGCTTTTACGATGGTAGCTGTGTTCGCCTGCATGCTGTATATCAGCGTTTGGCTCACACTGGCCGTAGTTGTATTTATTTTCATCGTGCTGAAAATCATCGGCGTGGTGGCAGGCAGAAGTGGACAGTATTTCAGAGCACAGCAGGCTGCGCTGGCTGACGTCGACGGATATGTAGAGGAAATGATCAACGGCCAGAAAGTTATAAAGGTTTTCTGCCACGAGGAACAGTCAGTCGAAGGGCTCAGGAAAAGAAACGAAGAGTGGCGGAAAAATTCGACCGCGGCCAACGGACAGGCCAACTCGATCATGCCGCTCATGAATGCGTCAGGTTACGCGCTCTACATCGTGCTGGCGCTGATCGGAGGATATATGGCGATCGCGGGAGTTGGAAACTTCGGTGTGATTTCAGGTTCAAACACCATAACACTGGGAATGATCGCATCTTTCCTGACTCTGTCAAGGAGCTTCATCAATCCGCTGTCGCAGATTTCGAACCAGATGAACTCCGTAATCACAGCGCTCGCAGGAGCACAGCGTATCTTTAAATTCATGGATGAGGAGCCTGAAATAGATGACGGCTTTGTAACTCTGGTCAATGCTTCGATTGCAGATGACGGATCTATCAGTGAATCGGAGCAGAGGACAGGCGAATGGGCATGGAAATATCCGCACAGCGACGGAACGGTTACTTATACCAGACTTAACGGTTCAATCACGATGGATCACGTGGACTTCGGATACGATCCGGAAAAGATCGTGCTGCACGACATTACTCTGACTGCGAGACCGGGCCAGAAGATCGCTTTCGTCGGTGCGACAGGCGCCGGCAAGACGACTATCACCAATCTGATCAACCGGTTTTACGATATCGAGGACGGCAAGATCCGCTACGATGGCATAAATATAAACAAGATAAAGAAGTACGATCTGCGCCGTTCCCTCGGCGTAGTACTGCAGGATGTCCATCTGTTCACAGGAACGGTAATGGAAAATATCCGGTTCGGAAAGCCTGACGCGACCGATGAGGAATGCATCGAGGCAGCTAAGCTCGCGAATGCAGACAATTTCATACGAATGCTGCCTGAAGGTTATGACACTGTACTGAGCGGAGGCGGTGCTGATCTCTCGCAGGGGCAGATGCAGCTTATCTCAATCGCGCGCGCCGCGGTATCCGATCCGCCTGTCATGATCCTCGACGAGGCGACTTCGTCGATCGATACAAGAACCGAGCAGCTCGTTCAGGATGGAATGGACAAACTGATGGAAGGCAGGACAGTCTTCGTCATCGCGCACCGTCTGTCTACGGTTCAGAATTCGGATGTGATCATCGTTCTCGATCATGGAAGGATCATAGAACACGGTAATCACAATGAGCTGATCGAGCAGAAGGGCATGTACTATCAGCTGTATTCGGGCGCTTTCGAACTCGAGTGAGTAAAGACTCGAATGAGTGAAAACAGAAAGAATTTATTGTATGCGGCAGCCGGAAGACGTGCGACGGTTCCGGCTGCCGGTTTTCGCGGTTCATGCTGAAGAATCCAGAGCCTTTAAATTCGAATCAGTAAGATGGATTTTTTAAAATTTGTGCTTGAATTTTTGATCGAACGACATTAAAATAAGGAACGTTACGGAAAGTGCCTGACAGGCAGAAATGTCTGAGCACTTTCTTTTTTTTTTTGGAAATGGAGGAAAAGGAAAATGCCAAAGACAAAATTTCAACGCATCATCTTTACACTGATGATGGTATTTTTTATGGTTTACAGTATGACGGTCTATACGATTTCGCTCAGCAGCGGGCAATTGACCGGAGAAGTATTTATCGCTGCATTCAAAGAGATGTGGACGGAATATCTGATCGTATTTGCTCTGATATTTTTCCTGATTACGAATATGTCAATCAAGCTCGCAGGCAAGGTGGCGGATTCCGAAACGAACAGATTCAAATATATGATTGCGATACAGTCATTTACAGTTCTGCTCATCGTACCGCTGATCACGTTCTGCGTAAGCCTGCTGAAGGACGGAATCTCAGCAAACCTGCTCACTCAGTGGATCACAACCGCTGCGATATGCTATCCTGCAGCGTACTTCCTGCAGATTTTTATCGTCGGCCCGCTGGTACGTTTCCTGTTCAGGATGATGTTCAGGAGACAGCTGGCTGCATAAGGATATATTGAGCAGCGTCCAATCTGCCACATGCCACATGCTGCATGCCACCTGCAAAATGTTATGCAGACATGGAAGGTGAGAAATACCTGCTTCTGATACGACCAGATAAAACATACATGCGCAGCCGGACGCATTATTATTTATGCAAATCAAAAACCGAAAGCCTTGGTCCCTGGACCGTTTCCGCAGGCCGCATGTGCCTGTTGTGATGTAACTCGATGAATTAAATTTCAGTAGCCGTAACCACGAACGCAGCGTGCGAGATGAAATACGATTCAATAAATTATATTTTCCGCAGCCGTTACGTGGCCGCAGCTACGAACGCGGCGCGGAGCTTGAAAAAGGCTTTCCGTCTGAAGACCGGTGCCATTTGTGAGAAAAGCGCACGGCCTTCAGATACTCTTCTCTATCTAAGTTATTTTCTCAGTTTTCTTCAAAGATCGATTGATTCACCCGCAGCGGGAAGACAGTCAGCTCATCGCTGGCGGCAGCACCTTCCCGGAGAGATATTTTTGTTATCTGATTGTTCCAGTACGTTTTGTAGTAATAGTCTGCGGTGCGCAGGTTCATGCAGCAGGAGTAGCGCGTGATGTCCTTTGTCCCCTGAGCGGTTACAACGCTGCCTTCGGTCATCGCGACCGAATCCAGGATGTGAAATGTCTGTGCGATGCACGCTTCGTCTGTTTCGCCGCAGCTGGAGTTGGCTAGCGTGAAGGCCGCGCGCACGAAGCGGGAAGCGCTGGACAGATCGCCCGGCAGTCCCATTGCGCCCATTCCCTCGGCATATGTGTCGAGCGAATAGTTCTGGTTTTGACCGGCGAAGGCAGCCTCGCCGTTTCTGGCTGACAGGTGCCGGAATCCGCGCAGGTTGTATTCGTGAAACGGGAACGGCGGATTGTTCGTAAGTACGTCGTATGGATTGCCGTAGATCCGGAGGCCGTCTGCTGTGGACTCGGCGACTATGGATTTTTCCGCATCCGTGATCATGAAATGGAGCGGAGCGAGCGGCATGTTTTCAGCAAATGGCTTGTTCAGCAGGTTCAGACGGCGTATTTTTTCTTCTGCTTCGCGGACCGTCGCGGTCTGCCCGAGGATCCATGGGATCAGCTCGAATGGAGTGATGTTGTCCTTAGTGCGGTCTTCCGGAAAGTACACGGCGTTTCCCGGAAAGTTGAGGCCGGCCATTGCAAGACCTTTTTCGTTTACAGCTTCGGCATACAGCGGATAGTTTCCTGCAACGGACGCCATTCCGATCATCGCGTGCTTCGTCAGGTAAGTGCTGCCGTTTTTCAGCGGGAATTTATAGTTCCCCGGCGTGATGACGATTTTTTCGTTGAAGCCGGAATCCAGGTCGAGGTTCCGCCCGGCATAGGCGTCTTTTTTTCTGAGAACAAGGAAAGTGCACATTTATTTTCTCCATTCATATGAATAATCATTACTGCGATTGATTAATTGTGATTGATTTATCGCGATTTATTTCTCTATGATAGAGTACCGCATCGCGAAGCAAAAGTGAACAGCAGTTATATTTCGTGTACGCCAGAATTTCATCTGAAAATATATTATTGACCAATCGGTCAAAAAGTGTAAAATGTATCTCCGGAGGATGAAATAATGAAAAAAGAAGAGAAGACCAGGCTGACGAAGGAAAAGATCCTGAAAGCAGCAATAGAAGAATTCGGCCGCAACGGATACAGCGGCGGCTCGCTTAACGCGGTCTGCGCGTCGGGAATCAACAAAGGCCTGATTTATCATAATTTCAAGGACAAAGACGATCTGTACCTGGCGTGTGTGAAAAAAAGCCTGGACGATATGGCTGAGGGCATAGAAGAAGAAATGAAAGACCCGTCGGTCAGCTACCCGGCGGCACGCGCCCGCTTTTTCGAATCGCACGATATGGAGGCGAGAATTTTCCTCGAGGCGGTCGTAAATCCTCCTGAAAAACTGGAGGATGAGATCGAAGAGCTGCGCAAGCCTGTCGATGAGATAAACAGGCGCGAATTTGACAGAATCTTATCGCGTCACACGCTGAGGAAGAACATCAGCCGCGAGACGGCATACCGCTGGATGAGGAGCATGCAGAACGCTTATAATATGCTGTTCCGGCAGGAAGACAGCGGAGACGGAGATTTTGCAAAACATCTGGAAAGGCACGAAAAAGGGGCAGCGGAGTTTGTCGATCTCATGCTTTTCGGAATAGCTGAACAGGAGGAAAAGTAACATGACACTGGTTTTGAGATGGCTGCTTGCGCTCGCAGCCGCCTGGCTTGCAGGCAGGCTCATGACTAAAATACACATGCCTGCGATACTCGGCTGGCTGATAGCAGGTATGGTTCTCGGTCCGTACGCTCTGGGCCTGATGACGCAGAAACTGCTGGACAGCAGCTGGTACACAGTGGCTCAGGACATTATGAACACGGCTGTTGGATTTATGCTCGGTACGGAGCTCATATGGAAAAAGCTGAAGAAATACGGAAAGGCCCTTATAACAACGACGCTGACGCAGTCGCTCGGCACATTCGCCGTGGTTTCCGCCGTGTTCAGTGTGATTTTCGCGATTCAGGGCATTCCTGCTTGGCTCGGTTTCGCTTTCGGAGGTATAGCACTGGCAACTGCTCCTGCGCCTGCTCTTTCGATCACGCAGGAATATCACACGTCCGGTCCGGTGACGAGTACGCTGCTTCCGATGGCCGTGCTCGATGACATCGTGGGAATCGCGGTGTTCTTCACGGTCAATTCATTTATCGCGCGTCAGGTTTCGGGAGGAGCCATGCCGCTTTACATGGTGCCGGTCATGATTTTCTTCCCGATTGTAATCGGACTGCTTCCCGGATGGATCACGGGCAAAATCCTCGGACACTGCGAAAAAGAAGGAACGATGGCGGCCGCGGTGCTTGCCATGGTCATAGTGACGACACTTATCGGGTGGCTCTGCAATACTTACATTACGCCTGGAATCAGTCTGAATTACGTGCTGATGGGCGTTTCATTCTCGACCGTTTTCTCGAACATGATTTCGGATGAGAAACTCGAAAAATGCGTGAAAGGCTTCAATCCGATCCTCATCATTTCGCTGATTGCTGCTATCGTTGGGCTCGGCGCGCCTCTCAACTACCATTATATTATCGGAGCCGGCGCGTACACATTTATATATATCGGAGCGCGGGCGTTCGGCAAATATTTCGGAGCACGGTTCGGGGCTTCTGTTTCCGGGCTTCCGGATACGGTCAGGAAATACCTCGGGCTGACGCTGCTCCCGCACAGCGGAGTTTCGCTCGTGTTTACCGGAATAATCTGTACGACGCTTGCGGCGCGGCCGGAGCTGGTTAATATCGTTCAGGGAACGATCGCAGCGGCTGCTGTCATAAACGAATTCATAGCCGTGCTGGCAGCGAAGAAGGGATTCGAGCTGGCAGGCGAGACGAACCAGGGGCAGATCGCGGAAGAAAGCCGCTGACACTCAAAGCTGTTAGTACTCAATCCGCTGGAATGCTATGACGATTGTGTTCGAGTACGCTGACGTTCAAAGCTGTTGGCACTCAAAGTTGTCGGCAATTAAATTCCGCTGTAACGCAATGAGATTTGTGCTCAGAGTCGCTGATACTTAAAGCTGTTGGCACTCAGAGACGCCGACACCCAAAGCTGTTGGTAGGTAAGTTCGTGGACTTTTAAAGGCTCTAACATTCAAATACATTGGCGTCATCAAAATATTTATAAAATTGATTAAATATTAATATTATTTATTCCAGAAACTATCCCTTCCTGTGGGCAGCCGTGAATTCGCGCGGCGAAGTGTGGTAGTATTCGCGGAAAGCCTTGTAGAAATTGCTGTTGTTCTTGTATCCGAGAATGGCAGCAATTTTTTCTATGGTCAGATCCGTGTTCAGCAATAAAAGTCCGGCTTTTTCCATGCGCTTTTCCAGCAGTATTTCTGAGAAAGTACGTCCGGTGCTCTGGTGAAGGAATCGTGAGACGTAGTTCGGGTGGTAGCCGAAATGAGCTGCCAGGCTCTTCAGCGTGACCGTGTCTGAATGAGTCTCGATATATGTTTCCATGCGGAAAGCCGGCGACGTCTCCTCCTGGCTGCGGGAATACTGGCGTGAATATTCGCGCGAAATGTACATCATGAGCGTCAGCATGATCGAATGCAGTATGGTCTGTGTGTTTTCAGATTTGTTTGCGTATTCGACCGCCATCTGGTAAAGCATAGCCCAGATGACGTTGTCCGGATCCAGGCTGAGCCGTATGTATTCGTCGGAAAACCTGTTGGTGTGCGGATCGAGAAAGAAGTGGAAAAGAGCCGTGTCGGCCGCGAGCGCACCCAGATATTCGCGGTAGAACAGCTCTTTCTTTATGTGAAGCCCTACCATTATCACTTCCTCGTCTCCGTCTATTTTCAGGGCGTAGCCGCTGTAAGGCTGGCCGATGTAGCAGTCGCCTTCGTTGAGATGAAGCTGGTTGTTGTACTTTGAACTGAGCACGTCGTACCCGTTCTGGCATACGAAATTGATAAAGAAGAAATCCTGGCGGTGATATTTTTCTATGTAGCGTTTACCGTGAAAAGACACGACCATTATGTCCTCGGAAGGATCGCCGAGCCACTGTGAGATCAGTTCAGTCTTTCCGTTTGTCGTCACCGGCCTGAAGTCCCAGTTCAGGTCCTGGAACTGTCCGGCGAGATTTTCCACCGCATCGCGCACCTTGCTTCTGTAATCCGGATAAATCATTGCAATCCTCCGTACTTCTGCAGTTTTTTGCAGTTTGAAGTTGAGATTTTGAAGTTAAGATTTGATATATAAAACGTTAACATAAAGTACTGTTTTCATCAAGACTGCCGTATATAATAAAGCTATCCTGAAAAAGAAAAGATAAATTACGGCTGCCGGACGATCTGGCCGCATAAATGAATGGAGCGGAATCGCGCGGCTGCCTTGCAGATGACACGAGAAAGGAGATCAAAACATGTATTTCTTCGATTTTTATATGCCGGCAAAAGTTTTATTCGGAGCAGGAAAACTGCAGGAACTTCACAATGAAAAGCTGCCTGGAAAAAAGGCACTCATAGTTACCACAAACGGTACTTCGGTCAAGAAGTACGGATATCTCGATCAGCTCGAGAAGGAGCTGGATCAGGCAGGCGTTTCGTACTTCCTCTTCGATCAGGTACGCCCGAACCCGACGCGCGACAATGTAAATGACGGCGCAAAGGCAGCGGCGGACAACGGATGTGATTTCGTGATCGCTCTCGGCGGCGGCTCGGTAATGGACTGCTCGAAGTGCATAGCGATTATGATGACTAACGAAGGCGACTTCTGGGATTACAGCCCGTCTGTTTCGGGAGGAAAGAAGACGCCAGAGCACGATGCGGCTCCTATCGTTGCAATTACAACGTCAGCTGGCACAGGTTCAGAAGTGGACATGGCTGCCGTAATAACAAACGAAAAAACGCAGGAAAAGACAGGACTTTTCTTCCCGTCGATGTTCCCGACACTTTCGGTTGTTGACTCTAACCTCATGATGAGCGTTCCTCCGGCTCTTACTGCTTATCAGGGAATGGACGCGTTCTTCCACGCTGCAGAGTCGGTTATCAACACGAACGAACATCCTATGGGCGAGATGTTCGCGTTAAAGGCAATAGAGCTCATCTCGAAGTACCTTCCGATCGCGTACAAAGACGGATCTGACAAGGAAGCACGTTCGAACGTAGCGCTTGCCAACACTCTCGCAGGATACTACATGCTCTGCACTTCCGAGCATACGATGGAACACGTAATGGGCGGCTACCACGACGACCTCGTACATGGCGCCGGCCTCATCATGATCTCCCACGAGTACTTCGACTTCTTCGCTGAGCGCAAGGCTGCAGAGAGGCCGATGATCAAGATGGCAAAGGCTATGGGAGTTGAAAATCCTAAGTCAGGAAAGGATTTCATAAAGGCTCTCGACTCTCTCATCGCATCGGTCGGATGCGCAGATCTCCGCATGAGCGACGCCGGAATCACGAAGGAAGAACTGAAAAAGTATCCTGGACGTGTACACGAAGTCCTCGGCGGCGACATCACGGCGGATCCGCTTCCTCTTTCAGACGAGGATTATCTGTCGATTTACGAGAAATCATATAAATAGCAGGCGAGAAGCGCTGCTGTAATAATGGACGGCCCGCTGCGGGCTGCCGAAACAAGAACGGTCTCCATGCTCCCTGCATGCCACATTAAAATGGCGTGCGGGGAGCATTTTTTATTGTTTGGGCGTATGCAAAGACTATTAAAGATAATAAAAGACTATAGACTATAAGCAAACAGGAAGATCAGGATGATCAGAAGCAATAGATTCTTTATTTGTTTATATAGTACTGCGGAATGTATAATAATGGCGAAGATTCAGATATAAGGAGGCCGGATTTTATGAAGAAAAAATATATAAAGCAAGCGATGGTGTATGCGATCCTCGCTATGATTGCCGGAATTTTCTATGAAAGTTATATCAAAGCAATGGATTTTGACGGCGTGACGATGCTGTCGAAAGCCCATGGCCATCTGTTCCTGTTAGGAATGTTCATGTGTCTGTTCGTAGCGCTTCTGGCCGAACGCATCCCGCTGGAAAAACAGAAAAGCTTTGTCTGGTTCACGCGGCTCTATCATCCAGGAGTATGCCTGACAGCAGTGATGATGGTGGTCCGCGGCGTATTGCAGGTCAATGGCACCGCGCTTTCATCAGGTACGAATGCAATGATCTCAGGTTTTGCAGGAATCGGCCATATTCTCATCGGAATCGGACTGATATTCTTCCTGACTGCAGCGTACAAAGCAAGCGAGAAATAGAACTGCTGCGAGGCTCGGATTTCACAGCGGTTGTAAACCCTCTGAAAGCTGTTTTTCAGCGGTTGTCAGCACTCTGCAAGCGGATCAACAGCGGTTGTCAGCGATTCGCAAACGGTTGTCAGCGGTCTGTCAGTCAACTGCCGATCTTGAATCGCAGCCCGGCTTTTAATAATATATTATTGTAAAAAATTATCGTATAGAAATATTATTCGATGAAATCGTTCGCTGCTTTCATCGGTCAGAGACAGGAGAAAAAAGATGATGGCTTTATCGATAATAGGAGTTATATTTCACAAGCTGGCGTACATAATCGGCGCGATATTCGTCGTGGCCGGACTGATTTCGCTGGTCGTTGCTCTCATAGAGCGCGGCTCGTTCAGCAGAAAGGCTAAAAAATACAAGGCTGCGGGCAAGAAAGAAAAACGCATCGCCGTGATCACCGGAGCTTCCAGCGGCATCGGAAAACGCTACGCGGAAATAGTTTCGGAGAAACACGACCGCTTTGATGTAGACGAGATCTGGCTGATCGCGAGAAGAAAAGAGAGGCTGGAAGAGACGGCGGAAAGTCTTGAAATTCCGTCTAAAGTTATAGCGATGGACGTGACTGCTCCGGACGTGCCTGAAGTCCTGAAAAGAGAGCTGTCGAACGAGGAAGGAGACGTCTGCGTCACATTCCTCGCGAACTGCGCCGGATTCGGAAAATACGGATCGTCGCAGGAAGTAGGGCATGATGAAGAAAACCGTATGATCGCGCTCAATGACCAGGCAGTGATCACGATTACGGATGTGCTCGTGCCGTATATGTGCCCGGGAGCACGCATCGCACAGATCTGCTCGGTAGCAGCATTTCAGCCTATCCCGTTTTTCAACGCGTATGCGGCTTCAAAAGCACTGATTTATTCGTACAGCCGCGCTCTCAGAATTGAGCTGCTCAAGAAGGGCATCAGCGTGACAGCGGTTTCGCCGTACTGGGTAAGAGACACCGAATTCATAAGCACGGCCGCGGGCGAGCAGAGAAAAGTTTTCATGTCGTCAAAATCGATCAGCGTGGCGAAAGTCTCGCTTCACGATATCCTGCACCGCCACGCTCTTTCCACACCTGGCATAGTATGCACGGCCGAGAGATTCTTCGCAGGAATTCTGCCTGACGAGCTGCTTGCGTTCATCATGCCTAAGTTCCTGTAATCAGGCGCATAGCTCAGTGATTGCCTGCGTTGAACGGGCACCTCTTTCCGAGGCACTGGTTGTTCATGCTGGAATAACTGCAGACGATTTCGCTGAGTTCCATTTCCACGCCGAAATGTTCCTTTACAAATTCAACGGCCTGTTGAAGCGACAGAAATGAGTCGCGCTTGCAGCACCGGGGCCCGCCGATCTTGCCGATGGCGTCGAGCGATCTCGACGTCATCTGGTTTGAAAGGCCGAACGGCTCTTCCGAGAGCGGCGTTGACTGAGAGATTATGGAGACAAACATTCCTGCGCTTATTCCTGCGCCGCAGGCGCCCCAGAATCCGCAGGCCCCGCCGGGCACTTCCGCGCCTCTGCCGCGCATTTCTCTCAGCGCCTTTTCGAGGTCGATGTCTCCGCCGGCGTTTTTATACGCCGTGAGAAGTGCGGCTCCAACCATTATATGGTGCTCAGGACCGTGCATGTGGCAGAACGGCATGGACATCATCTTGTTCAGTATTTTATACGGGTCTCTGGACTTTTCGCTCAGACATACGCTGAAGATGCTGTCGATTCCCTGCGTGTGGCATTCGCTGCACACGTAGTGGCCGTTCACGCATCTCGTTTTGCTCAATTCTTTTTTGTGGCATATCTCGCACTCCATCTCGACCGCTTCGGTCAGATATTCGAGCGGCGCGCCGCATATTACGCATTCTTCTTTCAATGGATTTCCCTCCATGGTCCCTGCTTGACGGTATCAGACAACATTTACAATAAATATATCATATCGTAAGCGTGTTTTTCAGAACAGATCCTGCGGACAGGAGAAATGTCAGGGGCACTTGTCACCAGTCTGCCGGCCCGGAGAATTGTGTCACAGCAAGCGGTTCTTCCATATGACCTGAAAAACAGAAAAGTCAGCGCTTTCCGTGATATTCACGTAACGGGCCGCAGCTTTCCGCCCTGGAGATTTTATTATATTCTATAGGTACATTTATCTGAAATCTATCTGAAATCGTTTATTGACAGCAATATACAAGTTCGAATATTATATTTGAGATTTGATATTTGGTAACAAAATCGGGTATTAGTCAGATTAAATTCATTAATAGATTGTGAAAAACAATATGGCGCTTTTCATATACCAGCTGTTATTGCGCAGCCGCCTACGGTATGAGACAGGAGAGAATATGGAAAAAGACAACAACACGATGAACGACGAAAAAAATGAGATAAAAGAAATTAAAAGCGAGATCGAAAATGATATCGAAAACGAGATAGAAAACGAGATCGAAAATGAAGTTAATGAAGCTGCGGCAGAGAGCACGACCGCGACGGTCCCGGAATATGACTATAACAGTAAAGAAAAAGGCCACTGGAAGCGATCGATAAAGGGCATGTTTTCGATAAAAGGAGATTCGGCTTCACACGAGGAGATAAAGAGCAGGCTCATGGCGGGCGGCCAGGTGACGGGCACCAACATGGTCGTCATGATGTGTGCGATACTCATCGCTTCTGTGGGCCTGAACACCGGGTCTACGGCGGTAATAATCGGAGCGATGCTCATTTCGCCGCTCATGGGTACGATACTAGCGACGGCCTACGGTACCGCATCGGCTGATTACGGTATAATCAAACATCATATGATGGGGCTCGGGTTTCAGATACTGTGCAGCCTGGCGACCTCGACCATCTATTTTCTGCTCTCACCGGTCAAGGAGCCTACTACGGAGCTCCTGGCGAGGACAAACCCGTCGTTTTTCGACGTGATCATAGCTATCGCCGGCGGAGTCGCAGGCATAATCGGCCAGACGAACAAGGACAAGGCGAACAATATCATTCCAGGCGTGGCAATAGCGACGGCGCTCATGCCGCCTCTCTGCACGTGCGGATATTCCATAGCGAACGGAAATCTCCGCATGCTGCTCGGCGCAGCATATCTGTTCCTGATCAACACGTATTTCATATATGTTTCGGCGTGCGTTATCCTCGCGCTGCTCGACATACCTACTGTAAACGAGCTTACTCCGCGGCAGAAGCACCTCGTGCGGTTCAGGATGGTCAGGAACACGATACTGGTTATCCTGCCATGTGTAATCGTTCCTCTTGGAATGTACATTCACAGTTAACGATGCAAGTCCGATTAATGGAGATTTATTGTAATTAATATGGAAAGAATCCGGTCACTGCGGTTTTCAAAACCGCAGTGATTTTTTTATGGATAAAACCGGCGTACAGGGTGTTCAGGACGCACACAGTACAGCGCTTCCATGCAGCTCTGCAGCATGCGTGCTACTGCCAGGGAGCAGAGACCAGACCGGGAAAAAGCAGAGACTTTGCGGGCAGCCCTGAGCAGAGATACTTTGCATCTCATGAACATGTTTTTCACCGGATAGAACTGACCATAGCTGTAAAAATATTGTCAATCAAGTATGTATACATATGAAAAAAATCGATCGCTCTTCTCTCTATAATATTACTTGTCTCTAGAAAATCAATCCTCTTTTACAACCCTGACAAAGCCTGAAATTCCAAAGCGATACACGATATTCGACCTGCCAGGACTAAACCGGCTCAGCATTCCTCCAGCTGCCGCTTTTCCAAAATGGAACAGGCTGTTCCTACCGTTCACTTCCAATAAAGTTGTCTGTATTTTAACATAATTACAACAGGTTAATACTTAAACAGCTTAAGGAGAGAAAAATGAGTACAGAACGTAAGGTCGATATTGTCATGAATCTCATGTACAATCTGCCGCTGGCAGTAATATTCTCCGTGATTGCCGAATCCATGAACATGGGCGGTGTAACTTGGCCGATGGTCTTGATCGATACGGTCGTCAGCTACATTCTCGAGATGATCATCGCGCTGTGGTTCCCTTATCACAAGTGGGGAATCAAGGCTGCAGTGAGTCACGCAGAGCCTGGTTCACGCAAATTCCATGTCATACTTTCAGGAGTTACGGCGACTCCGTTCGCAATCACGATGAGTTTAGCCATGAGTTTCATAGGATCAATCCTGATGGCACATATGCCGGTATTCATCTGGTTGATAAGTTTCCTGAAAGTCGTATTCATATTCATCGCAATAGCGTGGGCATGCGCGTACTTTGTACTTCCGATTTTCATGAATCTTGCGAAGAAAATTGTCGGCGTTCCGGCGCAGCAATGACCTGTAAGCAACAAGGAGGAGGAAATTATGGTATTACCGCATTTTGATTATGTGAGACCGGAGAGCCTGGATCAGGTATCCGAGATTCTTTACGAACACGGTCCGGCAGCAAGAGTAATGGCTGGAGCAACCGATCTCATAATCCCTATGAAAGACGGCGCTATCAAACCGACGCCTGAGGTTATCATCGATCTCAAGAATCTCGATGGAATGAGAGAGCTTGAGTATGACGACGAAAAGGGACTGAAGATCGGAGCACTTACGACGCTCCGCCGCATCGAATTTTCAGATCTCGTATGGGAGAAGAATCCTGCAGTAGCAACTGCGTGCAAGAGCATCGCATCTACGCAGATCCGCGCAAAAGGCACGATCGCCGGAAACATCGGCAACGCATCGCCTTCCTGCGACACCGGTCCTATCATCGTGGCAAGCGATGCTGAAATCGCTGTCCACGGCAAAGACGGAAACCGCGTCATCAAGGGTGGCGATTACTTCACAGGATTCAAGAAGACAGCCCTCAAACCGGGCGAATTTGTAACCTCGATCACATTCCCTGCACTCAGACCGAATCAGAAGGCCTGCTACATGAAGCATGCGGTCCGCAAGGCTATGGATCTTGCGATCGTCGGCGTTGCAGCGATCATCGAAGTTGAAAACGGCATCTGCACCGACGCTAAAATCGGTCTCGGCGCTGTAGCGGTCACTCCGATCCGCGCGCCTAAAGCCGAGGAAAAGCTCGTAGGCAGAGAACTTACGGACGAAGTTATCGAGGAAGCGGCACAGGCTGCGATTGAGTCATGTGCTCCGATTTCAGATATCCGCGCATCGAAGGAATACAGATCAGCGATGGTCGGTGTATTTACGAAGCGCGCGATCCACAAGTGCCTGGAGCAGATGTAAGGGATTACGAGGAGGAAAATCATGGACAAGAGAATTATAAGTCTGACGATAAACGGAGATCCTGTGGTTGCCGTTGTCAGTGACAATATGACGCTGCTCGACTTCCTCAGAGACAAACTCGGTCTTACCGGAACTAAAAAGGGCTGCGAGCAGGGCGAGTGCGGAGCATGCACGGTTCAGCTCGACGGCGAGCCGGTAAATTCATGCAGCACTCTCGCTGTTGAGTGCGACGGACGCGATATAGTCACGATCGAGGGCGTTGCGAAAAACGGCGAGCTTCATCCGCTTCAGCGTGAATTCATAGATAAATGGGCTCTTCAGTGCGGGTACTGCACTCCGGGCATGATCATTTCAGCAAAATGTCTGCTGGAAAGAAATCCACATCCTACAGAACTGGAGATCCGCGAGGCGATAGAAGGCAATCTCTGCAGATGCACGGGATATGCCAAGATAGTTGAGGCTATTCAGGCGGCAGCCGCCGATATGGCCGAGGTCGTTAAGGAGGGATAGCCATGTATAAGGATTGCGACAAGAGATTTTTCAAGAAACCTGAGTTTTACAGACTGACAGGCGGCAACAACTATACGCGTATAGACGCAGAGGACAAGGTCACCGGACGCGGCAAGTATGCCGGCGATATAATGTTTCCTAATATGCTGACCGCAAAGATGGTACGCTCGACTCACGCTCATGCGAAGATCGTTTCGATCGACACGAGCGAGGCTGAAAAGATTCCGGGCGTCAAGGCGATCCTCACAGCGAAGGATTTCAAATGGCCTGGCAAGCTCGGAAACGCGGAATTCGCCGTTGAATTCGCAGACAGAGAAGTGCTCTGCACGGACAAAGTGCGCAGAATCGGCGACGATATCGCCGCAGTTGCAGCTATAGATGAAGAGACCGCTCAGAAGGCGGTAGATGCAATAAAAGTAGAATACGAGGACCTTCCTGCGGTATTCGATCCGTTCGAAGCCATGGAGGACGGCGCACCGATCGTTAACGGAGCGCCTGATGCTCACAATATAGGAATGGCGACATTCCGCAAAGGCGGCACGGATATCGACGAGGAGTTTGCAAATGCGTCATATACTCTTTCAAGAGACTACACTACACACAGAATGGTTCATGCGGCACTCGAGCCGCACGGCGCGGTGGCAGTTTACGAAAACGGTGTATATACAATCTGGATGTCGACTCAGCTCTGCTTCGTAGACCAGTACTGGTACGCTCACGCAATGGGTGTGCCTATGGAGAAGATTCGTGTAATCAAACCTCTCGTAGGCGGCGGATTTGGCGGCAAGATGGATTCGTACTCCTTCGGAATCGTTGCAGCAAAGCTTGCCGAAATCACCAGCAGGCCGGTACGCTTCATTCTCACGAGAGAAGAAGTTTTCCAGACATGCGCTAATCGTCATCCGATTTATGTACACATTGAAACGGCTCACGCTGCGGACGGCCGCCTGCTTGCGAAGAGAGCCCGCCACGTGCTCGACGGAGGTCCTTACGGCGGCACCGGAGTAGCAGCGTGCGCACAGTCAACCATCTGGGCATGCCTGCCGTACAAGATGAACAGCGTAGACGTTGAAGCGAGACGAGTTTATACGAACAACCCTCACTCAGGCGCTATGAGAGGATACACTTCATGCCAGATACACTTCTGCCACGATCTGCACATGCAGTATGCGTCAGAGCAGATGGGCATAGATCCTGTAGACTTCCGTAAGATTAGCGCAGCCGATCCTAACTATGAAACTCCTTCCGGACTGAAGGTAACGAGCTGCGCGAGCAAGGAATGCCTCGACACAGTGCGCAGAGAGATCGGATGGGACGAGCGCAAGGATCACCTCAGAGACGGCGAGGGCATCGGATTCTCGGCTTCAGGCTTCGTATCCGGTACAGGTTTCCCTATCCTGCGCACTCCTAACGATTCATCGGCGAGTGTAGTAGTCAAGATCAACAAGATCGGCCACTGTACTGTATACACCGGTGCCAACGATATCGGCATGGGCAGTGATACTGCGATTACAGCGATAGTTGCAGAAGAACTCGGCCTGAGCATGGAAAACATGAGCACCGTCGTTTCGGATACCCATATCACCCCGTTCGATTCGGGTTCATACGGAAGCCGAGTTACATTCCTCACAGGAAACGCTGCCAGAAGAGCGGCTGTAGATGCGAAGATGCAGCTTCTTACCGTAATTGCGGCGAAGTGGGGCGTACAGCCTGAAACTCTTGAATGCCTTGAGAACAAGGTAATCAGCAAGGAACAGGCTGAACTTCAGATGCCGTTCGAACAGGCTGTATTCGAGTACATGGAGGTCAAGGGCGGCGACGAGCTTACCGGCGTAGGTTCGTACAGCCACAAGTCCAATACGGCGCAGTACAACTCGACCGCAGACGACAACAAAGAGAACTTCGCTCCGGCGTACAGCTTCTCGGCATCCGCGGCTCACGTATTCGTCGACAAAGAGACAGGCTGCATAGACATCGACGACTTCGTATTCGCACACGACTGCGGACGTCCTCTCAACAGAAGAGCAGTAGAAGGACAGCTCGAAGGATCTATCGGAATGGGAGTAGGTTACGCGTGCTTCGAGCACAACATTACAAAGGATGGAAAAATCCTGAATCCTACTTTCAGAGACTACAGATTCCCGACTGCGCTCGATATGCCTAAGATGAGGACATTCTACGACTTCACGCCTGATGAAGAAGGCCCGTTCGGAGCAAAGGAATGCGGCGAAGGTTCGTCGGCTCCTGTAGCACCTGCGCTTGCAAACGCAATAAACAGCGCGACAGGTCTTCACATTACCGAGCTGCCTCTGGATCCGGAACATATCTGGAGAGCTCTCAATGGAATGAAAGACGACAGAAATTCGAAATAAATAAATTGGAAGAAATTCCTGTAAAAAGCTTAAGTGCCAGAGGTCATAATACATAACAGACAGACCGGAAGACCGGACTCGTAACCGGTCCGGCCTTCCGGCAATGCAGACGGCTTGTTAATAAGGAGCGACACAATGAGCGTTAAATTGAAGAAGAGAAAAATTGAGGACGGCATTTATCTGAGTGAAACGGCCTGTGAGAATTTCCAGTGCAGTTCATGCGGAGCAAAGATGATATCTGTGAATTTCGTCAATGGAATGTGCGTGCAGGTATTCGCATCCCACGGCCCTGAGTGCGAGTTCGCAGACGGCAATCCTGCAGAAAGAACTATCGAAGTTACCTGCGATATGTGCAGATACCACATGGCTGACGGCGAGTGCACTTATGACGGCGGGTACAATAACAGGATGAAGGATGTGCGTTCGGCAGCGAACGATTGATTTTTCAGTGAGGGGACAGACATGAAAACCGTAATTATCGCAGGTTTCGACAATCTGACGTTCACGTCGGCCGATCTTCTCAATCCGATGGAATACAAGCTTGTCGGATTCGGGACGACGATCGAGAGCGCGTGGAACGTTTACGACGAAAACCACAATATAATAGAGAATCTCGAAGAGATGCCGGTTAAGCCGATCGATGTCTCGGTGTCATACGACCCGGACATGATAATTCTCGCAGCTGGAAGCGACGAGGACAACGATAAGCTGAAGTATAAGCTTTATAAAGCGAATTATCAGGGAGAAGTAATCTCGCTCAGAGATTTCAGCAAGGGCTTTTCTGCACGGACTGCGGCAATAAGGAAGCTTTCGTGGAGGCTTGAATCGCTCGGCGTCGAAGGATGTGCCGCCGACCTCGGATGCTACAGGGGAGATATATCGTGGCAGATGAATGCTCTCATGCCTGACAGGAAACTGTATCTTTTCGATACTTTTACCGGATACGACGGCAGAGATATCGCTGTCGAGCAGGAGAACGGATACTCGGACGCAGCGGTGAACGATTATTCGCTTTCACCGAAGGAACTGGCGAATTACGAGGAACGTATCCTCTCACGGATGCCTTACGCGGATCAGGTTGTGATAAAGCCGGGCTGGTTCCCTGAGACGGCTTACGATCTCGAGGAAAAATTCGCACTGGTCTATATCGATACCGGTCTTTACCAGCCTACTTTCAAGGGAATTCAGTATTTCTTCCCGAGAATGTCGAAGGGCGGAGTAATATTAGTAGCCGGATACGAAGATGGCAGGAGCAGTAGCGTGCGCGCAGCCGTCGACGATCTGGAGAAGCAGTACGGTGCGTTCCTGATAACACCGCTCTGCGACACTGCGGGAACTATTATGATAGTACGCCCTTAGCCGATGGAAGTGATAACATGAATATCAGACAGGCTAAGGAACAGGTAAGGAAGACAGTCGAAGCTTACCTTGAAAAAGACAACAGGGGCCGTTACCGCATCCCGGTAGAACAGCAGCGTCCGATTTTTATGATCGGAGCGCCGGGAATAGGAAAGACGGCAGTCATGGAACAAGTCAGCCGCGAACTGGGGCTGGCTTTCGTTTCATATTCGATGACTCATCATACGAGGCAGTCGGCTCTGGGACTGCCGGTGATAACTCACAAGTCGTTTGAAGGATTCGAGTACGATGTTACCGAGTATACGATGTCGGAGATCATCTCGTCGATTTACGATGAAATGAAAGAGACAGGGAAACGTGAAGGAATATTGTTTCTCGACGAGATAAACTGCGTGTCGGAGACGCTGATCCCTTCGATGCTGCAGTTCCTTCAGTTCAAGACGTTCGGCAGGCACCGCGTCCCGGACGGATGGGTGGTTGTCACCGCCGGCAATCCGCCTGAATACAACCGCATGGTGCACGAATTCGACATGGTGACCATGGACAGACTGAAATACATAGAGGTCGAGCCGGACTACGACGCGTGGAGGGACTATGCGATAGAGAAGGGCGTGCATCCTGCGGTGCTGTCATATCTCGATCTCAAGCCTTCAAATTTCTTTGTGGCAGAGCTTTCTGCCGAAGGCCGCAGATATGTGACAGCGAGAGGATGGGAAGACCTCTCGGAGATGATCCGCCTTCTGGAACACGACGATCTCGGAGTGGACAGCGGGCTCGCCGGCCAGTACATTCATCATCCTGTGATCGCAAGGGAATTCTCAGCATATTACGATCTCTTCTTAAAGTACAGATCGGATTATCATATTGCGGATATTCTGGAGGGAAAAGCTCCCGAAGAGATCAGGACTCGTGCGTCCGAGGCCGGCGTTGATGAGAGAATAGCTATCTGCAGGCTTATGCTCGACGCGGTATATTCTGACGCGGCTGCGGTTCGTGATCAGGAGGAAATATGCCTGGATTTGAAAAAGGAAAAATCCCCTGATCTTAAGGCCGAAGTGGAAAAGCTCCGCACAATGTCCGGTGCTTTGCAGGAGAAGCTGCACAATATGTTTGACTTCGCTGCCGGCGTGTTCGGAGAAGGGAATGAGATGCTGATAATCGTCTCGGAGCTCACGGTGAACAGCGATGCTTCAAACTTCATCAGCCACTACGGCAGCCGCGATTATTTCAAATACAGCGATACTCTGATGTTCAGCGAGAGGAACAAGAATATACGCAGAAAATTTGCGGAGTTCGAGAACGAACTCGCGGAATCGGCCGGACCGGAGGACAGCAATGGACGGGGAACAGAGAAAGAAGAGGATATACGGTAAAGCGGAGAATCTTGCGCGTGAAATCCTGGAATATTCGAGAAATCTGCTGCTCATACGCGTGCGCTTTCTCGAACCTGCGGTCATGGAACTCGAGCTCGTGCCGGACCCGGAGACGACGTTTGCCGTGGACGGCGGATCGATCCATTACGAGGCTATGCATGTGCTGAGGACGTATCAGATAAGTCAGGAACTTGTCACACACAATCTGCTTCACATGATACTGCACTGCATTTTCCAGCATCCGTTTGTCGAAGATGTCGTTCCGGAAAAATGGAATCTCGCGTGCGACATCGCCGTGGAGGAAGTCATAAGCGGGCTCGCATTTCCGGAAACGGAGCATCCTGCCGGACACGAAATAAGCAAGAGTCTTTCCGAAGTCAGAGAAAAATGTCCGTCGATCACCGCTGAAAAATTGTATAATCTGCTTGTAAACGATGCTTTCACACCGGATGAAGTGAGAGCGTGGAGCGTTCTCTTTCAGGCAGATGATCATGAGGGCTGGTATCGCTTGGCACGGAGCCGCGACGAGGAAAGGAAAACGTCGAAGGAGTCTGAAAATAACGATAACGGATCCGAAAAAGCCGGCGAGCCGGGTGAAAAAGCGAGTGGAGACGAAGAATCGTCTGTGCTCATGCCAGTTGCTGTTCCTGATACAAAGGACGCCGGCGAAAGGTGGAAATCGATCGCGGATCAGGTGAAAACGGATCTCGAAACGTTTTCCAAAGAATACGGGGACCGCGCGGGAAGCCTGATGCTGAACATCAGGGAAGTACAGCGTGAAAAGACGGATTACGGCAGATTCCTCAGGCGTTTTTCTGTCTACGGGGAGGCTCCCCGCATCAACGACGAAGAATTCAACTATATAGCATATTCGTACGGACTGAAGCTTTACGGAAACATTCCGCTCGTCGAACCGCTGGAATATAAAGAGGAAAAACGCATACGGGAATTCGTGATCGCGATCGACACTTCGGCTTCTACCAGCGGAGAACTCGTAAAGAATTTTCTGGAGAGAACCTGCAGTATTTTAGCCAGTGAAAACTCGTTTTTCAGAACCGTCAGGATTCTCATCATACAATGCGATAAGGAAATTCAGTCGGAAGTCTGGGTACATTCGGAGGATGAGATGAAATCGTATTCGGACGAAATAACCGTTAAAGGCGGAGGGGGAACCGATTTCCGCCCGGTATTCCTGCGCGTTCAGGAACTCATCGACGAAAAACGCTTTTCGTATCTAAAGGGAGTCATCTATTTCACAGATGGCAGAGGAGTGTTTCCTGAGCGTAAACCTTCCTTTGAAACGGCATTCGTCATTCCCCGTGATTCCGGACAGGATTGTGATCCTGACGAAGTGAAAGTTCCGGGATGGGCGTACAGGGTCGTGCTAGACCGTGAGGAGATTGAGATAGATGGAGGGAAAAAACTTTGATGCTGCCGATTTCATAACGGCTGATACAAAAAACGGCCTCGAACTGTCGAGATATGCCGGCAGTGAAAAGATCGTCAGCATACCGGACGGTATACGCGTTATCGGCGAAAAAGCCTTCATGCAGAACGAAAATCTCGAGGAAATTCGTTTTTCAGAGTCGGTAAGAGTGGTTGAGGCAGAAGCGTTTACCGGCTGTGGAAATCTGGAAAGAATAACCTTCTCCGAGGGGATGGAAAGGATAATGACGCGGAGCTTCAGTTTCTGCCGCAAAATCACGGAATTGGAATTTCCAGAAAGCCTGCAGTATATAGGCGGCAGGGCGTTTGAATTCTGCAGCTCGCTGAAGCGCATAAAGATAAAGAGCCGGGCGACGCGCACGGCTGAACATTCGTTTCGCGGGACTCCGTATTTTGATGAGGCGATGGTCAGGGTCAATGCGATGAGCCGGAGTTCGTCGTCCAGGCTGGCTGGCAGCAAGGCAGCGAAAGCCGGATATGAAGATCTGTATATTCCGGAGGGCGTGCGGAATATAGACACGTGGGAATTCAGCGGAGCACCGGTGCGCACGGTGAGTCTGCCGAGCAGTCTCGCTACTGTCGGAGAATGCGCGTTCCGCGGGTGCACGGGCCTGGTGCGTGTCGAAATGTCGCCTAACACGAGGTACAACACGGTGAGAGGTCCTGGCGGAGATATATTCGCTGACTGCTGTTCTCTGGAAGAAGTAGTGCTGCGCGGGCCTCTTTTAGCAGGCGGAGATGCAGCCGGAACCGGAGAACTTAAAAATGTGCTGCTTCAGAATTTTGACCGCAGGAGGACATTCGCCAACTGCAACAGAATGAAGCGGATAATAGCGTGGGATATTCCGCTGGAGTTTTTTCCGGATGAATGGCTGCGGTACGCTGTCGACGGATATCTCGGCGACATGGAGAGAAACTGGCACTACGCGCCTGAGATCGCTTCTGGCTACGATGAATTTACGCAGAAGATCAGCGTGCCGCTTCTGAAAAAGGCGGCCAGGTCTTACGACCCTGCGCTGATACATTATCTGACGGAAAAAGATATGATCCCTGAAGAAGAACTGGACCGGCTGATAGAAAACAGAAACCGCCGGGAAGGAGCCTATGCCGCCGGACCAGAGGCAATAGCCATGTTGCTGCGGTACAGGGAGAAGAAGAGAAACGGAAAGTCGTTTCTGGATTTCCTGACGGAATAATTCAACAGAGAAGCGCTCTTTTACAATTTGTCAGGATAACCTGCTTTCAGATAGTCCTTGAATTCGAGCAGCTCCGGAATCAGCTCGTTCTTCCACGCTATGAGGGTGAATGATTTTTCAGGCAGTATGAACTGCTTGAGAGTGTCGCTCTTCCAATCTGCATTTATAGAGTCGCCGATGAATATCGAACTGCTCAGCTGAAGCGCGAACTTCATAGAGCGTACGGTTCTGTGCGTTTCGGCGACTGTAGGCAGGAAGCCGTATTTCCTGCATGTTTTTACCATCCAGTCGTGATATGTCGGGTGCATTATGGGATCCAGCATCATAAACGGCTGATCTTTTATGTCTTTCACCGTTATTTCTGTTTTTTCAAACAGTGGATTCTGCTTCGGAACGTATACTGCTACGTGTGTGTCCAGAACTTTTTCCCACTTGAGGTTGTGTTCGTCGAGATAAGGAACTTCGATTTTATCCGTGATTATTATGTCCAGCATGCTCGCGTTGAGAAGCTCGGCGGAGCGGTGCATATCATGCTTTTCCACGTCGATCTTAATGTCCGGATGATCTTTTGTGAATCCCCTTATGACATCTGCGATCAGGACGTCGACCTTGTCCGAGGAATCGACGAATCCCAGTGAAATCCGGGAATACATACTGTCCTGATAGGCGCGTGCATTTTTTACGGACGTGTTGAAAGAGGCTATGAAATAGCGCCATTCATGAGCCAGAAATTTTGCGGCCGGAGTCGGGGTGAGCTCGTGCGGCTGCCTGATGAAAAGCCTGATCTGAAGCTCTTCTTCAAGTGCGGAGATCGTCTTGCTGACCATAGAAGGAGTGTAGTTGAAGAAATTCGCCACTTGTGTGAAGTTCCTGAGCTCCACCGCCTTCAGAAAAATTTTCACTTGTTGTATAGATATATTGATATTTTCATTGTTCATAACTGCGCCAGTCCCTATCATTTGTTAATCGTTAGTATACTAATATTTTATCACAAACGATCCGGCGCAAGACAGAAAAGTATGCAATCAAACTATATGTAATTACTTTATATTCCTGCTCTGATTCCAGATCTGACTGCTTTTCCAGCCCCGGATATTACTGACTTTCCTAATTTCCTGCCTGACTGCGTGGATGTTATACATGTGTTGTGCATGTTTAATTGAATCTCTTTTTTTTCGCGGCGAGTAATGCCCGCAGACGATGCCTGTGTCCGAGATCTGTGTGGAATCCGTTTTCTATAGCAATTCATATTGTGAAAGCTCCTATTCAGAATAAATTCTGTACAGTACGGCTGAATGCTTATATATTGTCTTCAGAGAAACTAAAGGAATTTAATGATATATAAGGGGGTTGTATAAAATGAATAGCAGGACGCTCGGAAAAGATCTTGAGGTTTCGCCCGTAGGACTCGGCTGCATGGGATTTTCCCACGGATACGGTGCGGCTACGGAAGAAAAGGAAGGCGAACGCCTGATAAGACAGGCTTACGATCTCGGTTACACATATTTTGACACCGCTGAGGTATACGGAACGCCGGAAGATCCCCATCACAATGAGAAAATGGTCGGGCGTGCGCTTTCGGACATCAGGGACAAGGTAGTGATTTCGTCCAAGTTCGGTCTTTCGTTCGACATGGAGAGCGATGAGGTACCTCATCCTCTGATTCCGGACGCGAGGTCTGAAAAAATCCGCAGATCTGTCGAAGGATCGCTGAAAAGACTCGGTACAGATTATATAGATCTGTATTTTCAGCACAGAATCGATCCTTCGGTGGCACCGGAGGAGGTTGCAGGCGTGATGGCTGACCTCATAAAGGAAGGCAAGGTCAGATACTGGGGCATTTCCGAAGCCAGTGAGGATTATCTCAGAAGAGCGGATGCCGTATGCCACGTGACTGCGGTCCAGAACAGATACTCTATGATGGCGAGAAAGCACGAAAAGCTGTTTCCTGTTCTCGAGGAACTCGGCATCGGTTTTGTGGCGTTTTCACCCATGGCAAACGGTTTCCTCACCGGGAAATACGGCAGAGAAGAAAAATTCGACGCTTCGGTGGACTATCGTGCCGCAATGCCGCAGTTCAAGGATGAAGCGATAGATCAGAATAAGGATCTGCTCGATCTGCTCCGCACGCTCGCCGCTGAAAAGGATGCCACGCCTGCGCAGATATCGCTGGCATGGATGCTGAACAAGAAACCCTGGATCGTTCCTATTCCGGGAAGCCGCAAGCCTGAGAGAATGAAGGAGAATTTCGATTCTTCGAAAATTACTCTTACGCCGGATGAAGTAGAGAAGATAGACGATGCACTCGACAACATGAAAATGTCCGAGGTGTTCGGAGGCAGCAAGATAGAAAAGAAGTAAAGCGGCGTGCCGTAACGGCCGGCCAGCTCGCAGCAGAATTTATCAATTAAAAAGTGCAAAAAACAAAAAAGTTCAAAAAACACGAAGCACCTGTACCGGGAATACCGGGCAGGTGCTTTGTGTGCTTATTGGAAAAAACAGATATGATTTTTATCAGATGCATTCGACGAGTATGTCGTAGATTTCATTGCTGCTCATCTGACGGGCACATCCTGGAGTGATGATGACGCTGTCCGCGATCTTGCGCAGCACTTCTCTGTCCGTCGGATCCGTACTTCCCGGGCGCATATTGCCTTTGAGTTCGGTGAGCGTTGAAGGCAGGCCGATTTCCTTTATAAAATCGGCGAGTGCCTGTATGCCTGCGAGAGCCAGTTCTTCGTCTGTCCGGCCGTCCGCTGACAGGTGCCACACTTCTTTCGCGAAGCGCACGAACTTCGCGGTATTGTCATTTACAAGATGTCTGTAGACCACAGGATGAATGACGGCGAGCCCCTGTCCGTGATTGCAGTCGGTGTACGCGCCGATCTGGTGCTCTATCATGTGATTCTGGAAATCGGTCTGCTTGCCGATCTTGAGCACTCCGTTTTCAGCCATCGACGAATCCCACATGAGTTCGGAGCGTACCGATACGTCTTCAGGATTGCGGATCATGGCGCGGATGTTTGCTATCACATTGCGCATGACCGCCTCGTTCATTTCGTCGGAAACGTTTGTCTCTGACGGCTTGCCGAAGTAAGTCTCCATGCAGTGCGAAAGTGTGTCAAATGCTCCGGAAACAGCCTGGCGCATAGGAACGGTGAGCGTGTACGAAGGATCGAGCACTACAAAATCAGCGAGCGCGCCGCCCATGCCGTTTTTCTGCTTAGTCTCCTCGTTTGTGATGACGGCGCCGTTATTCATCTCCGAACCCGTTCCGGATACGGTTGTAACTGCTCCGAGCCTGATAAATTCATCAGGGAAACGGTGTTCCTCGAATTCCACTTTCCATATGTCGCCCTCCATCTTTGCCTGGGCGCTGACCATTTTGCAGCAGTCGATGACCGAACCGCCGCCTACAGCCAGAATGAAATCTATGTTGTTTTCAACGGCGAGCTTTGCGCCTTCCTGAACCTTAGCATATGTAGGGTTTGCCATGATGCCGGAAAACTCGGTGACGTTTTTCCCTGCTTCATCGAGCAGTCTGACGACCTCGTCGTATATACCGTTTTTCTTTATAGAACCGCCGCCGTAAGCGAGCAGGACGTTTCTGCCGGTCTTCGGCAGTTCCTGAGAAAGTGCCGTCTCGAGTGCCCCCTCGCCGAAATACACTTCAGGCATTCCTGAATACTGAAATTGTCTCATGAATAACACCTCCAGATCGATCGTCTGCCTCCGTCAGAATTATTCGGATGCTTAAAAAGACAGAGCAGTAAAGCCCTGCTTTTTCAAGTTGGCCGCATAAATATATCTTATGAATGTTTTTCACTGTAAATGTTCCCGGGTGGGATTTACTCCTGCGAATCAAAGTCAGGAGCCATGTTGAGATAGCCCTGGAGCGCTTCCTTTGTAGCGGTGTAGTAGCGCTTGTTCTTGTCCGCTTTCGCTATTTCAGCCATATCTTCGTCCGAGAGGCTGAAATCGAAGATGTCGATATTGTCTTTTATGTGCTGAGGATTGCGTGAACCCGGGATTACGACGTTGCCCGACTGCACATGCCAGCGAAGTATTATCTGAGCGTTGCTCTTTCCGTACTTTTCTGCCAGCTTTGTAAATACAGGCTCGTTTACGAGATTCTTGTCGCCGTGTCCGAGCGGATACCAGGCCATGATGACTGCCCCGATATCTTTCAGATTTTTCTTGAGTTCCGTCTGCGGGAAGTAAGGGTGAGCCTCGACCTGAATGACTGCAGGCTTGATCTCTTCGCGATCTGCTATTTCATGTATCTGTTCTTCAGAGAAGTTCGAAAGACCCAGCGAGCGAACCTTTCCGGATTTTACGGCATCCTCCATAGCGCGGTACGCTCCGTCGATGTCTCCTACCGGCTGATGGAGAAACAGCAGGTCGATATAATCCGTATCGAGTCTCCTGAGAGTCGAATCGATTGCGTTTGCAGCGTCGGAGTAGATGCTCGGCCAGAGTTTTGTAGAAATATATATGTCTTCGCGTTTTACTCCGGCTCTCTTTATTCCGCGTCCTACAGCCTTTTCATTCATATATGCGTTAGCAGTGTCAACCATCGTGTATCCGCTTGTAAAAGCGTTGAAAACGGCTTCCTCCGCGTCTTTCGGAGACATGAGGAAAGTTCCGATGCCTGCTGCCGGTATTTCAGTTCCGTTGTTGAGTTTGAATTTATCCATTTGAAACCTCCTGTCGAATGATTTTTATATCATGAGTACGTCTTTGCGTTATATTTTTCTGCTGTCATTAATATATCTGAAAAGACTGGATAAATACAGAATAAAAATTGTATAGATGCATTCAAAAAATGAATACATGTTTAAACATGCGAAGGCACGGTGGTTCAGACTGGGTTTATCAGCACATACCGCAAATAAAGGCGCGATAAGCATTGAACGGATGATTGCCGGATAACTTATTACGGCTGAAGAAGGTGAGGACAGAACAAATTAAACATGACAGTTGTGCGAAAATTGCCGGCGAT
Source organism: Anaerovoracaceae bacterium (assembly GCA_050946535.1). GTDB lineage: Bacteria > Bacillota > Clostridia > Peptostreptococcales > Anaerovoracaceae > RUG708. The sequence goes on from JBMNUZ010000002.1 coordinate 65,875, forward strand.
ATGTTATACTTAAAGCATCGCTATGAAAAATGTGAATTGCGGTGTCCGCTTGTTGTCCGCTTACCAAGGAGGAAAGTATGTTGTCATATGAAGAGATGGAATATTTCAAGGCATTTGCAGAATACGGAACGCTTACGAAGGTAGCAGATGAATTCAGCATTTCTCAGCCGACGATTACGCGTGCGATGAAGAAGGCTGAGGAAGTATTCGGCATTCCTCTTTTCGACCGCACGAAAAACAGCATACATCTCAACGACAACGGAAGGATGGCCGCGGGTGAAATCGCGATTCTTCTGAAGCAGACCGACGAAATGATCGCCCGGGTGCAGGCCTATGACCGCGCGAACAGGACTATATCCATCGGTTCAGCGGCTGCGATACAGCTTCCTGATCTCGTAGGCAGACTGTCTCGCGCCTTTCCGGAAAAGGCTATTTCGACGGAGCTCAAGCTGCCGGGCGAGCTTGTACAGGGACTCGCCAGCCGCATATATCAGATGATAATCCTGCCGTTCGATCCGGACAATGAACCGGAGAAATACGATCAGGCCGATCCCGGCAGGAAAAACAAAATCGATTACAAAGTGAGAAAGATCGGAGAAGAGCACCTCATGTTCATGCTCCCGGATGATCATCCGCTCGCGGGCAGGAGCACGCTCAGTCTCAAAGACATGAACGGCGAGAATATGCTGCTCTTTTCTGAAATAGGATTTTGGGGAGATATTGTGCGCAGGAAGATGCCTGATTCGCGTTTCCTGGTACAGAACGAAAGATACTCGTTTACAGAGCTCATAGAGAACTCGGTGCTCCCGTGCTTCACCACCGATCTGGCTCTGCGTGAATACAGCGGAAAAATCACTGAAAACAGGACGTGCATTCCTATAACGGACGAGGAAGTAAACGTTTCATATTATCTGGTATGCAGGTGGGAGGACAGGCGCCTCTACTCGGCCGTTTTCAGATGAGACAGAAATACATGCAGCAGCGCAGAAATTCCGGAAAATATACGGTCTCTATGTTATTGATATTTGAACCGGATATGGCTAATATATAGGTAGTAATAAAGACGAGAAGGTAAAAACTCATTTAAGCATTATGCGCGAGTAAAGCTTTAAACGCGAGTAAAAATTCAGCGATAGTAAAACATGCAGTAAAAATAAAGCAAAAAGCGAGAGGAAACTGCTTTATGGCAAAGATGAAACCTCATTTCAAAATTGCAAAACTAGATACGCCGGCAGACCTCAGAAATGCACTGAGAAAATACAGGGAAGAGGTGCCTGTTTCGGACAGCATGGACGCGCTTAAACACGAAGTGTTTCTCAACGGCAGAACTCTTCCGAATTCAATAGCTCTCCACCCGATCGAAGGAAAAGACGCAAATACCGACGGCTCGCCGAGCGCCGTTACGATGAGAAGATACATAGAAAAGGCGGAGCAGGGCGCAGCCGTGATCTGGTTCGAGGCAGCAGCCGTTACGGAAGACGGCAGGGATTCGGGTCATCAGCTCTGGATCAGACGTGAAAATATCGATGGCTTTAAAAAGCTGACCGAAGCGGCCGACGAAGCCTGCCTGAGGAAAAACGGCTTCAAGCCATATAAAGTAATCCAGCTGACTCATTCAGGCAGAAAATCAAAGGATATCAACGGAAATCCGAAACCGCTGACTGTCGTGGAAAACCCTTATCTCGACACGGTGATGGGAAAAGCTGAAGTTGTAACCGACGAATTTCTCGACAACCTGCAGATGGCCGTGATCGATGCGGCAGAGCTCGCGAGGGAAGCGGGGTTCGACGCCGTGGACGTGAAACTGTGTCATGAATATCTGATGAAAGAAACGATGTTTGCGTTCAAAAGACCGGGCAGATACGGCGGTCCGCTCGAAAACCGATTCAGATTCCTGCTCGGAGCCATCGACGGTATCCGCAGCAAGACCAGAGGTTCGATAGATATAACGGTTCGTCTCAACGCATACGATTCTGTACCTTATCCTTACGGCTGGGGCATGAAGCCGGAAGAAGGCGTTATGCAGGACGATCAAGCAGAGGTCGATATACTGCTTGACGAGCTCGAAAAACGCGGTGTAGAGCTCATAAACCTGTCGGCTGCTTCTCCGTCGTGTTATCCTGAAAATTTCGGCTATCTGTCGAGTTACATCGACGACGTCGAGATAGACCCGTTCAGAGGCGAAGCCCACTTGCTGAAAGTTACATACGAGCTCAGGCAGAAACATCCACGTCTCAGATTCATCTCGACAGGTCTTGCGTCTTACGCGCAGTTCGCCCCTTACGTGGGAGCAGGCGGCATCGCCGAGGGATGGTTCGATCTGGCCGGATTCGGAAGAAATGCGCTGGCAGACAGCCAGTTCGTTCCGAACATCCTAAAGAAGGGTGAGGTCGACGGATCGAGGTTATGTATGCGCTGCGGCAACTGCTATAAGCTGCTCGAAAGTGATCTGCCGACAGGATGCCCGGTGCGCGATCCGTTCTATATAATTGTCAATAATATAAACAAGCGAATCAATAAGCGCGTTGGAAAGTAGCAGAAAAGAAATAATACGGGTAATACTGCGAAAGAAAGTTTATTATACCGGCAGGGTAAAACCCTGTCGGTATTTTTGTATTTCCGGAGAGTTCCGCCCGTACATTTTAACATCCGGAAAATCCACCCGGACAGACGCCAGCCAGCGGAGCGGTTCATTTAATGGTCCGGCACCTGCCGTTTGATAACGAAGTTAAAGCTTCTCGATTTCAACCGATTTTGTCGCGATGTTTCTTCTGAAAGCCATGTCGTGTTCTACAAAAAGCATCGACGGCGAGAATTCACCGATGAGGTTCTCGATCTGCATGCGCGAATAAATGTCTATGTGATTCAACGGTTCGTCCCAGATATACAGATGGGCTTTTTCGCAGAGGCTCCTCGCGATGAGCACCTTTTTCTTCTGGCCAGCCGAATAATCTTCCATGCCTTTTTCAAATTGTATTCTTTCAAAATCCATCTTGCGCAGTATCGTCATGAAAAGAGTCAGGTCGATGCTGTTTTCTTCTGCAAATTTCTGAAGAGATCCCTTCAGAAAAGAAGTATCCTGCGGCACATACGAGATAATCAGCCCCGATCCCGTCTTTACTGTTCCGCGGTGCTCCACTGGGAAGCCTGCCAGTATCTTTATCAGACTCGATTTTCCGGAGCCGTTGCGGCCGTCGAGCGCTACTCGTTCTCCCTGCTTTATCTCGAACGAAACTGGACGGCATATGTCTCTTCCGCCGAAGACCGGTGTTACATCGGAGAACTGAGCGAGCGTGTCAGAGTGATACTTAAGCGGGGAGATTTTGAGGTCATCGTTCCTCTCGAAGTTTTTCAGAAGACCTGCTTTTTCTTCGGCTGCCCGCTGCTGCCTCGCTTCTATGGACTTCGAACGTTTCATCATCTTCGCCGATTTATGTCCTATGAAACCTCTGTCGACGGGACCGCTTCCGAACTTCGCCGATTCTGTGCGGGAAGACCAGGACGCGCTCCTGCCGGCGGCCTTCTGAAGCCTGTTTATGTCTTTTTTCAGCTTGTCGTTCTTTGCGAGTTCGAAATTCTGTCTGCTCTGAAAATTCTCGAACCAAGTGGAGAAATTGCCGCTCTGCACCTCAATATCTGATTTATTCAGTGAAAGAATGTGGTCGACGCATCCGTCGAGAAAACAGCGGTCGTGCGACACGAGTATGAATCCTTTCTTCCGGTTGAGATACGATGAAACGATTTCCCTCGCCCTTACGTCGAGATGATTCGTGGGTTCGTCGATCAGCAGGAAATGCCCTTCGTTCAGAAACAAGGCGGCCAGAAGAACCTTGGTCTGCTCTCCGTTCGAAAGCGTTGAAAACGGCCGCCAGAGAACATCGCCGCCGACTTCGAGGTAAGAGAGCTCTCTGAGGAATTCCCATTCTTCGGCTGCAGGGCATACTTCGGCAAGTATCTCGCCGGTAAAGCGGTCTTTGTCGGTTACCTGATACGGGAAGTAGTCGAATTCGACAGATGAATGTATTTTGCCGCTGTATTCGTATTTTCCCAGCAGCAGATTGAGAAAAGTAGTCTTCCCGCGGCCGTTTCTACCTATAAATCCGAGTTTCCAGTCCGTATCTATCTGGAAATTCACGTTTTTGAATATATCATCGATGCCAGACGGGTATGAAAATGTGAGATTTTCAACTTTGATCACTGACACAGAGCATCCCTCCTCAGTCATATTCGCAGGATCCGTTCGTGACGTCCAGGTCTGATGAGACGGAACGCAGCGTCCCGTCAAACAAATCTGAAACCTGGCGTCCCGGTCTGGTGAGTCGGAGCACGGCGCCCCGGTCTGATGACCCGGAGAGCAGCATCCCCGCATTATAAGCCGGAACCGGAGCGGGCGGATTCAAGCGAACAACAAAACCAAAAAACAAAAAGAGCTGTGGAAAGCGTGTTTCCGCAGCTCGTCAATCGCAAAGCAGCATGACAAGTCCGGGTATGATCCGGAACCTGTATATTCGCATATTAAGCTCGTAAAGCTAACAGCTTGTCTGGGAAACAGATGTATATAACTTTCCTGCAAAAACGGCACAATGATGCTTCATACACTTAAGTTGTTTAACAAGCATCATCTTATGTCTTTCTTATCTGCAAGAAATGTTAATCATCGTTTCACCTCACAAGTTTTAATTCTTTGCTAATGTATCATAATTGCAGTGATCAGTCAAGCGGATACAAGAGATACAAGAGATACAAGAGATACTAGAGAAAGCCGGATTTGAAACCGTGGAAATATAAGTACAAAGCCCTTGCGGCAGCAGAGACCGATTCCTAAGAGCGGAAATCGCGATCCTGGCCGGCCGCCTGATGAGAAAACGGCGGCAGACGTTATACAGCCGGATTAAAGAACCATATGCGAGGGAGAAAGAAAATTTGTCCGGCAGATGCGTGGTTTCTTGAAATAAATTGTGCATCCTATTATTTTCTGTGAGAATGTTTTTTCTTTTAGCTTTGTTTAAGTATAAGAATATATAATAAGCATATAATCGACATATTGTGTAAAAAACGCAGGAGAGAAATACGTAATGAGACTATTACTTGCAGAGGACGAAGCGGCGCTCTCGAAGGCGCTCAAAGCTATTCTTGAAAGAAACAATTACTCGGTCGACGCCGTCTTTGACGGGCAGGAGGCGCTCGAATACCTCGAAACGGATAATTACGACGGAGTCATTCTCGACATCATGATGCCGAAAGTGGACGGGATAACGGTTCTGAAAACGATACGCAGCAAAGGAAACCTTGTCCCGGTGCTTCTGCTTACGGCAAAATCCGAGATCGACGACAAGGTGCTCGGACTCGACGCCGGAGCGAATGACTACCTGACGAAGCCGTTCAATTCGAGAGAACTACTCGCGAGAATACGCGCGATGACAAGGACGAAGCCGGCTCAGGCAGACTCGACTCTGACTGTCGGCAATCTGACGCTGAATCTCGCGACGTACGAACTTTCGACAAATTCGGGAAGCTACAGGCTCGCCAATAAGGAATTCCAGATGATGGAGATGCTCATGAGGAATCCGAGCAGCCTGATCTCGACGGAGCATTTTATGGAGAAAATCTGGGGCTACGACAGCGAAGCCGAGATAAACGTCGTGTGGGTTTACATATCGTATCTGCGCAAGAAACTTGCAGCGCTCAACGCTAATGTAAAGATCAAGGTGAGGAGAAACGCCGGATATATGCTGGAGGAAATTAAATGATAAAAAAGCTTCGTATCAGATTTATCTGTGCGGCTATGGCAGCGCTGCTGCTCGTTCTGGCAGCAATATTCGGAATAATGGGAGTGCTGAGCTACAGGCAGATTGTGCAAAATGCCGACAGCGTGCTTACCGTACTGAAGGACAACGGCGGAGAGTTCCCGGATTCAAAGCCAGGGGATAATCAGGATCAGGTTCCGGCTGACAATAACGGAACCGGTCAGAACGGATCTCAGGACACGACTCAAAGCACCAAGCCTAAGGACGAACAAGTCAGGATGTCGCCTGAAACGCCTTACGAATCGCGTTATTTTACGGTGACACTCTCTGAGGACGGCGATGTCACGAACATAGATACAGGAAACATCGCATCGGTTGATTCAGATCAGGCGGCCGACTACGCTCAGACTGCGGCGTCACGAGACGATGACGAGGGTTTTATAGACCGGTTCCGCTACATCCGGTATACGTCGGACGGAGAGACAAATTATATCTTCCTCGACTGCGGGCGCGATATGAGCTCGTACCGTTCATATCTTCTTATCGGAGTGTGCGTGGCGGCAGGAGGAATGCTTACGGTTCTGCTGCTGCTGATAATCTTCTCGAAGAGGGCAGTACGGCCATTCGCAGAAAATTATGAGAAGCAGAAGAGGTTTATCACCGATGCGGGACACGAGCTTAAAACACCGCTCACGATCATAAGCGCGGATACCGAAGTCCTGGAAATGGATGTCGGAGAAAACGAGTGGCTTACGGATATCAGGACGCAGACGGCGCGCATGGCGGATCTGACGAACAGCCTGGTGCAACTCGCGCGCATGGAGGAAAAACCTCAGATCGAAATGATCGAATTCCCGCTGTCTGACGTCGTAGACGAGTCTGTCGATGCATTTCAGTCGCTTGCCAAAACGAAGGAAAAGACGCTTACCAGCAGCGTGCAGCCTATGATTTCGATGGTCGGAGAGGAGAAGTCGATAAGACAGCTCGTGACCATACTGCTCGACAACGCAGTCAAATATTCGGACGACGGGGGCAGGATCGAAGTGGGTCTGTCGAAGCAGAAAAACACCATAGAACTGACCGTGTTCAATACTGCGGAATCGGTACCGAAGGAAAGCGTTTCGCACTTGTTTGAGCGCTTCTACAGGATGGACAAATCGAGAAATTCGAGTACAGGGGGTTACGGCCTCGGACTTTCGATAGCCTCGGCTATCGTGAATACTCACAAAGGAAAGATAAGCGCGTCGACCAAAGATGAAAAATCGCTGCTGGTTACAGTGACTTTCCCGGCGTCATAGACGGTTCCTGCAGATTCTTAGGTTTCTATATGCGAAGAATTGAAAAGAAGCAGCATATAAGATGCTCATGTATGTGGAGACACAAACAAATCCAGTAAAATATATACGTATTTTTATGTAATCAATACACGATATAAACTTAAAATCGTGCAGACGCAGCATGAAGCATAAATAATAACTTAATAATATTTATTCATAATGGCGCTGTTCCGGCCGCGGGACAGCGCCTTTTCATGTCTTTTTTTATGCAGCTTATACATACTGCCATAGATTGCAGAGAAGATTAAACAGCGGAGCCGCCTCAGAAACTTAAAAAACTTCTAATCATATCAGACTTTTTTTAAATAAGCTTTTAAATCCGTGCATAACTTTTTAAACAACTAACTTCTGCTTTGAAGGTCCGGGAAGCCGGCTTTGCCGCCGTTGTCCGCGGAGCGGACGAAATGACGTGGACATTAATTCTTTTTTAAAAAAAAGTAAAATTTTAAGTCTATTTAAGTTTCACTTTTAAGTTTAACTAAACCCCCGCCGATATACTTTCACCATGAAAGCGATGAATTCATATATCCCTGCGCCGTGCGCCGGATGAATTCGCGGACGTGGAACGTTGAAAGGAGCAGATATATGGCATATCAGGCTACATTTAAACGGCATGAAGTCAAGTACATCATGAATCCGCAGCAGAAGCAGGACGTGCTTAATGCGATGCGACCTCATATGAAACTGGACGATTACGGCAGAACGACCATAAGGTCGATTTATTACGATACAGACAACTGGGAACTGATCAGACATTCGATCGAGAAGCCAGTTTACAGGGAAAAGCTCAGAATAAGGAGCTACAAGACGGTGGGACCTGACGATCCGGTCTTCGTCGAACTTAAGAAGAAATACAAAAAGGTGGTCTACAAGCGAAGGCTGTCTCTTCCGGAGGGCCAGACCGAGGAATGCTTCAGGACGGGAAAGCCTCTCCCGGTAAATTCACAGATCGCGGAAGAGATCGAATATTTCAGGTCATTTTACGGAAACCTGCATCCGGCTGTATTTCTCTCGTATGAAAGGGAAGCGTTTTACGCACTGGACGGCAGCGATTTCCGCGTGACGTTCGATGAAAATATACTTTACAGAGATTACGACCTGTCGCTTGAAAAGGAACCGTACGGAACTCCGCTGCTCGGCAGGGGACAGACGCTTATGGAAGTAAAGACCGCGGGAGGCATGCCTCTCTGGATGAGCCACGAGCTCAACAGGATCGGGCTGTTCCGCTCAAGATTTTCAAAATACGGATTAGCGTACAAAGACATCATGTCTTCAAATAAACTGACAGATCAGAGGAGGATATTAAATGTCAGCTGATATTTTTTCAGGGTTGTTTGACACGACTTCAACGAGCACGATCAGTGTTTCAAATTTCCTGATTTGTGTTTTCAGTGCACTGGCAATCGGAATCATTCTTGCGGCTTTTTATATGTACCGCACCAAATACACCAGAAGTTTTATAGCGACACTCGCGCTGCTGCCGGCGGTCGTATGCGTCGTAATCATGATGGTTAACGGCAACATCGGAACAGGAATAGCGGTAGCGGGAGCATTCAGCCTCGTACGTTTCCGTTCTGTGCCCGGCACAGCAAAAGAAATCGGAAGCATATTTCTCGCGATGGGCACAGGGCTCGTCGTCGGAATGGGCTACATCGGATACGCGTTTTTATGCGCGATTATTCTCGGATTCGCAGGAGCACTGTTCAACGGAATCAAGTTCGGTTCCGGAAAGGACCGCATGCTCTACAGACAGATGCGAATCACAATTCCGGAGGATCTCGATTATACGGGAGTGTTTGAACCCGTTTTCGAGGAATACACTACGGAATGCGATCTGGTCGGCGTGAAGACGACCAACATGGGAAGCCTCTTCAAGCTCACATATAACATCAGGCTGAAGAGTGCAGACGAAGAAAAAGAAATGATAGATAAACTCAGATGCAGGAACGGCAACCTCGAGATCTCCGTTTCTAAGCAGGAGACAGAGGCAAGCGTTCTCTAGCGGACAAAAACAGGAGGAAAATCAATTGAAAAAGAAAATAGCCGCGCTGATCATGGCGGTTGTGATGGCAGTCTCGTTTGCAGGCTGCGGCTCGCTGGCTTCGAATGCATCGGATAGTTCTTCTTCCGGCACGACGACGTCGACAAGCACGAGTGCCGAAACAGATACGTCGGATATGTTCACCGACAGAGATCTGGATACCGGATATGACGAATCGGACAGTACGACGATAGAACTTTCCGGTGACACAGCCACGACGAGTGATTCAGATGCTGTCACTATCGACGGAAGTACAGTGACGATAACAGATGAAGGTACATACATAATTTCAGGAACGCTCGACGACGGCATGATCATAGTCGCTGCCGAGGATTCGGATAAAGTACAGATCGTGCTCGACGGAGCCAATATTACAAATGCTGATTCGGCTGCGATTTATGTGAAGACCGCTGACAAGGTATTCATTACGACGGCAAATGGTTCTGAAAATACTCTCACGAACGGAGGAACCTACACTGCGATCGATGACAATAACATCGATTCGGTTATCTTCTCGAAGTCGGATCTGACGCTTAACGGCGAAGGAACGCTTACGATCGACGCAGAAGCGGGACACGGAGTCGTTTCGAAGGACGATCTCGTAGTTGCAAACGGAACTTACAATATCACGGCTGCTGAGCACGGATTCCAGGGCAAGAACAGCGTGAGAATCGCAGGCGGAACGTTCACGATCTCGGCCGGCGATGACGGCATCCACGGTTCCAACTCGGACGATGCAACCGAGGGCGACATTTATATAGCCGGCGGAACATTCACATTCGATGTTACCGACGACGCGATTCACACTGACTCGGATCTTACGATCGACGACGCTGATATCACTATTACCAGCTGCACCGAAGGTCTCGAAGGAGCTACCGTTACGATTAACGACGGAAATTACGACATAACCTCTACGGATGACGGAATAAACGCATCGAGCGGAGACGACAGTTCTTCCGACACCAGCGATACGGGCGGCATGGCTCAGCAGGGCAATATGCCACAGCAGGGCAGCATGCCACAGCAGGGCGGTATGCCTGGAGCAGATTCGGCGACTGGCGCGACGACTAACAGCGGCACCAGCAGCACGAGCAGCACGTCTTCAACTTCGGCAACCACCTCGGCTGCGACTACAACTACAGACAGTTCGACGGATTCGAGCACTACTGACAGTTCGACGACTGAATGCTACGTATTGATCAACGGAGGAACGTTCAAGATCGTTTCTGACGGAGACTGCATAGATGCAAACGGAGATCTTACGATCACAGGCGGTACGCTCGATCTCACATGCAACGGCAACGGAAATACGGCGCTCGACTGCACCGGCAACTACTCGAATACGGGCGGCGACGTAACGACTAACGACGGTTCGGAGTCGAATCCGAGCGCAATGCCTGGACAGACCGGTACCAGCGGAAGCACAAGCGGAGGCCCCGGCGGCATGGCAGGCGGCATGACTGGAAACGCAGGCTGATGAACCTCATGAAAACATACCAGCCAGAGACGGTAAGCACAAACACGACTGATGCTTCAGGCATCAGCCGTGCTGACCGGAATCTTACGAATGTCTGTCTGTATTGCGGCTCTGCAGTGAGTTTTGGAAGAGCGGAGAATCCACACAGTGGAAAGGAGGCATTAATATGCAAACCTCTCTTATAGCTCTGATACCGGCATATGAGCCGGATGAAATCCTGGTCAGCCTCGTTAAAGAAGCTGATGATGCAGGATACATAGTAATTGTAGTAAACGACGGCAGCAGCCGCGACAAGGACAGAATATTCGAAGAAGTAGCACCGTACGCGACAGTCCTGTGCCACGATGAAAATAAAGGAAAAGGAAGGGCTCTGAAGACAGGCTTTACATATATTCATGAAAATTTTTCAGACGACAGCATAGTCGTAACCCTGGATGCGGACGGACAGCACAGACTCGAAGACGCGGGAAAGATATGCAGGGCTGCCATGGAGCACAGACATTCCCTTATCCTCGGGAGCCGTGCTCTCGATGAGAATGTTCCGGCGAGAAGCAAGTTCGGAAATACAATAACTCGTTTTGTATTCCGCATCGCAACCGGACAGAAGGTGAACGACACGCAGACGGGACTCAGGGCGTTCAGCGCCGGAATGATTCCTCTGATGCTCGATATACCGGGCGAGAGGTACGAATACGAGATGAACATGCTCCTGCAGTGTTCGCGCAAGGGAATACCTATCAGGGAAGTTGAAATCAGCACGATATATCTCGACGGCAATTCATCGTCCCATTTCAATACATTCAAGGATTCATTCCTGATTTACAAAGAAATACTTAAATTTTCGGCTTCCTCGTTTACGAGTTTTCTGATCGATTACGGGATGTACACTATTCTGACGATACTGACACTCGGAATGGGCATGGGCAGCGGCCAGAGCATACTGATCTCCAACATCGGAGCGAGGGTCGTGAGCGCAAGCGCAAACTACACGATGAACAGGAAGCTCGTGTTCAAGAGCAATGCCGGAATATTCAGTTCGGCAGGCAAATACGCGCTGCTGGCGGCAGCGATTCTCGCAGGAAACACGATTGTACTCGGTTTCCTTTCCGACTACGTCGGCATCAACAGATTTGCAGCAAAGATCATTACAGAGCTGCTGTTCTTCATGATAAGCTGGCTCGTACAGCGCAGATTCATTTTCAATGAAAAGGACGGGAGCGCAGCTATCGAAAAAAAACAACTTATAGCGCAGAGAAAAGGAGTGACTAACTGATGTTTTTAAAACGGCATCTGCTTCCGATCGTACTGAGCATAGTGCTTGCACTGTTCACATCCTATGTTCTGCTTGATACGTTCGTAATAACTCATGTATATTCGACCGATACTACGACTCAAAGCACATCGGGTTCTTCGAGCTCATCAAGTTCTTCGTCAAGTTCGGGAACTTCGGGCAGCTCATCGTCGTCTGCCAGCACAAATGCAGTGACGACCGATACGTCGTACAGCGACGACAATATTCAGATCACTATCGAAACATACAGAGAGAATGACACAACGATATACGTTGCCGATGTCCAGGTTTCATCGCCTGAATATCTGAAGACGGTGCTTGCAAATAATTCATACGGACGCAACGTGACAGAAACGACTTCGGCAATGGCTGAAAGTTCGGGAGCGATACTCGCTATAAACGGTGATTATTACGGATCACAGGAATCAGGTTACGTTATCAGAAACGGACAGCTTTACCGGAGCACATCCTCGGGTGATCAGGAGGATCTGGTCATCTACAGCGACGGAAGCTTCGATATCATAAATGAAAGCGACGTTACTGCTGAGGAGCTTCTTGCAGATGGAGCCGAGCAGGTTCTCTCTTTCGGACCGGCACTCGTCGAGGACGGCAGTGTTTCGGTAACGGAGAATGAAGAAGTAGGCAAGGCTATGGCAAGCAATCCGAGAACAGCAATCGGAATCATCGACGACTGCCACTATGTATTCGTAGTAGCCGACGGCAGAACGAGCGAGAGCTCAGGCCTTTCGATCTACGAACTTGCAGAGTTCATGGACAGCCTCGGATGCACGACGGCGTACAACCTCGACGGAGGCGGATCGTCAACGATGTATTTCAACGGAGAAGTTATTAACAATCCTACGACTAACGGCAACACCATTCAGGAAAGGAGCGTGAGTGACATTGTCACGATTGGATATTAGGAATATTAAAGGATCCGCTGCCAAGACGGCGATGAGATATCTGGTGGCAACACTGTTAGTGCTTGTTTTCGGACTTATATACGAACACTTCAGCCACGGAGTTTATTCCGGATACATGGTATTCGCATTTGCGTTCCCTCTGATAGGAGGTTTCCTGCCGTTCCTCGGAATGGCTCTGGCAGAAATGCCGACGGTCAAAGGTACCTTCCACACGCTGTATGATTTCGGCATAGCGTCGCTTACTACAGGAAGCATAGTACAGGGAATCCTTGAGATTTACGGTACTACTAACCATCTCACATCATATTACTGGATTGTCGGTGCAGTGATGATGATCGTAGGAATAATCGGATCATTCGCGCAGCGCAGCATTGAAAGAAAGAAAAACGAGAACCAGCTGCATTCTCAGAACGGATACGGGAAAGAGCCATTCAGGCTTGAGAACCGTTCGTTTCAGGATCAGCAGCAGGTAATGGCAGTGCAGCCTGACAACCGGAAAATATCATATTAAATCAGCAAAAGGGGACCGGACGGCATTAATAAGTGCCGCCCGGATGGGCCGGACGGTATTGAAAAATATCGCCCGGTTTTTTTTTACGTCCTGAAAAAAAGAATTATAAATCTGCAGATCCTGATCTTTTTTCATGATGTGGATCCAGATTGCTTTTATGTTGTAAAATGGTTTTTCTTTCCGGTTACATAAGAGAAGTTTCGTTGATTATCAGGTGGAACTCGAGACCGAGGCTGTTGGCTGCTCGTTTGCAGAGAAGCATACGGTCCATGAATATCTCGAAATATTCTCCGATTTCTCCATACCTCGTGTCGATGTGCAGTTTGAGCTTTATCCCCGTGTGGCTCTGGTTGATCTTGATTTCAGATTCCGTTGCAGAGAAATTGACTCTGTCGTGTATGTCGAATTTGCGCTCGTCGTCCTGCTGGACTCTGCTGCGCCTTACGTCTGATTTGTCCGCGAGAATGAGCGCCGCGCATATGCGGTTTACCGGTACGCCGTTGCCTTCGTCGTGGTTCCCGATGGCGCTTATTATAGGAGCGATATCGCTGGGCGGAACTCCGAACTCGTTGAGTATCTGAAACGCCATGAGCGCGCCCGACTGGCTGTGGTCGACGCGGTTTACTATATTTCCGATATCGTGCAGCCACGCTGCCGTGAGCGCGAGGTCGATCTCGTGATCGTCGTCGCCTAGCGTTTCAAGAATGTACAGCGTTCTGTCGGCAACTATTTTCACATGTGCGAAGCTGTGCTCTGTGAACTGGAGCACCTTGAGAGCGCTGTTCTGAGAGCCTATATATACCCTTACGCTTTCCGAGTTTTTCACCTTGTGAAACAGCGGAAATCTCTTTTCTTCTTCTTCCCTGGTCATTATCTTTCAGGTCTTGTTTTTCCGGCGCAGAATCCGAAACTGCCGGCCGGAATCCGTCCTGTCCTCCTTTCTCGTCTGACAGCATAAATCGCATTATACAGCGTGCATATGCGTTTTATGTCGGTTCTTTGCAAATCTTTTATTAAATTCATGTTTTTATCAGATTAAAGTGACGCATGGATGATCATTCATATCTTTACTGCGGCAGCGCGTTTCGTTCTTTTCCATATTGACTGCTGAATGCCGTATCCGTGTCTGCCGCTGTATTCTTGAGAAGCTCCGGATCATCATGCAGTAATGATATTTTTTACTATCGATCTCCAGATAATATTATTTCATGTTTTGCATTTTTAGTGAATATGTTTTATCCGTTCAGAACTCACGATGAAAAATTTTTCATCCGGGTGCAGATCCTGCTGCGTGTCAGATGCTGAAGAGCGTGCCGTGATATTCTTTCGTTCAATCGCCGATGGCGTCTGCAATTGCCAGAAGCATCTCCCGTGCTCCTGCAGATCAAAGAACCAGCGGGGCGGGGCTGCAGTGTCAGGCCTGTGCAAAAAGCACGTAACAAGTTTATAAAAATTTTATAAAACAGATTTCCGGATGTTTATTTTTTACTGGTAATATTCATTCAATCATGTTATGGAAAACACAAATACTCCCGGCGGCCCGGCCGGTTCCGGTGTAAGAACGAAGCGGGACAAGAAATTATGCGATAAAGCGGCAGCTCGCAGCTGCTGCCGGTCTTTGTACGCAGCGAACTTGAGATTCAGCGTTCCGCAGCATATTAAGGAGCCGCGAACCCGGCGGATGTGGTATGGTATTTGCAGAAGAGGTGGAATTTTATGAAGCAGAAAAAACCAAGAGAAAAAACGGTCAGGAAGACCATTTTCATATCGAATTCGCTGATGGTAGTGATAATGCTCGCTCTTTTCCTCGTCATCAGCATATGTGCCGCGAAAATATACGCAGAATCAATAGAACACGAGGTCGAGGGATTGTTCCAGCATCTTGCTGGCAGCGGCGGCAGGATGGATCTCGATAAGGTGATCAGCCAGTGGATAATCAAAAGGGACGGATTTTTCATAACGTTTGCTGTGGACGGAGCGATCACAATCGGGGTGATGCTTCTCGTCAGCCAGCTCTTTACAAGAAGACTTACAAACCGTATCATGGAGCCGCTAGAGGCTCTGTCGGAGGGAGTCGAACGTATCAGCAGCGGTGACCTCACGCAGGACGTCGAGTATCAGGGCGAAAAAGAATTTGAAAAGATCTGCGGAGCTTTCAATGAAATGCAGCGGAATATACTTGCGGAAAAGGAGAAAAACAGACGGTATGAAGAGGCCAGGATCGAGATGATAGCGGGCATTTCGCACGACCTGAGAACGCCTCTGACGGCAGTCCGCGGAACCATAAGAGGCCTGATAGACGGAATTGCCGATACGCCTGAGAAACAGCAGAAATTCCTTCTGACAGCCGACCGCAGGGCTCAGGAGATGAACAGGCTGCTGCAGCAGCTTCTCGATATTTCGCGCATGGAGACCGGCCACGAAGTGTTCAACATGCAGAAAGTCGATATTTCAGGCGTGATAAAAAATTATGTCAGGGATCGCAGCCTCGATCTTATCGAGGGACAGGAATTCCTGGAAGAGGATGTCTCTGACGAAGAAGTATTCGTGAATGTCGATCAGGAAAAGATGTGGAGAATATTCGAGAACCTCGTCGGCAACAGCAGAAAATACGTCGAGGAAAGACCTCTCAGGATGAAGATTTCGATGACCGTGGAGGGTGACGACGTTGACATAAGCTTCAGGGACAACGGAAACGGAGTTCCGCCTGAGAAACTGCCGTACATATTCGATGTGTTCTACAGAGTGGATGAATCGAGACATCAAAAGGAGGGCAGCGGACTCGGGCTGTATATAGTACAATATCTTGTGAAAGAGATGAATGGAACAGTCAGGGCGGAAAACGACGGCGGACTGGTTATTCATATGCTGTTTAAGAAGGAGGAACCGGAAGATGGCAGAGAAAGCGAAGATCCTGATCGTTGAAGATGATGCGGACATAAGCATGGTGGAGGAAGCGTATCTAGAATCGGCGGGATTCGAAACGAAGATAATATCCGACGGCGAAAAGGTAAAAGAATGCGTGCAGGAAGAGCATTTCGACCTGATACTGCTCGATCTGATGCTGCCCGGAAAGGACGGATACGAGATATGCCGCGATCTGAGAGAAACCGTCGATATTCCTATACTGATGGTTACAGCGCGCACCGAATCGCTCGACAAGGTCAGGGGCCTGGGAGTAGGCGCCGACGATTATATAACGAAGCCGTTCGATCCGGCCGAGCTTGTCGCGAGAGTCAACGCGAATCTGCGTCAGTACAAGCGGCTTTCGGGAAACGATTCTTCAGAAGATAAAGATGTCATCAACATCGGCGACCTCACGATATATCTGAACAACTGGAAGGTCTTCAAAAACGGCCAGGAAATCCACATGCCGAACAAAGAGTTCGAGCTTCTGAAATTCTTCGCGCAGAATCCGAATATCGTTTTCTCGAAGGAATATCTTCTGGAAAAAGTCTGGGGCTACGATTACGCTGGCGACAGCGCTACCGTAATGGTGCACATTAACAGGCTCAGAGAAAAAATCGAAGACGATGTGAAAAATCCGAAGATACTCGAAACCGTCTGGGGCGCGGGCTACAGACTGAACAGCAGCCCGTCCGAGTGACGCAGACGAGTGACACATATGAAGTGACGCAAGACGAGTGACGCATATAAAGTGACGCGGGACGAGCGACGCAAATAATTAATAATTTGTTTAAGACATGTTTACAAAAGGCCTCTCTGATGTTTATTTCCGGCTGCTATCATAGCCGCAGTAAACAAAAGGGAGGCTTATTAATTTGCTTCGCAGTCCGGCTCCAGACAAAGCGGTGCCTGCAGATGGCTGTACTTCAGAGTCTTCCTGAAAGCCGTATTAAAAAGGAGGACAATATGAAACTGAAAGATGGAATAAACGGTTTCTGCATGGCTCTGGCGGACAGCGTGCCGGGAGTTTCAGGCGGAACCGTGGCGTTTATACTTGGCTTTTACGATAAGTTCATAGGATCGATCGAGAGACTCGTGTTCGGAGGAATAGAAGAGAAAAAGGATTCTCTGAAATATCTCCTGAGGCTGGGTGCAGGCTGGGTGATCGGAATGGGACTGGCCGTCGTGATCCTCACGTCGCTGTTCCAGACGCACATATATGTCGTAAGCTCTGTTTTCGTTGGATTTATAGCTGGTGCGATACCTCTGATCATACTTGATGAAAAGGAGAGCTTCAGCAAGGTCGGAAAAGGGCTTCCGTTCCTGTTCATCGGAGCGCTGATAGTAATCGCAGTGACCGCTGCAAACGGAGCCGCAGGAGATGCTTCCATGGATCTGAGCCAGTTTTCCATCGGACTCGGAATCAGGCTGTTCCTGACAGGCATGGTTGCGATCTCGGCGATGTTTCTGCCGGGAATATCGGGATCGACGATGCTGCTCGTCTTCGGAGCATACATTCCAGTAATGACAGCTCTGAAGGGCGCAATGAAAATGGATATGTCCTATCTGCCGGCTCTGCTGTTTTTCATATGCGGAATCCTGGCCGGAGCAGCAACCGTTGTGAAGGTCATCAGAATCTGTCTCGAGCGTTTCAGACCTCAGATGATTTATTTGATTCTCGGTATGATGATCGGGTCGTTTTATTCGATATTCATGGGACCGACCACGCTCGCTGAACCACAGCCTGCGATGAATATATTTACATTCAGTTTCGTGGGTGCTGCAGCCGGAGCGGCTGTCGTCTTCGCACTTCAGTATTTGCGTGACAGACAGGCGCGTGAGGAGGACATTGAAGGCAATAATGCTCACGATGCAGAAAATGCAGAAATTTCCCACAATAAAGCTCGCGAGATGCACCATAACGCAGCCCGTATCGAAAACAAATCGATGAAGACAACAGATGCCGGCAATTAGAAAAAGTCATGACGAATGATTTTGAAAGTGTCGTCCTCTTTTATAATAGATTTCGGTTCAGACAGGAATTTTTCACGATTCCTGTCTGAGCTTATTTTTTTGTTCTCTGATCCGGGAATCCGGGGCTGCCATGCCGGGGCTGCCGGGCTGCTGTCGGGGACGCTGCGGCAGACAGCGATTTTCACTAGTAGGACAGCGATCTTCCCGCGCAAGACAGTAATTTTTCCGAGTGGGACAGCGATCTCCCGAAGGCATGGTTTCAAGCCGGCATTCAGGCAATGCGGAAGTTCCACGATGAACGGAACCGGTGAGTTCCTTAATCATACCGGCGGACTTGACAAAACCGGCATCTGACGTTATTATAAGCAAGTACATTTGATTCGTTAAGAAATTTTTAAGAAATGCACGGGATGCCACCTGATCTATTTGTATGATCGGGCAGCCGCAGCCATTCAGGCTGGCTGGCTGTGTGCAGCGCGGAGCTTCTCAGGCACGCAGGCTGTACTATCGGATTTTCCTGCTGAGGCCTCATCGGCAGAGGCCGTGGCAGCTTTGCCAGGCGGAAAACGTTTTATATCATCCCGGATAATCCATTTTGGCGAGATCTTAAGGCAGTTTTATGCTGCATATTGTAAAAAACAGAATTTGACGGGAAATCTGCATTGATTCCTGTATTTTTTCGTGTCTAAAAAGGAATTTGTCAGGATTTTTTTGAATTTCCTGAAAGATTCTCCGGCGAAATTCATGCATCAGGGATATTTTTTGCGAATTTTACCGTTTGTTTTGCTCGGGAGGAAACGAATAATGGAGATTATGAGATTTGAAACGGAAACCAACGAAATCCGACGAAAAAGGAGTACGGCACCCAGAATTATCGCGCTGATTCTCACCGTGTTCATGGTGCTCGGCACGCTGCCTGCGGTCAACTCATACGCGGATTCCGGACTTTCATTATCGGCGCAGGGAGCTGCTGTAATAGACGCTGAAACGGGGGAGCTCCTCTGGGGAAAATCGGCTGACACGAAGATGACGCCGGCAAGCATGACGAAGATGATGACGGCTTTCGTCGTTCTGGATGCCGTAAGCAACGGCGAATACACGCTGGACAGCGAAGTATCGGTATCGGAAGTGACGGCTCTGTTCAGTAGAGTTGGAACGTGGTCTAACGTCCCGCTTTCGACGGGAAGAACATATACGGTGCGCTCGCTTCTCTACGCGATGATGGTCGAATCGGCATGCGGCGCAGCCAAGGCTCTTGCCGAATTCACATCGGGATCGGAAAGAGCGTTTGTAGACCGCATGAATTCCACCGCATCGAGTCTGGGTCTCGACGCAGTTTTCTACGACAGCTACGGCGGGAGCAGCAAGAATAAGATCACACCGCGTTCGGTAGCGGAACTCGGCAGGGCGCTCGTGCTCTATCATCCGGAAATACTCACTTTCACATCGACTTCGTCGATAATATGGGACGGTGTTACATACAGCAATACGAACCGTTTCGTGAGGGGAACATGGTCGGCAAACGGAGCAACAGTGGACGGACTCAAAACCGGCACGACGACGGCTGCCGGCAGATGTCTCGCCACTTCGTCTTATGCAGGCGGAAGGCGGGTAATCACAGTCGTCATGAAGGAAAGCAGCGCCACATCGCAGTACAACGACAGCGCCGATCTGATAAGCTACGGACTTTCACACGCGGAGCCGTACAATCAGGACGACATGGTCAGCGGTTTCAGCGACGTCAATGTAAACCAGTGGTTTGCTTCAGCAGTGCAGACGATGGCGGACAACGATATCATGAATGGCGTGACAACTTATCTGTTTGAGCCGGACGTTCAGATCACGCGAGCATCCGTCGCGCAGCTCCTTTACAATTACGAAGGAAAGCCTTACATCTACAATGTAAGTTCGTTCAATGACGTTTCCTCAGCAGCGTGGTTCGCTCCGGCGGTAGCGTGGTGCAAGACCATAGGAATCACGTACGGATCTTCGTCGGGCGATTTCGGGCCTGACAACAATATAACGCGCGAGGAGATGGTCACTATGGTATATCGTTGCCTCGTCAGCGAAGGAAAGATCGCGGGAGATACACAGGCAGATCTCAGCGGTTACAGCGACAGTGCCAATGTCGACTCATACGCGTCGGAAGCTATGCAGTGGGCCGTATCCAACGGATACATCTCAGGCACGTCAGAAGGAACGCTCGCGCCGCGCGACTACACGACACGCGCTCAGACTGCTCAGTTCATGAGCGAGGTAGTCAGCAGCCTTTCATAGTCTGAAACGGAGAACACGGACTGGATTAACAGAACAAGAAGTGCAGTCATGTCTGCGCATGAATCCGGCAGGGAAATCGATTCCTGCCGGATTTTTTTCTCATGCGTACGGCATTTTCCGGCCGGACGCCGTACCGATAACCGGGGTTACGTACCGGCCGTTTTCAGTGTATAATTATTATCGAACAAATGTTTGATATTTTTGTCTGCGCGGAGCATGAGCACAGGAGGGAAAGGAGGCGTGAATCATGCTGGATCTCGATCAGATGATGTCGATCATCAATTACTGCAAGCGGAAATTTCACGCCGTTCCGTCCTACAAGGGAAAACACCCGGAGGCCAGCATAGTTCTGCGTCACGGAAACGGAGGCAGGTGGTACGGAATCTTTCTCAAAGAAGGACCTTTTCTTGTGCGCTGCAGCAGCGAACACGCCGAGGTGCTGAGAGACGTGCCGGGCTTCAAACCTGCTCATTTTGAAGGTGTCCCGGATTGCATCATGGTAAACATGGACGGCTCCGCCGACAAAGAACTCATACGCCTGCTCATTCTCGAAAGTTTCAGGCTTTCGGATGATCCGGAAAACAGCGAGCTCTACATGCTGGATGACGTTGAAAGCAGAGACGGCTCTCAGGACGAGCCGGCTGTCTTCTTCACAGAAGAGTACTCAGATGTTCCACTGACCGGTCTGCACGGCAGACGGAACGATGGCCGGTCCGGCGACGTACATCACACTGAACGTTCAGAAGCAGACATCACCAGCCGCTTGGGGAGAATGAGAATTCCGCAGGTCAGACGCGTGGACGGCGGCATCGGAGCACGGCACGGCGGATATCCGGCAGATATCAGAGGAAGAGAAAAACCGTCCGGAACTTTTACGAAGAACCGCTTCGATAATCTGCCTCCTGTTCTCCGCAGGCTGCGTCAGGTGTACGTTCCTCCCGGCGAGCTCGGCAGCATAAGGAGCGCGGCCCTGGAATTCTACCTTCAGGCGAGAATTGCGGCAGACTACGAAGATGATTACGAGTGGAGCGGAAGCTTCGCTCATTACAGGCCGGTCTACAGAGATATGAGCGACGAACAGCTGCGCGGCTATTTCTCGTGGCGCACGGCGTTCAGGCAAGGCAGGTGCGGGCTCGATATTCCGGGCAGCGGCCTGGCTTTCGTGCGCATCCATATTTCAGAGATTCTTTGCGGTGCCGGCTGCACTCCAGAAGAAGGATTCGATGAACTCGTCAGGATACGGGACATGTACAAATCGTACGACGAGGAGTTTTCCAGACAGATTTCAGTATGGATCCACGACTATATCATCTACTATCATCTGAAGGAACATGTGACGGACGAGTTCTTTCCCGAGCTCAAGCCGGATCACGATCTGGCAGTATTTGCAGGAGTTGCTGACTCGGAGCCCGGCGAATATTTCGGCGTGCTGAGCCGTATTTCTTCGTACAGGATCGCCAGATCGTCATTTCTTTCGAAGCACAGGGACGAGTCCGCAAAGGTTCTGCGGCGGGCCGTCGAAGGATTTTCTGAAAAGATGGAGCAGAAATACGGCAGGAAACTCGTGGATATGTGTTTCAGCGCGGGTCTGAAGGAAAGGCGGAGCGCAGGTCTTTTCAGGCATGCCGTATTTTTTGACTGGCGAAGCCCGGGAAGGACCGGAGCAGAGTACGAACAGCGATATCTCGGCGCGTCTCACGTTTCGCTGAACGACTGGCAGGAGGAGACTTTCACGGTGGATGAGATCAGAACCTACGCCAGAAATGCAGGCGGACGCTGGGAGGTCTGCTGTCCTTACGAATTTGAGAAACCGAACAAGATGCTGGGACATATCCTGCGCGAGACGGACAGACAGCTCAGAGAGCGTTTCGATCCGCGCCATCCGCTCAAAGAAGGTTCGTATCCGGAGGAAATCGGAATCGCCGTTTCGGAAATTCTGGAACGGTATTTCGCCGAACTGGAGGAGGCTTCGCGTCCGCATATCGAGATCGATATGTCGGTCCTCGACTCAATACGGAAGGATGCTGCCATAACGCGCGATTCGCTGATCGTCGGGGACGAAAACGGATACAGCGCAGAACATAAAGACGATGAGTACGGTCTACAGAGCGGCTTCCAGCGTGAAGCCGGAAGAGACGGGCATACAGACGAAGTCCATCCTGGTGAAGAAGGTATAGATGAGCAGGAGTCTGTCAGCAGCAGCGGATACAGTTCGCCGCCGCCTGATGAAAGCCGGAACGGACAGCTGGCCGGATCGTTTGACGCAGAGAAAAGTGAACCAGAAAAAAACAGCGAAACAGAGGCGGAGCAGCTTTCGTTCAGCATCGAAAGCGGCGAAAGCTGCACGACAGAGAAAAACGGAGAAGCTAAAGATTCCAGAGAAAAAGAAAATGCAGAGAGCCCGGAGAACGTGGCACAAGAGCCTGACGATGAAGAGGAAACCCCTGAACATTTCCTTCTGAGGTCGCTGCTCGACGGCACTCCTTACGATGATTATTTCCTCGAGAAGCATCTGAGCGTGTCGATTACGGCGGACCGTGCAAACGAAATCATGATAGATGTGATCGGCGACACTGTGATAGAGTTTAATGGAGAGCATCCAGAAATCGTAGATGATTACAGGGAAGATGTCAGAGAGTGGCTCGGCGGGAACAGCTGATCCCTGAGAGCAGTCATATGCTTACTGGAGCAGAAAAAGAAAAAAAACAACTGAAAACATCAGTGTTCAGATACATAAAAACGGAGAGTTAACAGAAACGGAGCGTTGCATATGCCAGAAAAGAAAAAAGTACCCAAGCGCATTGCCGGCGCCATCATAAATTCGCTGAAGGGAGGCGTCGTCCCGAGAACGGGCCTGCCGTACATAACCGTGGGCCGGAGAAGAGAGATAGAAGCGCTGCTTCACGACGTCGATATAATAGCCGACGGCGGAGCATCCTTCAGGTTTATAGAAGGCAGATACGGAAGCGGCAAGAGCTTCCTGCTTCAGACGATAAGAAACTACGTGATGGACAGAAATTTCGCCGTCGTAGATGCCGATCTTTCGCCGGAAAGGCGTCTCCACGGAACGAGAGGACAAGGTCTCGCCACCTACAGAGAGCTGATGCGCAACATGTCGACCAAGACAAGGCCTGAGGGAGGAGCACTGCCCCTTATACTCGACAGGTGGATCGAGTCGGTGAAAGCCGATGCAGCCGCGGAGGAGATGGAAACAAACGGGGCTGCGCCTGAAGCGGGCGATCCGGCTTTCCAGCTTCACGTCGAACGCAGGATCATGGAAACGGTGCGCTCCATGCAGGAGATGGTGCACGGTTTCGACTTCGCAAAGCTTCTTATGACATATTACCGTGCCTCTGAAGAAGGCGACACGGAGACAAAAGGCAAGATTCTCAAATGGTTCCGGGGCGAGTATGCGACCAAGACGGAAGTAAAGAACGAGCTGGGTATTTCAGCGATTATTACGGACGACGACTGGTACGATTACCTGAAAATCTTCGCTTATTTCCTCGTAAAGGCAGGATACGGCGGACTCATGGTGATGATCGATGAGCTGGTGAATATTTATAAAATTCCTAATGCCATCAGCCGTCAGAATAACTATGAAAAGATTCTCACGATGTACAACGATACAATGCAGGGAAAGGCAAAGTATATCGGCATAATAATGTGCGGAACGCCGCAGTGCGTCGAGGACAGGCGGCGCGGCATCTACAGCTACGAAGCGCTGCGCTCGCGTCTGGCAGACGGAAGATTTTCACGCGAAGGCAGCAGAGATCTGCTGGCTCCGGTCATTCATCTCGAGCCTCTTTCGGCAGAGGAAATGCTGGTTTTATCAGGGAAATTGTCGGATATTCACGCGCAGCTTTACGGCTACGAACCTAAGCTCACCGACGAACAGCTCGCGATGTTTATAAAAAAGGAATACGAAAGAGTCGGGGCCGATTCGCATATCACTCCGAGAGAGATAATCAGAGATTTCATAGAGATGCTCGATCTGCTCTATCAGAATCCTGAAGAGACGCCGGAGCATCTTCTGGAAAGCGGAGCATTCGTGACGGCTTCCGGCGGGAATTCCACAGGGCAGGAAAAGGAAGAAAACGAGTTCGCCGAATTCAGATTGTAGGTTACAGCGCTGAGATCAGGGTGAAGCGAGCGGCACCAGCAGCCGGCCGTTTTCAGAGCAGGAGGCTGACCAAATCATCGCTTCAAATTAAGTACATTCAGAACGGAAGGGAGAGGGCGTTTAATGGACATTTTCAGCAGGTATGCGCCTTTCATACAGGATTATATCTACCAGAACGGCTGGGAGTCTCTCAGAGCCGTTCAGGCGGCTGCAGGAGACGTCATATTCAATACGGACAGCAATGTCCTCATATGCGCGACGACGGCCTCAGGAAAGACGGAGGCAGCATTCTTTCCAATACTGACGATGATGTATGAAGACCCGCCGGCGTCGGTCGGAGCACTTTACGTCGCTCCGCTCAAGGCGCTCATAAACGACCAGTTCGGCAGGCTGAACGATCTCTGCCGCGAAGCGGACATCCCCGTATGGCACTGGCACGGAGACGTTTCGCAGTCACACAAGAGAAAGCTGCTCAAACATCCGTCGGGAATACTGCAGATCACGCCCGAATCGCTCGAGGCGGTACTGCTGCACAGACACTCCGCAGTGCCGAAACTGTTCGGAGATCTCAGGTTTGTGGTCATCGACGAAATACATTCTCTGATGAGAGGAGACCGCGGAGGCCAGACGATATGCCTCATTGAACGTCTTTCAAGACTGGCTGGTGTAAATCCGCGGAGGATAGGACTGTCCGCGACGATAGGCGATCCTGAGGCGGCAGGAAAATTCCTGTCGGCCGGTACCGGGCGTGCCACCGTGATTCCGAAAATCGAAGACAAAGGACAGATCTGGAGACTTTCGATGGAGCATTTTTTCACCACGGGGCCGCAGGCTTCAGATCCTGAATACAGAGATTCATACCGCGATGAAAGAGAGGACGGCATCGGAGGAAACCGGCTGGGCTCCGGTACGGAGATCCGTAAAGAAGATGCCGTGGACGCGAACGTCGTTCCGGCGATTCAGGTCGGAGGAAAAAGAAAAGACGGCGCTGCGGAAGACCGCGATGAGAAAGACGCCGCAGAGGAAGACGATGGAACGCTGCCTGTCCTTTCTCCGGCTTCAGATTCGGCTCCGGCAGCGGCGGATCCAGGTATAGGATATATATTTGAGCACAGCCGCGGAAGGAAGTGCCTCGTGTTCTGCAATTCGCGCGAAGAGGCAGAGGCCGTTACGACGACGCTCCGCCAGTACTGTGAAGAAAAAGGAGAGCCGGACAGATTCCTCATTCACCACGGTAATCTTTCGTCATCGATACGCCAGTCTGCAGAGGAGGAAATGAAGGACGAGGAATCGGCGCTCACGACCGTCACGACGGCTACCCTCGAGCTCGGCATTGACATAGGAAAGCTCGAGCGCGCGTTTCAGATAAATGCGCCTTTTACTGTTTCCGCGTTCATTCAGCGCATGGGACGCACGGGACGGCGCGGAATGCCGCCGGAGATGTGGTTCGTCATGAGAGAAGAACCTCCGCTCGCGCGTGCCATGATGCCGGACTGCATACCTTGGGAGCTGATACAGGGAATCGCGATAGTCCAGCTCTATCTGGAGGAACGCTGGGTCGAGACCGCGAGACCCGACAGGCTGCCGTACAGTCTCCTTTACCATCAGACGATGAGCACACTAGCGTCCGGCGGAGAGATGTCTCCTGCAGAGCTGGCGTCGCGCGTCCTCACACTCACCGTCTTCAGGCTTGTGAGCCAGGATGACTACAGGATGCTGCTGAATCATCTGATAGATATAGACCATATAGAACAGACTGAGCAGGGAGGCCTTATCGTAGGCATCGCGGGCGAACGAATCGTGAACAATTTCAAATTCTACGCGGTTTTCCAGGACAACGAAGAATATACCGTCAGGAGCGAGTCGCAGGAGATCGGCACCATCGTGGCACCGCCTCCGGCCGGAGAGAAGATCGCTATAGCCGGCCACGTCTGGGTAGTAGAGGAGATCGACAGGAAGCGCCACACCGTTTACTGCACGATGGTCAAAGGCAAGGTTCCCGCGTATTTCGGAGATGTGGCAGGCGATATAAATACGCGGATACTCGAACGCATGCTCGGGGTCCTCAGCGAAAGTGAAGACAAAAAATATCCGTACCTGATGAAGAACGCTGAAATACGGCTTGCAAAGGCGAGAAAAATGGCGGCTAATGCCGGTGTCACGGACAGACCGCTGCGATGCCTCGGAGGAAACATGTGGGTGCTTTTCCCGTGGCTCGGAAGTTACGCATTCCTCGCGCTGGAGCGCTTCCTTCGCCTGATCTGCGGTAAAGAACTCGGTATAAAAGGATTTGATCCGAGGCGCCCGTATTATATGATTTTCACTATGAAAGTTTCGGAGCAGGAATTTTACAAAATAGTGACTGAAAGAGCAGAGGCCGGAGTCGATCCCATGGAGCTGCTCTATCCGGACGAAGTTCCGACATTCGACAAATACGATGAATTTGTGCCGGACGAGCTGGTGCGGAAGGGCTTTGCTTATGGAGTTCTGGAAACCCGTGAGATGCTGGACCGCGTAATGGGCTGGAGAAAATTCATCGATGGCGGCAGGGACTGGACGAGCGCACTGCCGCATGAAGCCGGATATAGAGAAATAAATGATAAAGATGCGGAGTAACCGGATCTGGACAAGCATGCCGGATAATAGTACAGGGCAACAGTGCCTGACAATCGTGCCGGGAACCTGGCCTGACAATCATGCCGGACAATCGTACCTGAAAAAGTGTAGGCGGATAGCCGGACAGGACATCCAGACCGCAGAAACGCAAATACCCGTACATATCGTGAAATATGATTTCATTTGACAATCAACGTCTGATTAAATTGATTATCAAAAGCAGAGCATATATCAGTGATATGTACGGGTACTTTTATGGTCAATCTATGGAAAACTTTGTTTTTACGTTAATGAAAAGAATTCAGTCTCGCTTATTATGCAGCTTAGCCTGATATGCACCTCGCCTGAGACTCAGGCTCGCCGGCATTATACAGTACCGTTTTCTCCTTCAAGACTGCCGCCGTTCCAGTGGCGTATATCGTAGAACGCCGTACCGGGCGCGATCTTCGAAGCGAGGTGAGCTCCCCATACGCCGAGGCGTGCCAGCACAGCCAGTCCCCATCTGCGGCGTCCGTATTCCTTTCCGAATATTTTTTTAATCTTTTTCGCCGATTCGAAATCGTAGAAATCCTTTGACGCGCTGTAGAATTCCTCCTGCAGCTCCCACGGCGTCATATGTACAGGCTGGAACGTCACGTTCATCATGTCGAAGCGGCTCCAGTCGTGTGTGATCATTCTGCCCTTCTCTTCAAACTCTTCGAATACAGGCGTCCCTGGAAACGGAGTCAGGATTGCGGGCTGAAGCTGGTAAGCGTTTATGCTCTTTGCGAACGCCACGCTGCGGTCCATGTCTTCCAGGGTATCATCATCGAGACCGAGCACGATGCTCGCAATCAGACGGATACCGTATTTCTGGCAGGCTGCTCCGGCCTTTCTTATGTTTTCTATGTTCTGTCCCTTATGGATGCTGTTCAGGGCATCCTGGTTCAGCGACTCGATTCCGATGAGCACTCGCGTGAGGTGTGCGTCGTGAAGCAGCTGCAGCAGCTCTTCATCGTCCGCCATGTCAGTCCTGCCGAAGAAGAAAGTTTCCTTAAACGTAAGGCCTTCGGCGATCATGCGCCTGCATATCTCCTTGGCACGCTCTTTGTCGGCAGTGAAATTATCGTCTTCGAAATTCATATACTTGAAACCCAGTTCTTTGTACATGCGTATCTCGTCGATGACGTTGTCTATGCTGCGCTGGCGGTAAGGAGCGAACATGCGCGATGTCGTGCAGAAAGTGCAGCGGTAAGGGCACCCTCTCGTCGATATGACATTTGCTGCCTTGCACGGCGTTTTGAGAATCGAGTAATCAGGAAAAGGCACTTCATCGAGGTCCTCGATAGGAATACCCTGCACGAGCCTGTCGGTAATGCGTCCCTCGACTACATCGAGAATTACCTTTTCGCCCTCGCCGACGATTACCTGATCTGCGTGCTCGAGCGCTTCTTCGGATTTCCATGTAGCGTGCATTCCGCCCATGATGACGCGTGCGTTTGTCTTCTCGTGAATGATGTCAGCGAGTTCATATCCCCGCGGAGCGTTTGACGTCATTATCGAAATGCAGAAGACATCTGTGTCTTTTAGAAGTCTTTTGAAATGGATGTTTGCATTCAGCTCTTCGTAGGCTGCTACTTCATGACCGGCTTTTTTCAGTATGCCTCCGAGAATAAGAGGACCTGTAATTGAATTTGATTGTCCGTATATTTTTCCGCCCCAGCGGTACGGAGGGAGCCGTCTCAGCGCGGTCGTAGGTACAATAAAAACAATTTTCATGAGTGGCATTCTCCTTTACATGTGTTATAACATTTTTGATGATGTAAATATTTTTTACAATGACATATTTTCAAATTTGTAAGTTATTTATACATTTTATGAGAACTTGTTAAGTTAGTTGGAAATCGTCAAGATGGATAAGAGAATTATAAAAACAAAACAGGGATTACGCAGCGCCCTCAGGGAGCTTCTCAGGGATAAACCGCTGGACAAGATCAGCGTAAAGGAAATATGCGCCAGATCATCTACGAGCCGTGTGACGTTTTACACATATTACGGTGACAAATACGATCTCTTTAAGGACATGCTCGATACGATAAAGAAAGAAACAGAGGAGCTTTTTATTAATAAGCAGAAAAACAACAACCCCGAAAATGATTTTGACAAAAGTCTTCAGAACTTTATAGACACTCTTTATTATTTGGAAGAGGATTTTTCGAAGGAGCCGTCTTTTGAGATCAATAAGTTCGAAGTTTCGTACATCTACAAGGATTTTATTCTTAAATGCATCGAACGGTTTGAAAACGTTTATCCTGAAAGAATGAAGACGCGTTATCCGGTCAAGGCTGTAAATTCATTCCTTGCATATGGATTGTGGGGTTTCCTTCACTGGCATTCCGGTCCGGTAACGAAGGAGGAAATGGACTACTTGTCTATGCTCATAAAGGATCTGATCGACAGCAACATTTTTTCAGAGACCAAATAAAAGAAATCTATACAGTTGGACTTCTGCTGGCTGGGCCTCTCCCACTTAATGAGAAGCGGATCGGATAATATGAAAACATTTTAGTAAGTGACCTTACATTTGTGTATAATAAAAGAAGTGTATGCTGGAAACGGCAGAAAATCCGGACAAAAGAGCGAAGCTCCGAAAATGTTTCTTCAAACTGTAAATTTCATTTAACTGCATATTCCCTGGAACAGTAAGTTTCATAAAGCTGCAGACTGATTGGAGCAGCTGGTTTCATGAATCCGCAGATTGAGACAGGCGTGAAAGCTAAGTCAATGCATTGCCGGACAGGGAGAGAAGCCTTTTCAGCGGACCGCGGATACAAGCGGAAAATAAAGGAGAGAGAGGATAGGTCTGTTATGGATATGGAAGAAAGAATAAAGATCGTCAAGGGCAGCATGCCGCTCACGGACGATATAGAGGGAGTGCTGGAGAAAGCAGCTGCCGGAAAGATCGAAAGCGTCGAAATCGGAGCGCCAGAGCCTAAGGAGAAGAATTCCGACATGTTCTCCGATGCGACGAGGATTGAAAACATCGTAGTCGGGTTTCTGAAGAAGAACGAGTTCCCGAAGACGGTGAATATTTACTGCGAAAGCGATCTTGAGGTCGAACTGTATATGATGGCCTACAATTACTGGTACGCTACCGAAAAGAGCGAGCGCATCAACGACGGACGCTGGGACTGATACTGAGACGGACGCTGGGACTGATACTGAGACGGACGCTGGGACTGATACTGGAATGAATCGCGCACGGCGCTGCAGCAGCGTGTACCGGTGCAGAAGTGAAAAGAATGCAGAAGAGAAAAGAATGCAGAGGGGAAAAGGAAAGAGAGACTGAAAACCAATATTTGCTTTGAAAGGAAAAGAGATTTATGAAAAACAACAACGAAGATTCTCTTCAGACGGAAGAAAAGGATGAAGAGAAGAAACCTGAGCCTAATGCCAGGGCGCTGATACCTATTTTTGTATTTCTGGTGCTCTATCTCGGACTGGGAATCTACTACACCTACATTCATCCATTAAAAGGCCAGATGGGATTCTACGTAATGTCGGTAGTTGTAGCTTTCGGCATAGCGCTGATCGTGGCTTTCTGCCAGAACAGAGAAGTCTCGTTCAACGAGAAGATCCACATATGCGCGCAGGGCATCGGCGACGACAATATCACGATAATGCTGTTCATATTCCTGATGGCAGGAGCGTTCAGCGGTCTTGCGAGTGAAGCAGGAGGCGTCGAGAGCACGGCGAATATCCTGCTCAATATCATACCCGGGAAGTTCGCGATACCGGGCCTGTTCGTGATAGCGTGCCTGATTTCAATGGCGATGGGTACTTCCGTAGGAACTATCACGGTTCTCGCCCCTATAGCGGCGTCGGTTGCAAACACGGCAGGCTTCAACCTTCCGCTCTGCGTAGGCACCGTTGTCGGAGGAGCGATGTTCGGCGACAACCTCTCGTTTATTTCGGATACGACGATCGCAGCGACGAAGACTCAGGGCGTGGAAATGAAAGACAAGTTCAGAGTGAATTTCAAGCTTGCGATGCCTGCCGCACTGGCGACACTGGCAATTCTCATCGTTATAGCGGCCCTTGGCGGCGACGCTCACCTCGGCCACTACGACTTCAGCCTGATGCTCGCTCTGCCGTATTTCATAATTCTCGTTCTCGCCCTCTTCGGACTCAACGTATTCGCAGTGCTCGGCCTCGGAATCATACTGTTCACGATTACCGGACTGCTGTCGGGAACTCTGCAGTTCGATACGATATTCTCGTCGATGGGCGAAGGAACTGCAGGAATGTTCGAGACGATGATAGTGACGATTCTCGTCGCTTCCATCAGTGCACTAATAGAAGTTTACGGCGGATTCGAATCTATTCTCGGGTTCATAAGACGCCACGCGCACGGGAAGCGCGGAGGCATGGCCGGAATCGGTTTCCTGACTGCAATAATGGATGTAGCTACAGCCAACAATACGGTAGCCATAGTCGTTGCAGCGCCTATAGCAAAGACAATCAGCGAGGAATACGATATAGACCCGAGACGCACGGCGTCGCTTCTCGACACGTGCTCGTGCATCATGCAGGGCATAATTCCGTACGGTGCGCAGCTCCTCATAGCATCAAACCTTGCGGACATCAGCAGCGTTTCAATAATGAGGTGGCTGTTTTACCCGTACCTGCTGCTCGTCATGGTGGTTCTGTCTATAATGTTCACGAGTACGAAGCCGTCGGAAGAGGCTCTGCAGGAAACAGATGCGGAATAAGGTAGATCTGCTGCAAGCCGATGAGGAAATTTGCTGAAGGAATTTTATAAGGGAATATTATGGACGCGGATGGACGAAAAACGCGGGAAACGCGTCGCGGAGAGCACAGAAAGCAACAGTGAAAAGTAAAATGATTGCCTAAACATCACAGACTTACTGAAGATTAAGATATGTTTCAGCATTTTCACAATTTGTTCACGAAGGGAATATCATTCCGACATTTCGAAATGATATATTATGAGTGTCGAAAGGAAAAGACCAAATTCCCCGAGACAGTGGAAATACAAGACGAATACTTTTCATAAAACTCTCCTAAAAAACCTTAAAACAAAACAAGACAACAAACGGCAAAGTGACAGCAGGGGCCACGGCGGAACAAACACCCGCCGTGGCTTTTGTAATTTTTGTATGAAGTTTGTACACCATGACAGGCAGTTTTCAGAATTGGTGACGGTACGCGGTCTGGCCTGTCCAGTCCGGCCTGTCCAGTCCGGCTTTACCCGGTCTGGCTATGTCCGGTCTGGGCTATGTCCAGTCTGGACTGTGACTGAGGCTATTTCGCTGTCATTTCCTCCGCCATCGACACGAGAGTATCGCGGCTGCTGCCGCTGTGATTCATGCTGAGTATGTACGAATACCCGCCGCTCTGCCAGCTTACGCTGTCCTGTACGCTTGATTCCGCATAGTCTGTTCCGCCGTAGCTGACGTAGAAATGAGGATCAGCTGCAGCTCTGGCCTGCTCTTCGGAACTGAGGCTGTATCCGTCCGGAACGTTGAGATACGTGTCGGAATTGTAGCTGAGAAAGGTTCCGTCTGCGGCCGTTATCTGTTCTGTCGGAGCTGCTGCGCTGTCTCCCTGCTGGTCTTCGTTCACAGATGCCAGGCTGACGCTGAGATTAATATCTCCTTCTTTGCCAGTGTAATCAGCGGAGATGCCCTTCGACTGTTTCATCACACTGCCGTCGTCCGTCTCTGCCTTTACATCGGTGAGGACGGCGCCTTCAAACGAATATCCGTTTGAAAAGTTCTCTGGAAGAGATGCGTCGATGTTATTCCTGTCCATTCCGCTTTCGAGCGATTCGTATGTAGTGTAGTCATATCCTGAATGGCTGCTTGTTATCAGATTTGTGATATGGCCGCCAGCCAGAACAGTTCCGGTGCACAGAAGTGTGAAAACGGCTGCGATAGCCACGATTCTTTTCATGCGTGAAAAACCGGTGTGTTTCCTGTATTTGACGTCCGCATTTCCACTTCTTTCACTGAGCATATCTATCCTGTTGTTGATTTCCGCCGCGCATGAAGCAGACGGCTCGAGACCGGCCGTGCCGGCTCTCATCATGTTTCTTATTGCGTCTGCATTAGTATTCATATGGTTCCCTCTCTTCTCATCATCTGAAATGCATAACTTTTCCTGAGATCATCCTGTTTCGCGAGCTGCTTTCTGACGCTGTGGAGCCGCGATTTGACCGTTCCTTCTCTGCATTCAGTGATCTTTGCGATTTCCTTCACCGACAGATCGTCGCAGTAGTAAAGGACGGCTGTTTCCCGAAGCTTTGGAGAAAGACTCCGCATGATCGTATCGAAAGCGAGCTTGTTTACCACGCCTTCCTCCATGGTGGTCTGTTCCGCGGAAGCTGCGTCCGCCTTCAGGATGACGTTCTCGTCCGGGCGTTCCTTCGCGTGTTTTTTCCCGGTCTTTACGGCAAGACGGTGCATCGTTCTGTACAGCCAGAATCTGACCGAAGCCGGATTCTTCAGAGAGCCCGCGTTGAGCCAGAACTGCACGAACGTTTCCTGCAGGACTTCCTCGGCGTCCTCTCTGTTTCCCAGATACATATACGCCACGCGGAACAGCATGGTGCTGTATTTTTTATATAATTCATCGAAAGCATCTCTGCTTCCTTCCTGTATTTTCAATACCAGTTCACTGTCATTCATTTGATATGTTCCACCCTCCTTTCCGGATCTTCGCTTCTCGAGGCGCCTCTGTATATAAGAGCAGATTCGTGAAGCCTGTGGTTCGGAAATCAGTGAAAAATTTGTTTCTGTCATATCTGCTGACCGCAGCGAGCAGCAGCGGCCCGCGGCGCATCGGCGATTCTAAGCAACTTCGGCCGGCGGATTACAAGCTTATTCCAATAACCTTCGGACGGCGGTGAACCTGCAGTCACAAATGACTTATTCTGAATACTATATCTTTATCTCAATTATCACTTACTTTTTTATCATATTTCACTATTAACTTCACTTTTAAAAAAGTTTTTCAGCAAAGCGAGTGCGTCTGAGCGGTAATTTTGATTGCGGCTGAGTAAGTGGCGTCAGGCCGCGAATAAGCAGAGCGTAAGGATAGAAATGGGAGGGTATATCAGTGTGCAGCTGAGCAGCGTAGTCAGATTGCGGCTGAAAACGGCGTCAGATTGTAACCGAGAATCGGCTTTAGATTGCAACTGCAAATGGAATCAGATTGCAGCTGAACAGCAGCGCCAGAGAGATTATTTTCCAGCTTTGAAAGATATCTTCCATTCATAATAAGAATTGTGATAACGAGCTTTTATTTTCCTTCCAAAGCCTTCATATTGTGGAGATCCGATCGGACATGCAGCGGAAATGTACAGATCTCAATATTCATATCAATACTCATTCTGCTCCGGATCGACGCTGCGTGAAAATTATCAAATGTGATAATACGTGTATAAATGTATATAATCATTCATTTATAATCAACATATACATCATATGTGATATAAAAGTGTATCACTATATAAATCAGACAACCGTCTGTATTGTGAGAGATCTGGTTCAAGAGCAGGGGAAAATGGCTGCAATAATCATCAACAGATCACATGATTTCATTATTTGAAATCTGTTGCTTGCAGCATTGTTTTTGTATCCACCGGTCTCGGGTTCTTTAAGAAAAACTGAATCAGTTGTTAATTTTTCAGCTGCATATAAAAGATGCAGAGTTTATTCAAAGGGAGTATTAAATGATACATAGTAGAAAACATAATCTGATCCTGTGTTTACTGCTTGCTATCGCAATGGTAGTTGCTTTGATTCCTGTGACAGCGGTCCAAGCTTCGGCTGACACAGCGGTACAAGCTTCAGCTGACACATCAGATACGAGTGATGATACAGGGACACAGTGGGACGTTTCAAAATCGAAGACTGCAACAGCATTGAGTGACGACGGCACATCTGACATAACGATTTCGATTCCGTCAAAAGAGGAAGCACTGTCTTCCGAGATATGTTTTGTGCTGGATAAATCACAGTTTTCAGCTACAGAAGAATCAGCGCTCGAGCTGCTCAGCGATTTGAAAACTGTCGTCGACAATACAGATGCCACGGTAAAGGTGGATATAGTCGGTTTCAACCGCAGGGCGATCAATCTCGGCACGTATGATCTGAAGGAACAGTATGATGAAATCAAGGCTGCTTTCGAGCAGAGCATCACTGGCGGAACCAACATGCACGCGGGTCTGCTGGAGGCTCAGAAAGTTCTCGCGAGTGATACTTCAATTCCGGACAGCAGGAAATATATGATACTTGTATCAGACGGCGACACATATCTGTGGTGTAAGAACGGTGACACCAGCACACCTTATTCACGTGCGTACAATCCTGACGGCAGCGGACCAGAATCTTACGGCGGTTACTATGATGAAGTTTATTACGCTCCGAGCCGGATATCTACAGATGAAAGCACCGGTGAAACAAATGTGACAAGACCGACAACGAGCGATCAGACGTTATGGGATGAATATTTAGAGGATGTAAGGGCTAGAAATGAAGAGAGCAACGGTGATTCGTACGATTTTATCTGGTACTATTACGATCATCTGTGGATGATGAAATCGCAAGAAGCTGTTGTTGCAGACGGATATATATATCAACCGCGTAATTTCAGGAGTGCATCAAACATAGATATGGCATTCTTGTATGCGGCGGACACCTACTATGAGTTAGCATCTCAGTACCATTGCTATGCCATGGCGGTGCCGAGCTGGAATACGTCAGACGGCGGTCACGAAGCATTCATGGATTACCTGAATAACGGAGCGTCGACCGGTTTCGAATCGATCGAAAACGACGTGCTCTACGCTTTAGGTGCGGGTTCGACTGTAACGGATTACATGGGATACGACGAAGAAGCTGGATACAACTTCGACCTCACCGATCCGTCTGCAGTCACGATTACGGTCGACGACGGCAGCAGCACTGAAACTCTGACTGCCGAGAAAATCGATGACAATCATTACGGCTTTGGAAAGATTGAAACGACTGATACGTCCAGTCAGGAATACCAATATGAAATTACATATTATCCTGACGACATGGGAGCCGGCGAGCATTTCGTCTGGACGACGAACGTCAATGTGACGAATTTTGAGCACGTTCAGATCCACTATACTGTAAAGTTCACGGATAAAAGCTCCGATGCGGGCACTCACGGACAGCTGGATCTGGACGGTGACGGAATAGTAGACGGCACTGACACTCAGGTGACAGATCCTGTTTATACAAATCAGAAGGCAGTTCTTGTTCCAATTGACACGTCCGGCAATACATCTGCAGAGGAAACATTCCCTATGCCTTCGGTCAGCTATTATGTCGAGCCTGTTACGTCATGGTACAGGCTGACTTATGAGACGAACGGCGGAAATGAGATAGCTTCCGAAGTGTATGAAGAAGGCACGAGGGTGGATCTTTCCAGTAAGACTCCTGTGCGGGACGGATATACGTTTACTGGCTGGTACAGCGACTCTGATCTTACGACTCCGATAACGAGCGTTTTGATGACGAGCAACAAGACGGTTTATGCCGGCTGGGAAGAAAGCGGAGACACTACACCTGACCTCGACACTGTAAACCATTACGCTTATGTAGCTGGTTACGAAGACGGCACGGTAAGACCGGAGAACAACATCACGCGTGAGGAGACGGCGGCTATTATCTTCAGACTTCTCAAGAGCACTTCGCGAGAGGAAAATCTTACATACACGAATAACTTCGCAGATGTAGATGATTCGAGGTGGTCGAACACCGAGATCTCGACACTGACAAAGATGGGTATCATCTACGGAAGATCAGAAGATGAATTCGATCCTGAAGCGTATATCACGCGGGCAGAGTTCGCAGCTCTGTTTGCGCGTTTCAGCACTGCCGACAGCCAGGGAACAGAAGGAGAAACGCCTGCATTCTCTGATATTAGCGGACACTGGGCGGAGGCCGACATCAACAAGGCTGTAAGCCTGGGCTGGATAGCAGGATATCCCGACGGAACATTCCGGCCTGACGAGTACATTACCAGGGCGGAGGCGATGACCCTGATCAACAGCGTTCTTATGAGAGTTCCTTCAGATGAAAGCCATATCCTGGACGGTGTAACGTGGAGCGACAATCTCGATAAGACAGCCTGGTACTACATAGCCGTTCAGGAGGCTACGAACAGCCACGACTACACGAGAGAAAATCTCACATCGCCGGACGAACAGTGGACAGAGTTCACGGGAACGCCTGACTGGGAAGCTCTTGAACAAAAGAACTAGAAAGTTGTAATTTAAGTATGCTGTAAATAAAATAGGGAAAATCCGTCATAAGAAGTAATTGAAATGTACGGATACAATAAAACAAGCAGTAAGCACATGCGGCGCGGAAGTCAAAAAAACTCCGCGCCGCTTATTTTATTTGGGAAAGACGGCCAGCGGATTCAGGGAGGCAGGCAAGATCATGAATATTTGCATTTTACAGGGATTTATAAGCGATGTGGCACAGGTAAGAAGCAGCAGGAAAAAGAAAACCTAAAATACACTCGGCATGAGGCGCCGGATAGCAATATATGATAAAATTTACCGTAAAGGTTTAATTTCAAGTACCAGAGCTTATGGATCCGGGGAGAGCTGTGAGCCGCTGGACAGTCATAAGGGGAATACAGTATTGCTTCAGTTAGAACATATATACAAACAATACAGGACGGGAGATCTGGTCCAGAATGCGCTTCAGGATGTGACTCTGAATCTGCGGGACAGCGAATTCGTATGTGTACTCGGGCCGAGCGGCTCGGGCAAGACGACGCTCCTGAACGTAATAGGAGGACTCGACAGGTACGACGCTGGAGACGTGGTCATCAACGGGATTTCCACTAAAGAATACAACGACAGGGACTGGGACACGTACAGGAACCGCACGATCGGATTCGTATTTCAGAGCTACAATCTGATTCCGCACCAGAGCGTGCTCGCGAACGTCGAGCTGGCGATGACGATTTCGGGCGTTTCCAGAGAGAAACGGAGAAAGCGCTCCGAAAGAGCGCTGAAACGTGTCGGCCTCGGCGATCAGCTCCACAAGAAGCCGGGACAGATGTCAGGAGGGCAGATGCAGAGAGTCGCGATCGCGAGAGCTCTTGTGAACGATCCTGACATACTGCTTGCGGACGAGCCTACCGGCGCGCTCGATACAGAGACGAGCGTCCAGATCATGGAGATCCTGAAGGGAGTAGCAAGGAACAGGCTCGTCGTCATGGTCACCCACAATCCTGAACTCGCAGAAAAATACGCGACGAGAATCATCACGCTGAAAGACGGAGAGATTACAAGCGATTCGATGCCGTACGATCCGGCGGCAGAGACGGAGCCGGAAACGGGAGATGAAAGCGAAGAGCAGACAGCACAGAACCCGGCTGATGGCAAAGCAGGGCGCAGGCGCAGAAAGAAAGGACGAAAGCGCTCGAACATGTCGTTCTTTACCTCTCTGGCTCTGAGCTTCAACAATCTTCGTACGAAAAAAGCAAGGACGCTGCTGACGTCGTTTGCCGGCTCCATCGGTATCATCGGAATTGCGCTTGTCCTGGCGCTGACAGCTGGGGTCAGGACATATATCTCCGACATTCAGGAATCCACGCTGACTGCATATCCGATAACGATAGATTCTCAGGCCGTCGATCTTTCAGGCATTGATACGGGCGGCAGCAACAGCAATAGCAACAGCAGCGACAGCGAGAAAAGCGGTGTATACGCAGACAACAGCGGATCTATTACTTCGGGAATGGTGACGAATAATCTGAAAAAATTTAAAGCTTATCTCGACGATCCCGAAAGCGAGATACGAAACTACATAGGGAAGAACGGCATCATCTACAACTACGATGTAAGTTTCGACGCGTATTCCTACGATTCGACGGGCGCGCTCGTTAACAGCGGCGCGGATCCCCAGGGCACGAGCCAGCTTTCTTCGTCACAGAGTTCTGACGGCATCAGTCTGTTTTCCGGAAGTTCGAGCGGAGCGGCAGAAAACTTTTCCGAACTAATGACGGGATCCGACGGGAGTTCAGTAAGCCAGGTTCTTAAAGACAATTACGATCTGCTCTACGGCAGCTGGCCTGAACAGAAGGAGGAGCTGATTTTAGTTCTGGACGAAAACAACGCGCTTCCGACGGATACTCTGTATCAGCTCGGGCTGATAACAAAGGACGAATATACGGAACTTAACAGGGAAATCTCTGATTCAGGCGAAGCCCAGCAGATGACGTTTGATTACGAGGAATTGTGCAGCAGAACGTTTTACATCGTACCAGCCTGCGATATGTACAAGCAGAATCAGAACGGAACCTTCACGAGGATAGACGACGATTCCGCAGACATTAATGATCTTGCGGCAAACGGCATGCAGCTGAAGATTTCAGGTGTTGTAAAACCTAAAGAGGGAGAAAACACTGCGTCTGTCTCTACAGCGATAGGATATACGAGAGCTCTGACGAATTATCTCATCGACTACTCGGACAACAGCGCCGTCGTCAAAGCGCAGAAGAGCACCCCAAGCGTCAATGTACTGAACGGAGTGGATTTCGAAGCCTCGACGGATGAAGAAAAAATCAGCGAGACAAAGCAGTATATTTCTTCACTCGGAATATCTGACAAGGCGGCGATGTATGAACGGATAATGGCATATATGGCGCAGAATGGAACCTCGTCGGATCAGACGCAGTCAGCAGCAGCGGACAGTGCGGCATTGATGGCCGCTGCGGATGAAAATTCTATGGCTGCGGCGATGGACGCGTGGCTTCAGTCGTCTGCAGACCAGTCGGTGCTTCTGACGATATATTCCGAGTTCCTCAGCGGATACACGTACGAAGACAACCTGGAGGCTTTCGGAAGCGTGGACTACGACGATCCTTCGTCTATAAGCATCTATACCGACAGCTTCAGTGACAAGGAAGCCGTTTCAAAGTGCATACAGGATTACAATAAAAAAGCGGACAAGGAAGACGAGATCACGTATACCGATTACGTGAAACTCATGACGTCTTCGCTCAACCAGATCACCAACATGATTTCATATGTAATGATAGCGCTCATGGCTGTTTCGCTGGTGGTTTCATGCATAATGATAGGAATAATAACTCACATTTCTGTATTGGAAAGGACGAAGGAGATAGGAATATTGAGAGCGCTCGGTGCTTCCAAGCGCAATGTGTCGGAGGTTTTCAACGCCGAGACGTTTATCATCGGATGCCTGTCAGGAATTATCGGAGTAGCGGTTTCGTTAGTGCTGATTTTCCCGATGAATTCGATCCTGCATTCACAACTTGGAAATACGGACATAAACGCATATCTGCCTGTAAAATACGCGGCACTGCTGATACTGCTCAGCATTGTGATAACGGTATTCGGAGGACTTATTCCTGCAAGATCGGCTGCGAAGAAAGACCCTGTAGCTTCGCTCAGGACGGAATAAACTTCTGCAATGGCTTCATGGCTGCAGGATTGCAGGAATGAAGGAAGATGTGACGGCAGAACAGAGCGGCCCGCGGACTGCAGAAGTCCGCGGGCCGTTTGTCATATCAGTATGCCCTGTGTGTGGTCGTATTCGTGCTGAATAATCTGTGCGATCCAGCCGGTAAAGCTCTTGCGCTCCTTTTTCCATCTCATGTCCCTGTATTCGACCTCGATGTGCGCGTAGCGCGTCGTCTTTCTTTTGCCGTCCAAAGAGAGGCAGCCTTCTTCCGTTTCATACGGAAACTGCTTTTTTACTATGACGGGGTTGTACATGACCGTCGCGAACATGCCCGTGTTAATAATTATGATGCTTTTATTCACGCCGATCATGTTGGCTGCCATGCCGACGCATTCATCGCTGTGAGCCTTCAGTGTATCGAGCAGGTCGTGGCCTATGTACATGTCTTCGCGCGTGGCCGGTTCTGCTTTCAGCTGCAGGAAGAACTTGTCCCTGCAAATTTCTCTTACCATTCCTGTATTTTCTCCTTTGTTAGAATCGCGTTTCTGCTTCCTGTTTCTACAGTATTTTTTCCGGCTTCCACTTTAGGAAATCTCCGGATACGAGCTTGTAAACCACTCCGTTTTTCACGCCTGTCACGCTGTCGTGCCATCGTGCGGCGCCGTGGCAGTGTGCGTAAATAACCTGGCTTACTCCGTACTCCTCGGCGATATCGGTAAAGCAGCTCTTTGTCTGCAGTATGTTCGTCGGAGGGTAGTGGAGGAACATGATGAATTTTTTGTATCCGTCTGCAGAAGCCTGCTCGAAAGACTTCCTGAGTCTGTAGTATTCGCGTGCCACGAGCTTCTCTGCGTGTGCAGCCTCGTCTTCGTCCCAGCCGGTCAGGTGTCCGTCGTCATCGAGATAGAAAGGACCTTCAAACGTGTATCCTTTTGTCCCCACGATCGCGTAATCCTCGTAGGCATAGTAGTTGTTCTGGAGAAACGAGAGACGGCCGCCGAACTGTTCGTTCAGCCGTTCTGTCTTGTTCGCCTCCCAGAACATGTCGTGATTTCCGCGTGTGAGAATCTTCCTGCCCGGCAGCGACATGATGTATTCGAAATCCTTTTCGCACTGAGGCAGTTTCTTGCCCCATGTGTGGTCTCCGACGAGGACGAGTGTGTCGCCGCCGGATATCATCCGTTCACAGTTTTTCATGAGTTTTTTCTCATGGTTTTTCCAGGCCCTGCCGAAGTCGTCCATGTTCTTTTCCGGAACCTGATAGCAGAGGTGCAGGTCGCCTATAGCGTACAGACTCATAACTCGTTTCCTCCCGTCAGCGGGTGAGCCGCGGATTCAGCGGCATTTCCCAGCCCTCGTGGTCTGTGTGAAGAAGTTCTTCTGCTTTTTCTGAAAGCGGAGCACCGATATATTCGCCGTACAGCCTTTTCATTACCGGACTTTCGTGCGAGAATCTGATTTCACTGTCCTTGTCCAGCTTGTAAAGCTCCGATCCTCTTGAGTCTGTCATGCTCCAGCCGTCGTGTATCGGCATTCCGCCGCCGCCTGAACATCCGCCGGGGCATGCCATGACTTCGACAAAATCGTAGTGAACTCTGCCGGCGCGCAGGGCTTCTATCAGATTGCGCGTGTTGAGAAGCCCCGATACGACGGCGACCTTGATCTTTGCACCGCTGAAATCTATTTCGGCTTCCTTCCAGCCTTCCATGCCGCGTACGTTTCTGAATGCGTCGGGATCAGGGTTTCTGCCCGTTGCGTCGTAGTACGCCGTACGCAGCGCCGCTTCCATTACGCCTCCTGTTACGCCGAATATCTTTCCTGCGCCCGACGCGATGCCGAACGGGCCGTCAAATTCTGAAACAGGAAGCAGAGCCGGATTTATTTGATCTGAGCGCAGCATGCGGTTCATTTCGCGGACGGTGAGAGAAATGTCGACGTCAGGATCTCCGCATGCGTCGTTCTGATTAGGCTCTGCGCATTCCGCCTTTTTCGCCAGACAAGGCATGATCGAAACCATGAATATGTTGTGCGGATCAACGCCTTCTACGTCTCGGAACCACGCTTTTACAGCCGACGCCAGAATCTGATGCGGCGATTTGGTGGTAGAGAGCTGCGGAACCATGTCAGGGTACTGGGATTTCATGAAACGTACCCAGGCCGGACAGCACGATGTAAACATCGGTTTCGTGTATTTATCCGGATTCTGCATGCGTTCGAGGAATTCCGCGGCTTCCTCCATTATAGTCAGGTCGGCGCCGGTGTTTGTGTCGAAAACGTAGTCAAAGCCGAGTTTTTTCAGCGCAGAAACCAGGCGTCCGGCTCCGGCCTCGCTGTTCGACAGCCCGAAGTCCTCGTTCCACGATGTCCTTGCGGACGGAGCTACCTGGGCGATTACTATCTTTGAAGGATCTGCGAGAGCGTCGAAAACCTCGTCGGTGTCGTCACGTTCTCTGAGGGCTCCCGTCGAGCAATTGATTACGCACTGTCCGCAGAAGGTGCAGTCGGAGTTCATGATGTTTCTGCCGAGCGTCACGTCGATGTGAGCGTGGCCGCCGGAACCTTCAAGATCCCAGATTTGCATGTCCTGGATTTTGCTGCAGACGTTCACGCATCTCAGGCATTTTATGCATTTCGAAGCGTCGTGAATAAGCGGAGCCTTCATATCCCAGCGCTTTACAGGAATGTCGGGTTTGAACGGATTGCCGTCGAGTATATTGAGATCGTTGCAGAGCGTCTGAAGGGAGCAGTTGCCGGAACGTACACAGCTGATGCAGCTTCCGTTGTGCTGAGACATAATGAGTTCAGCGTTGATCCGGCGTGCCTCTCTGACGCGCGGGCTGTTCGTATGTACGACCATGCCTGGCTGCACTACGTTGTCGCACGCCGGCACGAGACGTTCGGTGCCTTCTACCTCTACGGTGCACATGCGGCAGGCCGCGATCTCGTTTATATCTTTAAGATAGCACAGATGAGGAATCGAGATGCCGGCCGACGCTGCCGCATTCATGATAGTCGTGCCCTCGGCGCAGCTGACAGGCGTGTTGTCTATTGTCAGATTTACCATTTTTCTGTCCTGCCTCCCTTGAAAACTCCATATCCGAAGTGATCGCATCTCAGACACCTGCCTGATTCCTGAGCCGCTTCTTCGCCGGTCATGCATAATTCTATCTGATCAAAATCGCAGGCGCGCTCGTGAGCAGGACGCATGTTTGACTGGATGCGTCCGCACGCGTCGTTGTCGTGCAGTACAGGGTGCGGGATTTCAACGTCCACCGTGATTTCGTGGTTATATCCGAGATACTGGTCGATATTCGCTGCCGCGACCTTTCCGGCTCCAATGGCTCTGATCGCTGTGGCAGGACCGGATACGCAGTCGCCGCCGGCGAAGATTCCCTCGTGATCGGCAATATCGCCTGTATCGAAAGCGCTGATGCTGCCTCTTACCACAGGAATGCCTGCCTCCTCGAATTCCTTTGAGTCGACGCCCTGTCCGATAGCAACGACCACGACGTC
This sequence comes from Anaerovoracaceae bacterium, assembly GCA_050946535.1. Lineage (GTDB taxonomy): Bacteria > Bacillota > Clostridia > Peptostreptococcales > Anaerovoracaceae > RUG708. Next base: position 110,099 of record JBMNUZ010000002.1, read on the forward strand.
GCACGGAATGACGGCCTCTGGAAGATCAGCCTTTACAGGCCTCGGCCGTCCCGAATTATCTATGGCTCCTGGTATCTGCGGCTGTACGACGAGACCGGTGACGTTATCTTTTTCGTCGAGCTGGATCCTTACAGGTGCAGACATGGTCATGATTTCGCATCCTTCTGCGATGGCTCCCTCTATCTCGTCAGGGAGCGCTGTCATATCCTCGGTTCTGCGGCGGTATACGCAGGTTACGCGGTCTGCGCCCATTCTCTTCGAGCTTCTCGTGCAGTCCATAGCGGTATTTCCTCCGCCTATGATGCAGACGCTCTTTCCGGTGAAGTCAGGAATGTCTCCGTCGCCGATTCTTCCGAGCATTTCGACGGCTGAGATCACGCCGTGTCCGTTTTCTCCCGGCAGATTGAGCTTTTTGTCCTGCTGGGCGCCTATGGCGATGAACACCGCATCAAAATTGTTCCTGAGATGCTCCATCGGTATGTCTCTGCCTATCGTGGTGCTCTTTTCGACTGTTATTCCGGTCGAAAGGATCGCATCTATGTCCTCCTGCAGTTTTTCTCTGGGCAGCCTGTAGCTCGGGATGCCGTAGCGGAGCATGCCGCCGAGGTGCTTATGAGCATCGTAGACGGTAACGCTGTGTCCCATGAGGGCGAGGTAATATGCGCATGAAAGTCCGCCGGGGCCTCCGCCGATGACAGCGACCTTTTTGCCTGTCGGTTCAGCGCACTCAGGTGCCGGTACGATGCCGGCGTTGTCGCACGCGTAGCGCTTGAGGCCCCTGATGTTTATGGACGCATCTATGAGTCCGCGTCGGCACCTGTTTTCGCATGGATGCTCGCAGATAAGTCCGCATGCTACAGGGAACGGATTGTCCTTTCTGATCAGCCTCACGGCGTCGGCGTACCGTCCTTCGTGGATGAGAGCCACATAACCCGGAATGTCAACGCCGGCCGGGCACAGATCGGTGCACGGAATAGGCTGGTTCATGGATGCGATGCATCGGTTGTGCCTTACGTGTTCGAGGTAGTCGTCCCTGAATCCGCGGACGCCCTTCAGAACCATCGATGCAGCTTCAAATCCGATGGCGCAGTCCGAAGTGTTCTTTATGACTTCAGCCGTCTGCTCGATAAGATCGACCGTTTCTTCAGTGGCCTCTCCGTTGAGCACGTCGTCCATCAGAGTTTCGAGCTGGCCGAGGCCTATGCGGCACGGCACGCATTTTCCACATGTCTGAGCGTGGCACAGTCTGAGGAAGGATGCGGCGAGGTCGACAGGGCACAGACCAGGAGGGCTTGCAATTATTCTTCTCTCAACGTCTTTATACAGGCCCTCGACTGTTGTCTGGGCCTGAGACATTGTTTTTATCGTAAGTCTGCTCAAAGAATTATCCTTTCTGTGATCATTGCTTTTATTTCTGTGAATGATTTCTATGAATGATTAAGCAATATTATACATTATGCAAAGGCATTTGCCGTCATATTATTAAATTTAACTATGCACTAACCAGTAGCATAAATAATCAATGACAAGTGAGCGCCGAAAGCACAGAATCGAGATGGGACAGTATAGAGCTGGGAGAAACTGATACATCACCGTACTGAGAGAAGCTGATTCAACGTCGAGCCGAGAGAATCCGATAGAGCATCGGGCTTAGAGAAGTTGATACAGAATCAGGCTGAGAGAATCTGACTTCTGTAGGCGCCGCGGTCCGTTCGCACCGAAAGAAGGTCGTCAGGCTTCCCTGGCAGCGGCATCTAAGTCAGATGTGTAGTAAAGGCTGGAAAGCAGAATCTATACCTCTTAAGAGAAAGCTTTATTCTGATATTGCTCGTGCGGACCGCGGGTGCAGACTAAAAAACAATTATGAAATTGTATACATCTTGCACAGGCCGTTAGTAAGTGGGATAATATAGGACAATGAGCAGAAATTTTTCTGCCGTTTTTCATATACTTCAGAAAAGTACTTCAAGACAAGCAAACTGAATTCGTTCAGATTTACATCATCAGACGGAGGAATTAAATGATCAGATTACAGGACGGAGGCGTTTATCTGGTAAACGGCACGGAAATCGTTCCGGACGGCCCGGATGCGGCCAGCGCTGTAAAGGCAGCGGCCGGAAAAGAAGTTTCCAGAGATGAAGCCAGAAAAGGAACGATGGCTTATGGTATTCTGGAGCAGCACAATACTTCAGACAACATGACCGATCTCAGGATTAAATTCGATAAACTGACATCCCACGATATAACATACGTGGGAATTATCCAGACCGCGAGAGCGTCCGGACTCGAAAAATTCCCTGTTCCGTATGTGCTCACCAACTGCCACAATTCGCTCTGTGCGGTAGGCGGCACTATCAACGAGGACGACCACATGTTCGGACTTTCGTGCGCAAAGAGATACGGCGGCATTTACGTACCTCCACATCAGGCAGTCATCCATCAGTACGCCAGGGAGATGCTCGCGGGCGGCGGAAAGATGATACTCGGATCCGACTCTCATACTCGTTACGGAGCTCTCGGAACGATGGCCATGGGAGAAGGCGGTCCCGAACTGGTAAAGCAGCTCCTCGGCAAGACATACGATATCCCGATGCCGGGTGTGACTGCCGTCTACATGACAGGAAAACCTGTTCCGGGCGTAGGTCCCCAGGACGTTGCGCTCGCGATTATCGGCGCAGTCTTCGACAAAGGTTATGTCAAGAACAAGGTTATGGAGTTCGTAGGTCCTGGAGTCGCTAATCTCTCAGCGGATTTCAGAATCGGAATCGATGTAATGACTACCGAAACCACGTGCCTCTCTTCGATCTGGAAGACAGACGATACGATCAAAGAATTCTACGAGAAGCACGGCCGCCCTGGAGACTTCAAAGAGCTCAATCCTTCGCCTGTCGCTTATTACGACGGATGCGTATATGTGGAGCTCGACAAGATCCGTCCGATGATAGCGATGCCGTTCCACCCGAGCAATGTCTATACGATCGACGAAGTTAACGCAAATCTCGAAGACGTGCTCCACGACGTAGAGAAGAAGGCGGAAACCGTTCTCAACGGAGACGTAAACTTCAATCTTACGAACAAGATTCACAACGGACGTCTGCTCGTCGACCAGGGCATCATAGCGGGCTGCGCCGGCGGCGGATTCGAAAACATTTGCGATGCGGCCGACATACTGAGAGGCCAGTATATCGGAAGCGACGATTTCACGCTCAGCATATATCCTGCAAGCTCGCCGATTTACCTTGAGCTTGCGAAAAACGGAGTCCTCGCGGATCTCATCGAGACAGGCGCAGTAGTCAAGACTGCTTTCTGCGGACCGTGCTTCGGCGCGGGCGACACACCTGCGAACGGGGATCTCTCTATCCGCCACTCGACGAGAAACTTCCCTAACAGAGAAGGCTCGAAGATTCAGGAAGGCCAGATCGCTTCGGTCGCCCTCATGGATGCCAGATCGATCGCAGCGACGGCTGCAAACAAGGGCTATCTGACTCCGGCAACGGAGTTCGCGGGTGAATACCGTCATCCTGTCTACCACTTCGACGGTGAAATCTACAAGAACCGCGTGTTCGACAGCCACGGAAAGGCCGATCCATCGGTTCCTGTCCGCTTCGGACCGAATATCAAAGACTGGCCTGACATGCCTGCGCTTCCTGAGAATCTGATCATCAAGGTCGTTTCGGAGATTCACGATCCTGTTACTACGACGGACGAGCTCATTCCTTCGGGCGAAACATCGAGCTACCGTTCGAATCCTCTGAGACTCGCGGAATTCGCCCTTTCGAGAAAAGATCCTGAATACGTAGGGCTCGCGAAGGAGATACAGAAGGGGCAGAAAGCCATAGAGGCAGGGAAGTGCGGCGGTGAAGCCGTTCCGGAACTCAAGCCTGTCATGGCTGCTGTTCATACGAAGTATCCTGACGTAAGCCACGAAAACCTCGGAATCGGTTCCACGATCTTCGCGGTAAAACCTGGCGACGGATCTGCACGCGAGCAGGCGGCATCATGCCAGAAGGTTCTCGGCGGCTGGGCTAACATCGCAAACGAATATGCCACCAAGAGGTATCGTTCGAACCTCATCAACTGGGGCATGCTCCCGTTCGTAACCGACTGCAGCGACAAGGAACTCCCGTTCTCGAAAGGCGACTTCATCTTCATTCCTGAGATCAGGAATGCCGTAAGCAGCAAGGCTGAAAAGATCACCGCCTACAAAGTCGACCCGGATGCGAAAACTCTTTCGCCGTTCGAACTTTCGCTCGGAAATCTCACGGACGACGAGCGCGAGATTATCCTGGACGGCTGCCTGATCAATTACTACAGGGCTCATATGAACTGACTATGAACTGACGGCGGCAGATTCAGATAAATAAACAGCGAAAGTATAAAACACAGCGCAAGAGCGCAAGCAGATAATACAGCGCGAGCAGAAATAAAGCAAAATTAGAAATACAGCGCAGATCGATCAGCGCAGCGAGAGCATCCTGCAGAGTGAATGCCAGAGAGCATCCAGCGGGATGCTCTTTTTTACTGCAGGCTTGCGGGAAGCCGCACAGAACTGGTCTGCGGAAAACTCTGCGAAAAACGCAGAGGAGCTGGCACACGGAAATCTGTACAGAGCAAGTTTGCGGAAAACGCAGAGGAGCTGGCATACGGAAATCCTTATAGAGATGGCATACGTAGAGAGCACAGTGCCGCCTTACGTTAAGCGTCGAGACGCTTGGAAAGAGACGACAGCGAAGAAGCGGGAAAACTGATCAGAGACCATGAAGATTCAATGCCTGCAACGCCGGACATTCTGACGTGACGGCATTGGTATTTACAGGGGCATCCGGATTATTACTGTCTTATTAACCAGAAAATGCATAACCGAAAGCCTATACAAACTATTGAATACATGTATTTTACTTATTCCTAACAATGGACTAATATATGTCTCGAACGGGGGAGAATGTAAAGAAAAACCCGGTAGATTAACATAAATGTTTTCGTAAGAAAGACATTATTGTGAGAGAAAAAAGGGAGGAAAAGGAAAATGAAACTTTCAGCAAGAAATCAGTTCGCAGGTACAGTTAAGTCAGTTAAGGAAGGCGCAGTAAACGGAATCGTTACAATCGACGTAAAGGGCACTCCAGTTACAGCTACTATCAGCATGGGTTCAATAAAGAACCTCGGTCTCGCAGAGGGCAAGAGCGCAGTTGCAGTAATTAAGGCTACTGACGTTATGGTAGGCGAAGGCAGCATGAAGCTTTCAGCAAGAAACAAGTTCCCTGGCAAGATCACATCGGTTGAAAAGGGTGCTGTAAACGACATCGTAAAGCTCGACACTGCAATCGGAACAGTAACTGCTACTATCTCTGACGGAGCAGTTCAGGAACTCGGTCTCCAGGAAGGCAAGGATGCAGTTGCAGTAATCAAGGCTACTTCAGTAATGGTAGGCATCGAATAATAACAAAATTCCGAATCAGAACTTCCGTTGAAACGGACTATGATGTGAAGCCGCCGCAGCAGGAAAAAATCCTGCGCGGCGGCTGTTTTTTATGCGCTATCGCGCGCTTTCTATGGTTTCGCAGATTATTTTCACGGCTTCAGCGATATTCTCTTCTTTTACGTTCGAATAGTTGATAACAAACTTGTGAGCCGTGTCCTCCGGTGGATTTGCGTAAAACGACGAGAGTGGCGACATGCGGACGCCACGTGAGGCGAGCTTCTTGCAGAATTCGCTGTCGTCCATATCCATCTCGAATTTCATCAGGAAATGCAGGCCTGAGTCTTCTTCGAACGTCGAGACGCAGTCTTTCAGCGGGCTCTTTCTGATGGCCGACATCAGGCTGTTCTTCTTTTTGTAGTAATGATTCCTGAGCCTGTTTATGTGCTTTTCAAAATATCCGCCAGTAATAAATCTCGTCAGCGCATACTGCTCGAACGTAGGAACGGGGCACGAGCTGAACGAAAAATCATTCATATATTTTTCGGCGAGGTGGGGAGGGAGCACCATGTATCCGATTCTGACCGTGGATGCAAGAGTCTTCGTGAACGTGTTCATGTATATGACTTTCTCCTGCACGTCCATGCTTATGAGAGGGGGCACAGGGCGTCCTTTCAGCCTGAATTCGCTGTCGTAGTCGTCCTCGATTATATATCTGCGGCCCGATTCGGACGCCCAGGCCAGATATTCGAATCTGCGCCCGACGGGCGTCACTATTCCGGTCGGGTAGTGATGCGACGGCGACGTGTGTATGACGTCTATCTGCTTGTCCCGCAGTTCGCTTACTTTCACACCGCTGCCGTCCATTTCGGCGCGCCGGCATTCGGCGCCGAAACTCGTGAATATCTTGTACACTTTTCCGTAACCGGGGTCTTCCACGCCGTAGATTCTGTCGTTTCCGAGCAGCTGCAGCAGAACGCCGTACAGGTTTTCGGCGCCCGCGCCTATGATTATCTGTTCCGGTTTTACGGATATTCCGTGGAATTCGCGAAGGCTGTCGGCGAGGGCGCGCCTCAGAGGCATGATGCCGCCGACAGGAGGATTCGTCAGGAGTTCCTCCTGGTGGCTGCTGAGGAGCTCGCGCATTATGCGCGCCCAGACAGAGAACGGGAACTGTTCCGGCCGCGTCTGATTGCTCGTGAAGTCTGCGACGTACGAGGGCACGGGCGCGGCGGCGGAGCCGCTTTCTGTCCGCGGAGCGGACGCAGGACGCGGAATTCCTGCAGCAGCATTGATATCGGAAACAAAATATCCTTTCTTCGGGATCGAAAATATCCACCCTTCGGTCATCAGCATGTTGTACGCGTTCTCGACGGTGATCGTGCTTATGCCCAGATTTTTCGCAAAACTGCGTTTCGACGGCAGCTTCTCGCCGGATGTGAGTTTCCCTGCAATTATGTCGTTTTTTATGCATTTGTACAGGTGTTCGTAGAGGCAGTCTGACCCTGTATCAGATAATGAATATGTGAGCATTTCGCGTTATTTTCTCCAATCTGGCATTACTGAATATGTTCGTTTTGAATATTTATATATGATCAGATATGAGTATAATTAATTTCCATCAATAAGTCTACAGAAATAACAGGAATTTTGCGGAGGAAAAACAATGGAAAACGAAAGATATAAACTGAACAAAGAACTGGCGCAGATGCTCAAGGGCGGCGTGATTATGGACGTAACCACTCCGGAGCAGGCACATATTGCAGAGGAAGCCGGAGCGTGCGCGGTCATGGCGCTCGAGAGAATTCCTGCGGACATCAGGGCTGCCGGCGGCGTCGCGAGAATGAGCGATCCGAAGATGATCAAGGGAATACAGGCGGCCGTTTCGATTCCGGTAATGGCGAAGTGCCGGATCGGCCATTTCGTCGAGGCTCAGATCCTCGAAGCGATCGATATTGACTACATCGACGAGAGCGAGGTCCTTTCGCCGGCCGACGACGTATATCACATAGACAAGACAAAATTCAAGGTGCCGTTCGTGTGCGGCGCGAGAGATCTCGGAGAAGCGCTGCGACGCATTCAGGAAGGCGCAGCGATGATCCGCACCAAGGGTGAACCGGGCACTGGCGACGTCGTACAGGCCGTAAGGCATATGAGGATGATGAACAGCGAGATCGCGAAGGTCGCATCTATGAGAGAAGACGAACTCTACGAGGAAGCGAAGGAACTTCAGGTTCCTTACGAACTGGTGAAGTCGGTTCACGACAATAAAAGGCTGCCTGTAGTTAATTTCGCTGCCGGCGGCGTGGCGACTCCTGCGGATGCAGCGCTCATGATGCAGCTCGGCGCAGAGGGCGTCTTCGTAGGTTCGGGAATCTTCAAGTCCGGTAATCCGGCGAAGAGGGCTGCTGCAATAGTCAAGGCGGTAACTAATTACAAAGACGCGAAGATGATCGCAGAACTCTCGGAGGATCTGGGAGAAGCAATGGTTGGAATCAACGAGCAGGAAATAAAGCTGCTCATGGCTGAAAGAGGCAAATAAGAAACTGAAAGAGGCAAACAGGAAAGAAGAAGGATGGCAGTGATGAAGATAGCGGTATCCGCGGTTCAGGGCGATTTTCAGGAGCATGAAAAGGTGTTCGAAGAGCTCGGTGCGGAGTGCGTGGAACTGAGGAAGAAAGAGGACGTCGACGGCGATTACGATGCGCTGGTGCTTCCGGGAGGCGAGAGCACGGTGCAGGGAAAGCTGCTCAGAGAACTCGGCATGTTCGAAGGACTTAAAAAGAGGATAGAAGCGGGAATCCCCGTCTTCGCGACTTGCGCAGGCCTGATTCTCCTCGCAGAGGAGCTCGAGAACGACGAGCGGAGGTACTTCCGGACTCTGCCGGTCAGGGTCAGGAGAAACGCATACGGGCGGCAGCTCGGCAGTTTTTTCGTGCGCGGCGGGATGAAGTACGTGGGTGAAATCCCGATGACTTTTATACGTGCGCCTTACATTGAAGAAGCAGGAAACAATACAGAAGTGCTTGCGGAAACCGACGGGCGGATCACGGCCGTCAGGAGCGGCAATCAGCTCGCGATGTCGTTTCATCCGGAACTCGACCCGGACAGAAAAATATACAAGTACTTTCTCAATGACTTCATGAGTTCTGGTGAGCCGCATAACCGCAGCTGACATAATCGCAGCTGAAATGAATGCGAAGCGGCGCAGCGTTTCGTGCTGAATACCAGAGCTACACCGGGTACGCAAAAATGCAATACGCTCTCGATCAGATCGATGTATTTGCGTCCAGACCGGCGAGCCGCCTCCGGATAGATGTGCCTGTTTTCAGACCGGCGAACTGACTGCGTCCAGACCGGCCTGACTGCGTCCAGACCGGCCCGACTGCCTCCAGACCGGCGAGCCGCCTCAAACGAGGTGCCGCTCAAGCCTGCGGCGGCTGAGTCTTGAATACTGCAGCTGCACTTCCTGATAGAAAAATGTACCGCCTCCATAATGACGCGCTGTCTGCTTCCCAGACTGATGCGCCGCCCAGGCTTAAATTCTGTTTGTAATGATTAACAGTGATGATATAATTTTATTTGCACGGCACCGGATGGTGCCGCTGGCGGCAATTAAAGGAAAACGCACTGACACAGACAGGATATTGATATGGAAATGGAATATTGGGATATATACGATAAGAACAAACACAGAACAGGCAGAAAGATGATGCACAACGACTGGCACATGGCGCCCGGCGACTATCATCTAACGGTCCTCGGGGCGGTGGTCAGACCGGACGGCAGGTATCTCATCACGAAGCGCCGCGATGACAAGGAATGGGCACCGGGCGCCTGGGAGATTCCGGGCGGCGGAGTCACTGCCGGCGAAGATTCGGCGGATGCAATCGTGCGCGAAATCCGCGAGGAGACAGGCATAGATGTATCGGGTGCCGGCGGAGGCCTTGTATTTACTTATGAACGTGTAAATCCCGAAGAGCAGAACAATTATTTCGTGGATGTCTATAAATTCGTGAAAGACTTCGATGAATCCGACGTCGCCATTCAGGAATCAGAAGTCGCCGGTTTCAGGCTTGCAGACGCAGAAGAGATCAGGAAACTCGGAGAACGGAAGATGTTCCTCCATTACGACAGCATCAGGCAGATATTTGAACAGGATTGATCTATACATGAATCGCCGCATGTCGTGCTTGGAAGAAAAACTTTAGTTCAGACGCACGACGGATCCTGTATAAAAGACTGAGATCAGACGCATAACGGGCCTCGTCAGAAGAGCTTAAAAGCCTGAGCCCGGACATACTCGGGTCCGGACGCACGCGCTCCGGACCTGACCGTAAAGTTTAAGCTTCAGGCCGTGCGGCGCGCCGCTTCCATTCCAGCCATTACTCCGAGAAGGCAGAGTACGACGCTGAGGATCATATATATGACGGCTGCTTCGCCGCGGCCCGCTTTGATCAGATCATATGATTCGAGCGAAAATGTGGAAAATGTCGTGAATCCTCCGCACAGACCGGTCTTTAAAAAGAGGACGGCGCTGCTGTTCAACCCTCTTGTCTCTGCTGTCCCGGCTATATAACCTATCAATAGTGCTCCCAGAAAATTTGTAAGAAGAGTGAGCAGAGGAAAAGTCCCCTTGTAAGGAATCATGCTTATGAGATAACGAAACACGGCGCCGGCGGCGCCTCCAGCTCCTACCAGTAAAATTTCCATTATTTTTATGATTCTCCTTAATTATTCATTGTAAATTTCATTTTTCCCGCATAAAAAACAAATAAAAATCTTATTATACTATATACAAAATTAAATATACTTTCAAACGGCCTTTAAATATAAAAGAATATAGTAAAATTTCCTGAAAAACTTATCAAATGACAAAAAATTCTGAAAAAATTAATAAATATCACAATAATAGATAGATATTTTTTTTTATTTGCAATATATTATTAATAGGAAAAATAATATCAGAAGAAAATGTGAGTAACATTATGCTCCATTTATTGTATTACGTTTTCTTTTGAAAAACAGGTATTGTTTTACAATGCTGGTGGACGACAGTGCGATAGTGTATGGTAAAATACTTTATAATACATCATCGTATTGTTAAATTCAGATTAACCGGAAGTTTGGTTTTTCTGTAAAGCAGGATATACGGTTGTTAATCAGCCCAGCTGTATATCTTCAGCAGATGTTCGTAATGACTGCGGGTGGAAGAAGAGGGATGAAGTTATGGCAGTAGAGTACACCAAATTATGGAAGATCTTGATCGACAAACGGCTTAAGCGTACAGAGATGGCGAGGGAGGCAGGAATCAGCGGCAATATTCTGGCGAAGCTGGGCAAGGACGAGTATGTTTCGCTGGAAAGCCTCGAGAAAATATGCAGATGCCTCGGATGTGACATAGGTGATATTGTATCTATCGACAGGTCCAAAGATGAAGAAGCAGAAAGCTGACATTAGTGGTACAATATAACGTGCTTATTATCTAATGACATGGAACCATTCTGTTAAGGAGGAAAAGAATGACCGAGTATAAACCTGTCAAGTCCGGTAAAGTACGTGAGATCTATGATATCGGAGACAATCTTGTCATGGTCGCCACAGACAGGATTTCTGCGTTTGACCATATATTGAAAAACGACGTAAAGAATAAGGGAGCTATCCTGACTCAGATGTCGGAGTTCTGGTTCGGATTTACGCAGGACATCGTTCCGAATCACATGATTTCAACAGACACTGCAGATATGCCTGAGTTCTTCAGAAAGCCTGAGTTCGAAGGAAACAGCATGCTCTGCAAAAAGCTCCACATGATTCCTGTAGAGTGCATTGTCCGCGGATACATCACGGGAAGCGGCTGGGCCGGATACCAGAAAGACGGAAAGGTATGCGGAATTAAGCTTCCTGCAGGCCTCAGGGAATCGCAGAAGCTCGAAAACCCGATATACACTCCGAGCACAAAGGCTGAGATCGGGGATCACGATGAAAACGTCTCCTTCGAGAGAACGGTGGAAGTTATCGAAAAGGAATTTCCGGGCAAGGGCAGAGAATATGCCGGGAAGATAAGGGACTATACTCTGGCTTTATACAATAAGTGCGCTGAATACGCGCTCAGCAAGGGCATCATCATCGCAGACACCAAGTTCGAATTCGGTGTCAACGAAAACGGAGATGTAGTGCTCGGAGACGAGATGCTTACGCCTGACAGCTCTAGATTCTGGCCGCTCGAAGGCTATGAGCCAGGCAAATCACAGCCTTCTTACGACAAACAGTTTGTGAGAGACTGGTTAAAGGCTAATCCTGACAGCGATTACAATCTTCCTCAGGAAGTGATCGACAAGACGATCGATAAGTACAAGGAAGCCTACAGACTCCTTACAGGAAAGGAATTCCAGGGAAAATAAAATGGGAAGTGTTTTCCTCTGGTTTGCTGCAGCTGCTGTCCTTCTGGTCGTTATCATAATCACCAGACCTAAAGGACCTGACGGCAAATAGATTTTAAATCGTATTCAATTACAGGCCGGCGTGCCGCGCCCTCCCGCTTAAGCAAGCGGGAGGGCTGTTTCATTATTTCGCATATCTTAACTTTTTATAAACATATTCATGATTTTAACTGCTTTTTTATCTTCATGTGTTATACTCTATCGAGCGGATTCAAAGAACGGAAAAGTACGGCTGGCGCTGCGGCGTATATTTGGGCGCTTTTATATATAAGGCTCAAATCGGAGCTGTAAAAAGGGGTAGTTGGAATGAATCGTATCGGTTCAGGAATCGGTAATAAAGGGCTGAGAAAAAGGCTCAGAGGAATATGGCCTTATGTATTTTTCGCGGTCAGCGTACTTACCGTCGTGCTGATGCTCACGCAGGACCAGTATTATTACGGGTCGAGTCTCGACTGGAACGTACAGCATACAGTCATCCCGGATCATCTCAGACAGATGTTCTACGACACGGGAGTTCTGTTTCCGCAGTTCGATCCGAATACGGGCGGAGGCCAGAACATATATTTTCTGGCATACTACGGATATCTTAGCCCGGTGATAATGTTCTCGTACCTGCTGCCTTGGGTCAGCATGAGGACATATATCGAGTGCGCTGCAGTAATTTCGGTAATAGCTTCCGTCTGCCTGGTATACAAGTGGATCAGATCGAAGACGGACTTCAAGTCGGCGATGTTCGCGGCACTCATGTTCGAGTTCGCTGTGCCTCTGATTTTCCACAGCCACAGACAGATCATGTTCATGATATACATGCCGTTTCTCGTGCTGGCGTTTATCGGCGCCGACAGGTATCTGAACGGGAAGTCGCCGCTGCTGCTGATGATAAGCGTGTTCCTGACGATCATGACGAGTTTCTACTTCAGCGTCGGCGGAATAATCGCTCTCGCGTTCTACCTGATCATCGAATACATCAGGATCAGAGAAGAGAACGGTCTGAAAATCGGTACTGCCGATATGCTGAAGAAAGCCGTAGGAGCGGCATCGGCGCTCGTCACAGGTATGATGACGGCAGGAATACTGATAATTCCGGAGCTGGACGCGATAAAGGGAAACAGGATGGAAAACAACGCCTCCTATTCTCTCGCTGATCTGTTGATACCAGATCCTGCGGAGGCCGGTCCTTTCTACCGCAGCTCCGCGATGGGAGTTACGGCTGCGTTTGCCGTGGCATTTATAGTATGCATAATTTCGTCAAAGCACTGGATGAGATTTCTCGGAATCCTGCTTGCGGTCATATCGTGCGAAAATATAGTCGTATATGCGCTGAACGGAGGCATGTACCTCGACGGCAAAGTCCTGATACCGTTCCTGCCACTTGCGGCTTATGCTTTTGCGGCATTCGCTGCGAAGCTCAGGACGGGGACTTTCAACTTGATCGCAACGATCGCCGTTTCGGCCGGATTCTGCGTGCTGTTGGTGATCAGGAGCGACGAATCGTGGATGCCTAAATTGTTTGTGGTAGACATGGCTTTCACACTCGTCGTGATCGTGCTGGCAAGATACAGCGGAGACAGGAACGGCGCTCTGGCAGTCATGGTGCTCGTGGCAGCCCTCGTGTCGTTTTCAGCGAATGCAGACGACGACCTCGTCTCGAAATACGATTTCAAAGACGAAGATCTACATATAGAAAAAGAGCTTTCTGCGTACGCTCAGTCCATCGACGGCTCTCTTTACAGGACGGGCAACCTCTACAACTCGGCCGATACGGTGAACAGGATCATGGATGAAGGCTACCTGTCGTCGACCAACTATCTTTCGGTCAGCAACTCGGAGTATCTGTCGTTCTCTTCCGACGCTCTCTATGCGGATGAACGGTCGCGCAACAGCATGATAAAATATCAGTCCAAAAGCCTGCTGATGAACCTGTTTATGGGTAATAAATATATGATTTCGGATTCATGCCCGGGTGCAGGCTACTATCAGGTGGCGGAGAGCGATGGTGTTTCGCTCTGGAAGAACAGCTACGCGTGGCCGCTCGCATATGTGACTCATTCGACCATGAGCACGTCAGATTACAATCAGCTGAACCGTGCGGAAAAGGCTGCGGCGCTTATGACGCATGCGGTTTTCGATGATGTGGAGACGACGTCTGATGCTCCTGCTGCCGAGAAGATAGACACAAGCAGCTTCTACGACTTCGTCGACACGACAGGCGGGAAGATAAATGCGACGAAGATTTCAGACGACGAATACGAGCTTCAGATAACGGCGTCTCAGCGTGAAGCCGTGAAGTTCAAGAAGGCGATTAAGAACAAGATTCTGCTGGTCAGCATGAAGGTCGACAACGGAACGCCGAGAACCGGCTCCACTGCGGATATGACAGGAAGTTCATCGGGAGATGTCGAAATTACAGTTAACGGCATCAAAAATAAATTGAGCAATCCGACCTGGAAGTATTACAATAACAATCAGTTGTTCGAGTACGTGATATCGTCGGATGATCCGATCAAGTCGATTAACATCGATTTCGGAAAGGGAAATTATAAAATTTCCGATTTTCAGGTGTATACAATCGACATAGATGATATAATTTCTGCCAGGGACAGTATACAAGAATTCGAACAGAAAACAGACAGCAGCGGAGATGCCGTTTACCCGGCAGATCTCAAAAACGGTGTGATACTAGAAGGAACGGTCTCTTCAAACGGAGACGGATACTTCATGACAACCATCCCGTACGACGATAACTTTACGTTTTACGTAGATGGAAAAGAGACAGATTATTACCTGACTGACGGGGCGTTCATGGGATTCCCTGTCAGCGGAGGGACACATACGATAAAAGCCGTATACCACAATTCAACTGTGGATGCTGGAGCAGCGGTTTCAGCCGCAGGAGTGGCACTTATGGTGATCTGGGCATCTGTCCATGCTGTTCGCGCAAGAAAAAAGAAAAAAGGATTAGAGGGTGAATGATAATGATCAGTGAACTGAAAAAGACGGCAGCCATGGCGCTGTCGCTCGGACCGGCCGGTTTTGTAAAATATCTTTTGAAGAAATACCGCGAGATGATCATGTACTGCATCATGGGCGCCCTGACGACTGTGGTCTATTTCGGCGTCTACGCGCTCTTCAAATACCTCGGGATGCACTACATGCCGAATTCATGCGTATCGTGGGCCGCAGCCGTGATGTTCGCGTTTATTACGAATAAGTATTTCGTATTCAGAAGCATGAAAAACGACCACTTCGTCTTCGAGATGGTCAAGTTTTTCGGCGCCAGAGGAACGACGCTCCTCATGGACCTCGGAATTACATGGCTCATGATCGAGGCGATAGGCGTCTCCGAGTGGCCTACCAAGGTTACGTCGCAGATCGTGGTTATGATACTGAACTACCTTTTCAGCAAGCTGTTCGTGTTCCGCGAGTCGAATGCCTCAGCACGTTCACGCGTAAAGGCACAGATCAAGATGCAGCGGGTCTATGACGGAAAGGGGCCTGAAAAATAAATGGAAATGATTTCAGTTGTCGTGCCCTGCTACAATGAAGCTGACACCATAGATTTGTTTTACAAAGCAGTGATCAGGCAGGCAAGACTGCTTGAGAACTACGAATTCGAGTTTATATTTGTGGACGACGGTTCATCCGACAGCACGCTTGTCAAACTCAGAGCTCTCGCACGTGAGGACGAACGAGTCAGATATCTGTCGTTTTCGAGAAATTTCGGCAAGGAATCGGCGATGCTCGCCGGTTTCAGAGCGTCGAGAGGCGATTACATACTGACGATGGACGCTGACCTTCAGGATCCGCCGGATATGATTCCGGACATGCTGTCGGCGGTCGTAAATGAAGGATACGACTGCGCGGCTGCCAGAAGAGTCACGAGAGAGGGCGAGTCGGCTGTAAGAAGCTTCTTCGCGAGAAGGTTCTATTCGATAATGGACCGCATATCCATCGTCAAACTCGCACAGGGCGAACGTGATTTCAGGATCATGACGCGCAAATATCTCGACGACGTGCTGAAGCTCTGCGAACATAACAGATTCAGCAAGGGCATATTCGCCTGGGTCGGCTACGAGACGAAATGGTTTGAATACAAGAATATCAAGAGGTCGGCAGGCACATCTTCGTGGTCGTTCAAAAACCTCTTCAAATACGCTGTCCAGGGTATTATTTCATTTTCATCGTTCCCTGTCATTCTGCCGGCGTACATAGGGACGGTTACGGGACTGTTTTCGATCGTGATGGCGGTTGTGCTGCTCGTTCTGACGTTTACGTCATCGGTAAATCCGCTTCTTTGGATCGTATGTCTCGTCATATTCCTCGCGTCGCTTGTACTGGGATTCCAGGGCATGCTCGGCGCTTATATCTCGCAGGCTCTGGACGAAGACAGGAACAGGCCGCAGTACCTTGTCAGAGAAACAGATGAAGAACTTAAAAAAGACCGTACGGTCTCGTAATACGCTGGCCGGCTTTCAGGCTGGAAGCGGAGGCAGACCGTGCCGCATCTGCTGATGATATTATCAGGAAGTCTCATTCGAGGCTTCTATTTTTATACATTTTTTTAATACATTCTCGAATATTAAAACAGATACGCGAATATTTGAAAGTATAAAACATCTATAACGGGGTAAACTTTTTAAGAGAGAAAGTTCCTTAAACGGAGAAAGCTTTTTGCGCGGAAAGGACAGGTTATGAGCGGAGAAAATGAAAACACAGTCAGTCTGCCGGTCTACGGGCTCCAGAAAATGTCGATGGTGGACTGGCCGGACGGTATTGCTGCAGTTGTATTCACAGGAGGATGCGATCTGAGATGCCCTTACTGCTATAACTCGTCTCTCGTCGAATATGAAAAGTACGGTACGGAGCGCCTCGGCGCAGACTATATCATGAATTTCCTCGAAGAAAGAAGAGATTTTCTCGATGCGGTGGTGCTGTCGGGAGGCGAACCGCTGATGCATACTGGAGTAAAGGAATTCGCCCGCGCCGTGAAAGATATGGGGTACATCTTCAAACTCGATACAAACGGAACCTATCCCGATAAGCTCGCGCGGCTGCTCGAGACAGGGCTCGTGGATTACGTCGCCATGGATATCAAGAACTGTCCTGAGAAATACGCGCGCACAGCCGGCGTGCCCGCGATCGATATTTCAAAGATCCTGAAGAGCGTCGACATTTTGAAAAACAGCGGGATCGATTACGAGTTCAGGACGACCGTCGTCAGGCAGTACCACACGCCGGCGGATATGCTGAAGATCGCTGAGTGGCTGAAAGGTGCACAGGCGTATTACATTCAGAAATTCACTGAGCCGGGTCCGCTTGTCGGGGACGTCAGGCTTACGCCGTATTCAGACGATGAAATGTACCGGCTGAGGGAAATCGTCGCTCCGTATTTCGAAAAGACAGGTGTGCGCGGTACTGACGTGTAATAAGGACGTGCAGCAGATAATGAACATATCGGGCAGACTGTTCCTTCAATGAATACAGCCTCGTCAAAAATCCTAAATCTTGTATACATGCGTCATGTATTTTAAAAATAAGCACAATATGTAGTTACAAAACGCATATAGTGTGATAGAATATTTCTAACTTTAAAACACGTTATATATTTATCATTATTTTCGGGAAACGATCCGGGGCGGATTCCGGAGCGTATACGGTTATAACAGACATTGGTGGGGTGTGCAGACATGTATAAGGTAAAGAAGAGAGACGGAAGCATCGTCGAATTTCAGATTTCCAAAATTTCAAATGCCATAAAGAAAGCGTTTAATGCGACGGGCATAGACTACACTGACGACGTAATAGACTTCATTTCTCTCAAGGTGACGGCCGATTTTCAGGATCGTATAAACAGCGGGCTGATCGCGGTCGAGGACATTCAGGACAGTGTCGAGAGAGTCCTCGGAAACGCCGGCTACGACAAGGTCGCAAAGGCGTATATCCTTTACAGGAAGCAGCACGAAAACATGCGCAATATCAAGTCGACAATGCTCGACTACGAGAAACTGGTCAACGACTATCTGAACGTCAATGACTGGAGAGTAAAGGAAAATGCGACGGTTACATATTCGGTCGGCGGACTGATTCTTTCAAATTCCGGAGCGATCACTGCAAATTACTGGCTGAGCGAAGTCTACGACAAGGAGATAGCAGACGCTCACAGAAACGGCGACATGCATATCCACGATCTGAGCATGCTCACGGGATACTGCGCCGGCTGGAGCCTCAGACAGCTGATAGAGGAAGGCCTCGGCGGAATCCCGGGCAAGATCACGTCAAAGCCTGCGAAGCATCTTTCTACTCTGTGCAATCAGATGGTCAACTTCCTCGGCATCATGCAGAACGAGTGGGCCGGAGCACAGGCTTTCTCGAGTTTCGACACATACCTCGCTCCGTTCGTCAAGGTAGACAATCTTGATCAGAAGGAAGTCAACCAGTGCATACAGTCGTTCGTCTACGGAGTCAACACACCGTCGAGATGGGGCACACAGGCGCCGTTCACCAATATCACGCTCGACTGGACTGTTCCTAAGGATCTTGCCGATCAGAAAGCTATCGTTGGCGGCGAGGAGATGGACTTCACCTACGGCGACTGCAAAAAGGAAATGGATATGGTCAACAAAGCGTTTATCGAGATCATGTTAAACGGCGACGCGAACGGACGCGGTTTCCAGTATCCTATTCCTACATATTCGATAACAAAGGATTTCGACTGGAGCGATACAGAAAACAACCGTCTGCTGTTTGAAATGACGGCTAAATACGGCACACCGTACTTTTCCAATTACATAAATTCAGACATGGAGCCGTCGGATGTACGTTCGATGTGCTGCAGACTCCGTCTCGATCTGAGAGAGCTCCGCAGAAAATCGGGCGGGTTCTTCGGTTCGGGAGAGTCGACGGGTTCGATCGGCGTAGTTACGATAAACCTTCCGCGCATAGCTTATCTGTCCGACACGGAGGACGAATTCTACGAGAGGCTCGACCACATCATGGATATAGCGGCCAGAAGCCTCAAGGTCAAGAGAGACGTAATCACGAAACTCCTCAATGCAGGTCTTTATCCTTATACGAAGAGATATCTCGGCGGATTCGACAACCATTTCTCGACGATCGGCCTTATTGGAATGAACGAAGCCGGCCTTAACGCGAAGTGGCTCAGAGAGGATCTCACTCATCCAGAGGCGCAGCAGTTCGCGAAAGACGTTCTCAATCATATGAGAGAGCGTCTGAAGGATTATCAGGAGCAGTACGGCGATCTCTACAATCTGGAGGCTACTCCTGCAGAATCGACAACATACAGGCTCGCAAAACACGATGTCGAAAGATATCCTGACATCATCACTGCAGCGAAGAATCCGGGCGACACTCCGTACTATACAAACTCGAGCCATCTGCCTGTAGGATGCACGGACGACATTTTCGAAGCGCTGAAGATTCAGGACGATCTGCAGGTTCTCTACACTTCGGGAACTGTTTTCCACGCATTCCTCGGAGAGAAGATGCCGGGATGGAAGTCTGCGGCGGCGCTTGTAAGAAAGATAGCCGAAAACTTTAAGCTTCCGTATTACACCATTTCGCCGACATATTCGATCTGCTCCGACCACGGATATATTTCAGGCGAACACTTCAAATGTCCTGTATGCGGAAAGGACGCGGAGGTTTACAGCAGGATAACTGGCTACTATCGTCCGGTGCGCAACTGGAACGACGGCAAGCTGCAGGAATTCAAGGACAGAAGGCTTTACGATGTCACGGATGCCACGGCCGATATGCTCGGCACCGCAGAAGAAGAGACTGTATACGGCGAGGAGCAGGTCGAAGCAATTGAAAGCGATACAAATGAAGTGCAGCTGGCCATGGACGGCCTCGGCGGTACGGATGCCGTAATGCTTTTCACTACGCGCACATGCCCGAACTGCAGCATAGCTAAGGGTGTGCTCGACAAGGCGGGCGTTTCGTACACCGTGGTGAGCGCAGAGGAGCATACAGATCTCGTACAGCAGTATAAGATTGCGAGCGCTCCTACACTCGTAGTCAGAGACGGAGACGAGGTCGAGAAGCTGGTCAGCGTTCCGAACATCCGCAAGTGGGTCTCGGCTAAAAACTGAGGACAATATCCGGGTAGCGTACATCATCGGTTCATGATATACTAACGATATCGAAAATACTTTATTTGATATTGGATATATATACTGTGAATTTTAATTATGGATAAAAAAATCGTGACAATCGTCGGGAGCCCCCGGAGGAGAGGCAACTGTGCGCGTCTCGCAGCGTCGTTCGAACGCCGCATGAAGGAGCTCGGATATCAGGTTGATCAGTACGATGCGTGCCGTTTTTCACCTGCAGAGTGGACAGAGAGCACGGTGTACTTCGACGGGTCTGAGGCTTCGGACGAGTGCCTGGGCTATAAGGACCTGATGCTCAGAGACATTCAGAGCGCCTGCGGAGTGGTGTTTTTCATTCCGGTCTACATCTACGGAATGCCTGCGCAGATGACAGCGGTCATCAATACGATAGCGTCGGCCGCCAGATCGGGAAAGATAACAGGCAGCAGAAAATGTGCTCTCGTTTCGGTCTGCGCCCAGAAGAAGATGTCTGTATTCAACGGCGTCAAATTTATATATGAACATATTATCGATTCGATAGGCTGGGAAAACGGCGGAGAGCTCCTCCTGACGTCCCTCTGGAAGCAGGCGGACGCGGATAAGCACCACGCCGTAGACGAAGCTTATGCGTTTGCCGATAAGTTTGCAGGAGTAAACGGCGGGCTGCGTGAGCCTGATCCGGTGCAGAGACCGGTGCCGGCGTCTTGCGTCATTCCGTCGGCTGCGGACGGTATAACTTCGTCGTGGCTGATGAGCGGATCGGCGCTTTAGGCATTCGTTCAGATTTCCGGTTCCGGACAGACAATGACAATGATTGATAATGATTGAAAAAGCAGAATTCCTCTCTGGCTTGAGCCGGAGAGGAATTTTTATGCTTTAAATATTTAAGTATGAAGTGTCGTGATTAAGCCTTATCAGGCTTGAATCTGCATGGAAGCACCGGCAGGTCTGAATCTGCCTGGAGAGGTACTTAGCCATTCATGCAGCTGTTTCAGCATCTATACAGCTTTTATAACGTCTGATATCTCGCTCACCGTAATAAATGCCTTCGGATCTATCTCGACGACGATGTCCTTGAGCTTGATCATCTGGAATCTGTTCAGAATGATGTAGACGATCGCCTTCTCGGTAGAAGAGTACCAGCCGTGCGCGTCCATCGTCGTGATTCCGTGCCCGAAAGCTTCCGACAGCGCTTCGCACACTTCGGTCCCCTTGTTTGTCACTATCAGAACCTGCTTGCTGCGGTCGATACCTTCGGTTATGAAATCGATCGTCTTTATCGATATCCAGTACGCTACCATGGAGTAAAGAGGAAGAATCCAGTTTTGAATTACGAAGCCGCAGACGATGAATAGAATCACATTGTAGATCATGAGCAGAGAGCTGACGGCAACCCCGATCTTGTTCGAAATGACTACAGAGAGCACTTCGACGCCGTCGATCGCTCCTCCGCAGCGGATCGCTATGCCGCTGCCGATCCCGCAGACAAGACCTCCGAACACGCAGCACAGAAACGTCTCATTGCCTACGACGGGGGAACTGCCTATCGTTTCAGAGTGAAAGTATTCTCCGAAAAAATGAGTTGCTACAGCGAAGACCGTTACAGCGTATATGGCGTAGACGGTGAATACTGGGCCTTCTTCGCGCAGCCCGTAGAGTATCAGCGGTACGTTGAGCACTACGAGAAAAAGGGAAAGCGTAAGAAACGGCGGCGTGACGCTTGCAAGCAGCATCGAAGTTCCGGCTATTCCGCTGTCGTAAAGCCCGACGGGCTGCAGAAAAACCGTGATTCCAAGCGAGCTTATAATGCCTGCAAGCGTTAGATAAATGAATTTAAACGGGCGTATTTTTTCCTTGTGTTTCAGACTCATTGACCGTCCTCCTCTCTTTCCAGGTGGTCTTTGATTTCGTTAAGGTCCATCTTCCGTGACGGGATCTTTGCAGAGTTTTCGCGAAGTATGCTTCTTATCTTGTCGTTCACTCTGCGGATTTCATCTTCGAACTCGTGGGAAGAGATGAGATGTGCACCCTCGCCCCTGATGATAGTCTGTTCGAGACCGTCCGAAGTCACTACCGTTATGTCGTAATGAGTTTTGTGATCGTGTGTGAATTTTTCGATATATGAATCTGCGGTCTGGGCTGTTCTGGTGAATACCACGTGGATATTGCCGTACTCCAGCGTTTCCTCCGGATGCTGTTTTATCCTGTATGCGTCGAAGACCGCTATTATTTCGTAATCAGTCATGCTCTGATAGTTTGAAAGTATGTCCAGCAGGTGGGCGCGTGCCGAATCGATATTGACTTTGGCAAGCTCCGACGTCTCTTTCCATGCGAATATGACGTTGTATCCGTCGACGAGCATGAACTTCCTTTCGGGACGCGCCGGAGCGCTGTTGATGCGCGGTTCCGGAGCATTCTGTCTCGAAACGATGTTTTTCTTGAATTTTTTTCGCGTGTTGTCCCTGCTGCTGTTGGCGTAGAACGTGCGCTTTATGATCGCTTCTACTTCATCCGGACTTATCCAGAGCTCCTCATGTCTGCCGCGTCTGTCTGACTGCGTGTTTTCCTCCGGGTCTTTTTCTCCGGAGCCGAGCACAGCAGGAATATGCATGTATTCAGGCACCTCGTACCACGGAACCGCAAAACCGGCTCCGTGTGAGCAGAAGACCGAATACGACGGATTCTCTGTATCGGCGTCCGGGTCGTAACCGCAGCCGGCAATGACTTCATCTGCGTCGAGGCACGGCCTGTAACCTCCGAAAGCGAGCGAAAGTTTTCCGAGTCCCTTCGAATAATATGTTACAGTGCTCTGATAATTCTGTATTTTTGAAACGGGAGCCATGCCAGTAAGGACCGCGGTGCCGACGCTCTGGCTGATGCTGGTATCGACGGCCTGCATGCCGTCGAGGTCTGTCATGGCGCGGCCGGCGTATTCGGACGGCAGCTCGAGAACATACGAGTAATACGGCTCCAGAAGAACGTTTTCAGCGTTCATCAGGCCCTGGCGTACGGCCCTGTATGTAGCCTGGCGGAAATCTCCGCCCTCGGTGTGCTTAGGGTTCGCGCGGCCGGCCGCGATCGTGAAGCGTACGTCGGTCAGCGGCGATCCGGTGAGCACTCCGGTGAATTCGCGCTCCTCGAGATGAGTTTTTATGAGCCGCTGCCAGTTAGCTGCGAGGACATCGGTGCTGACAGAACTGTCTACAGTAATGCCGCTTCCAGGTTCGCCGGGCGAAATGATGATATGAACCTCCGCGTAATGACGCAGCGGCTCGTAGTGCCCGATCCCCTCGACGGGAGCAGCGACCGTCTCGCGGTACATCACGGCACCGTCTGCAAATGAAACATCTTCGCCGAGACGTTCGCGTATGACGGAGGCAAGCACTTCGGTCTGCACCGCGCCCATGATGCGCACCTGTATCTCCTGCAGCTGTTCGTTCCAGACCGGATGCAGCTCAGGAATTTCGTCTTCGAGCCCGGAAAGCTCCAGGAAGAGCTTGTGAGGGTCGGTGCCGTCCGGCGGGACGAGTCTGTAACGCAGTACCGGAACCGTCGCGGGATCGGGCGCGTCAGGCTCGAATCCGCATCCGTCGCCCTGCCTGGAACTGCTTAGCCCCGTAACCTCGCAGACCGTTCCTGCCGGAGCGCTCTGTACTTCGCTGTACGCGGCTCCGTTGTACAGTCTTATGGAATTGACCTTCGCCTTCCAGGCGTTATCTCCGCTGCCTCCTGAAATCTCGTCCCTGACATTCAGAACGCCGCCTGTGATCTTCATGTGAGTCAGGCGCGTCCCGCGTTCATCGCGCGATATTTTGAACACGCGCGCACCGAATTCCTCCGGGTAAGAAGGCGGTTCGGCGTAGAGCGACAGGGTTTCCATGAATTCGCTTATGCCGGTCATTTTGAGCGCCGATCCGAAGCATACGGGAAAGAGTTTTCTCTTTCTGACCGCGGCGCGCACGTCGGTGTCGCTGATTTCGCCGGTGTCCAGATAGCGGGAGAGCATATCGTCGTCGCACACGGCCGTGCTCTCTTCCCATTCAGCGGAGCCTCTTTCGGCAAAACTGACGCAGGCGGGGCTGAGCTCTGAAGCGAGTTCGTTCATGACAGCGGAGCTGTCGAAACCGGGCTGGTCCGTTTTATTTACGAATATGAAGACTGGGACTTCGTATTTCTGCAGCAGTTTCCAGAGCGTGCGCGTGTGTGTCTGCACACCGTCGGAAGCGCTTATCACGAGGACAGCGCAGTCGAGTACTCCGAGCACGCGCTCTGTTTCAGGCGTGAAGTCGGCGTGTCCAGGAGTGTCGAGGAGCTGAATATTCAGATCTCCGAGCTGGAATCTCGCTTCCTTGGAATATATGGTTATGCCACGGTCTTTTTCTATGTGATCTGTGTCGAGGAATGCATCGCCGTGATCGACGCGTCCGGCGCGTCTGACGGCTCCTGCATTATACAGGAGTGCTTCAGAAAGCGTCGTCTTGCCTGCGTCGACGTGAGCGAGTATTCCGAGCGTTAAATCTTTCATGGGATTTTTCCTTAAGCATCTGCTGTGTGGTCATCTGCTGTGTGGTATAATTAATCTCTACATTAATATGCAAATATTCCGATATGCACACAGTCGATTTTTCGGCCGGACAGAATCTGATCTGCCGGATAATGAATATAAACTGAAAATATTATATCACAAGGACCGGGCGCGCGGCTGTTCCTGAGCCGTTCGTCCGGAAGGCAGCCCGCCTGGAGGATGCGTTCATGAATGCAAACATTCTGGTAGAACTTAAAAAAGACGATGATACGTTGAGTCTTTCGGTGCCGAGAGGCATTACAGTCAAGGAGATAGCCGACACTTACCGCTCGGAGGATCAGATGAATCCTATTTTTGCGCTGGAAAACGGTCTCCCGCGCGATCTGACCCACAAGATACGCCATTCGTGTACTCTTCAGCTTATCGATATGAGGTCGCGCCTGGCTCGTCTCGCGTATCAGCGCACCGTCTATTTCATATACAAAATAGCGCTGCACGAGCTGCTGCCGGGAAACGATTCGGCGCTCAGATATCCGCTTAACGACGGACTGCTCGTCGACTTTGAATATCCTGTGGAGAACGTAAGCGAAGCCGCTTACAAAATAGAGAAGAGAATGAAGGAGATCATCGCTTCGAAAGCGGTTTTTGACAGGAGGATAATCAGCCGCAGCGAAATACTTTCTGCCGACAGTCCGGAATGCATAACCGACAAGATGACTTCCCTCGTCGAGACGAGCGACATCCAGGAGGTTTTCGAGTTTTCATACGAAGGATTTTCGACGGTGTTTTTCGACCCTATCATGAGGTGTTCGGAATATATAGACATCTTTGAAATCGTGCCTTACAACGGCAATATTATCATCAGGGTGCCTCATTTTGCAGATCCGGCCGGGCTGAGGCCTTACAGGGACGACAAGAAGCTTTACAAATCATTCAACGATCTCGTAAAGTGGAGAAACTACATAGGCGTTAAGTACGTAGGAGATCTGAACAGAAAGATACTGAACGGCGAGTGGAGAGATCTCATACTTATCAGTGAAGCGCAGCACGAGAAGAAGATCGCCAGGATCGCGGATCAGATAAAGAGGAGCGGCAGGAGGATCGTGCTGATAGCAGGTCCGTCGGCCTCAGGAAAGACGACTTTCGCGCAGAGGCTCTGCATTCAGCTGCGTGTCAACGGTTTGAAACCTCTTTACATGGGCACAGATGATTATTTCCTCGAGAGAAGCGAGATGATTCCGGACAAAAACGGAAAGCTCAATTTCGAGGATCTGTCGGCGTTCGACCTCAAACTGTTCAACGAGCAGATGAACGATCTGCTTGCTGGCGATAAGGTCGATATGCCGGTGTTCGATTTTATAACCGGATCGAAGCGATATGGCACGAGGATCACGAGAGCCGAGACCGATCAGCCGATCGTGATCGAGGGTATCCACGCCCTCAATCCCAAGCTTACCGAAGGCATTCCTGAAAGCCAGAAATTCAGGATATACATCAGTCCGCTGACTGCTCTGAACATAGATCCAAACAACAGGATTCCTGTCACCGACCTGAGACTCATAAGGCGCATGGCCAGAGATATGAGGTCAAGAGGAAGGACGGCCGAGCAGACGCTCGAGCAGTGGAACGATGTGAGAAGAGGCGAGGAGAAGAACATATTCCCGTTCAACGGCGAAGCCGACGTGCTTTTCAACTCCACAGTGGTATACGAGCTAGCCGTCTTAAGGCCTCTTGTTGAGGACGGGCTCAAGGCCGTACAGCCTGGTGATCTGAAATATCAGGACGCACAGAGACTGCTGAGGCTGCTGAGATGCGTGACGCCGCTGAAGGATTACAGCACGATCAATACGAATTCGATCATGCGTGAGTTCATCGGAGGAGGAATCTGGGTCAAATAGCAGGCTCAAAGCGCTTGCCGTTCTGTAAGATTAGAGCTTTGCCTTTCTGTGTCTGTGCGCATGGTCTTGCGCCTGTGTGCATTTGCGAATGCGCACGAATGCGTGTGCTGAGCCGCGCCTGAATGAGCTTGA
Source organism: Anaerovoracaceae bacterium (assembly GCA_050946535.1). Taxonomy (GTDB): domain Bacteria; phylum Bacillota; class Clostridia; order Peptostreptococcales; family Anaerovoracaceae; genus RUG708. Next base: position 136,624 of record JBMNUZ010000002.1, read on the forward strand.
ATGTTACCTGCGGCGCCGTGTTTGTATGAGCTTACGCTGTGCCTGGGTGCGCTTCCTAAACTGTATTTGGATGCGCTTACGGCGCTTGGCTGCAGTTCAATAATGAATCCGGCTGAGCACAATTATAGCTTTGATAGCTTTGCGATTAAATAATAAAAAATTTAAAATACATGAATATCAGGAGAGAATGACATGAACGATATATACCTCGGCTGCCACCTTTCAATTTCAAAGGGATACGCCGCTGCTGCGAGGCAGGCGGTCTCGATAGGAGCCAACACGTTTCAGTTCTTTACGAGAAATCCCAGAGGAGGCAGCGCGAAGAAGAAGGACGAAAAAGATATAGCGAAACTCGCTGAGATAATGAAGGAGCACAATTTCGGCCCGCTTCTGGCCCACGCTCCCTATACGATGAATCTGTGCTCGGCGAAAGAGGATGTCAGAAATTTCGCGCGAGGCATCTTCAAAGAAGATATCGAACGCATGAGAGACCTGCCTGATGCGAGGTTCCTGTTTCATCCGGGAAGCCACACAGGGCAGGGCGCGGAAAAAGGCATTCAGGAGATCGTGGATGCGATAAACGAAGCTGTTACAGAAGACGACGGCCCGGTAGTGCTTCTCGAAGGCATGGCAGGCAAGGGCTCAGAGATCGGACGCAGCTTCGACGAGCTCAGGCAGATAATTCAGGGCGCCAATCACAGTAAAAGACTCGGCATCGTAATCGACACGTGCCACATGCATGCCGCGGGGTACGATATCGTAAACGATCTCGACGGCGTGCTCCAGGAAATAGATAAAAAGATCGGACTCGACAGAGTCGGCGGCATACACGTGAACGACGATATGAACGAGCTCGGATCTCACAAAGACAGACACCAGGCCATCGGCAGAGGCACGATCGGTCTCGATGCGATCGCCGCAGTAGTTGCTGACAGCAGACTCGCGGGCCGTCCGTTCTGCCTCGAAACACCTCACAAGGATGTGTCGGAGTACGGCGAAGAGATAAGAATGATAAGGGAGAAGATCGGAGCACCGCTCGCAGAGTAGAGGCTGAGGGCGCCTGAGGATCAAAAAACTCACTGCAGGCGGCCGTAAAGCAGTCTGCCTCATAAGGAAACTCACAGAGCAAAGGCTGTGACTTTGCCCGGCCGCACAGGCAACAGGTGCCGTGCGGGCAGCAGACACAAAGGTAAATAATATATATATAGATGGAAAACAGATCAGATAATATTGATAGAAAGAGTAACAGGAGATATGCAGAGAAATAATGAAATAAGTTATCTTGCCGATCTGAACGACAACCAGTATGATGCGGCTGTGAATATCGAGGGTCCGATGCTGATTCTGGCCGGTGCAGGCAGCGGCAAGACGAGCACCATGACAAGGCGCATAGCGTACATGATACGCGAAAAAGGCGTCTCGCCGTACAACATCCTGGCTGTAACCTTCACGAACAAGGCTGCCGCGGAAATGAGGGAGAGAGTAGAATCTCTCGTCGGCAGAGGGCTTAACATCTGGATCATGACATTTCATTCTGCATGTCTGAGGATACTCCGCATGAACGCGGAAGAGGCAGGATATCTGCCGAACCTCACGGTCTACGATCCTGTCGATCAGAAGACCGTGATAAAAAACTGCATAAAAGAAGCCGGAGCCGACGACAAGGTTTACACTCCGAAGATAGTCCTCAGCCGCATAAGCAAGGCGAAGGAAAAGGGCATGGACAGCGCAGCGTACGCAGCCGAAGCCAGCTCGTACAAGGAGCGCACGATTGCGAATCTATATGCCAGGTACGAGACGAAGCTGATGAAAAACAACGCCGTCGATTTCGACGACATGATATGGCGCGTCGTAAAGATGTTCGACGAGCATCCGGAAGTGCTGGCGAAGTACCGCGAACGTTTCCATTACATAATGGTGGACGAGTACCAGGATACGAATGCCATGCAGTACAAGCTCGTAAAGGCGCTCGCAGGAGACAGACGGAACATCTGCGTGGTAGGCGACGACGACCAGTGTATATATGAATGGCGCGGAGCAGATATCCAGAATATCCTTTCATTCGAGAAGGATTTTCCAGGTGCGCGCGTTATAAAACTAGAGCAGAACTACCGCTCGGCCGGAAATATCCTGAAGGCAGCGCACAGCGTGATTTCACACAACAAGCAGCGCAAGGACAAGAAGCTCTGGACAACGGCCGACGACGGCAGCCGGATCACATATAAAAGGCTCGAAAACGAGAGGGCTGAGGCGGCATTTATTGCAGATGAGATCTCGCGCCTCACGTTCGAAGAGGGACGCAGATACGAAGATTTTGCAATTCTCTACAGGACGAACGCCCAGTCGAGAACTTTCGAGGAAACCTTCGCGATGAAAGGTATACCGTATGTGCTGAGAGGAAGCCTGAGATTCTACGACCGCAAGGAAATAAAGGACATGACCGCGTACATGCGTCTTGTGGTAAATCCTGACGACGACATCGCGCTTACCAGAGTTATCAACGTGCCGAAGCGCGGCATAGGCCCTCATACAATGGATAAACTCGGAGTCCTCGCGCAGCAGAGGGATATCAGCATACTCAGACTCATGACTGATGAGACGGTGGTCAGCGGACTTTCTTCAAAAGCTGCTTCCTCTGTCAGAGGATTTGTAAGCCTGATCGCCGAATGCAGGGCGGCGATGAACGACGCAAGTATCGAGGACATATACGACAGACTTCTCGCAGGAAGCGGATATCTGAATGCTCTGGAATCCGACGACAGCGAAGAAGCTCAGAGCAGGTTAGAGAATCTGATGGAGTTCAAATCCGCAATCGGAGAGCGCGAGGCTGCAGATCCCGGGATGACGCTTACTGACTTTCTCGAGAATATAACACTCGACGCCGAGGTTGAAAAAACAGACGATGAATCGTCTTCAGACAAGGTGGTGCTCATGACGCTTCACAGCGCCAAGGGTCTCGAGTTCCCGATAGTATTCATAGCGGGTCTGGAGGACGGACTGTTCCCGGGCTACAGGGCTATGGATTCCGAGGAAGGCGTGTCCGAAGAGCGCCGTCTCTGTTACGTAGGCATTACGAGGGCGAAGCAGAAGTTATACATGACCAGCGCGAAGACGAGGACTCTGTACGGACGAACCGATTACACGATGGAATCGCAGTTTCTTTCGGAACTGGACCAGTCGCTGCTCGATCAGGATTCGGACGAAGTAGGAGCCGGTTCGATCGATACGAGAACCGACGGATACAAGTCAGACGTTCATTACAGCGCATCCAACCGGCCGTTTTCGTTCGACCCTATCAGAGAACAAGCCAATAAGATCAAAAAGAAAAACAACGATATCAAGAGGCGCAAATCGTCGGCGGCCGGGAAATATCTGCCGGGAATGCAGGTTCACCACAAGAAGTTCGGGGACGGGACGATTCTGGCCGTTACCGATTCGGTCGTCAAGGTTGCGTTCGACAGCGCGGGAATCAAGAAGCTGGCAGCAGGAATCGCTCCTCTTGAGATAATCGGACAAGCGCCGCAGGAATTGCAGGAATAGCAAAAATGGAGGAATATTGTTATCGCATCAGGTTTACGGCAGAATCATCTGTCCGCTTCGTGATGCGCCGAACAGTTATTTGAACAAAGTGCTGAATGCACGTGGTGAAGCGGGCGGATATCCGCATTGGAAATACCGCAAGGGAAAGAAATGAACAAGGAACAGGCAGAAAAGAGAATGAAGGAGCTCGACAAGCTCCTGAGGTATCACAATAAAAAGTACTTCGAGGATGACTCACCGGAAATCACCGACAGGGAATATGACGAGCTCTCGCTTGAAATGAGAGCTCTCGAGGCCGAATATCCGGAGCTTGCGTCGCCCGATTCGCCTACCAAACACGTCGGAGGCAGGGCGAGAAGAAAAGCGGGCGTCCTCATTAAGCACCGAAAGCCTATGCTTTCAATACAGGACGTTTTCTCCAGAGCAGAGGTCGATGACTTCGTAAACAGCATGAGGGAAAAACTCGGATCTGAAACGGAGTTCGTTGTCGAGACGAAGATCGACGGGCTTTCGATGTCTTTGTGGTACGACTACGGAGAACTCACGACCGCTGTCACGAGAGGCGACGGAAGAATACAGGGCGAGGACGTTACTGCCAACGCACGCGTCATTAAAGATGTGAAGCAGCATATAGACGATGCTCCCGAATATCTCGAGCTCAGAGGCGAAGTCTACATGGAGAAGAAGGCGTTCGACCGCGTAAACGAGCTGCAGGAGCTCGAAGGAAAACCTCTCTTCGCAAATCCGAGAAACTGCGCAGCAGGAACACTCAGACAGCTCGATCCGGCCATTACAAAAGCGCGCGGGCTTTCGATGTTCATATTCAATCTGCAGGACGTAAGAGGCATGAGCTTCGTCAATCACACGGATGTCTACAAGTTCCTGCAGGAGCGCGGCGTGAAGACGATCGAAAAATATTTCGTGTGCAGGACGGCCGATGAGGTATGGGATGCGATCGAAAAAATAGGCGACATGCGCGACGAGCTGGCGTATGACATCGACGGCGCGGTAGTAAAGATCAACAACCTCGAGGACAGGAAAAAATGTCCCGACAGCGCCAAAAACGGCGGCTTCCTGATAGCCTACAAATATCCGCCTGAGGAAAAAGAGACGGTCATCCGCGATATCGAGCTTTCGGTCGGACGCACCGGACGCGTCACGCCTACTGCGGTCTTCGACACGATAAGACTCTGCGGCACAAACGTCTCGCGTGCCACACTCCACAATCAGGATTATATAGACGATCTGGATGTAGGAATCGGAGACACCGTCAGGGTTTACAAATCGGGAGAAATCATTCCCAAAATCCGTTCGGTAGTAAAGGAAAAGCGGCCTGAAGGAACCGTCAGGTTCAGAATACCTGACAGGTGCCCGGTATGTGGAGCACCTGTGGTCAGGGAAAGCGGCACTGCCGACATGAAATGCACGGGCAGCGCGTGCCCGGCACAGCTCGAGCGCAGAATCATCAACTTCGCGAGCAGAGATGCCATGGATATAAGAGGATTCGGCGAGAAGATTGCATCCGCGCTTCTCGGAGCAGGATACATTCACAATATTTCAGACATATATGATCTTCATGAAAAACGCGATGAGCTCATCTCAAGCGGAATCGCCGGCCGCGAAAAAGGAACGGACAATCTGCTGAACGCTATAGAAGGCAGCAAGAATAACGAACCGGACAGGCTCGTCACCGGACTCGGAATACCGGGAGTGGGAAAGACGGCCGCGAGGACGCTCATGCTTCATTTCAAGACTGTTGAAAGCCTTGAAAACGCTGGTAAGGACGAGCTCGTCTCCGTGCCTGATATCGGAGACATTACCGCGGAGGCCGTGATGGCTTTCTTCAGCAGCGGAGAAAACAGAGAGCTTCTCGACAGACTCGCGGGCCGGGGCGTCAACATGAAGATGGCTGAGAGCAGCTCAGGGCCTGCAGAAGGTGTATTTACCGGCAGGACCATCGTTATTACAGGAACTCTTCCTACGATGACGAGAAACGAAGCCAAGGCGCTCATAGAAGCGAACGGCGGAAAAGTCACCGGAAGCGTCTCGAAGAAGACGGATTATCTTCTGGCAGGCGCCGATGCCGGCAGCAAGCTGACGAAGGCTCAGCAGCTCGGTACCGAGATAATCGACGAAGACGAGCTCAGAAGACTGATATCAGAGAGCTGATATCAGGGCAGGAAGCTCAGAGAATTTAATGCGAATTTATTGCGGAAATCGATCATTCCGCATATCTGGAGAAAGAGGAAAAATGAGAACCGGAAAGCTTGACAATGATACGTTGGAGAGGCTTGTACTGAACAAGATAAGATACAAACGCGAAGAGGTGAAAGTCAGTCCGGCGGTCGGAGAGGACTGCGCGGTAATCGACTTCGGTGATTACAACTGTGTCATGTCAACAGACCCGATCACTGCCTCGGTAAAAGATATAGGAAGGCTGGCCGTCAACATTTCATGCAACGACATCGCATCTAACGGCTGCCAGCCTCTCGGCATCATGCTGACTGTCATGCTCCCGCCGGAGATAACCGAAGAGGAGATGGAGAGGATAATGCAGGATGCAGCCGTCGAGGCGGAGCGCAATCAAGTGCAGATCATAGGCGGCCATACGGAAGTCACTCCCGTCGTAAAAGCCCCTGTCATCTCGGCGACCGCCGTGGCACGCCAGCCGGTTTCGGAAGGAGTTTACAGGACTGCCGCTCCGGGCGACTACATCATCATGACCAAGGCAGTAGGCCTTGAGGGAAGCGGCATAATCGCATCCGACCGCGAGGATGAATGCAGAAAGTTCCTCAGCAGCGAAGAGATCGCAGAGGCGCAGTCGTATCTGAACGAAACGAGTGTAGTGCGCGAAGGCGTTCTTGCAGGCAGAGCCGGTGCAGGTCCCATGCATGACGTTACAGAAGGCGGCATCGCAGGCGCCGTCTGGGAGATCACGCACATAGGCGGAGTCGGAGCCGATATCGATTTCGAAAAGATTCCGGTGAGACCCGTGACGGCGAAAATATGCAGCCACTACGGACTCGATCCGTACAGGCTGATTTCAAGCGGCTGCATGCTGATAATAGCCGAAGCAGACGTCATGGAAGAGCTCGAGAAATCGTTCTCGGAGGAAGGAATCGACTACACCGTGATAGGAAGGATAGTCCCGGAAGAACAGGGAATGAAGATAGATCCGCCTGGCAGAGACGAGCTTATCAAGGCTCTCTACGGCGGCGACGGCGAGTAGACAGCAGCCGCATTTACGATTAAAATTCAGTTGACGCAGGGACAGGCATTTTATATAATATACGATGCAGTTGTCCTTTGATGGCTTTATCGGATGGCGTCGGGTCCTGCGCAATAAGAACCTGTGAACCTCGTCAGGTCCGGAAGGAAGCAGCGATAAGCAGTGTTTCTTATGTGCCGCAGTTAAGCCTGGTGTTTATCCGGTAGAGCCTTTAAAGGGCAATTTTTTTCTATACGGCTTTTAAACTACTGCAGTATATGCCGCAGCAATCATGGAGGCGAAGCATGCATAAAGCTCTATACAGAGAATTCAGGCCGTCGACGTTCGATGAACTGATCGGACAGCCGCATATAGTCAGAATACTGAAAAGCCAGATAGCGTCGGGCAATACCAGCCACGCATATCTCTTCAGCGGTACGCGCGGCACAGGAAAGACGACTACGGCACGTATCCTCGCAAAGGCGCTTAACTGCACGGGTGAAGGCGAAAAGCCGTGTGGGGAGTGCAGCAGCTGCAGGGCGATAGCCGACGGCTCTTTCATAGATGTCATAGAAATAGACGCGGCGTCGAACAACGGCGTGGACAATATAAGGGAGCTCACGGACAGTGTCATGTATGCGCCTGCTGTCGGGAAATACAAAGTATATATCATCGACGAGGTCCACATGCTCTCGCAGGGTGCCTTCAATGCGCTGTTAAAAACACTGGAGGAACCGCCGGAATACGTCGTCTTCATACTCGCGACGACGGAGCCTCAGAAAGTTCCGGCAACGATCCTTTCGAGGTGCATGAGGCTCGATTTCAGGCGCGTTTCCGAAAAAGCCCTCATGGACAATATGAGGCGCATATGCGATATAAAGGGAATAGAAGCGGAGGACGGAGCGCTCGCGCTCATTGCTGTGAATGCAGACGGTTCGGTGAGAGACAGTCTGAGCATACTCGAACAGTGCATTTGCCCGGGCGAGCCGCTGCGGCGGGATGACGCGGCAGCTGTGCTCGGAACGGCAGGCGAGGAATCGCTTCTCCAGCTTACAGACCGCGTGATAGATTGTGATACATCGGGCGCTCTCCTGCTGCTCAATGATATAATAAATACTGGCGCCGACGTGCGTTCGTTCATGAAGGAGTGGCTCGAACATTTCAGAAATCTGCTCCTGGCGAAGTACGTCGACAACCCGGGAAGCATGCTCAACATGTCTGATGAAAACGCGGCGCGTCTGATCGATCAGGCGCACAGGATCAGCAGGGATTTCCTGTCCAGAGCGATCACCGAGATCACAGGCACGATCTCTCAGACGAGATGGTCATCGCGCCCGAGAGTGATGCTCGAGATGAGCATAGTAAAACTCTGCGAACCTGAAGAAGATAATGGAAACCGTCTGGACGGGCGGCAAGGAGGCGGCACAGCAGCCCCGGACAGCCGCAGAAACCAGGAATCTTCAGGGAGGCCGCAAGACCGCGGCGGAATTCAGAACCGCGCACAAAACCGCGCACAGAACCTCGCAGGCTCGGCAGGCTCGGCCGTACAAAGCGCGCAGGCTCCTCAAAGACAGACGTACCAGAACTATGAAGCCCGGAACGAAAACAGGGCGGACGGAGGTCAGGCAGATGCCGTAGCAGTGCCGCACGGGGATTCAAGACACGGTGATGCCACCGGAGCAGAAGAATCCGGTATGCAGCCCGATCCTGGAGGAGCAGATACAGGCGCAGCAGAACGGGCAGGCGGATATGCAGCCAGTGACGGCCGCCAGAGCGGCGCCGAACGCGGCGGCGCTATGAACGGCGCTGACAGACAGCTCGGCTATGAGGCGCCTTACGGAGATCAGAATCAGAGAGCACAGACCGGTGCGCCTCGGCAGAATCCGCCGGAACAGCCTGCCACTGCGGGTGAGCAGCCTGCCGATACGAGCAAAGAAATTGCGTTTACGGACGCGGATTGGAAAAAAGCCCTCGAAACGACTGGTAATAAGCAAAAATCAAATATGTTTTTTACAGCGGAGAGAAAAACTCAATTCGTAAGCGAAAAAGACGGTACAATAAATGTAAGCTGTAACGAGAATGATCAGAAAATCATCGAACTTGTACAAAAGAACCGCGGCCTGATCGAGCAGACGATAGAAAGACAGACCGGAAGACATTTTTCGATCAGCATCGTTCCGGAAGAAGCCAGAGACAAAAAAAACACTGACGAAGAAAAAAGACAGGAACTGAACGCTTTTTTCGACTGTCCGGTGGATATAAATTGATAAACAAGGAGAATCAGAAATGGGTAAAGGAATGAAAGCGGGCAAGCGTCCGCGCCAGAGACAGGGCAATATGCAGGCACAGATCCAGCAGATGCAGGCTGTGCAGGCTATGATGGAAAAGACTCAGGAGGAGATCGAGCAGAAAGAGGTCGAGGCGTCGTCAGGCGGCGGAGCCGTAACCGTTAAAGTCAACGGAAAGAGAGAACTGCTCGAAGTCAAAATCCAGCCTGAGGCCGTGGATCCGGACGACGTGGAGATGCTCGAGGACCTCATCATGACCGCGGTCAACGAAGCGCTCAGAGAGATCGCGGAGTACAGCGAAACCGAGATGTCCAAGGTAACCGGCGGCATCAATATACCGGGTCTTTAACGGAGGACCGGAATGAGCTACAGATTTCCAGCTCCGTTTGACAAGCTGGTGAAGCAGCTTTCGGGCCTGCCGGGTATAGGCGGCAAGACAGCACAGCGCCTGGCGTTCTACATACTTTCAATGCCGGATGAAAAGGCGTCAGAGCTCGCAGGAGCGATAACAGAAGCCAAATCGAAGATGAAATACTGTTCGGTATGCGGGAACCTGACAGACAAGGATCCGTGCTCGATCTGTTCCGACGAGTCGAGGGACAGAACGACAATCTGTGTTGTGGAGCAGGCGAAGGACGTCGCCGCTTTAGAGAGGACGAGAGAATACAAGGGACTGTATCACGTCCTTCACGGAGCGATTTCACCGATGGACGGCATAGGGCCGGACGACATCAATCTGAAACAGCTGATTATCAGGCTTCAGAACAGCGATGTCAAAGAGGTTATACTCGCAACCAATCCGACTATCGAGGGCGAAGCCACGGCGATGTATGCGGCGAGGCTCATCAAACCGTCAGGGATAAAGGTTACGAGGATCGCCCACGGTGTACCCGTCGGGGGCGATCTTGAATATACAGATGAGGTTACACTTTCAAAGGCAATGGATGGAAGACGGGAACTTTGACAGCCTTACGGCTGCTTTCCCGTCTTTTTGGATATAGAATGATTTTTGCGCGGTGCGCAGAGGTGAATGATATGCATAAGGTTTACAATACGAGCGGTACGTGTTCTGTACAGCTCGAATTCGACATCGATGACGAAGGCTTGATACACAACATTAAGTATCTCGGCGGATGCGACGGAAATCTGAAAGCGGTCGGCCTGCTTGCAGAAGGCAAAAAAGCCTCTGACGTAGCTGATCTGCTCGGCGGGCTCAGATGCGGATTCAAACCGACGTCGTGCGGCGATCAGCTCGCAAGGGCTATCCGCGAAGCGGGATATTAGAGATGCTTAATGTGTATTACGGCTCCGCAGACTTCGATCTGGAGCGGTTCATGTTCGAAAAGGCGGCAGAGCGCATGCCGGAGCCGGTGATAGTAATGGTACCGGATCAGTTTACGCTCCAGGCCGAGAGAGATGCGCTCAGAATCATGAGGGCCGACACGCTCCTCAATCTGGAAGTGATGAGCCGGTCCGGATTTACTCGGAAAATACTCGGGACGGCAGGAAGTCCGGCAGGCGTTCCGATTACGAAATACGGCAGATATATGCTGCTTTCGGGAATAATAAGAAAATCTGGTTCCGACGGAGTCTTTTCAGAGTACATCAGAGGAAGCCGTGCGGTAAGGACGTCGTTTTCAGAGATGCTCAACGACGAAATCTCCGAGCTGAAGCAGTATGGCGTTTCGCCCGGCGAGATGCGTGTGATGTCCGAAAGATTCGGAGACAGCGTTCTCGGGAAGAAGCTGAGCCAGACCGCCGACATCTATCAGGCTTACCAGGAGAAGACAGCCGGCAGATATAATGACAACGATGACCTCCAGAGAGCCGCGGCTCAGAGAATGGCGAAATTCGGCCGGATAAAAGATACTGTGCTCTGGGTGTACGGCTTCGAGTACATGGCTCCGGCCATGCTCGAGCTGATCATCGCGGCGGCAGAGAATGCTCCGGAAGTGAACATAGTCTTTACGGGCGAGAAGGAGAACAAGCCTGAATTCGATATGTTCCGCCGAATGTCAGGCGCAGTAGGTTCATTGTGCGCAGAGCGCTCGGTGGAATTCGGGGAGCATCACGTGCCGGAGAGATATCTCGATAAAAGAGAACCGCGCGTGAGCGTCATCGCGGCAGGCGATTACTACTCTGAAGCCGAGACGACAGCATCGATAATAGCCGGACTCGTAAGGGACAGAGGACTCAGGTACCGCGATATCGCCGTCATCTGCAACGACATGGAAGTAAGAGGCCCTCTGACTGCAAGAATATTCAGCCGCTACGGCATACCTGTTTTCTTTGACAGCAGAAGATCAGTCATGCAGGAGCCTGCGGCGGAATTCATCTGCGCGCTTATCGACTGCGCGGCGGACGGAAGACAGTTCGACGACGTCTTCAGAATGCTCAAAACCGGTTTCGGGCCGATTGATGATGCAGACTGCAGCAGGCTTGAGATGTACTGCCGCAGATACCGTATAAAGAGCGGCAGATGGAAGAAAGAGTTCAAATACGGTATAGATGAGGAAGGCGCTGAAGGACTGGCCGAAATCAACAGGATGCGCAGGGAGGTTTCCGATTTCATCACATCGTTCGAAGAGCTCTTTAAAGACAAAGCGACCGTAAAGGAAAAGACGGAGGCTCTTTATATATTCCTGAGAGACAGGGCAGGCATGCCAGACAAGATACAGAGAGCGTCAGAAGACCTCGAAAACAGAGGACTTCACGAGAGCGCCGAGTCGCTGCTGCAGATGTGGAAGATAATAATCGGTATAATGGATCAGATGGTCGAAGCTTCGGGAGACGAAGAGCTGGACGCCGGCGAATACAGCGAGATGTTCCGCGAGGGACTCAGCCAGGTCGAGATCGGGCTGATTCCAGCGACAGGCGACAATGTCATCCTCGGCAACATGCAGAGGACACGCACGGGTGACATAAAAGCGCTGTTTGTAATCGGAGCAAACGACGGAGTTCTTCCTGAAGAGGGCAAGTCCGAAGGAATTTTCTCTGATCTTGAAAAGCGTGCCATCGAAGAGAACTTCAGGCCTGTGGGACGCACGGATGCTGCAAGGAACATGGAGCAGGACCTCGATATTTACAAAAATACTTCGAGGGCGCGCGAGCTGCTCGTGATTTCTTACGCTTCTCAGGATCTTTCAGGCAGCGAAATCAGGCCTTCGACATTCGTAGCAGATATTATCGAAAAGTACGGCAGCGATGTCGTACACGCCGACTTTATCTCGGCAGGCGATCCTCTGAGACTGATACAGACGCCGGGCGGAACGGCGCCTCACCTTGCGTCATCGCTGCGCAAAGCGGCCGACAGCGGCATCGAGCCTGATGATGCGTGGAAGGCTGCTTCTCTTGTAATGACAGGAACCAGATCATACGAGGCTATCAGAGACGGAATCTTCTTCAGCAAAGCGTCTGAACGGCTCAGGAGCAGGACGGTCGGGGAACTTTACGGCACCGAGGGCGGAAAATACATAACGCTTTCTGCGTCCAGAATAGAGAACTTCTCGAGATGCCCGTTTTCGTTCTTCGTCAGATACGGCCTGAACCCTTCGGAAAACAGGGAATTCGACGTAGACAGCAGATCTGTCGGCGATATGTTCCACTACTGCTTCATGAGGGCGGCAAAAGATCTGTCGGCGCATGGCATGCCTGAAGCAGAGCCCGGAAAATCGCTGTGGCTCAGTGTTTCCGAAGAGGACGTCCGCAGCGCGGTCGAAAGATACGTGGATGAATACTCTGAAACATACAGAGAAGGCGTGTTCGGTTATTCAGACTATGGCCGCTATATAAGAGAGCGGATCAAAGATGTTATTTTCATCAATGTCTGGATCATGATCATTCAGGTCAGACGCGGCAGGATAAAGAACGTGTTTTTCGAGAAGGAATTCAGGCGGGGATCGCGGAGTGCATTTCCTGCGGTGGCACTAACTCTCGACAACGGCAGAACCGTATGTCTTGAAGGAAAGATAGACAGGATCGATGAAATAGTTCCCGAGACGGACGACGGATACAGATACGTGAGAGTCGTGGACTACAAGACCGGCAGCGACAAGTTCAACCTGGCTGAGGTAAAGGACGGAGTCATGCTGCAGCTCATGATCTATCTCAAAGGTGCGATGGGCGGGATAAAAAATGCAAGGCCTGCAGGCGTGTTCTACTTTCCTGCTCACGAACAGCTCATCGATATAACGGATCAGCCGGATGCGTCCGAAGAGGATATAGCGTACTCCACGGTGAAAAACAGCGGCCTGGACGGAATAATCAACGGCGGACACGGAGTGATCAGAGCAATGGACAGCATGCTCGGCGAAGGCGACGAGTCGTTTGTAATTCCGGTAAGACGCGGAAATGACAAAGACGGGCACGAAACGTACAAAGCGTCTTCGAAAGGCAGAGGACGCGTGCTTTCATCAGAGGAATTCGACAGACTCATCAGCGACGTCGATGAAATACTCAGCCACGCGGCATCGGAGCTGACAGAAGGAAGTGTAGCGGCGGATCCGAAGGTTTCGGGCAATTTTGATGCATGCAGGTACTGCGGATACAAAAGCATCTGCGGCATAGAGCTTTCAGGGAGACAGACGTTTTGAAGGGCATCCTGAGAAAATCGGATATAATATTGATAGCCGTGCTGGCAGTCGTCAGCGTCTTTACCGCCTGGTACGCGTGGAACGCGGGCAGCGGGGGAACCACGGTGAGAGTTCAGGCGGACGGAAAGGTCTACGGAACTTATGATCTCAGCAAAGACCAGGTCATAGACATCGATACGAGCCTGGGCCACAATCAGCTGACTATCAAGGATGGAAAGGCATATATGTCTGAGGCGAGCTGTCCCGACAAATACTGCATGAATCAGTACAAATCGTCGGGCGGCATCGATGAATCGAACGAGACCATCATCTGTCTGCCGAACAAAGTCATAGTGTCGGTCGAAGGAGAAGACGGCAGTGACAGTGAGACGCCGGATGCAGTTTCAGGCTCGCCTGCCGCGGGAAATTACGGTCAGGCGGCTGACAGTTCCGCGGACGGAGAGGAGGAGACCGATGCGGGCTAGAGGCTCTGTGAAAAATTCATCCGCTTACCGCGTGGCTCTTTCGGCAGTCTTTACGGCGCTCGCCATGATCTTTTCGTACGTGGAAAGCATACTGCCGATCAATCTAGGCATCCCAGGCATCAAGCTCGGGCTGTCGAATCTGGTCGTGCTCATCGCACTATACAGCCTCGGAGCCGGATACGCGTTTGCGATCAATATGACGAGAATAGTTCTGTCGGGGCTGATGTTCGGAGGCGTGTCGGCGATGCTTTACAGTCTGGCCGGAGGCCTTCTGAGCTTTGCGGTCATGCTCGTCCTGATGAAGACGGACATCTTCAGTCCGATAGGCATCAGCGCGGCCGGCGGAGTATCTCATAATCTGGGCCAGATCACAGTGGCAGCTCTGATCACGGAGACGGCTGAGATATATCTCTATCTGCCTGTGCTGATGATTTCAGGAACGATTACGGGCGTCCTGCTCGGCACGCTCGCCGCGCTGATACTCAGGCGCATGGGAGTGAACGTTGGTTCACCAGAAAATAAATCAAGGGGATGATGGAAGTGGTTCATGTTGTACTGGACTTTGAAATGAATCCCGTTTCACGGGAGGTAAAGGAAAAAAACCGGGAACAAAAACACAGCAGACACGAAAAGATGCTCCAGAGCGAGATCATCGAGATAGGAGCGGTCAAGCTGGAGGACCCGGACTGCAGGAAGACAAGCGAATTCAGCATTCTCGTGAAGCCGGAATACAACGACTGTATAGAGCAGAACATACAGCACCTAACGGGAATCTGCACCGAGGACGTCGAGGATGCGGTGAGCTACAGCCAGGCGATAAAAAGTTTTTCAGACTGGATAGGCACGGAAAAGCATGCGAGGATATACAGCTGGAGCACATCGGATCCGAATCAGATACGGTGCGAGTGCGAGAAAAAGCACGTCGAATTTCCTGAAAACATGACGGACTGGGTCGACTTTCAGGTGATGTTTCCCAAAGCGACAGGAATTCAGATCAAGCGTCAGATGTCGCTCGAATATGCGGCCGAGCTGGCGGGCCTGGACTTCGATGACGAATCGGCTCACAGGGCTCTTTACGATGCCGAGAAGACAGCCGAACTTGTACAAATGGTTTTGACAGGGGAATATAAAAAAGTAATGAAGAATGTCACCGGAGTCCTGAAGTCGACAGTAGAGACGAGTACCGCCACGATGGCCGACAAGCTCGGCCCGAAATACGCTGAGATCATGAAACGTTTCAAGGGAACGGACGGAGATGCGAACGGAGGAAAAGAAAATTAGTAATTTAAAACAGATTACATAAAAAAAGCGCCGGAAACGGCGTTTTTTTTATGCTCAAAATATATCCGGCGAGGAGATCGCGATGCAGCGTATCGCAGACGCATCGCAGATGAATCGCTCCGGCCCCGGACGGGACGTCTTGCCTCAGTCTTTGTACATTTCAGTGAGCAGGATCAGGTTCCTGAGAATCCTCGCGGTGAGTCCCCAGATTCCGAAACCGTTGTACTCCCAGTACAGTGTCACGCCGTAAGGCGCTTCGACGCTGAGATGGCGCTGAAGCACCGTAGGAAGCGACGGATCCTTTTCGATGCTCATCCTGTATGAATATTCTTTAGGTTCGGAATTCATCAGAAACGACATAGGAACGGTAAAGACCTGATTTACCTCTCTGCTCGTTCTGATGTTTTCAAATGCTTCAGGGTTTATAGATCCCACGAACGGCTTTACGAGCCTGAATCCCTGAATGCGCTCGCGCGGAAGTTCGCCGAGAATCTCTATATCGCCGGGAGCAACGCCTATCTCTTCGCATGTTTCGCGGAGTACGGCATCGATCGATCTTTCGCCGTCTTCGAGGTGGCCTCCGGGAAATGAGACTTCTCCGGGCTGGCTGACTATGTTGGAGCGTTCTTCGAAAAGAACTTCCCATCCTGATTTTCTTTCGACGAGAGGAACGAGCACCGATGAAGAAGTGTCCTTCCTGGGCAGCCTGTGTTCGAGCGCTTTTTTCAGCTTTTCAGAGGTTATATCACTTGATCTCATGTATTTACATCCTTTCGTCATCGTCCGCGGAGCGGACGCATGGAATTGTTTTCAATCACACCGAAATTATATCATAGATAGACAGGCGGATGACATCTGTAATGAATGACAGCCGCATATAGTTTGACAAGATAAAAAATACCGCGGGTTTTTACGCCCGCGGCTGAAAATGTTCCTGATTTCTGTTATTTAGCGTTCGGTCTTCCAGAGTCCGTGGAGATTGCAGTATGCGTAAGCGGCCAGAAGCTCGTCGTCATCCGTAAGAACGAATGAAGCTTCAGGCGCCGATTCAGGCTCGAGGACTTTTCTCTGGTTGCCTTCCTTTGTTTCGATGGAAATCCACTCGATGTAGTGTTCGCTTGTCATAGGGTGAACCGCAGATCCGACCTTGATGGTTACCTTCTGGCCGTCCTGTTCGATTACAGGAACGTGTTTTTCTTCTGAAGCATCTACTGCTCCCGGAATAATCTCCTCCATAGGACTTCCGCAGCATGAAACACGACAACCGCTGTCCTCTACTACGGCATAAATATTACCGCACTTGTGGCATTTGAAAAATCTCTGAGGCATATCTGTTTCCTTTCTTTTTTGTAGCCGGGGAGAGCATCTGAAGAGCCTCCTCAGCATCATGTTCTATTCATCCTATTACAAAGTGTAATAGTTAGAATTGAAACAGTCAAGTTTTAATAATGCTCATGAACGGTCTCTGAAAGCTGTGAGACGCTTCAGCGGGAATGCTCAGCCTGGTCTGGCAAAGTTGCCGGTCCGCCGGAATTATGGTATGATTTTTCAATATTATTACTCGTAAATGCAGGCATTTTCTGATGCCTGACGGATAAACCGGATAAGAAAAGCGGGATAAAATGAAGAGCGAAAAGAAGGAACAGCCGGGCAGCATCAACTGGTACCCGGGGCATATGAAAAAGACGCGCGAACTCATAGCGTCAAATCTCAAGATGGTGGACGCCGTAATCGAAGTGGCGGATGCCAGAATACCCGTTTCGAGCAGGAATCCAGTGCTCGCTGAACTGACAGAGCGCAAACCCAGGATACTCGTGCTGAGCAAGACCGATCTGGCTGATCCGGTGCAGAACAAGGCGTGGACAGGAAAGCTCGAAAAAGAAGGGCTCCGTGTCATAGCGGCCGACTGCCGCACAGGAAAGGGCGTCGACAAAATATTCAAGGCGCTGCAGAATTTTCAGGAGCAGAGAGATGCGTCAGCGGCTCGCAGACGCCCGGTGAGGCTGATGGTAGTGGGAGTGCCTAACGCAGGCAAATCGTCGCTCATAAACAGGCTCACGGGCCGGAAGAGCGCACAGGTCGGCAACAAACCCGGCGTTACAAAGGGCAAGCAGTGGCTTACGCTCAAAAACGGCATGCAGCTTCTCGATACACCGGGAATACTCTGGCCGAAATTCGAAGACAGGCAGACGGGTCTGAATCTTGCGTTCTGCGGTTCTATAAAAGACGAAATAATGGACGTTGAGACGCTCGCGCTCGAACTGATAAAGGTGCTCCTCGAAGATTACAGCGGGCTTCTCGCCGCCAGATATAAGATCGGCGATATCAGCAGCGACGGTCTGGAGGCGATGGAACAGATCGCGAGAAAGAGAGGATTTATTTTTTCAGGAAACAGGATCGATTACGAACGTACGGCGAACACGGTGCTCGACGAGTTCAGGGCAGGAAAGATAGGCAGAATTACTCTGGAGAAGGCAGACCGATGACGAAGCAGGAAAGAATCGAAAAGATGAAGGCTGACCTGAAAAGGATGACCGAAATAGAAAACAACCTGTATGAAAACGGATACGAAGGCCGCCCGATAAATCTCATAGCCGGAATGGACGAAGTAGGGCGCGGTCCGCTTGCCGGTCCGGTAGTCACGGCTGCGGTCGTGCTTCCGAAGGATTTCAGCCTGCTCGGTGTCAACGACTCGAAAAAGCTGACCGCGAAGCGCCGCGATGAAATGTACGATAAAATCATGGAATGCGCTGTCGAGGTCAATATCGGCCTCAGAGACAACGAAGCGATCGACAGGATAAATATACTCAATGCGACCAAAGAAGCAATGAAAGACGCTGTCAGCGGCCTTGAAAGGCGCCCTGACATCGTACTGATAGATGCCCTCGAGATAGAAGGCCTCGATATTCCGCAGATAGGAATAGTAAAGGGAGATACGAAAAGCGTGTCTGTAGCCGCGGCCTCGATCATAGCGAAAGTAACCCGTGACCGCATGATGATAGATTATGCAGAAAAATATCCCGGATATGCGTTTGAAAAGAACAAAGGCTACGGCACAAAAGCTCATTATGAAGGACTTGACAAATCAGGTCCCTGCCCGATTCACAGGAGATCGTTCCTCGTGAAATACTTTGCGGACAGAGACCTTCATTAAAGTCAGATTCGTTTTTTATTTCGGAGCGGCAATGCTGTTGACCGTCTCTGTTATGAGTTTTAAAGGATCGACCTCGTCGGTCTTGGCTTCGTGTGTGAGCATGATCCTGTGTCCGAGCACATAAGGAGCCAGGAATTTTATATCATCCGGAATGACATACCCGCGGTCCTGGAAAAGCGCGTATACCTTTGAAGCGGCATAGAGCGCCAGAGAACCTCTCGGCGAACTGCCGAGAAGAATCTTAGAATTGTGTCTCGTCGAATTTACGATTTCGACGATATATCTTTCTATAGCCGGGTCGACCCAGACTCTGTCGCCGATGTCCCTGAGCCAGAGCACCTGTTCTTTTGAAACTACAGGCTCTAATTTGTTCTTGGCCTGAGAACCGATGTGCACGATCTTCTGTTCTTCCGCAAGTGAAGGATAGCCGATCGAGAGCTTCATCATGAAACGGTCGATCTGAGCTTCAGGCAGAGGGTAGGTGCCGAACGATTCCACAGGGTTCTGCGTAGCCATTACCATAAAAGGTTCTTCCATCTTGTAGGTCACTGAATCGACGGTGACCTGTTTTTCTTCCATGGCTTCGAGGAGCGCGGCCTGAGTCTTTGCAGAAGCTCTGTTTGTCTCGTCGGCGAGCACGAGAT
Organism: Anaerovoracaceae bacterium; assembly: GCA_050946535.1. GTDB lineage: Bacteria > Bacillota > Clostridia > Peptostreptococcales > Anaerovoracaceae > RUG708. Next base: position 155,795 of record JBMNUZ010000002.1, read on the forward strand.
TGCTCATTACAGCTCCTGGCCTGAATTCGAATTCTCCGGTTTTCTGATTGTAGATTGAAAAACCAGTAATATCTGAAGGCATCAGATCAGGCGTAAACTGGATTCTCTTGAAATCGCAGTCGATGCTTCTGGCAATCGAGTAAATCAGGCTTGTCTTTCCCACGCCCGGAACGTCTTCGAGCAGTACGTGGCCGCGCGCAAGCAGCGTTACGAGAACCAGGCCGACAACCTGCCTCTTTCCGATAATGGCCGTTTCGACGTTGTCCATTATGCTGCTTATGAGCTGATATGCCTTGTGGATCTCTTCTTCTGTGAGATCCGTCGTCTCTTCAGGCTCGCTTTCGGCAGCCGCCCCCGTTTCATCCTGTGCCATGTATGGTTCGATATTAAGTTCCTGCGGCGTGATAGCCAATCCGAATCTGGACATATATTTCCTCCTGACAGATTTTATTTTCTGATATATATTTTCCGGTTATATTGTTTGTCTTATTTTTAATCTGCTTCTTTACAGTGAGAAGTATTTCAACAGATATCTCAGTTTTCCGTGCAGCCTCCGGTAGTTTTCCAGCAGAGCAGGGTAGACGCCCGAGATCTTTGATGCTGACTCTGCAGGTACGTCATCCTTGGTGTAGCGGGCTTCGAGATACATATCGGTGATTTCGTCGATATCTGCAGCTCCCCTGAGATACGGGCCGAGCCTCTTGTAACAGCTGTCTGCGTATTCGATTTCCGTGTAATGATCGGGCCGTTTGAATCCGATCTTCGCAAACCGCGTCAGCAGGTAGCGGTAGGTATTTATCACCTGATCCTTGTATGTGCCGGTGCCGAGCTCCTTCATCTTCCGCTTCCTCATGTATCTCCTGATCAGGAACGCGGAGACTGCTGCAGCCACAGCGAGCACGATGATCATGATAATCAGGAATAAAAGCCGTTTTTCGAATGAAATGGAACTCAGCGGGGTTTCATCCTGGCTCGCTCCGGAATCAGGACGTTCGAGTTCGTTGCCTTCGGTTGCCTGAGTATCATCGTTCGTCTGTTCGTCGTTCTGTTCCTGCTGATTCGTGTTCTGCTGCTGTTCGTTCGTGTTGTTCGACTGGCTGTTCTGATCAGGAGTCTTGTACTGCTGCGTGATCCCGATCATTTCAAGAACCTGATAGCTCATGTATTTTTCGATCAGCTTGAGGTCAGCTGTCGGCGGGGCCAGAGGCCTTATCACGGCCACAAAGATCAGAATTCCGATAAGAAGTCCTGCGAGAACAGTCGCCGCGGTGGATTTTGCAAAATTCGTGAACTCAGGATCCACCGTCCTGTTTTTTATTGCCATTATCCTGTACTGCCTCAGCAGATAAAGGATTATCGCTGAAACGACAAAGATTACGAGGCACCACGGCTTCGTATCGAATTTCAGGAACGCGTTGAGCCCGTAGAGGTAGATGCCGGCCAGAAAGAGGACGGCTGTCCCGGGACGTGTGCGCGTGAGAACGAATACTATCGCAGGTATCAGGAAGGCGGCGATGTAATAGATGTAGATCGATGTATCACTGCCGCTTTCGTCGACGATATCTATGCCTCCTGCTCTCATCAGCAGCAGGAGAAGTGCGGTTATGACCACGTACAGCACTGAAAATATCAGCATTGTCCGCTTGTTGTAATTCCCGGCGAAGCAGTACGCGAGCACACAGGCGCTGAAGACGAGGGCGAGCGGAATGTTGTTCGCCGCGCTCTCAGGAATGTAGAAGCCCTGTGCGAAAGTGATGATCAGCGTGAACGACATGAGCAGAGCCGGCAGAGCTTCCCAGGCGTAGTATTTCCAGTAGTTTTTTACGGCATTCATATTCATTTCTTCATCATCTCCCGGGCGTTGCTTCCTGAAATACACAGAACCTGCGAATGCTGCAGCCGTCTGGCTGGTCCCAGAAGTTCCTGGCGCTGGTTGTCATAAACGTTTTCCGGAATCAGATAGTAAACGATGACGTTTTTTCTGGAAGTCCTGAGCTGTATGAGAGATGTAACGGCATCTTCGGTTAACGCCGCGGTGCAGTACACGATATTGCTCTGCTGGTTCAGCCCGCGCGAACTTTCCATGATGAAATCTGAGAAAGATTCTTTGCCGCGTGTCTGGAGCGTGAATTCCGGAATCCAGCTGCTCAGCTCGCGGAATGACTCAGGCGTACACTGCTTGGCATTTCCGCCGCTTCCGGTGTACATGAGAACATAGTCGAGTCCGTTTGATGAAGCGTACTGGCCGACCGTTGCGGCGCACTCCACGATACCGTCGAGCATGCTGTGACGTACATCGCTGCTGTAATTCAAAGGTACCCTGAAATCCATCATGATCGTCAGACCGGTATTCGTGTAGCTTTCCATGATCTTCGTCATGAGGTCTCCGGCGTGTGCGGAGAGTTTCCACTGTATGCGTTTCATAGGATCGCCGTATGCGTATTCGCGGACGCCTGAGTACTCCATTCCGCTCAGCGGCGATGAAGCAGAGACGCGGTTGCTCTCGACGGTGCTCTGTGTCGATACAGGCAGCCGGTCGAGTCTGTATACGTTCGGCTGTATCAATAATGAAACTGTTTTGTGAGCCGCACTCACGGCTCTGAAATTGTCGAAAAGATCGTGTATGACCAGGCGGCTGAAGCCTGCTTCGTATTCTCCGATGTGCGGGAAATCCGCGTCGAGTGAGAATTTCTTTTTGCGGTGCGCCGGAAGAGTGATATTTAGCGGGTAAGTGTGAAGATCGCTTCCGTCTGCGGCCGAGATGAAAAAATCAGCCTGTATGCTTACGACCGGGAGAAAGCTTTCGTTTTCTATCACGACATCGAACGGAACCGAGTCGCCGCGTGTCAGCATATTTCCGCTTGATGAGGTGTCGAACTTTATCTTGTTCTTAACTGCCAGCAGCTCCGCAAACGAAAGAATTCCGCAGAGGAGGAGTGCGAAAAACGGCAGGTAGCCTCCTATGCCGTTTGTGAAAACTGCGGGCACCAGAGAAAGGACGAGGATGATAAAGTAGAAGATCAGTTTTTTGGTCACTGTCAGTTTCAATTGCTATTCCCATCCTTTCTTTTCTGAGAATAATATGTAAAACATGAGTGGGATTGAGATCACGTTTATTATCATTCCTACTGAAATAACGCTGAGGTACTGGTTGAACATCATCAGTGAAACGACGAAACGGCATACTAACATCATGATCCCGCCTACGATGATGCTGCCCAGTATGAGATCGCGCGTGTTGGATCCGTATATAGTTCTGCAGATATGAGGAACGAGCAGAGCGAGCATGCCGACATCGCCGAGATATATCTGTGCGGCGATGATGAGAATGGTGCTGAAGATCAGCGCCAGCACACGCATTGCGTCTGCGTTGAGGCCCATAACGCGCGATTCGTCGTCGCTGAATGTGACGATATTGAGGCTGTTCCGCATGAGAAGTATCGGGACAAGGCCGAATATCATGGAGGCGGCCAGGAAAATCCAGCCGCGCGCATTGCCTATGCCTGCGCCGTACATGTTCATTTCCTGCAGTGTCTGATATGCGGCGTCGTCCATGAACGTGGATTGTATAGCATTGAGTATCTGCGTGATTATACGCGTCAGGACGGTACCTATCAGCAGAACGTCGGCGACTGAAAAGCCGTTTCCTCTGCTGGTCAGACGGCTGAAGCCGAGGACTATGAAGAGTATCGCAAGACTCGCTATGTATCCCCATTCGAAGCGTTCTAATGTCATGGTGGTGGCTAATACGCCGTACTGCATTACGAGGATGAAGTTAGCGATGTTGATTCCGCTCGATACGCCCAGCATAGTCGGAACGGCTATCGGGTTTCTGAAAACGCTCTGAAAAACTGCTCCGGCAACCGACATCGCGGCGCCCATACAAATCGCGGAGAGACCGCCCTGCAGCCTCGTCACCGTCTCAAGATAGTACTTGTGAGACGTGATGATAGAGTATCTGTCGGCGTAGTACGACAGATTGAACAGCTTTCCGAACTGCAGCTTTATGAACACCGCGGTGTTCGTAAGAGTCTGCCACGGCGTCATGAACGCGATCTTCGTACTCCTGAAGCAAAGAAAAGCCAGGAGGAGCAGCAAAAGAATGATGGCAGCCTGTATGTATTTTTTTCTCTTTTTCTTCAGCTCTTCGGTATAGATCGTGTCGGGAAGCACTGCCGCCGATGCGCCCGTGCCAGCTGATGCATTGTGTCTAAGCCCAGTCCGCATTGCCCTGCCTCCTGTATTTGATCATTGTGTACAAGAAAATGACACCTCCGACGGTATTTATGATTACGGATGTGTCTATTAACTGACGGCACATATACGATATGTCGTACGAAAGAATCATGAAGATAGCTCCGATGAATGCCGACGCCGGGATGAGATGCCTGAAATCGCTTCCGACGATGTTCCGCGCCAGATGAGGAACTATCAGGCCTACGAACCCGATCGTGCCGCAGAACGAGACGACTGCCGCGGTCATGAGCGTACTGAAGACGAGTATCAGTATCCTGTCGCGTTCGATGCTGATGCCCATGAGCTTCGCTTCTTCGTCGCCCAGTGCTATGACGTTCAGCCTCTTGCTGAAGATTAGCAGGAGCACGAATCCTACGAGCACTGGTATGGCAAAAAATACGAGCATGGACGGTATCGAGATTCCATGGTATTTACCCGATGAAAGCTCCTGAAGTTCAACCAGGAGCATCGTGTTCTCGTGAGTGATTACCTGATAATATTCGATGACCTGGATCACCGAGTTGACTCCGGTCGTGAAGACGGCTCCTCCGACGAGCAGGGGAATGGAGCGTACTCTGTTGTGCCCGGAGATCTTCGTGACTATGAGGATGAATGCGACGACGGCGAGGCAGCCGATGAACGAAGCAAAATACTGTCCGTATTTCTGAAGTATGCTCATGGTCTGATATTCCATGGCGTAGCCTTCGTAACTGGTCTGAAACAGCTGCGACATGGCAGGCGTCGAGAAGAACATTATGTATATGGCTGTTCCGAGCGTTCCGCCTGACTCGACTCCGAGCATGGTAGGGCTCGCCATCGGGTTGTGAAAGACGGCCTGAAATGCTGCGCCTGAAGAGGCGAGAGCGATGCCGCACAGAAGTGCGGTCAGGAACATGCACAGAAAGTTAAGAATGCCGCTCTGCGTATGGTTCCCCGTGAAGAGATCGAATACGTCGCTGAAACGTCTCATCGAGTACTGGCCGAACCATGCCAGTGAAAAATCATGGTTGGTGAGGTCGCCCACGAAAAAGAACGACAGCAGAAAGACAGCTGCCATGGCTATGCCACAGGCAGCTACCTTGCGCTTTTCTGAACTTAAGGAAAAGCGCTGCTCCTCGGCGGCAGCGTAAGTCTGCGCCTCGGCTTCCTCATCTCTTATTTCACGTATACGCTGTTTTTCAACCGGTTCGTCATTTCTTCCGCGTTTGAAAATATTCATTAGTTGTTTCCTGCGAGTATCTGATCGATCTGACCAGCGCTGAGGCTGATCTGGTAGAAAGTGCTGTAGAAATCAGAGATGTATGTTCTCAATTCGTCTTCCGAAATTGCGTTAAAGTATTTCCAGCCTGCCCAGAGCGACTCGAGTATTCCTTCAGGACCGCCTGAAGTCCAGTCTGACATGAGACCGTGCGGGTTGACGAGTACCTCGTATGAGCCTGAGATCTGCGTCCTGACGATCTGGCCTGAATTGTCGAGGAATCCGTCTGAGTTGAAGCTCTGGTTTCCGGTGTTGATGTGAGGATAAACGGACCACAGACCGTTTCCTCTGTCTCTGTCGGCTTCGATGGCAGCCTTTACCGAGGAATCAGGTACTATCACGTACGGGAAGTATTTGCTGCCGAGGCCGTAGTTGTTCTGCTCGAGAAGCTTATTTGATCCCTTGTAGTATTTGTCTCCGTATATTCCGTTGGTGATGTTCAGCTGGCTGAAGTCAGGGAGCAGCGGAGATACGTAAAGAGTCTGCGCCGAAATACCGTACAGCGAGGCTGTGTCTACGATGTTGGCGTACGCGAGGAAATTCCTTATACCGACCGTGGATTCGACGGCGCCGTTGTTGGCGTAAGCCATACCCTGTCCGCTGAGACTTGTATTCGTGATTTCATACGTGGCGTTCGAATCCCATCCGTCGATATACAGTGTGTATGTGCCCGAAGTGGATTCTCCCGTTTCTTCATTTGTAGTTCCGGCGTGAGACGACGTAGCGCTTGTTATCGTGTTATACGCGTTGTCGAGCCAGTCGCAGTATGCCTGTGCGTTTGCACTTGCGTCGCTTTCGTAGCTCGATCCTTTCAGCATTTCTGCTATAGCGTTGATGCCCTGTTTGATACTGTCTACGCTCGTCATCTGAGGAATCGCGAGGTAACTGATGCCGGCGGCCTGCAGCTGTTCGGCCTGTGCCTCGGTTACCGTGCCGTTGCCGCTCGTCTCGATGACGGCGTCTGGCTTAGAAGCTAACAGTGTGCTGAAATCGGAGTCGGATATCTGTGAATAACCGTCGCTCCAGTATACCTGAGTGTCTGAAAGTCCGCCGTAAGCGTTAGCCGACTGGACTTCGGACATGGTTACAGCATCTGTAGCAGTGAGTGCTTTTCCGCCGCTTACGATCAATACTGCGAGCGCAGCCTGACCTGTGGCGGCTATCTTGCTGACGCTGGTAGGTACGTCGGCCGTGGTTCCATCATCGTTGACAACGTTCTTTGCAGAATCGGCACCGCCGTCTCCGTACGATGTTCCGCTGTCGCCGGTTCCTCCTGTACCGGTGCCGTTATTGCCTTCTTTTGACGAAGAAGATGCCGTGGCGCCGGAACCAGTTCCGGTTACATTGCTCGGCGTTCCTTCAGAGGCGGTCCCGGATGCCGAAGCGCTGGAATCGTAGTTCGAGTTCGCTGCTGAAGTGTTGTTCTGCTGATCGCCGCTCACAGGATTTTCCTGCGACTCCTGGTCCTGATTGTTTGCATTGTCAGAAGTCTTCTGAGCGTTCAGCTTGTCGTTTTCCTGTTTGTTTTCTGTATTGTTCTCGTTCGTCTTGAGCGATGTCTCGGTATCGATCTCCTGGCTCTTCTGCAGGTCATAGATGATTTGTTCAAGAACATCGCTGTATCTGCATCCTGTAAACGAGATGAGCATGGCGAAGCATAGAAGCACACAGAACAATCTTTTTGCCATTGCCTTTCTTGAATACATTTCAAATCCCCTCAATCAAGTTATTCAGTCCGCATGGCGGATAAAATCCAGGCCGCCAGCGGATAAAAGTCGTGCCGCATGGTGGATAAAATCCAGACCACCAACGGACAAATATAAATTTAATTGTCTTTAAAAACATCCAGATATGACTCGTATCCGTTTTGTCCCGTACCGGAGACGGGGCATATCTGGGTGCTCCCTTGTAATCTCAATGATGTCCGGCCGCAGGCGCGCGATACGCCTGCAGCCGGACGGCTTGTCCATTCGTCTGCTGTCTTTTCAATGCGTGACTGACCGCATTGTTTTTTCAATCATATGGACAGCAGCCGGCAGATGAAATTTTTTAACGTCTGCTACTTGCGAAATTCTCAACGAAATTCTTCATGATCTGAGCCATCTGTGCTCTGGTAGCGACCGTCTTAGGACTGAGTTCAGTAGCAGATGTTCCGGTTATCAGATCTGCACCGTTTGCCCACTTAACAGCTGTAAGAGCCCATGAATCTATCGACGAAGCATCGGTGTAGCCGCTGAGGTCAGCCGAAGCGCTGGTGTCGTACTCCTTGTAAGTCGCGTAGTTGTAGAGCATGGTCGCAGTCGTCTCTCTGTCGGAAACCTGATCAGGCGCGAACGAATCGGCTGAAACACCGCTTACAACGCCGTTCGTCGATGCCCATTTTACAGCCGTCGAGAACCAGTCGCTGTCGTCTACATCGGAGAACGATTCGGTGTTTCCATCCGTGGTGAATTCATCATTGGTGTTCTTCTCGAGGTTGTAGAGGATCTGAACGATCTGTGCTCTCGTGAGGCTTGTGTTCGGTGAGAATTCAGTATCGCTTACGCCAGTCATAAGGTCGTTCTTGTAAGCGTATCTGACTGCAGCCGTATACCAAGTTCCGAGAGGAACGTCCGTAAACGGATCGAGATAGCTGGCAGTCTCGTTCTTGTTAGTAGAAGAAGCCAGTCCGTATCCGTAGGTTCCAGCATATGTCGTGTCAGGACTCCAAACGTGGTCGTACATAGTGTCTGCGTAGTTCTGCAGAGTCGTCTGGAGATCGTCGCCGTATCCGTATGAGCTGGAGTTGTAGTATTCGAAGATAGCTGAATACGGAGTGCTGTCATCGCCGTTTTCTTCTGCAGCGAGGAGTTCAGTGAGATCGACATACTCGGTCGTGCCGGCGTTGACGATAGTGATATATTCGTGATCGCTTGGAGGCTGAGTTGTCGTAGCCTCTTCGGTGATCATCTTGTAAGCGGTATCTGTCTGGCGGTATGCGCCGATCAGAGTATTGTTGTTAGCAGCTGCCTGTCCGCTGTTCGCATATTCGATTCCTTCGCGGATCGCGTCTTCGATGGCCGACTTGTCATATACGTAGTCTGAAAGGTCAGGAACGCGGTCGTATTCTTCATCTACAGCGTCCCAGTTTGAACCGATGTTGTAGAGCGCTACGTCCTTGGCCGACGAATCCTTTACATGTGCAAATTCATCGATCATGAACTGAACCATAGCTGCAGGATTTATTGCTCCGCCGTCGACATTCTCAAGATCGTCCATGTATGCGTAAGCCTGGATATATGGTACGAAGAGAGGAGTTGTCGGAGCATAGTTGAATCCATTCCATCCACCGAGCGTGACGCTTCTGGTGCTCGAATCCATTACGATAGGCATGTTGTCAGGTTCGATGCCGAGAGCTGCGAGGTCTTTGAGCAGCTGCTGCTTGCTGGCAGTTACCGAGGCATCGGTGCTTCCGCCGCCTCCGCTGCCTGAATATCCGTAGCCGCTTGCGCCGAGTACGAGGACGTCAGCGCCCTGCTGCATGATCTGGTCGAGAGTGTAGGTACCCTTGATGAAGTTGAAATTGTTAACTTCGCCGTAGACGTCAGCGGATACGTTGCCGAGCGATCTCGGATCGACGCAGGTGAGTGTGCTGCCGTCGATCTGGCTGATGTAAGCCATGGTCTTCTTTTCAATCGTTCCGTCGGCGATCTTTGATGCGATGTAGTAAGGGATGCCGGCAGCGAATTCCTGGAGATTGATGGCGATGACTTCAGGATCTCCGTAACGGACGGTAAGGTCCGGATGTTCGTCAAGGTAGGCGTTGATGCCCTTCGCCATCTCTTCCCATGTGTACATACGGGAAGTTACTGAACCGGTCTGAACGTCGACGATGAGAGGATTGTAGTCTTCATCGCCTTCCTGGTAATAGGTGTCTCCGGACTTCCAGCCGCGGACGGTGTCTATCTGGCCGACGAGCTCAGAGTTGAATCCTATCATGATATCTGTTCTGAGCCCTACGGAATATCCGACTCCGCCGAGCTCGTCAACAGGATCGGTATATACCTCGTTGGCACCGCCGGATCTGTAAAGACCGTTGCCTGCTGAGGTATTGTTGCCCAGATACTCGTAGTATTCGCTCTGAGGCAGATCTACAGCGCCTTCTCTTTTCGTCAGCTCTGCTGGATCGGTCATCGAGAATGATTCGTCGTCGACAGGATACAGATAGTTGAAGTTCCACAGATAAGGATCAGGGTTTTCACTTACGTTGGTACCGCCGAGATCTCTGGCGCCGGCAAAAATGTTGCCGCCGACGATGTTGATTCCCAGTATAAGAGGAATTTCGGACGATGCTCTCTGAGCAAGAGTTGTAAGATATCTTGTTCCAGATCCCGTCGTGCTGTTTACCTCCATCGTTTCTTCAGGATACGTGTAGGTAAAACTCGTGGCAGCGAATGCAGGCGCTGCGCACAATGAGAATGCGGTGGCGGCTGCCACGGTCAGACTCAGGATCTTCTTTGAAAATTTCATAATTTTCTCTCCTTTTATTAATTGGGATGAATAAAAATTTCAATGAAGCGAAGTGATAACTAATTATTATGAAAACTGCTGGCCGGTACAGTCATGCGGCCTGCAGGGTTCATGTCAGTGTATTTCCATTGCTTCCGGATCATGATTATCAACGGTCAGCAGAAGAGATTTCATGACCTGGCTTCAGTCGTCGATACTCTCGGTGAAGTTCTTCATGATCTGAGCCATCTGTGCTCTGGTAGCGACCGTCTTAGGACTGATTTCAGTTGAAGAAGTTCCGGTTATCAGATCTGCTCCATTAGCCCATTTAACAGCTGTCAGAGCCCACGAATCTACCGACGAAGCATCGGTGTAACCGCTGAGGTCAGCCGAAGCGCTGGTGTCGTATTCCTTGTAATTAGCGTAGTTGTAGAGCATGGTCGCAGTCGTCTCTCTGTCGGAAACCTGATCAGGTGCGAACGAATCGGCTGAAACGCCGCTTACGACGCCGTTCGTCGATGCCCATTTGACAGCCGTCGAGAACCAGTCGCTGTCGTCTACATCGGAGAACGATTCGGTGATTCCATCCGTGGTGAAATCATCGTTGGTGTTCTTTTCGAGGTTGTAGAGGATCTGAACTATCTGTGCTCTCGTGAGGTTTGCGTCCGGTGCGAATTCAGTATCGCTTACGCCTGTCATGAGGTCGTTCTTGTAAGCGTATCTGACTGCAGCCGTATACCAAGTTCCGAGAGGAACGTCCGTAAACGGATCGAGATATCCCGAAGTCTGGTTCTTGTTAGCCGAGGAAGCCAGTCCGTATCCGTAAGTTCCAGGATATGTCGTGTCAGGGCTCCATACGTGGTCGTACATGGTGTCTGCGTAGTTCTGCAGAGTCGTCTGGAGATCGTCGCCATATCCATATGAGCTGGAGTTGTAGTACTTGATGATAGCTGAATACGGAGTGCTGTCATCGCCGCTCTCTTCTGAGGCAATAAGCTCTGTGAGATCGAGATACTCTGTCGTGCCGCCGGAAACGATCGTGATATATTCGTGATCGCTGGAAGGCCTGGTCGTAGTCGCATTCTCCGTAATCAGCTGGTATGCGGTATCCGTCTGGCGGTATGCGGCTATCAGAGTATTGTTGTTCGCAGCTGCTTCTCCGCTGTTCGCATATTCGATGCCTTCGCGGATCGCGTCTTCGATGGCCGACTTGTCGTATACGTAGTCCGAAAGATCAGGAACGCGGTCGTATTCTTCATCGACGGAATCCCAGTTTGATCCGATGTAGTAGAGCGCCACGTCCTTTGCAGACGAATCCTTTACATGTACAAATTCGTCGATCATGAACTCGACCATGGCCGCAGGATTTATTGCTCCGCCGTCGACGTTTTCAAGCACGTCCATATATGCGTAAGCCTGTATGTATGGTACGAAGAGGGCGGTGATAGGCGAATAGTTGTATCCGTTGGCTCCCAGCTTGACGTTTCTGGTGTTTGCATCCATGATGATCGGCATGTTGTCAGGTTCGATGCCGAGATCTGCGAGGTCTTTGAGCAGCGACTGCTTGCTGGCAGTTACCGAGGCGTCAGAGCTCGAAATGCCGGAGCCAGAATATCCGTAGCCGCTCGCGCCGAGCACTAGGACGTCAGCGCCCTGCTGCATGATCTGATCGAGAGTATAAGCGCCTTTGATGAAGTTAAAATTGTTTACTTCGCCGTAAACGTCAGCGGATACGTTGCCGATCGATCTCGGATCGACGCAGGTGAGTGTTTCACCGTCGATCTGGCTGATGTAAGCCATGGTCTTCTTTTCAATCGTTCCGTCGGCTATCTTTGCCGCGATGTAGTAAGGAATGCCGGCAGAGAATTCCTGGAGATTGATCGCGATGACCTCAGGATCTCCGTAACGGACGGTAAGGTCAGGATGTTCTTCCAGGTAAGCGTTGATGCCTTTTGCCATCTCTTCCCAGGTATACATTCGGGAAGTTACCGAACCGGTCTGTACGTCGACGATGAGAGGATTGTAGTTTTCGTCGCCCTCCTGGTAATATGCGTCGCCTGACTTCCAGCTGCGCACGGTGTCTATCTGGTCGACGAGTTCCGAGTTGAACCCTATCATGATATCTGTTCTGAGCCCCGCAGAATATCCGACTCCGCCGAGTTCGTCGATAGGAGCGATATATACTTCGTTTGCGCCGCCGGAGTCATACAAACCGTTTCCTCCCGTGTTATCGTCGCCCAGATACTGGAAGTATTCGCTCTGAGGAAGATCTACAGCGTTTGCTCTCCTCGGAAGTTTGGAAAGATCGAAATCTTCTATTGCCGTAACTTGTTCAGGATACAGGTAATTGAAGTTCCACAGATAAGGATCGGGGCTCTCGTTTACATTGGTGCCTCCTATGTCCCTTGCACCATATGCGCTTCCCCTGCCGGTCCTGGTTGTCAGCAGATTACCTCCTACAATGTTGATTCCGAGGATCAGAGGAATTTCAGCCGATGCTCTTTGAGCGAGAGTAGTAAGATACCTGGTTTCCGATCCCGTCGTGCTGTTTACCTCCATCGGTTCTTCAGGATACGTGTAGGTAAAACTCGTCGCAGCGAATGCAGGCGCTGCGCAGAGCGAGAATGCGGTGGCAGCTGCCACTGTCAGACTCACTATCTTCTTTGGAAATTTCATAAATCTCTCTCCTTTTAAATATTTGGAATAAGTTACAAATTTCAATGAAGTAAAGTGGCAATAATTGAAATAAAGTGGCAATGAATTGTTATAAAAACTGCTGACCGTTGACGATCATGAGGTCCGCAGGATACATCTTATTTTCCTTTAAGTGCGTTAGGACCGTGCCTCCGTCTGCGTCCCGAAAATCCTGCTTCTGAGTCAGAACCTGAAGCAGATGATTCATCTTGTGTATTTTTCTTTCGATTCCAGCGGCTCTCAGAAGATGCGCCGGAATCAGCACCGCTGAATGCGTCTGCATTTTGCTGACTGCTTGCATCGGAATACGGGCGTTTTTTCCAGGCTGACTGTTCATCAGAAGCGCTTGAAGCGGTTTCTGTATGTGTCGTCTGAGCTTTTTCGGTACTGCCGTTTATAGTGCTCAGAATACGCGCCCTGATAGCATCGCGGTCCTCTGCAGAAGGCGATGAATCCGCACGCTGCTTATTGCGGTTTGACTTCTTGGATCTAAATTCAGGTCTGTGCACGAGATCACCTCCGGATGAACTGTGTTCGTTGTTTTTCCGCGCGTCTTTTGTTTCTGAAGATTTTGAAACGAATCCGCTTTCCTGTGCAGCCGTATGTCCGGCTGCGATGTCGGAGTGCGTGACTTCGTCCATATTGTCCGGCCTGCCGTCGTGCCCTGATGGCCCGGCTGCAGTTTCCGCACTCGAAGCAGACTTTCCGGATTCCGAAACGTCTGGCTGGACGCCGGAGTCTGTTTGTACGGAAGTTTTCCCGGAGTCAGCTTGTTTGTTTTCTGCCAGTAAGTTGTCTGACTGTCCAGCAGTCTTTTCCGAACGCTGATCTGGAATTTCTCCGCCTATTTCAGGGATGCACATGCGCATGAGTCTTCCGCTTTTATTGAAGAACTCTGCTACGGAGACGTTTACTCCATATGCTTCCCTCATGTTCTCTTCGGTTATTATTTCGTCCGCAGGACCGAATTTCATGGCGCTGCCGCGTTCGAGCAGCCCGACCTTCGCGTTGCAGAGAAAAGCCTGGTCAGGCATATGCGTAGTCATGATGATGCCGTACCCGCGGTCTTTCAGTTCGATGATCCTGCTTATGACCCTGATCATATTGCCGTAGTCGAGACTCGCGGTAGGCTCGTCCATCATCAGCCACTTAGGCTGCTGCGTAAGGGCTCTCGCTATCATGACCAGCTGGCGCTCGCCGCCTGAAATTTCCGTATAAGGCATGTCGGCCAGATGTGCCACGCCCATATCTTCAATTGCCTGTTGAGCGATTTCGTAGTCCAGTTCTGAAATTTTCCCGAAATATCCTGCCTGGCTCACGCGTCCGAGAAGCACGACATCTTTCACCTTGTACGGGAACGGAGGGTTGTGGAATTGAGAAACGTAGGCGATATTGTCGGCAAGCTGTCTGCTGCTCCATTTTGATACGTCCTCGCCGTCCATCAGAACTTTTCCGCTCACCGGAGGAATCAGTCCGAGTATGGTTTTGAACAGGGTCGTCTTGCCGACGCCGTTCGGCCCGAGAAGACACCAGATTTCTCCCGAATTAACCGAACAACTGACGTTTCTGATTATTGCATTTCCGTCATAGCCGGCAGAAACATTTCTGAGTTCCAGATTCATAGAATAAATACCTTCTTAAAAAAAGCATGTGCTGATAACCCGGAAACTGAACGAAGATGCGATCTTCCGGGGTATAAACCCACGCTGTTATCTTTTATATAAAACGTTAGAACAATATGTATATTCTACAGAGTGAGGATAATAAGGATAAAAATCGCATTATTGTCCCGTCCGCTAGTTTTATTTTCCTCAGATAAATTCTAGAAAGATAAATACCAGCGGGCCTGCATATTTGAAAAGAACGGATGAAGTTGGAAAAACATCAGCCGCTGCAATTTCTGTATGCTTTGTAAAAAGTTTAACATAAGAGATAAATAAATATAAATGATAAATATTATATAAAAATGCAATATATATTAACAAATAAAATAACTTATTAGTTATACTATTAATATTTAATTAAACAAAACTAAAATTAATAAAACATTATGAAATGATATGAAAATACGTATGTAATATGCGAAATTGTATAGAAAAATCCCTATCTGCTCCGGGTGTCTGTTATCACCTCCCGCAAAGTGCATTTTCATAAGTATTAATTAACATGATGGCATTGACCATAAATAAAATGATGGCACTGGCATAAATAAATAATTGAGAAACAAAACGGGCATCACTTATATATATGTAAGAAATATAAAAAATGAGCAGGAAATTATTCCGCCGCAGAGGCTAACAGTTGTTGACTTTTCATTAAGCTGATGTTAATATCTCATTTGTGATATGCGCAGACGCGCTTCTGTGGCTCAGTTGGTAGAGCAGCTCATTCGTAATGAGCAGGTCAACGGTTCGAGTCCGTTCAGGAGCTCCATATCTGCAAGGTCCGTTCAGGTCAATTCTGTTGAGAAAGACTCGAGCGGACTTTCTTTTTATATGCGTTAAAATTACTCGTCCGCAGGCGCCCCGCTTAAGACCGCAAATATTTTGACGGTTACTGCGATTAGGAGTAAAATTAAATAGTTAAATTAAAAATAATAAGAAGTTAAAATAATCCAGTTAGGAGAATATTTCAGCATGTCAAAGACGATTTCCAAAACCTACTATCCACAGGAATTCGAACAGCGGATTTACGATGAATGGGAGCAGAGCGGCTCGTTCAAGGCTGACAGCGACCACAGCAGAAAACCTTTTACGATAGTCATGCCGCCTCCGAATATCACCGGAAAGCTGCACATGGGCCACGCTCTCGACCAGACTCTTCAGGATGTGCTCATCAGATGGCGCAGAATGCAGGGCTACAACGCTCTGTGGATTCCGGGAAGCGATCATGCGAGCATTGCAACCGAAGTTAAGGTAGTAAACAAGATAAAGAAAGAAGAAGGCAAGACAAAGGAAGAACTCGGAAGAGAGGAATTCCTCAAACGTGTCTGGGACTGGAAAAAGGAATACGGCAGCACGATAACTAAGCAGATCAGAAAACTCGGAGCTTCGTGCGACTGGAGCCGCGAGAGATTCACGATGGACGAAGGCTGCAGCAGAGCAGTGGTCAGACAGTTCGTAAATCTCTACAACAAGGGCCTCATTTACAGAGGAAACAGACTGATAAACTGGTGCCCTCACTGCGGGACTTCTCTTTCAGATGCCGAAGTAGAGCACAGAGATGTAAACGCAAAATATTACTACATCAGATATCCTGGCGCCGACGGAAGCGAAGGCATAGTCGTAGCGACGTCGCGTCCGGAAACTATGTTCGGCGACTGCGCGGTTGCTGTAAGACCTGACGATCCGCGCTACAAGGACATGATCGGCAAAAAAGTCATCGTGCCTGTAGTCAACAGAGAGGTAGAGATCATCGGAGATCCTTATCCTGATCCTGAAAAGGGAACAGGCGCGGTAAAGATCACTCCTGCACACGATCCTAACGACTTCGAAGTAGGAGAGAGGCACAATCTGCCGAAGTGGTCGTGCCTCAACAAAGATGCCACGATGAACAGCCTCGCTGGAAAATACGAAGGAATGGACCGTTACGAGTGCAGAAAAGCCCTTGTTAAGGATATAGACGAAGCTGGTTATCTGGTAAAGACAGAGGACAAGGTCATTCCTGTAGGCGAATGCTACAGGTGCCACTCGGCGGTCGAGCCTATGATCTCCGATCAGTGGTTCGTCAAGATGGAAGATCTTGCGAAGCCGGCGGTGGAAGCTGTCAGAAGCGGCGAGCTCAAGCTCGTTCCGGAGAGATTCAGCAAGATCTACATGCACTGGCTCGACGACATCCACGATTGGTGCATTTCACGCCAGCTCTGGTGGGGCCACAGGATTCCTGCATATTACTGCGATGACTGCGGCGAGATCATCGTTTCTGAGACAGCACCCGAAAAATGCCCTAATTGCGGGAGCACACATCTCCATCAGGACGAGGACGTGCTCGATACGTGGTTCAGCTCGGCACTCTGGCCGTTTTCCACGCTCGGCTGGCCGGATGAAAACGAGGACCTGGATTATTTCTACCCGACGGATGTGCTCGTAACAGGATACGACATCATATTCTTCTGGGTAATAAGGATGGTATTCTCCGGAATCGAGACGATGGGCGAGATTCCGTTCAGATACGTTTACGTTCACGGACTCGTGCGCGACGCACAGGGACGCAAGATGAGCAAGTCGCTCGGCAACGGCATCGATCCGCTCGACGTCATCAGCCAGTACGGCGCCGACGCGCTCAGATTCATGCTCATGAACGGCATCACACCGGGCAACGACATGAGATTTATCGAAGATAAGCTCATTTCTGCCAGAAACTTCGCCAACAAACTCTGGAACGCGTCCAGATTCGTGCTCATGAACATTACAGACGAAGACGGCGAACTGCTCCCTGAGGTATGCGGTGATACGGATTTAGCCGGTCTCGAACTCAAAGACGAGGACAAGTGGATCATCTCCACTGTTAATAACGCGCTGTCCGAGATCACAGGCAATATGGAGAAGTTCGAGCTCGCGCTGGCATCGCAGAAGATCTACGATCTTATCTGGAATAATTTCTGCGACTGGTACATCGAATTCGTCAAGAGCAGGCTTTACGGAGACGACGATGAAGACAAGAAGACTGCAAGAATCGTGCTCACTGCGGAGCTCAAGGAGCTGCTGAAGCTCCTGCACCCGTTCATGCCTTTCATCACAGAGGAGATCTGGTCTGCTCTCCCGAGGACCGGCAATGAAGTGAACGAGAGAAATCCTGAAGGATTCCTGATCAGACAGAAATGGCCTGAATACAGCGATGCGAGGTCATTCCCGAAGGAGGAGGCCGAGATTGAAACCGCTATGGAAGCGATCAGGGTCATCAGAAATATCAGGTCTGAGGCAGATACGGCGCCGTCCAAGAAGGTGGCTGCAGTAATACTTGCCGAAGGCGAGACGGAGGACAAGCTCCGCGCAGGCGAGAGGCACATCAGGACCCAGGCCGGCGTAAGGGAGATTTCGTTCATCGGCAGCAGAGACGAGCTGTCGGGCGATTTCATGTCAGGAGTCATCAGTGGAGCCGAGATATTCATCAACACGGACGAACTCCTTGACTACAAGGCTGAGTACGAACGCCTGCTCAAGGAGCAGAAGAAGCTCGAAGGCGAGGTTGCGCGTGTCGAAAAGAAGCTCGCGAACCAGGGATTCATCAGCAAGGCTCCTGAAAAGGTTATCCAGGGAGAAAGAGACAAGCAGGTTAAATACACGGAAATGCTGGCCAAGGTGACCGACAGGCTGGCTGTTATAGAAAAGAAGATAAAATAAAATGAATTACGATCAGGCTTTAGAAACGATACATTCCTATCTTAAATTCGGTTCGAAGCTGGGACTTGAGAGAATGAACGCACTTCTCGACAGACTCGGCCATCCCGAAAAGGATCTGAAAGTGATCCATGTTGCAGGAACGAACGGCAAAGGATCTGTGTGCCAATATATTTATACGATTTTAAACGAGGCGGGATACCGCACCGGAGCCTTTTTCTCACCGTACATCGAGAAATTCACGGAGAGGATACAATGCGCGGGTGAGCAGATTTCCGAGGATGACCTTGTTAAATACACGGAGATCGTCCATGAGAAAGCTCAGGAAATAACGGCCGGAGGCGGGGAGTCTCCGACCGAGTTCGAGATAGTCACGGCTATAGGCTTTATGTACTTTGCTGCCCAGAAGACCGATTTTGCAGTCCTCGAGACGGGACTCGGCGGCGTCGGCGACTCGACAAATGTCGTGGAAAAGCCGCTGGTCACAATTATCACATCCGTAGATTACGATCATATGGAAGTTCTCGGAGACACTCTTCCGGAGATCGCGGCGAACAAGGCTGGAATCTTCAAGCAGGGTGTTCCTGCGGCTGCTCTCGTAAAGGATGACGATGCCAGAAAGGTAGTCATCGACAGAGCGGCAGAGCTCGGCGCGCCGTTTTACGATGTCACGGAAGCAGTCGTCACAGATGTTGTGAAAGATATTTCGGGGTATTCGTTCAGCGTCAGCTTCGACATGGACGGGGTACATCATTCATATGAAAATATCAAGCTCAGCATGGCCGGCATGCATCAGATCGACAATGCCCTGTGTGCTATTTACGGGATCGAAATCCTCCGGGGCGAGGGCGCAGATATCACGGACGAGGCGCTGAGAACAGGACTCGGGAAGGCGAAACAGCCGGCGAGATTTGAAATCATTCAGGAGAATCCTTATGTGATACTCGACGGGGCCCACAACTATGCGGGTGCGAGAGCTCTGGCCTATACGCTTCACGAAGTCCTCGACGGCAAGAACATCCTTCTCTGTATAGGAATCCTTGAGGATAAAGAGTATCAGAAGATGGCGAAGGTACTCAACAAGCTTCACTGCGACATTATCTGCACTTCGGTTCCTGTAGAACGGGGAATGCCTGCGTTCAACCTCGCAGATGCGTTCGGCAGAGTCGGCGGATTCGTTCTTGGAATATACGACAATTATCTTGATGCTTTTAATGCATCTGTCAGAGCAGCGGGCGCCTACGACGCGATAGTCTGGGCGGGATCCCTCTATCTCATGGGTCCTGTAAGAACTCTGTTGGAGGAAGGAGAAGACCAGTAACATGGCAGCTGATATAGAAGTCAGGGAGAATCAGGAAGAGAGCAACGGCAAGGAACGCCGTAAGGTTCTCCTGTTTTACAATCCTGGTGCCGGCAACGGCATGTTCAAGATAAATCTCGACAAGATAATAGAGAGATTTCAGAAGGAAAATAAAATCGTGATACCAGTCAGGGCAGATGGAAGCGTCGATATCGTCGAGCTTCTCTCTGATATAAACAAAGACGAGTTCACGAAGATCATCGCCGCCGGAGGCGACGGGACGATAAACATCGTCGTAAACGCGATGATGAAAACGGGATGCATTCTTCCGATCGCGATATTCCCGGCTGGCACGGCTAATGATTATGCTTATTATTTCAGCATTCCGAATAACATCGACGGGATGCTCGACATAGCCACAGGAAATAAATACGTCGCAGCAGACATCGGAAGATGCAACAACCGTTATTTCGTAAACGTGGCGGCCATAGGCTCAGTTATAGATGTAAGCCAGAAGACGGATAAGTCGATGAAAAACGCTCTGGGAATCATGGCTTATTATCTGAAAGGCCTGTCGGAGCTGCGCACTCTTAAACCTGTACAGGTGAGGATTACCACAGACAAGAGGCAGTTCACCGAGAACATATTCTTCATGGTGGTTCTGAACGGCAATTCCGCCGGCGGATTCAGAAAGCTCGGCGTCCAGTCCTCGATCAACGACGGACTCTTCGATGTCATCATATTCAAGGAGACGCGCTTTTCGGAGCTGCCGCTGCTCGCGCTCGACGTGCTTCACGGCCGTCATCCTGACAACGACAACGTATTGTACTTTCAGACTTCATATATAAGGATAGAATCGAATGAGAAGATAAGCACCGATGTCGACGGAGAGCTCGGAGAACCGTTCCCGCTGGATATAGAAATAGTTCCGAAACGCCTGCTGGTAAATGTGAGCGCTACAGAGCAGTCGCTTCTGTCGGTGGCAGAGGATTTTCCTCCGGAAGATATGAAACCGGAGAATGCGGAAAATACCGCAGAAGAGGAAGAAGCCGCTTCAGAGCCTGAAAAAGATACAGAGAAAGAACAGGAAGAAACAGAAGTTTCCGGATCAGCATCCGGAATCGATTGAGCGGCACAGCGGACGAGGAACAGACCGGGAGCCGGACGGCGGCATACCAGGGAGGACTGAATATGATCAGAATAATACCTACCGACGACCACGATTCACTTAACGGATTTTATGCCGGGAATGATCTTGAAATTTCAGAGGACGACCCGACAGATACGTCGGCCGTGAAGAGCTGGAAGCTCTACGACGGAGACGACTTCGCAGGAGCCACGACTCTGGCATACAGACAGGGAGATTTTATCATCGACGGAATTGCAGTAGACAAGGACCACAGAGGCAGCATGCTCGGCACAGGACTTCTGAAGACAGCGCTGGCCGAGGCCCGCAGAAGGGGAGCGGAACGCGTGTTTCTGGTGGCAAGAGCGCCGGAGTTCTTCAGAGCCAATGGCTTCACGACCGTGCCGAGGGAGGAAGCACCGGAATTTTTCGAGTGCGCAGGCTGCGATCAATATAATGTCTCATGTTTTCCGGAGGTAATGCGTTTTGATTTTCCAGAGGAAAAATAAAGATTATTGTGATGGTTCCTTAGCCCGGAGGCCTTTCATTTCTGCTGCAGCGTGCATCCTCTCAGTGCTGATGGTTTTAATGCTGGTCTCTCCGGACACGTTTGCCGCAGAGGTTGCTTCGTCGTACAATTCTACGACAAGCATCACAGCGGAGGAGAACAGCTCCGGCAGCGCCATCGAACTCGATCTTCCGACGGGAGATGATTTCAAGTATATCAGAACTTCGTTCATGAATTCCGACGGAGAACTTGAAAGCGTGACGAATCAGGCTGTATCGCACGGAACGGCGGAAGTCAGCACGTCAGACCTCGAAGACGGCACATATTATCTGCAGATTTCGAAATCGTCCGACAACAGGTCATATACCGAGATAGTTTCAGGCAAATCGGGTTTCATCGTGAAAGTATCCGATGGAGCGGCAGAGATCAGGCAGTCGCCGGTTCTCTACCAGTATCTGCAGTATTACAACAATAAGGACACCTCTGTCGAGGCTCTCTATTACTATCTGAAACCTTCGTCTGACGTTCAGAGCACGGACAGCGGGATCGTCCAGAAGGCATCCGAGATCACCTCCGGTATTACCGGGGCTTATGCAAAGGCAGAAGCGATTTGTGACTGGGTTTCGTCGAACATCTATTACGATGTGGATTACGATCCGGACACGTCGTCCAGCAGTGAAAAGCCTGCTTCAGACGCACTCAGCACGTTGAAGACCGGATACGCCGTCTGCGAAGGCTACGCGAATCTTACGACCGCTCTGCTCAGAGCAGCGGGCATCCCTGCCAGAACATGCGTCGGATACGGCCTCATCGATTCAGACGAGGAATGGTCCGAGTACAAGGCAGCAGGATATGCAGGCATGAATCACGCCTGGACGGAGGCTTATCTTCGCGGGCGCTGGATTGAGATAGACACGACGTGGAATTCGAGAAATGTATTTTACAAGGGCAGCGGCATAAGCGGCAAAGCTGTTGATACATATTTCGACAATACGCCGCAGTTCTTCGCGTACGGACATCTTCAGCTGAAGGCCGACGATTTCAGCACGAGTTATATCAAGATGCTGTTCGCAGATCTGAATGAAGACGACTGGTCGTACAAATACATCAGATTCGCGGTAAACAACGATATCATGCACGGCAACGGAGACGGAACTTTCCGCCCGGACGATGACACGACGCAGGCTATGTTCATAACCATGCTTTCGTTTGCTGCAGGCGAGAATATAAGTCCTGCGACGACCGGAAACTGGTACGACCCGTTCGACGAGTGGGCCGTGAGCGCCGGCATAACAGACGGAGTCGAAGGATACGATCCTGCCGGTCTCATATCGCGTGAGCAGATGGCAGTCATGCTTCATAATTTCATCGAATACGAAGGGTTCAATCCTACGTCAGATTCATCCGACACGTTCTCCGATATAGAAGATGCGGACGAGTGGGCAAGAGATGACATAACGGATCTGAAGAGATGGGGTTTCCTGGCAGGCCGCGGCGATGGCAAGTTCTACCCGCAGGATACGTTTACAAGAGCTGAAGCCGCTGTAATAATAACGCTGGTGGACGACACGATCCTGAGAAATTACCTGAATACGTAATGAAAGAGAAAAATAAAATATATAAAAGAAAAGCGCCGTGATGTGTACCCTCTTTACTGGACATCCAGCAGGGATGTTATACATCAACGGCGCATTTTTTATAAATCGAAATCGAGTGAATGTTTCGAAAAATGGTTTTCCTTGTACTGGAGCAGGTATGCCATGCAGTCACCCTGAATCTCACTGGCCATCTCGAAGTACTCGGGATATTTTTTTTCTTTTATTATGCCCAGATCTCCGGCAGCGGTGAGTTTGTCGACCTGATCGTTTTTTATTATTCTCGGAATCGACTGGTAGATTTCGTTTTCGTACTCGCGTCTCATGAAATCGTCGAGCTGTTCCGGGTTCTTGAGCCTGTACACGGCGATGTTGAACCTGTCTTCGTATTCTGCGAGCACGCTGTAGCCTTCGTCGTACTTGCGCATATTGTACGAATCGAAATAGATCATGGACGCGTTCATATAGCTTATGCGTCTGCTTTCATTCAAAGCTGCCACGACGAAGCGTTTCGGAAGCTGTTTTTCGCTTTTCATGTCGTAAACATTGAATTCCGTAAGCTTCGGGCACTTTTCGAAAGCCTTTGCGTTGAATGACATGACTGTGCTCGGAATGGTGACGCTCCGAAGGTTTTTATTGTGTGAAAACGAGTTCGGAGCTAGATTCGTGAGACCTCTTGAAAGAATAACCGTCTCGAGGTTCGGGCACGCTCTGAACGCATTGCTGTCTATGGTTTTGACGCTGTCGGGAAGCGTTACCTTCACGAGATCGGGATTGCCCCTGAACGCGCCGAATGAGATCTTTCTCAGAGGGACTCCGTCCCAGAATTCAGGAATTGTTATTTCAGAAGCCCCATCCTCGGCTGCCGAGGTGAGAGTCGCCGAGGTTCCGTCGGACGCTACACCGTATCCGCTGTGATCGTCAGGGCCTTTTATAAACGACACGATTGATCCCTCCTCCTTTTAATGTCTTTTCTGTTATTTTGCCGTCCTCTCAAAAGGAATCGGTATGAGTTTTGAATTCATGAATTTCTGCCCGCTGTACAGGCTGTAATAGCCGCTGAGCATGTAGCTTACAGCCGCAGCCGTTCCGAAGAACACGAAGTTGGATCCTCCGAAGAGCTCCACACTCATAAGTATACTCGAGATAGGGCAGTTTACCGATCCGCAGAACAGAGCGATGAGTCCTATTTCCGCGGCGAACATCGGGTCCAGTCCGAGAAGCGGCGCTAGCACGCAGCCCAGCGAAGCACCGATGAAAAACGTCGGTATTATCTCGCCGCCTTTGTATCCGGCTCCGAGCGTGAGGGCCGTCAGGATCAGCTTGAGTATGAAGTCCTGCGGCCTCGCTTCTCCGGCAAGCGCGGCAGCGATTACTGGCATTCCGACGCCGTTGTATCTGCGGCTGCCGAACAGCAGCGTGAGCAGAATCACGATGACGCCTCCGGCGATGACGCGGATGTACGGGTTTTTAAAAATCCTGGCATAGATGCGCATCGAGGAGTGCATGGCGAAACAGTAAACTATACTCATCAGAGCCATTATAACCGAGATGATCATGACTTTGCCGAACATTAACGGATCCTGCGCCTGCGCCTTCGCGGCGGCAAATACCATAGGAGTCACACCGAAATATTTCGCCGTGATCATCGCTGTCATGGACGCGAGCACCGACGGCACAAGTCCGGCGTAGAACACAGTACCGACGCCTGCTACTTCGATCGAGAAAACAGCCGCGGTGAGCGGGGTTCCCAGCAAGGCGCAGAAGGAGGCACTCATGCCGCACAGCACCGCCATCTGATGTTCATATTTGGAGAAATTAAGTTTTCTCCCGATGAACGAACCGATGCTTCCTCCGATCTGAAGGGCTGCGCCTTCGCGCCCGGCGGATCCCTGACAGAAATGTGTCAGAAAAGTTGCGAAAAAGATGAGCGGAGCAACCCTCAGCGACGATGTGTCCTCGCCCCGCGCGGTGCGGAGTATGGAGTTGGTGCCCTCATCCTTTGTTATTCCCAGAATCCTGTAGGAAAAAACTATAAGAAGTCCTGCCGCAGGCAGAAGGTATATAGTCCATGGCTCGCTTCCGGACCAGGAGGCCGCAAAGTCGAGGCATTTTCTGAAAGCGGCGCCGACTACGCCGCATACTACTCCCATCATCAGCGCTATTACGATCCATTTAAGGAAGATGAAAAAATGATGCCACGCATGGCGCCCACGGACGAATGCCCTGAACGACATATGGCGCATTTCCTGCTGGAAGGGCGTTTCGCCGCCGGGTCCTTCGGCAGTAAACTCCTGTTCGATCCACTGCTGTATTCTTTCCTTTAAAGTACCGCCTGCGTTGTGCTCCCGTTCATTCTCCTGATTGTTCTGATCATCCTGATCATCCTGATTGTTCTGATTCTCCTGATCATCCTGATCGCTCTGATTTTCCTGATCGTCCTGTTCGTTATGATTTTGTTGTCTGTTATTCGTATTCATTTCTTCTTCTTCTCGTGTCAGGCCGCTGTTCCGGACCGGGTCCCTGATATACATCAGATGAAATATTCCCGGCCGTCCGTTGATGTAAAAAACAGTATATCACGGTACAGAAGCGAATGCACAGGAAAATGGTATGCTGGCTTTGTTAACACCGCGTTAATACGATGTAAGATGGAGCACCGCCCGGGGGCATTTCCGTGCCGTTAAGGAGTTCACACTATAAACACAACAATCAAGACGATCACATTATAATGAAAACAATTGAAAGATCAATATAATTATCTTATGTTAATGCAATTCCAGATTACAAAGAAAATGGCGCTTAAACCAAATTAAAACAAACAACATGATTGAAAATACATATATATTTTGATATACTTTATACAAAACTTACATAATCAACATAATTAATGCAATTAGATGTTTCCCGAATAAGCTCATGAGTTGATCTCATGCAGGAGGGTTGAATGGATCTTTTCCCGCTATATAACTCGCTGAGGATAGCATTGCTTTCAGCTGTGCTGGTATTTTTCCTCGGCATTTTCTGTGCTTACTACGTCGCGAAACTGCCAAGGCTCATCAAGGGAATTCTGGATGTAATCCTGACACTCCCTCTCGTATTGCCTCCGACTGTAGTAGGTTATTTCATCCTGGTGGTTCTGTCGCCTAACGCGGCGTTCGGAGCATGGCTCATGGATCTCTTCAATACAAGAATAATAATGACCTGGTACGCTGCCGTCATAGCATCTTCGGTAGTCGCTTTTCCGCTGATGTACAGGACGGCCAGGGGCGCCTTCGAGAGTTTCGATATTACTCTCAAATATTCGGCGCAGACGCTGGGTCTTTCAAATTCATATATTTTCTGGCGCATAACGATGCCGTACTGCCGGCAGGGTATAATCGCCGGAACGGTTCTTTCATTTGCGAGAGCACTCGGTGAATACGGAGCCACTTCAATGGTTGCAGGTTACATACCTGGAAAGACGGCTACTATCTCGACTACGGTTTACCAGCTGTGGCGTACAGACGATGAGGTAGGAGCGTTCAGATGGGTAATGATCAACCTGGTTATTTCAACGGTTGTTCTTCTCGCGGTCAATTTCTTCGAAAAGAATGAGGGCTACGGGAAGCGCAAAACCGCCCCGGCAAAATAGCGTGCAAAGGATGATGCTATGTCTCTAGACTTAAAAGTAAAAAAAGATTTAGGCGGTTTCAAACTCGACATCGAAGTACAGGCCGGCAACGAAGTTCTCGCGCTTCTCGGAGCGTCCGGATGCGGCAAGAGCATGACGCTCAGGTGTATTTCCGGAATAGTTACGCCTGATGAAGGTCATGTTATAGTAAATGGAAAAACGCTTTTCGACAGCGAGAAAGGAATCAATCTTTCTCCTCAGGAGCGCCACGTGGGGCTGCTGTTTCAGAATTACGCGCTTTTTCCTAATATGACAGTAGAACAGAATATCCTGACAGGAATGAACAGCTTCAAGATTTCGAAACAGGAAAAGAAGGAGCGCGTCCGTCAGATGATAAAGACGTTTTATCTCGACGGTCTTGAAAAACATAAACCGTCTCAGCTCTCAGGAGGTCAGCAGCAGCGAGTCGCTCTGGCGCGCATAATGGTTTCAAACCCGGAGATACTCATGCTGGACGAGCCTTTTTCAGCGCTCGACAGTTTCCTGAGATGGGAGCTCGAGCAGGAGCTGCTCAGGGTTCTCGAAAATTTCGACGGCACGTCGATCATCGTATCGCATAACAGAGACGAGGTTTACAGAATCAGCGATCACATCGCTGTTATGGCTCACGGCCACAAGGACTGCTACGGTGACAAGGAAAGCCTTTTCACCAATCCGCCTACTTACGAAAGCGCGGTGCTCACTGGATTCAAGAATTTCTCTCATGCAGAATACGTTGACGACAACCATATTAAAGCGTTAGACTGGAATGCAGTGATCAGGCATAAAGCCGATAAGAACATCGGTATGGTTGCACTCAGACCGCAGCATATGAAGCTTACCGACAAGAATGGTGAAAATGTCATTAAATTCAGAGTCGTAAAAGCGATAGACAATTTAAATGAGGTAATACTTCTTCTCACGGTGCCGGGAAAAACCGGCGTGACAGATAATGCTGACGATTTCTCTTCTCTCAACGTCACAGTGAGCAAAGAGGATTACGAACCCTATAAAGAAAGCGAGTTCGTAAACCTGCAGATAGAAGAAAGCGATCTATTGACGATAGATAACTGATCAACGAGAATGAAAAAGTTAACGTCTAAAGACATTGCTTTTTTCAGATAAATTATTAGTTATTTCAGGGAACAATCATTCTGAAAAGGAGATTTGTGAAATGAAAAAGAAGTTATTTGCAATTGGCCTTGCTGCTGTAATGGTATTTGCAATGACAGCATGCGGAAGTTCTTCAACTTCAAGCGATACCTCATCAGCATCATCATCGGCCAGCTCATCGTCTTCATCATCATCTGAGCAGGTTTCAGGTGATCTGTACGTTTCAGCAGCAGCATCAATGACTGAGTCACTCGACAAGGTTATAGCTGAATTTGAAAAGGAAAATCCTGACTGCAACGTAACTGCTACTTACGATTCGTCCGGTACATTGAAGACTCAGATCCAGCAGGGATCACCTTGTGACGTATTTATCTCTGCTGCTCAGAAGCAGATGAATGCACTCGACGGCGACAGCGAAGACTGCGAAGGCACGAACTACGTTCTCAGCGGCACTCGTGTAGATCTTCTCGAGAACACCTGCGTACTCGTAGTTGCACCTAACAGCGACAAAAACATCAGCAGCTGGGACGATTTCGTAAGCGCTATGGAAAACGCTACAAGCAGTGACGACCTCATCTTCTGCATGGGTAACTCAGACGTTCCTGTAGGCCAGTACACTTCGACGATCCTGACAAACCTCGGACTCGATGAAGCTACAATGGCAAGCGAAGGAATCATTACTTACGGATCAAACGTTAAGGAAGTTACTTCACAGGTTGAAAGCGGAGCAGCTGACTGCGGAATCATCTACAGCACAGACGCTTACTCGGCAGGCATGGATCCTGTAGCTACAGCTGATACAGACCTGACGGGCGGCCCTATCACTTATCCTGCAGCTGTAATGCAGAACACTCAGAATGAAGAAGCTGCAAGAGCATTCCTCGACTTCCTCCAGACTGATACTGCAATGAAGGAATTCGAAGCTGTCGGATTCAAGCCAATCGAATCATAGTACAGAAAAAATTAACACTGCAAAGTTCTTCTAAAGAACAGAAAACGCTGACCGGCGGATGCGTTACAGAAAGCTGGTCAGCGTTTTCCATCACCGGTACCGAAAGTCAGTCGTACCGGTTTTTTTATTGATCTTTATTTTTATAAAAGAAGTTATTTTTAATCTGAAAGCAGTCTGGTTCTCTGGCGCCAGCGCGTCAGCGCATCAGCACATCAGCTGAAGAGACTTCTCAGCCTTGCGAAAAATCCTTTCTTTTCTTCTGTACGTGCGGACTTCGTCTGAACGGGGACAGATGATTTTTCTTTCCTGGCAGCCGATTTTGCGGCTTCTGCGTTCCGCAGAGCTTCGTCTATAAGGTATTGCTGCTCGATGAACGGATCTTTGCCATCGTCTATTTTAGCGAGCGTTCCGTCACTCTGTACCTTTCTGGCCTTCGTGTTGTCCTTCAGGCAGGCGTTCAGAATATCGTGGATGCGTTCCTGCACGTCAGGATCGTACACAGGACAAGCGACTTCCACGCGGCGCTCTGTGTTCCGCGTCATGAAGTCTGCGGACGCTATGTACATGCGCTCGTTCGCTCCTGTACCGAAGCAGTATATTCTCGAGTGTTCCAGATAGCGTCCGACTATCGATCTGATGTGGATGTTCTCCGTGACTCCCGGAATGCCAGGAAGGATGCAGCAGATTCCGCGGACGATCATGTCTATTTTTACGCCTGCGCAGGAAGCCTCTTTGAGTTTGTTTATGATGTCCAGATCGGTGAACGAATTGATTTTTATGATTATCCTGCCTTCGCTTCCCTTTGCAATCTCCTCGTCGATATCTCTGAGAACCGTGCTCTTGAGAGAAACAGGGGATACGAGCAGATCCTTATATATACCGTGGATATTTCCGATCGACAGGTTCTTGAAGAACTCCATCGCGTCGCGGCCTATCTCCTGATCGTATGTGATCAGCTGGAGATCCGTGTACTGCTTGGCCGTCTTTTCGTTGTAATTGCCTGTGCCTATCTGAGTTATGTACTCGATGCTGCCGTCTTCGGACTTGCGTGTGATAAGACAGACCTTGCTGTGGACCTTGTATCCCGGAAGCCCGTAGATAACCTGGCAGCCGGAGTATTCCATCCTCTCGGACCAGTCTATGTTTTCCTGCTCGTCGAATCTCGCTCTGAGCTCGATCACGGCCGTCACGTCCTTGCCGTTCTCGGCGGCCAGGCACAAATATTCGGCAATGCGAGGACGTCTCGCGAGCCTGTAGATCGTTATTTTTATAGAAATTACAGAAGGATCTTCGGCCGCCTCTCTGAGCATGCGCAAAAACGGATCCATGCTTTCGAACGGGAACGAGAGAAGGATGTCACCGCGCTGTACTCTCTCTGCGATCGTCTCTCCGGGAGTGATCATCGGCGACGGCTGAGGCCTGAACGGCTTGTAGAGCAGCTGCCTTCTTTTGTTTTCAGGAATCTTGTCCTCGAGATCGAATACGTAGCTCATTTTGAGCGGGCTCTCGACTTTATACGTCTGTATATCCTTTAGCTTGAAGTGTTTGCAGAGATAGCTCAGCATATTGTCGCTCATATGCGATTTGTATTCGAGACGGACGGGCTCCAGGCGCTTGCGCTTGAAGAGCGTTTTTTTCATGTTTTCCCTGAAGTCGTTCGTGGCCAGCTCGAAATCGACTTCGTCCGGATCTATATCGGCGCTTCTCGTGATGCAGAACGTAGTGGTTTCAACGATTTTGCAGCCGGTGAATATCTCTTCGATGTGTTCCACTATAAGGTCTTCGGTAAACACAAATCTGATGGCGTTGCCGGGCAGCATTACAATGTCCGGAACGCTCGCAGGCACAGGAATGATGCCGAACGATGTCTTTCCGTCTATCTTGAGCCGCGCTCCCACGTGAATGACCTTGTTGAGAAGGTGAGGGAAAGGATGGTGCGAATCGATTATCTGCGGCGTGATCACAGGCTCGAGCATGTTCGTGAACCAGGCATCGAGATATTGTCTTTCGATATCGTTAAGCTCGTCCATACTAAGCTGGTATATGCCGTGAAGTCTGAGCTGGTTTGAAACCAGCTCGTATTGCCGGTCTCTCTTCGACATGAGAGGGACGCATGCCTTGAAGACAGCCTTCAGCTGTTCGTCGGTAGTCATGTGGCCCTTGTTCTCCCTTTCGTTGTTGCCGGCAAGATGAAGAGTTTCAAGACTTCCGACTCTTACCATAAAGAATTCGTCGAGGTTGCTTGTGAAAATGCTGATGAACTTGAGTCTTTCGAAAAGCGGTACGTTTTCGTCTGCGGATTCGTCGAGGACGCGGTCGTTGAACCTTAGCCATGATAATTCGCGGTTTTGAGTAAACTGAATTTCGTCTGCTTTTTCAGTCATCGATTTTTCCTTCCTTTTTCAGATGGTAGTAAAGATATCCTTCCCTTACGCCGTAAGGGCTTGTCACAATATTTTTTATACCGAACATAGAGCATACTTCGGACAGAATTGTTATGCCCGGAGTAATGGTATGAATACGGTCAGGAGCGATTCTGAGCAGACGGTTCGTGATTCTGCCAGGGCCGTTGCATATCTGGGACAGGTAGTCATCGAAGAAGTCCGGCTGGTATTTTTTCGTGCTTCCGGTAACGTATGAAGCGATCTGATGCGCCGTGCGGGCTGTGCCCCCGATAGCGCACATCGTATCTACATCTACGTCATCAGGGCAGAAACCTGTATCTTTGAGGCATTCGTCCACGTTCGCACGAATGTGGCGTATTTCCGGCCTGCTGGGCAGGATACCGTCGATATATTTTGTGTACATGTTGAGAGAGCCGATCGGCATTGAAACCGAATCGATGAGTTTTCGGTCCTGGAAGTAGACGAGTTCGGTGCTGCCTCCGCCGACGTCGGTGATGAGGCCCGTCTTCATGGAAGTGCTTCTGAGTGCTCCGTAGTAGTCGTACTGAGCCTCTTCTTTCCCGGTCAGAACGTTGATGTCGAAACCTGTTTTCTTTTTAAGAATGCTGAGGACCTCGTCGCTGTTCGTAATATTCCTCAGCGGAGCCGTTCCGAACGGAAGGATTTCCTGCAGTGTGATCTGGTCTGTGATCATTCTGAGTTCTTTCAGAATGTTCACCGCTTCGCGTATTCCTTCCTTTGTCATCCTGCCGTTGCTGTTGATATATCCGGCCAGACCGGCCATGTATTTGTTCTTCAGCACAGCCTGAATATTATTTCCGTTTACGCTGTAGATGACAAGTCTGACTGTGTTTGACCCGATATCGATAACACCATATAAATTTGACATTATACCGAATAACCCTTCTTTATTGATTTGATGCTCCTGATCATTAATAATGTTTTTATGATCTGTTTAAGGATATAGAAAAAATATAAAATATAGATAAGGTGACTGTAAAATTGATGTAAAACCGGTCCTGCCGGTGTGCCGGAAAAGCAGCCGGCGTGAAACTGCGTTCCGGATATCTGAGAATGTGAGACCGGAATCGCGGTCTGCAGACATGACTTTTCCTCTGCTTCTATTTTACTACATATACACTGTAATAGCTGTAAAGCAATCCGAATTTGAAAAACATTTTTACCCATATTAAAATCAAATCATGCCGTCAGGCTTGCCTGGAGGAGATGAGGGCAGCTATCAATATATGAAAATACTGGAATGAACGTCGGAATGAAAGCCGGAATGAAAGCCGGAATGAAAGTATACAAAGAACACAAGATAACGAAATGCGGGAAAGAAAATACCGGAATTATGATGAAAATTAGCATGTGATAATTGTGAAAAAAATACTTTGCCGGCAGACGGTATTTACACGTTCAAACAAATTGACTTCAGGTATTATTTATGATAATTTAATTAGTAGCAAGGTCGGTTGGTTAAATTATTTATTGATGGTCGGATTAACGGAAGTTGGAGGTAGAATAATGGCTTATCAGGAAATTTTCCAGCCTTTACACACTATAATCGGCGAGGGCGCTGTTGAAGGAATGCCTGATCTTATCGCAAAGATGCACGGCAAAAAAGGTCTGGTTATCACAGACGAAGGTCTTGCAAAAATCGGTACTCTCGATGCTATTACTGCTGTACTTGTAAAGGCAGGACTTCCTTTTGAAACTTATGCAAAAGTTAGACCGAATCCTACATGCGGTATCGTAAGAGAAGCTTTCAAAGTTTTCGAAAGCAGCGGATGTGATTACATCATCGGTATCGGCGGAGGCTCATCACTCGACGTAAGTAAGGCTGTATCGATTATGGCTACAAACGGCGGAGATGTAAAGGATTACGAAGGCGTTGACAAGTCAGACAAGCAGGGTGCTCCTCTGCTCGCTATCAATACAACAGCTGGTACTGGTTCAGAAGTTACACGTTTCTACATCATCACTGATGAAGAGCGTAAAGTAAAGATGGCTATGGTAGATGCAAACTGCCTCGCTTATGCTGCTGTAGATGATCCTGAGATCATGGCAGGCATGCCGCCTTCACTTACTGCTGCTACTGGTATGGATGCTCTTACTCATGCTATCGAAGCTTACACTGCAAACGGTCACTATCCGTTCTGCGATGGTCTTGCACTTGAATCGATCAAGCTGATCGCAAGATTCCTCGAAAGAGCAGTTGTAAACGGCAGAGACATGATCGCCAGAGAGAATATGTGCTGGGCTCAGTACATGGCTGGCGTAGCATTCTCAAACGCAGGCCTCGGTATGGTACACGCAATGGCTCATCAGCTCGGCGGTTTCTACAACATGCCTCACGGCCAGTGCAACGCTATGCTTCTTCCTTACGTTATGGAATACAACAAGTCGATCAACAAGAAGAGATATGCTGATGTCGGCAAGGCTCTCGGAATCCCGACAGATGCAATGACAATCGACCAGGCAGCAGACGCTACCATCAAGTGGATTGTTGATATTTCAAAGAGAATCAATATTCCTGAGCTTAAGGATTCTAAGTTCGACCCTAAGGATGTTCCTACACTCTCAGCAAATGCAATGCACGACGCTTGCATGGCTGCAAACGCTATCCAGCCTGCAGTTGAAGATGTAGAAGCTACATTCATGGCTGCTTACAGAGCAGAAAAAAATAAATAATTAATTCTATCCTACAGGATACAATTAAGCCGGACATTCAGGCGCTGCTTCCTCATCGAAGCAGCGCTTTTTTCGTACAGCCGTCGTGACACAGGGGCGCAGGACATATTTTTACAGCTGTTTTTATCTTTGTAAACCTAAAAGACATATTTATGCGGTATAATAAAAAATATATCGATGGAAGTTTAATTATATTCCGATTTGAAATGGAGGGTGATCATGACAGGCTCAGCATTTATTTACTTATCCAAAGGCTTGTCGCCTGAGAAGCAGCATGCGGTTATTAAATCTCCGGGCTTCGAGATGAAGATCTTCGGAGTAGGAAGCTACGAAAAGGCTTGCGATGTAGCGAAGGCGGCCGTCAATGCAGGTGCTGAAGCTATCGTGCTTTGCGCCGGATTCGGCTACAGAGGTACCGCGATGGTAAAGGCAGCCGTTCCGGGAATACCTGTGGCAAGCGCAAAATTCGACTATTATCCGGATTTCGGCGGTTCCGGCGACGATGTTTTCAAATAGAACAGAGGAGATGTAAATTATGTTCAACTGTGCGTTTATGTATATTAACGAGAATTGCAATCCAGAGACGGATCATGTTTACATTCCTTCAGACTGCGGGATCGCAATGCAGGTAATAGGTGTAAGCAACTACAACGAGGCCGAGGAAGCGGCTGGAAAGCTCGCTGCGGCCGGCGCCGACGCCATCGAGCTGTGTCCGGCATTCGGCATAGAAGGCGTCTATCGTGTAAAGAAAGCGGCTCCGGGAGTACAGATCGGAGCATCGAGGTTCGATTTCCATGTGGCTATGGATTGTCAGAGCCCGGACGATATTTTTTAATTCTTTTGATCTGTGTTAATGTCAGTATATCAAAGCAGGTGCTGATTCGCTCAGTACCTGCTTTTTAAGGTATTACGGGGGTAGTTTATGACGTTAAGAGATCTTGAAATAGGCGAATCTGCTGTTATCACTGTTGTCGGAGGGGAAGGAGCCCTCAGGCAGCATTTTCTCGACATGGGTCTGATACCCGGTGTAGAGGTCACGCTCGTTAAATACGCGCCTATGGGAGATCCTATGGAGGTAAGACTCCACAGCTATGAGCTTACGCTGCGTCTAGATGACGCTTTAAAAATAGAAGTTGAAAAAGTAAAGAAAAAAACATCCGACGGCAGGAAGGATGATGAAAATATAGAACTCATTCCTCATCCGGGACTCGGCGAAGGCGGAAAGTATCACGTAAAGGCCGATGAAAACCCGGTTCCCGAGGGAGAGAAGCTGACGTTCGCTCTCGCCGGCAACCAGAACTGCGGCAAGACGACGCTCTTCAACGCTATGACCGGTTCGAACCAGCACGTGGGAAATTTCCCTGGTGTAACGGTCGACAGAAAAGACGGAGTGATCAAGAATCATCCGGAGACGCTCGTCACCGATCTGCCGGGAATATATTCGATGTCGCCGTACAGCAGTGAGGAACTGGTCACGAGGCAGTTTCTGCTGAATGAAAAGCCGAAGGGCATAATAAACATTCTCGACGCGTCGAACATCGAGAGGAATCTCTATCTGACGCTGCAGCTGCTGGAGCTCAACATACCGATGGTGGTTGCGCTCAACATGATGGACGAAGTCAGAGAAAACGGCGGCTCCATCAGGATAAACGAGATGGAGGAAATGCTCGGAGTCCCTGTCGTGCCAATTTCGGCGGCGAAGAACGAAGGTATCGAAGAGTTGATCGACCACTGCGTTCACGTGGCCAAGTACCAGGAGCGTCCCGGAAGGCTCGATTTCTGTAAGGACGACGATTCGCCGGAGGGAGCGGTGCACAGGTGCATTCACGGAATCATGCATCTCATAAGCGATCACGCCGACAAGGCAGGAGTTCCTGTGCGCTTTGCGGCTTCCAAAATCGCCGAAGGCGATCAGATGGTCATCGATATACTCGATCTCGACGAAAACGAGAAGGAAATGATAGAGCACATAGTGCTCCAGATGGAAAAGGAAAGAGGACTCGACAGGGCGGCTGCCATAGCAGACATGAGATTCAGGTTTATTCAGAATCTGTGCGACGCAACGGTAGTAAAGCCCAGAGAAAGCAAAGAACACGAACGCAGCAGAAAAGCCGACAAAATACTCACCGGTAAATACACTGCGATTCCGGCGTTTATCGGAATCATGGCATTGGTTTTCTGGCTCACGTTCAACGTAATAGGCGCCTGGCTCTCGGATCTGCTGGGCATGGGCATAGATGCGCTCGCCGGTCTGACTCAGACAGGACTGGAGGCAGTACATGCAAATTCGGTTATCCAGTCTTTGGTGATAGACGGCATTTTCAATGGAGTAGGAACGGTACTCAGCTTTATGCCGATAATCGTCACCCTGTTCTTCTTCCTGTCCATGCTTGAGGACAGCGGGTATATGGCCCGCGTCGCGTTTGTCATGGATAAACTTCTGCGAAAGATAGGGCTTTCGGGACGAAGTATAGTGCCAATGCTGATCGGATTCGGATGTACCGTCCCTGGAGTCATGGCCAGCAGGACTCTGCCTTCTGAAAGAGACAGGAAGATGACCATTCTTCTTACGCCTTACATGAGTTGTTCGGCGAAGCTTCCTATCTACGGTTTCTTTACGGCGGCATTTTTCCCGGGACACGGAGCCCTCGTCATGGTCATCCTTTACTTCACCGGAATTTTAGTAGGCATCATCGCGGCGCTCGTCATGAAGAAGACGAAGTTCAAGGGCGAAGCAGTTCCGTTCGTCATGGAGCTGCCTAATTACCGTATGCCGGGGCTCAAAAACGTGGCGCGTCTCGCGTGGGATAAGGCGAAGGATTATATCCAGAGGGCGTTTACGATCATTTTCGTCGCCACTATCGTCGTCTGGGTGCTTCAGACATTCGACGTTCATCTCAACGTGGTTTCGAGTTCACAGCAGAGCATGCTGGCGGTGATCGCCGGATTCATAATGCCGATATTCAAGCCGCTCGGATTCAGCGACTGGAGAATATCAACGGCTCTGCTGACCGGCATCATGGCGAAGGAGAGCGTTGTGTCGACGCTGAGCGTTCTGATTCCTACGAGGGCCGAGCTTTACAGCGTGCTTACTCCTCTCAGTACAGTCTCGCTGCTGGTTTTCTGCCTGCTCTACACCCCGTGTGTCGCTGCGATAGCTTCCATAAGAAAGGAACTCGGCGGAAAGATGGCGATCGGAGTGGCGCTGTGGCAGTTCGGCATAGCGTGGGTCGTTTCGTTCATCGTCTACAATGTCGGGCTTCTCGTTACGGCTCTGTAAATTCATTGTAAATCGTTGAGAATCTTTTACTTGACTGTCTTTTACTGTGATAGAATAACTTAAATTTGTTTTTTCCCTGGCAAAGCGGCGCGGACGCAGCGGAGGTGCATATGGACGAAGAAAGAGAAGAAAACGAAAGAAAACTCCGTCAGATAATAAATGCGTCAGACAGTAAGAAGCTGTCAGAGTTTATCGACGAACGCGAACCGATAGACTTTGCGATTATGGTCAGCAACATAGAGGAAGACGACGACCTGAGGCATCTTCTGTCGATTATGGATGACGACGAACTGGCTTCTCTGATGGAACAGTCTGAGGATAAGATGCGATTGCGAATAGCGCGTCTGCTCAACGACCAGCGCCTTCTCGTCGCGTTCGAGTATATGCAGAAGGACGATATCGTCGATATGCTCGGCGACTTTCCGATAGGAAGGCGCAAAAAGGTCATAAACCTCATGAAGGCTGACGACCGCCGCATAATACAGACACTGCTCGATTATCCTGAAGATTCGGCCGGCGGTCTTATGACGACCGAGTATATAGCGCTCAAGGAAAATCTCGACATAGACAGCGCGCTGAAAAAAATACAGGAGATAGGTACCAAGACCGTCGTCATCGAGACTATATATATCATCGACGACAGAAGGCGTCTCGTGGGCTGGGTGGATCTGAGAGATCTGCTCTCTGCTCCGAAGGAGACTAAGCTGAAGAGCATCATGACCGAGAACCCTATCACCGTATATCCTGAGATGGATCAGGAGGAGACGGCCCGTATCGTGTCGAAATACGACCTCACGTCGCTGCCTGTGGTCAGCAGGACTAATCAGATACTCGGTATAATCACCGTCGACGATATCATCGACGTAATCGTAGACGAGTATGAGGAAGACATGCTGCAGATGGCCGGCGTAAGCGGCGAAGAAAGCCTCGATACGACGCTCGGCGAGTCTGTGAAGTTCAGGCTTCCGTGGCTGCTGGTGAATCTGGCTACGGCGTTCCTCGCATCGTTCACGGTCAACATGTTCCAGGATACGATCGAGAAGGTCGTGGCGCTGTCGGCGATAATGACTATTATCACCGGAATGGGCGGAAATGCCGGTTCCCAGACCATGTCTATCCTGATAAGACAGCTCGCTCAGGGAGATCTGTCCTTCAAAAGGTGCGCGAAGCCGTTCAGAAAAGAGCTCATGCTCAGTCTGATCGACGGAAGCACGAACGGAATCATAACAGCTGTTATAGTCGTATTGGTGTATCAGAACTTCTACCTGGGAGTTATAACATTCGTGGCAATGATCGGCAACATGCTTGTATCAGGAGTGTTCGGATTCCTGGTTCCGCTGATTCTCAACAAGCTTCACGCGGATCCGGCCGTCGCGTCGTCGATATTCGTGACGACCGCGACCGATGTCCTTGGATTTTTCATCTTCCTCGGACTTGCAAAGCTTTTCCTGCCGTTGTTAATCTGACATGAGATATATTCCGGTCTGATCAGGACCGGCAGAAAGCAAGAAACCGCGTTCGTATCATTACGGACGCGGTTTTGCTGTTTAGTCAGAATTGTTATGTTTAAAGTTTGACGATGGTCGGATTCGGATCTGGCGGCAGAAGCCTCGTCGTGTTTGTCACGGCTGTTGCCATCAGCCAGCCGTCTGGATCGAACACGCGCGCTTCGGCAACTACGACGCGGCGGCCGATGCTTATGACTTTAGCCCTTACCGTGATGTATTCCGTTTCCTTCGTCACTGCTCTTATGTAATCTACATTGATGTCGATAGTTCCGACAGGGTCGCAGTCGACGCTAACCCACGAAAGAGTTCCTGCGATGGCATCGATGTAGTAGCAGATCATTCCTCCCTGAAGGTTCCCGAACGGGTTCCGCTGCCAGTCCTTAATGTCGCATCTCACTTCGAACACGTCATTGCTGTCGTAATCAACGAAGTGAATGCCGAATATCTCGGCTCCGGCTTTTCCGTTCAGTTCGTCGTTTCTTTCAATATATTTTTTTAACAGTGCTTTCGCTTCGTCATGTGTGTATTTCATGCCGTTACTCCGTTATTCCAGCTTCGATATCGTATTCTTTCTGTGTCTTCATGACTCTGTCGATGACGTCCTGAAGATCTTTTTTCGTGCTGAGCTTGTCATCGATCAGGAAATCCGGTCCGATCAGATGTTCCATGCTTACAAGGCCTGCGTTGTGGTATTTTTCGCCGTCGTGCGATCCGCAGTACCGAGTGAGCACAAGCGGCCTGATGCCTGATTCGAACATCTCCGTGGCGGTCATTGCCACGCAGCATTCGGTGTCGAAACCGAGCACGAATACGTATTCCGGAAGCTCTCCTCCGTTGAGATCGGAGAGCAGAGTATACATCTCATCCGTCATCGACGAATATATGTCCTTCGTGATCTCGTGATGGACGTATTTTGCGACTTCAGGCCTCAGAGCCTGCTCTTCTTCTGTGCACATGTCGTTCCATCCCATAAAACGGCTGATAAGACTTCCTCTTTCATTCCAGTACTTTGTCATGATGATTTCGTCGAACAGATTTCTCGAGAGCAGGTTTTCGATCCTGTCGAGCGCATGTTCCGCATACGGCGTCTTCACAAATCCGTTCTGGACGTCGACCATTAAAAGGATATTTTTCATAAAATTATTCACCCTTAGCCCCGCGGGGCTTTCTGTCCTTTCTCCTGATTGTTTTATTTGAATATATATACTATAATATAACTCAATTGCAAAAAGGAGAATTATTGAAAGGAACATATCAGATGACAGATATTTTTTATGAATACGGCGGAAATGCTTATGTAAATCTCACGAACAAGTGCTGTCTCAGGTGCTCGTTCTGCATAAGAAATCAGGGGGATTCCGTCGGTTCGGCAGGAACTCTGTGGTACGAGGACGGAGATCCCGGCATGGATGAGATCATGAAGGCTCTGGAAGAGTTCCATCTTGAAAATTACAAGGAAGTTGTTTTCTGCGGCTACGGCGAGCCGACGTTCGCGCTCGACAACATGGTGAAGCTCGGAACATATATAAAGGAGCATTACGATATAAAGACAAGGCTCAACACGAACGGACTCGGCGATGTTATCAACAAAAGGAAGATCGTTCCCGAACTCGAGAAGTTTCTCGACAGCATATCGATAAGCCTCAACGCGCCGGACGCAGAAACGTACAACTACAGATGCAAACCTGGATTCGAAGGCGCCTATCAGGCCATGACAGACTTCATAAAAGAATGCAAGGGACATATTCCTGAGATAACTGTTACCGTGGTTGACATCATTCCCGATACTGAAATCAGGAAGTGCAGAAAGATTGCAGAAGAGCTCGGGGTCAGCTACAGAGTCCGCCATTTCTCTTGAGTTTCAGTTCAATATGATTTCACTGGGTAAAATATATATTAATGAGTAAATCTTAAATTTATTTTCATACGTTTTTGAGATATTTTTTACGCTATAATAAGAATCAGGAGTGAAATTGATTAATTTTACAGCAGGCCTAAAGGAGCAGATCGATGTTTCGAATAAAACAAGATGATTACAATACAGTTCAGTTCATGCCTGACTATAAATCGAGCGGGGCTTCCAGGAAAAAGCAGAAACCTGCGCCTGCGGTCGAGAGCATAGGCAGCAAGCCTCAGAGGGCCAGAGCGCGGAGAAACATGATCATCGTACTGGTGATCATAATAGCGGCGTGCCTTGCGTGCGCGTACGTCTACTTCAATTACTTCACGCAGGATGCGAGGTATATACGCGCGTTCAACAATTCAAACTACAAGACGGCAGAGGAGATCGCGACCAACAACAAGGACAGCGGTTCATTCTCCGACAAGATCGGGGATACAGTCGTCTCTGCGGCGGATGATGCTCTCAGCCAGTACAAAGACGGAGAAGAGAGCGCGAGCGATGCGATCGCAGAGCTCACTCAGTACGACGAGGCATCGGCAGGACTGTTCAATGCCCATATTCAACAGAATATAGATGCTATCAACTCTATCGAAAACGTATACGCAACCATCAATCAGGCGTCTGAGGAGGCGCAGAACGGCGAATACGACAATTCGTTAGAGAGCCTGCAGTCAGCGGCTTCAGGAGCAGAGGAAAACGGACTCAACGTAGACGATCAGATCAAGCAGGTTCTTACCGACAATCTGCTCGGATTCAAATATACGCTTTTCACGGAATATGCCGTAACTGTGAGATATTCCTCTGACTTTACGTCGATGAAGAATTCGATCTCGTTCATAACAAAATATATAGACGACAGCGACTTCACGAACTTTGCAGAAAGCGTAACTCAGGTCGAGAACAGCCAGCTCAGACGCGCTGTTGCGGCATCTGAGGCCAGACAGGTCGCCAAGCAGGCAAAGCAGGATATGAGCGACAGCACGTCGACATCGACGACATCGTCGTCTTCTACATCTTCAACGTCTTCGACGGCTTCGTAAAAAACTCTGCGGCAGGATAAAACCGGACTCGGTCCGGCGGCAGATAAAAAGGTCCGCATCATCGGAAAAAGATGATGCGGACCTTTCTATATTGTAACTATTATTGAAAAAAGGAAAGGCTTGTCTGAAAATCTGATCTATTTCTGATCAGCTTCGCACGACTCTATAATATCGATGAAGTCGCGGATCCATTTGTTGAAGAGCTTGTCCTTGTGATATGTGATGTTGAGATTTCTGGTAAGGGCTTCGTGCTCGACGTCCATCTGTGCTATCTCGCCGTTATCTATCTCTTTCTTGACGAGAAGATAAGGAAGGACGGCTATTCCGTATCCGGCTTCCGCTGCGTTGATGAGAGAGCGCGTGTTGGCCGATTCCCAGAGAGGCTCTACTTCGATATCGTGAAGCTTCATCAGATAATCGAATTTGTCGCGGACTCCGACGCCGCGGTTCCTCAGCAGAAACTCCTCGTCGCGGAGATCTTCGAACTTTATATTCTTCTTCTCGGCGAGCGGGTTGTCTTTTGAGCATACGAAGACGATCTTGTCGTTGTAGAACGGCTTCTGTATAAGCGACGAATCGAAGATCAGGTCCTCCATAAGTGCGAAATCGAGCTTATGGCGCGAGAGCAGATCCGTAAGAACGGATGAACCGGCCACCTTTACGAATATCTTGACGTCAGGATATTTTTCGTGGAACTTATCGATATATTTTCTTATCAGCACGGTGCCGACCGAAATGTTGGCGCCTACGCTGATCGTCGCTTTACCGCTTATCGAAAGGATATCTTTTTTTGCTTCGTCGAAAAGGCCGAGGATCTGCTGGCAGTAATTGTAGAGCAGATCGCCCTCGGGAGTAGGGTAAAGCCGCTTCGGATAACGCTCAAAGAGACGGACTCCGTAATACTCCTCAAGCTCCTTGATCGCCTGGCTGACTGAAGGCTGGCTGATGAACAGAGCCTCTGCAGCAAGTGTCATGCTGAGCTTCTCATATACTTCGACGAAAATTTTCATATGTCTGTTATTCATGAAATTACCTTTCGCTGAATATGCTGCACCAGAGAGCAGCGGCAAACCTGCTGGAACAGGTGTGAATTTGAAACAAGTACTAATAGTAAAAGTAATAATGAAAATAATATTTATTAATTAATAATAATTTATAATTATCCAAGATGCAATATCTCAGATGGTTATAATTTATTTTAATTTGTTTTTGTTAGATTGACAACAACAATAATACAAAATATGGAATCGTACAGATATTGTTTTGAATATACAAACATTTAATGAATAAATTTACATGCGCGGCGGCAGTACGGATGCAGCTGTCTGAAATTTGAATGAAAAATTATATTATGGTAGAATTCACTTAATAATTGACAATTGGGAGCAGCGGTTCCTGGAGGAATTACATTACCATGGACATGACAGTGAGACAGATATCTGAGGCATTGGGAGTAAGCCGTCAGAGAATCTACAGGTATATAAGGGCGAACAATCCGAAATACCACTATGTGGGCTCCGGAAAGACTATGTATTTCGCCCCGACTGAAGTGAATAAAATGAAAAGAGCGTTTATGGCCGAGGACAGTGCCGGCACAGATACGGAGACGAGCGCCGGACCGGAGAGCGGCGAAGACGAAATCCGCAGAAAAGTTGAAGAGCTCGAGAAAAAGCTCGAGGAGGCAGGACTAGAAGCGCAGGAAAAGGACAGAATCATAGAAGATCTGAACAGCCAGCGCAGCAGCCTGCTGTCGTCTCTTAACAAATCCACGGAATGCATCAAGGAACTTTCAGCAGGCATGAGAAACCTGACGGACAGTCTCAAAGTCGCGCAGGTAATGCAGGCCGATTCGCTCCGCAGGCTCGACGACGAGAGGAAGAGCAGAAGGCTCCTCAGCCATGAAACGATCATTGGGGAGCTCCTCGCAGGAATCGTGGGGCGTTTTCTGAGACGGTGACGTAAGGGACTTGCCCTGGTGCAGTTTCTGGCCGTAATCTTTTCAAAATATTCATGCAGCTTTATGCAGCGCTTTAGTGCTGATCACCGGAAGCCGGGAGGATACAGCCGCATAGCAGCCATAATATAAAAAGAAAATAGTGTTTAACGGTATTTCCGCCGGCAGAGAAAAACTGCCGGCGGATTTTTTTGCTTTTATGGCAGATGATTCCATTCTGAGAAAAAAGACCGGCTCAGCGGTCTATAGTAAATTCCAATGATTTATATATGAAATTTTATATGTATCGGGCTATAATAAAAGCGAAACAGTAGGTTGAAATAATACGATTTAATTGGTATAAGTTAAACGTACTTATATTTGTATATAAATAATAATGGATTATACATAGTTAAAATTATATATATAATCGCTATGAGCATAAAATTTTAATATAATGATTGAAATTAAAAATACACTAATTAGGTTGTACTAATCAAACGCTGATGCTAAAATAGCAAGTCGGAAATTATAATACAAAATTAAACAGATATCATTTATTCATAAATTGATAGCATATGGATAATATCACGTGAATAACGACGATATCACGCAGATAATATCGAAAATATCGCAAAATGGTGAAATAATTTTTCTTTACGTAATGAACAGACAGAGAGGATGGGAAGCAGATATGAAACGCAGTACAACAGCTAAAATTTGTCTGGTTCTGTCGCTCTTCCTTGTTTGCTCAACGGTTTTAACCGGCTGCAGGGAGAGCGAGGTTCTCGAGCAGAAGATTTATACGGAAAATCAGGATACTGACTACGATAACCAGACTAAGATGAAGAACAACGATGAAAACAACACTGATCAGGATCAGCAGATTTCATCCAAGCAGGAGACAGACGACGCTGACAAGGAGAGAAATCAGCAGGATACGCAGGCTGTTCAGGGTGATCAGGACAACAGCAGTTCTACTGCGAAAACGACCTATGACTCAGGAGCTTCTTCAAACGGCACGGCGAAGAATTCCGGAAACGGCAGTCAGACAGGCACCGATACTCAGTCAGAGGGCGTGACGGACACGACAGGAGTTAACGCTGGGAATTCCGGAGACCAGCAGGTAGTCAGCGACAACGGAGAAACGGTAAATATCAGCGATACATACACTAAGATCGCTGCAGCCGATCCGGCGACGGCTGCTGTCGTTGAGATGCTCGGCGGTTCGGGAATGCTGAAGGCGTCTTCGCAGAGGTTTGCAGACAGCGACGCCAGCTCGCTCTTCTCTGACGCAAGCCAGGTTCAGGTTCTCTGGGACGGAAACGGCAGCTCAGGGATGACGGACGAACAGTTCTCACAGCTGCTTACTGCAGTTACTTCCGACAGCAGCGGAAAGGGAGCGGTTCTCTACAGATCAGGAGAGCTTTCCGATTCTCAGATATCGCAGCTTAACGCCGCAAGCATAGATACATATGCTATAAACCTTACTCCTGACACTTCGAACGCATCCGAGACATACAAAGAGCAGATACAGGCTATCGGCGAAATGCTCGG
The DNA here is from genome assembly GCA_050946535.1 of Anaerovoracaceae bacterium. Taxonomy (GTDB): domain Bacteria; phylum Bacillota; class Clostridia; order Peptostreptococcales; family Anaerovoracaceae; genus RUG708. The sequence goes on from JBMNUZ010000002.1 coordinate 200,376, forward strand.
AAGCGATGCGGCGAATAAGGCAGAGCAGTATGTCTCATGGTACGACAATGTGCTCAGTACCGCGAAATCGAAGGCCGGCAGTTCGGTCTACTCTCTGTTCATCCAGGGATGGGATGCAAGCGCGGGATGGTCGGTTGCCGGAGCGTCCGGCACAGGACTGGCGATTGCCCCTTCGCAGAAGCACGTACGCCTGCTCAACGAATATCTCAGTACCGGCGGCGTAGTCAATTCGAATACGAAGGTATCCGGCGAGCTCGGCCAGGCGAGATACTGGTACGTAAATCCGCTTATAGGTACAGGCGTTTCAAAGGTAACTCTCACGGGTACGCTTGCCGAAACGCTGACTGAGGACTCCAGAAACAAGCTGACCTCTGTAAACGAATCCAGCACTTATCTTGGAGACGAAGGATTCCCTGCTGTAATCACAGCTAGCTCTTATGCTACGCAGCAGCTCACCAACGACAAGAACAGCGGATATCTCTGGAAAAACTGGGGACAGACTTCAAACGGCAATGCATCCGACTACGGATTCATCTACGGATCTGTAATCGTATCCACTACAATACACGGTGATTACAACGTCTACACGCTTCCTTCGGGAGTCGGCGGAAGCTGGGCTCTCGGAACTCCTGAGGGCGTTCTCACGGCTCTGTGGGCGTGCGATAAATTCGGCGGTACTGTATCCGACAGCGAGATTGCAGCACAGCTGAAAGACCTTTACACGAATATCTTCGGAATCGATGTATCAGACAGTCAGATAAACAGCATGCTTTCGGGCGAGTAAGGAGGACGTCGTGTCAGACAGTCAGAACGATGGAGGAAAGATCCGGATGAAACCGGCTTCCTCCGACGGCGGATCAGGGCGTATTACACCACGTCCTGCCGCTAAGAAGAAAAAAGACAAAAATGAAAAAAAGGCTGTCAAAGCCGCCCGCGCAAAAGACCGCGAAAGGCAGAAGAGGGACAGTGGCAGAATCACGATGAGGACGTCTGCCTCTTCTGCCGATGTAGAGGCGCTCAAGGCACAGAAAGCCAGAACGAGGAAGTTCAAGCGCGGCAACAAAGCCATGGTCGTCCTGGGCGTGGCTCTCGTGCTCGTGTTTATGTTTTCGACGGCTTTCTTCGTGACGGTGTCGGAAGAACACATGTATCTCGCCTATTGGCTCGAACTTTCCAGAACGCAGGCGATGAGGTTCTTCAACTTTATAACCGGCGCCGGCGCAGAGGGAGGAATACAGTTCGTAACATACAGGAACATCATGGTTGTAATGGCCGGCGCGTGCCTCGCATGCAGCGGTGCAATATATCAGGGCACTTTCAGAAATATTCTCGCATCTCCTTCGACACTCGGCGTAATGTCCGGAGGAAGTCTCGGAAATATTATCTACGCGCTGTTCTTTGTGTCGATTACGGCGGGAACGGTAAAATCCAGCGATTTAGCTGCAGAATTCCAGTCACAGAATCTACTGATGAGAAATCTGCAGTCTTTTATGGTGCTCGCAGGATGCTTCGGTGCCGTGGCTCTTGTAGTCGTAATCACGCTTTTGATAGGAAGAGGAAAGTTTAAATCAAACTACCTGATACTTACGGGAATTATCTTTTCCTCGCTTATCGGAACTTTCAGCAGCATGGTCCAGTATTACCTGATAGAGAATAATCCGAACGATCCGAGAATCGACGTAATAAGAAATCTTACGATGGGAGGATTCGTCAATTCGTATAAGCTCGATCAGGTGCTCATAATGGCAGCGCTGCTCATCCCGTGCTGCGTGATCCTGATGGCGATGTCCGGGCGGCTCGATGCGCTTTCGCTAGGAGACGAACAGGCACGCACGATGGGCATCAACGTAAGGCTTTGCAAAATACTCGCGATAGCCGTCAATACGATCATGACCGCAGTTATCATAGCTTTCTGCGGCCAGATAGGATTCATAGGATTTATAATCCCGCTGGCGGCACGCAGGATAGTAGGTCCTGGTTTCAGGAAACTCATTCCTGCATCAATGCTGCTCGGTTCCGTCGTACTGCTCATCATCTACGACATAGCTATCCTCACGCATATGACAGGATACCTTAATGTTCTTACGAGCGGAATCGGAAGCGTCGTCATGATTATTGCGTACATCAAAGGAGGAGGTGCAGCACGTGGGGACTACGAATAAACTTCGTGGAAACGGAAAGAACCGCAGTGTCTACGTCGTACCGACGTTAATCCTCATTGCGATGTTTCTCATAAGCCTGTGTTTCCGAGTATCGGAACCGGGATTTGAGCCTGCCCAGACGGTTTCAAACCTGTGGGCGGCTTTGAAAATAGGGCTTGCAGAGCTTTTCAACCAGCCTCTTGCCCTCGATAAATTCGATATCATACACAGCCACGATTTCTACTACGAGTCTGTTTCGAGACTCAAGCAGTCGATCGTGACGTGCATAGCCGGAATGGCGGTCTGCGCCGGCGGCGCAGTGTTCCAGACGATGTTCAGGAATCCGCTGGCATCGCCGAATATCCTCGGTATTTCGACGGGAGTAAATCTGGGAACCGTGTTGTTCCTGTTCCTGTTCCCGACAACCGCGATGGGTATGCTGAACCGCAGATACGTCTACTGCTATGCATGCGCAGCGATTCTCGTAGGAATCACGATGCTCTCCGGAAAAATAGCCGGCAAGAGACTCGGCAGATTTTCCGTGCAGGATATGCTCGTCGTGGGAGCGATAGTGAGCCAGTTCGGAAATGTACTGGCCATGTATTTCCAGTTCAAGCTGGAAGAGATAGATACGAACCTGCTCACTGCGTATCAGGAGATTTCGATGGGCATCTACGTGCTCACGGATCTTAAGAGCATGCTGATCTTCCTGATAAGCATGGCGGCAAGCATACTTCCGCTGTATCTGCTCCGTTACAGGATGAACGCTTCGGTGCTCGACGATTACGAGGCAAGGAGCATGGGAGTCAGACCAGGCCGGCTCAGGGCTGTCGGTATGATCTGCGGAGCCGTCATGGCTGTTACCGCACTTACCGAATGCGGAGACATGGGAATCATGTCGATGGCGATTCCGCCGGTAGTCAGATACCTGAGCAAGGGAGCTGACTTCAGAAAAGTATTGTATATAAGCATGTGCCTCGGCGGCGCTTTAATGCTGCTCGCCAGAAGCATCTGCTCGATGATATATGTGGCAGGTATGGCTCTTCCGATCAACTTCGCGGTCAGCCTCATTGTACTGCCGCTGTTCGTAGTAGCACTGTCGAAGCAAAGGGGTGTGTACGCATGAAGCTTGAGATAAGTAATCTTGCCTGCGGTTATGAAGAAGGCAAGCCGCTGGTACGCGACGTGAACATCACGCTCGGAAGCGGAGACATATGCTGTATTCTCGGCCGGAACGGCGTCGGCAAATCGACGATGTTCAAGACGATCCTGGGACTTCTCCCTCCGCTCGAGGGACGTATCATGATCGACGGCGAGGATACCGCGAAATGGAGTCCGGAGAAGCTGGCCGGAAGCGTGGCATATGTGGCACAGAGCCATACGCCGCCGTTTCCGTATCTCGTCGAAGAGATGGTAATGATGGGGCGGATGAACCACATCGGAGTGTTCGGCAAACCGGGCAAAAAAGATGAAGAGGTAGTAAATCGTCTGATAAACGAGCTTGGAATCGATTACCTGCGCGGCAAGCCTTATACCGAGGTATCGGGAGGCGAGAGACAGATGGTAATGATAGCAAGAGCTCTCGCACAGGAGCCTAAGATTCTCGTTCTCGACGAACCTACGGCAAACCTGGACTACGGCAACAAGGTCGTCGTCCTCGACACCGTTAAAAGCATGGCGACAAGGGGTATCTGCACGATATTTACTACACACGATCCGGAACAGGCGCTGCTGCTCGATGCGCAGACAGCAATAATCATTCCTGGAGAAGAAGTAGTATTCGGCGATTCCGCCAGAGTCGTCACCGAGAAAAACCTCAAGCTGGCGTACAAAGCAGACATAAGAGTTGTGGAAATAGTAGACGACACCGGACATCCGGTCAGAGTATGCATACCTTTGTTGCACAGCAGAGAAGAAGTAGTGAAGAACAGATTGGGATAAAGAAAAGGAGCCGTTAATATGAGTGAGTTAGACAGCAGCCGCATAGAAGGACTTTCATATGTTCCTATTACAGAAGAAGATGCGTTGGAATGCAGAAAAAAGATGAAGGCTATCGCCGACAACATGGAGACGGTAATCGCCGGCAAGCGCCGCGTAGTAGTACTTACGGTGCTCGCGCTTGTAGCCGGAGGCCACGTACTGATCGAGGACGTTCCTGGTACAGGAAAGACGAGCCTCGTTTCAGCGCTTGCGAAATCCATCAGCTGCGATTACAGCAGAATCCAGTTCACACCGGACGTTATGCCTTCAGATGTAACAGGTTTCTCGATATACAACCAGAAGACGGGAGAATTTGAATTCCGCAAGGGAGCCGCAATGAGCAACATCGTCCTCGCCGATGAAATCAACAGAGCGAGTGCGAAGACACAGTCAGCAATGCTCGAGATCATGGAAGAAAAGCAGGTAACCGTGGATTCAAACACTTATGTAATGGACAGCCCGTACATGGTACTTGCGACTCAGAACCCGATAGAGCAGCTCGGTACTTATCAGCTGCCTGAGGCGCAGATCGACCGTTTCATGATCAAGTTCTCGATGGGATATCCTTCATTCAAGGACGAAGTCAGGGTAATCATGACAGGTGAAAAGTCAAAGCAGGAGATCAGCCCGTGCGTCACGAAGGAAGAAATCGTACAGCTGACGAAAGACTGCCGCCGCGTCATCGTAAGCCGCGAGATGTCGGACTACATAGTAAGCATCATAACAGCTACGAGAAACAACGAAGACGTAAGACTCGGATCTTCACCAAGAGGAAGCATAGCTCTTTACGAGCTTTCAAGGGCATACGCTCTTTATCAGGGCAGAAATTACGTTATGCCTGACGATATAAAGTTCCTGGCTCCTTACGTACTCGGCCACAGAATCATACTTACTCACAAGGCGAAGACTGAAAAGAAGACTGGAACAGGAATCATAGAAGAAATCATCAAGAATGTTGTAGTACCTTCGAGTCCGGAGGAAGCTGAAGCGGAGGCGTTATAAATGAAACGGAGCGCTGCAGCAGACAACGCGATAAGAGCTGTGGTGCTTGCAGTTGTTCTCGTGGTCCTCATACTTCCGGCTTATTACAGCAACAGGATTTACGCGTACTTTCCGTTTTTTGCTGTGCTGCTTCTGACTGTCGGGTCGGTGCTTCTGACGTTCGTCGTAAAACGGAAAATCAGATTCGACTCCGACTACGTCGATGCCGAGTGTGAAAGAGGACAGAGCGTTCCGCTCACCATGAACATCTGCAATGACAGCTGGCTTATATGTCCGAGAGCTGTTGCATTCATATATATCTCGGACGTGCTGGGAGGTACTGATACAGTTACGCCGGCCGCATTCACGATGGCTGCGCGTGGTGTTTCGGACTTTTCATTCGACATACGCATGGATCACATAGGCGAGTACAAAGCGGGCATCAGGTCTGTGGAACTTTACGATTTCCTCGGAATTTTCCGCTTTCCGCTCGGAATAAGCGAAGAACTTTCGATAGCCGTAATGCCTAAAAAGCGTGAAGACCTTGAGTTCGAGCTGAAGGAGGAATCCGTCTCCGAAAGCATGGAGCAGAACAAGGCGGTCATCAATGACGGCTTCGATTATTCGGGCGTCAGGGAATACGCTATGGGCGACTCCATGAAGAGAATACACTGGAAGATATCGGCTCATTCTCCTCACTATATGACGAAGCTCACAGAGACAAGCATGAGAAACGACCTGGCGATAGTCATGGATCCGTCTGCTCCGATCACGGACAGAGAGACTCTTGCGTGCCTTTACGATGCGGTCGTTGAGACGGTTCTTTCGGCGGTTCATACCGCAGAACACAGTGAGACCGATTTCCAGGTTTATTACAAAGGAAAAGACGGAACTACGGCTAGCATGGTTCCTAAATCAGAATACGACGAACGCCTTTTCGTAAGAAATGCAGCGGTCATTTCGCCGTCCGGAAGCGATGACGGAGTCGACGGATCTGCGATCATCAGGGAAGAGGCGATGATTTCGGGCGGAAGCTCAAACCTCATAGTAGTAGCGGCTTCTGTTTCGCAGGAACTGATAGAGGAACTGATTACGGCAAGACAGTACGGAAGAAACGTACACCTTATATTTATAGTTGAACACGGGCTCGACAGCAGGTCGCGAGAGGAAAAGACGGCCGATCTGGGAGCTCTTAACGAATACGATATCCTGGTCAGCATTTTCGAGGCTGATGCGCCGGAGGCATAAACATGACGTCATATTTTAAAAATCACATATGGGACATGATATGCTGCTTTCTGCTCAGCACAGGACTCGCCATCAATGTTTTCGCGGGATACGACAGCAGTGATTCCAAGACGACGAGCTTTGCAGCCATCGCGGCGGTATGTGCCGTATGCGTGGTGCTGCTTTTCATAGCAGGCTACAACAAGGCTACAACGATAGCCGGCATAATAACGGCTGTTGTCCTTGTAGTGGCTGCACTGGTAATCGTGCGGAGCTTTCACGCTTCGACAGGAAGCAAGGTTGATAAAAACCCGATGCTTTTCTGGATAGTCACCATAGCTGTCTCAGCCGTCTGTTATCTGATGACGAGATGGCGCATAAGCACGATACTGCTGCTGATCGGCAGCTGCATCATGATGGCAGCGTTCGGATTTCTCAAGTATCCGGTTAACTTTCGCGGATATATCCTTTTCTTCTGCGCGCTGGTCGTCATGTTCATGCTCAGAGTGTATGAAAACTCTGCAGTGACTGCGTATACGGGAAGCGTGAGATTCGGGCGATACACGATTCAGTCAATCGCGATGATACTTGTGATCACGCTCGCCGCAGGCGGCATATATGCGGGAATAATAAAACCGCTCAATCCGAAAACCCACGAGCTCAAGCTCATAACAAAGCTCGAGTCTCTTGAAATACTTCAGAAGGTCGGCATTTCGAAACGTACCGAGGTTCCGCAGCAGCAGAACCAGACGAACAATGAAAACGACCAGACCCAGAATACTAATCAGAAACAGGATCAGGACGATACGACATCGCCTCAGCAGAACAGGGATGAAAATCAGCAGGGCGATATCGAACAGCAGACTCAGACCGAAGAAGGCCAGGCTGTAAATTATCATCAGGACCGCACATGGCTCTATGTTCTTCTGGCGGTACTGATCGCTCTGGCTCTTGCGGCGCCGTTCGTGATCCGCCACCTGCTTCACAAGCGCTGGGAAAACAAGGTGCATGAGGCGGGGCCGACAGACGGAGCTGTGATGATATACCAGTGGCTCACGTCAAAGCTGAAATACGCCGGATTTACGAGACCTCCGGACGTATCGCTCAACAAGTACATGAGGAGCCAGCGCAGGGCTATGAAGAGCTTTGCGGTCGGCTCTGTCGATATGTACTCGCTGACGCGTTCATACGAGGAGATCGTATACGGCTACAGGAAACTGGATGACGTCGAGTTCAGCCGGTTCTGGAAGGTATACGAAGCCTTCAGGGAAAATATGAAGAAAAAAATCGGGCGTTTCAAATATGCCCTTCACTATTTCGTAATTTAATTGATTGTACGGGATTTTCCGCAGGAGGCGGCGGCCGGCTTCAAGCCGGTACGGCCGCCGGAGCGGAAGTGATTATACTGCAGTCTAATGTGTCCGCACTGCAGACGCGTTGACAACATATATATGGCCTGCACAACGCAGGTATTTTCTGTTTATTTTTATTACAGGAGGAGAGGATTTTCATGAAGAAAAATCTATTCAAGAGGGCGACAGCAGTCGGCCTCTCCATCGCTACGTTTGCAACGATGGGATTCGGTGCTTCTGCGGCATCGGTTGAGTATGAGCTCCCTACGTCACCGATGACTGTAGACGAGAGTCTCATCACTTGCGCAGCACACGCACAGGCTGATGTTACGCCTGAGGTGCTCGGCATAACGAATACAACTGACCGAAAAAGAGAAGTTCCGGCTGACTACGACGAGGACTTCGCAAAGAGTTCTGTACTTATCGGTACTTTCGGAACTGACATCAACTCAAACCCTAACCCTTATCTTTACAACTGGGCTTACAACAGCTGGGCTGTGAATCACGGCGCTACACTTGCCGAAAAGCACACTCTCGGTGGTATGACTGCAAACCCTACTGCAGTTGATACAGAAGTAGTGGCTGAACTCGGAACCGTACGTTCTCTTTATTACCGCCCTGACATCCTTGTAGGAACTAACAGCGGCGACTACAGCACTCTCATCGCTGATCTCCCTGAAAACAAGGACAGCGACACGACAAACGACTACGATCCTGTTATCATCAGCTATCCTATAACTACATGCAACGACTTCATCGAAAACATGTACGAACTGGCAAATGCGGCTGAAGATATCATGAAGGCAGACAGCAGCAGAACGACGCGTTACGGCGATCCTCTGGACATTGCAGATGAGCTCACTAGCTATACTGTAGGCATTCAGAGCTACGTACTTGAACAGCTCCAGAAGAACAATGCTGAGAAGAAGACCGTTGCAATCTTCGACCCGGTACAGTCACAGGACGGCGTATTTTACTGCGTAGATGATACTATTTCAACTCAGGGCACTACCCAGCACGCAAGAGTAGGTGAATTCCTCGCTCAGACTACAAAGAACGTAGCAACGGAGCTCGGCAAGACACCTACTAATGTTGAGATCAGCGGAGCGAACAAGGCTTACTATTCACTTACTGCTGAAGAGATCGTTGCTAATTCAGACATCGTAGTTACAGGCGGAGTAGAGGTCGATAGAAATTTCAGTGAAGACCAAATCAGAGAGATGCTCCTCCAGTACATCGATCCTTCGAACACAGAACTCGTAAATAAAGCGAAGACTATGCCTATCATGTCAAGCAGCTTCCAGACTGCAGGAACTATCGGTGCAAACTCGATCGAAAACCTGCTCGGAATGGCATACTGGACAGCTTACTGCTATCCTGAATACGTAAACCCTGTTTACGCTGCAACTTACTGGTATAACCACTTCTATCATGTAACCGACAACGAAAAGCTCGCTACTATCATCGACTCTACTATGTCGACGGCTTCGAAGCCTGAGGGTATTACCACAGACATCAGCGGTTACTCGGATTCTGCTTTCCAGAGCATTATCGACGAAGGAATGAATTACTACAACACAAACAAGGCTTCGATCAACGATTCAACACTCGACGAGTTCGCTGCTAACCTCAGCCACAGCGATACTACGCCGACAGATCCTTCGACACCTGCTCAGTCAGCAGCAGACTTCACAGATGTAGCATCAGGCAGCTGGTACTATGATGCGGTAGATTACGCTGTAAAGAACGGCCTCTTCTCAGGAACTACAAATACTACGTTCTCACCAGATACAAATATGACAAGAGGAATGTTCGCTGCTGTTCTCTATCGTGCAGAAGAGACTCCTGTAGTCATCGCTTCAACACCTTTCACTGACGTAAGCGACAGCGATTACTACGCCGATGGAGTAAAGTGGGCTTACAACAACGGAATAATCAGCGGAATCAGCGATACGTTATATGCTCCGAACGACAACATCACCAGAGAGCAGATCGCTGTGCTGCTGTTCAAGACAGCACAGTTCGACGGCAAGAATACTCAGTATTCAGGAACTCTCTCGACATACTCGGATGCTGCCGATATCGACAGCTACGCTTCAAGAGCAATGCTCTGGGCTGTAGACAAGGGCATCATCAGCGGATACGACGATAATACGCTCATGCCGCGTGCAAACGCGACCAGAGCTCAGGTTGCTCAGATGCTCATGAAGTATGAGAGCCTCAGCTAATTCATTCAGCTGAAATCAATTTTGAATATTTATTATTCATCAGACATATCTGCCGCTTTTAAGGGTTAGACGGCGGAATTCATGTCTGACAGCCGTCCGGCTTGTAAAGCCGGGCGGTTTTTTTGTGCGTAAGAGCGCTGTTGATCTTCCTCCTGACACTGCCTTGAATCATGGTCAGACGGCGATAGACACAGAGCGATTTGACGGTTCCTGATCTTTTTTCTGTAAATGTGCGGTTATTTGGAATTCTTCAAATGAAAGGCACGGAGCATTGAAAATAATGAAATATTGTTTTTAACGGGACAGCAGATCGGAAATGGAGAAGTAAAAGGAAAAATTACTCTATCTTTAAAATGCTTAATTCAGGTTTACAAGCATAATGTGAATAATATGTCCGCAATTGTTAGTAATAGATATATATGGTTAGAATTAATTTAATTAATATTAAAATTATATGATATAGAAGTATTACTATTTAAATAATATGAAAATGTTAGTATAATTAGTAGACAGATGAGTCTGTTTTACCATCTGTTTCTATTTATGCCGTAAAGGCTGTGACAAAGCCATTTCAGACGGTTAATTACAGGGGGAAAATCATTCCCGAAGTTATTTTCTGCTCTGGAAGCAGATTCTGCAATGCTTCCTCACACGAAAATATGTTTTTATTTTTTTAAGGAGGTTCTTTTATGAAAAAGAATTTGCTGAAGACTGCGGCAGCGATCGGACTTTCAGCGGCTATGGTGCTTACAATGAATACGGGAGTAGTATTCGCGGCATCCATAACGTATGATGTTCCGACGTCTCCGATGACAGTAGACGAAAATCTGATCACCTGTGCGGCACACGCTCAGGCAGATGCAACTCCGGAAATTCTCGGAATCACCAATACGACAGACCGTGAAACCGAAATCCCTGCAGAGTACAGTCTGGAAAAAGCACAGACTTCTGTCCTGATCGGAACATTCGGAACAGACATCAACTCGTCTCCGAACCCGTATCTCTATAACTGGGCGTACAACTGCTGGGCTTCTGAAAACGGAGCAACTCTCGCCGAAAAACACACGCTCGGCGGCATCAGCGGCTATCCTAATTCGGTTGATACAGAAGTAGTGGCAGAGCTCGGAACAGTGCGCTCGCTCTATTACCGCCCTGACATCCTCGTAGGCACAGCAGGCGGAGACTACAGCACTCTGATTGCCGACCTTCCTGAAAACAAGGACAGCGACGCTACAAACGACTACGATCCTTACATCGTAAATTATCCTAGTACTGTATGCTCTGACTTCCTTGACTGCGCATATGAACTCGCATACGACTGTGAAGAGATCATGAGCAGCGACAGCAGCAAACACACACGTTACGGCGACCCTCTCGAGATCGCGGACGAGCTTACGAATTACACCGTAGGCATCCAGAGCTACGTGCTCGAACAGCTGGAGAAGAACAACGCTGAGAAGAAGACCGTAGCTATATTCGACCCGACTCTGTCGGCCGACGGCGTATTCTATTGTGTAGATGCCGACACTTCGACTCAGGGAACCACGACTCATTCGAGAGTAGGCGAATTCCTCGACGAAACTACGGTCAACGTAGCTGCAAAGCTTGGAAAGACAACTTCGATTCTGACGACTGACAGCGGAGACAAGGCTTATTACGCTCTTACAGCTGAAGAAATCGTTGAAAATTCAGATATCATCGTAACTGGCGGAGTACAGCAGAGAAACAATAACAGCGAAGATGAAATCAGAGAAATGCTGCTCGAATACATCGATTCCTCGAACACAGAGCTCGTCGACAAGGTTAAGACTATGCCTGTAATGTCAAGCTCATTCGAAACTGTAGGAACGATCGGCGCAAACTCGATCGAAAACCTGCTCGGAATGGCATACTGGACAGCTTACTGCTATCCTGAATACATCAATCCTGTTTATGCTGCAACTTACTGGTACTATCATTTCTATCACGTTACAGACAACGATAAGCTCGCTACTATAATCGATTCGACGATGTCGACAGCTTCGAAGCCTGACGGCGTAACGACAGATATCAGCGGTTACTCCGAATCAGCGTTCCAGAGCATCATCGACGAAGGAATGGATTATTACAATTCCAATAAATCGACTATAAACAGTGATGTTCTCGATACGATGGCTGCGAACCTCAACCATGAAACCGACACCGATGACAACGATACTGATACACCTGATTCTGCGTCTGATTTCACAGACGTCGATCAGAACAGCTGGTATTACGACGCAGTTGACTATGCAGTTAAGAATGGTCTTTTCTACGGAACTTCAAGCACGACTTTCGAACCTGACAGCGACATGACGAGAGGAATGTTCGTGACGGTTCTCTACAGATCACAGTATAATCCAGGAATTATCAGCATCGCTCCGTTTACAGACGTGACGAGCAGCGACTGGTTCTACAACGGCGTCGTATGGGCATACAGCGAGGGCATTGCCGCGGGCACATCGTCCACGACGTTCTCGCCGAACGATAATGTGACCCGTGAGCAGATGGCAGTACTCTTCTACAATACGGCAAAGGCGACTGGCGAGGATGTCAGTGCTTCGGGAGATCTCTCACAGTTCTCCGACGCTTCGGACGTTGACAGCTACGCACAGGAAGCTTTGCAGTGGGCTGTAGGCGAAGGCCTGATAAACGGTGCTGACGGCAAGCTCATGCCGAGAGATTCGGCTACAAGAGCACAGGTAGCACAGATCTTCCTGAATTATTCGAATCTCAGCTGATTTCAGAAAGCTGAAATCGATTTCGAATATTGATGATTCAACGGACATATCTGCCGCTCTTAAGGGTTAGACGGCAGAATATATGTCTGAGAGCCGTCCGGCTTGTACAGCCGGACGGTTTTTTCGCGTAAGAGGTGCTGTTGATCTGCCGCCCTGCTCCTTACATCGTTTTCAAGGCGGCTGACACCGTCTTCGAGGCAGCTGACGCCGTCTACAAGGCGGTCAGACGGTGTTTGACCCGGAGTAATCTGCCGGTTTGTTAGGATTCATACGATATGTGAATGACGTTTATTGATAAGAGACAGCAATATATATATTTAGTTTGGTTAAATTTAATGAACACTAAATTTGTAAAAAGTAATAATATTGGTATTTAATAGATATGAAAATATTGGTATAATTGGTAGATAGATGAGTCTGTTGACCATCTGTTTGTATTTATACCGTAATGGCTTTGACAAAGCCATTTCAGACGGTTGATTACAGGGGACAGGATCCCTGAAGTTGTTTTCTGTGATGGAAGCAGATTCTGCAATGCTTCCTCACGCGAAAAGATGTTTCTATATTTTTTTTTAGGAGGTTCTTTATGAAAAAGAATTTGCTGAAGGCGGCGGCAGCGTTTGGACTTTCAGCGGCTATGGTGCTCACTATGAATACCGGAGCAGTATTCGCGGCATCCATAACGTATGACGTTCCGACGTCCCCGATGACAGTAGACGAAAATCTGATAACCTGTGCGGCACACGCTCAGGCAGATGCGACGCCGGAAATTCTCGGAATCACAAATACAACAGACCGTGACAGCGAAGTCCCTGCGGATTACAGTCTTGAAAAAGCACAGACTTCCGTACTGATCGGAACATTCGGAACAGACATCAACTCTTCGCCGAATCCGTATCTCTATAACTGGGCGTACAACAGCTGGGCTTCTGAAAACGGAGCGACTCTCGCCGAAAAGCACACGCTCGGCGGCATCAGCGGTTCTCCTAACTCTGTTGATACAGAAGTAGTCGCAGAGCTTGGAACAGTTCGTTCGCTCTATTACCGTCCTGACATCCTTGTAGGCACATCGGGCGGAGACTACAGCACTCTCATCGCAGATCTCGATGAAAACAAGGACAGCGACACTACGAACGATTACGATCCTTACATCGTAAATTATCCTATGTCCGTATGCTCTGATTTCCTCGACTGCGCATATGAACTCGCAAATGACTGCGAAGAGATCATGAGCAAAGACAGCAGCAGATACACACGTTACGGCGACCCTCTCGAGATAGCGGACGAGCTTACAAATTACACCGTAGGCATCCAGAGCTACATCCTCGAACAGCTGGAGAAGAACAACGCTGAGAAGAAGACCGTAGCTATATATGACCCGACACTGTCGACCGACGGCGTATTCTACTGTGTGGATGCCAACACTTCGACTCAGGGAACGACGACTCATTCGAGAGTAGGCGAATTCCTCGACGAGACTACTATTAACGTAGCTACAAAGCTCGGAAAGACGACTTCGACTCTGACGACAAAAAGAGGAGACAAAGCTTACTACGCTTTGACAGCTGAGGAAATCGTTGCAAATTCAGATATTATCGTAACTGGCGGAGTACAGAACGACGGCAACAAGAGCGAAGACGAAATCAGAGAAGTGCTGCTCGAGTACATCGATCCTTCGAACACAGAACTCGTCAACAAGGTTAAAACTATGCCTGTAATGTCAAGCTCATTCTCTACTGTAGGATCGATCGGCGCAAACTCGATCGAAAATCTGCTCGGTATGGCTTACTGGGCTGCTTACTGCTATCCTGAATACGTCAACCCTGTATATGCTGCAACTTACTGGTACTATCATTTCTATCACGTTACAGACAACGAAAAGCTCGCAACTATAATCGATTCGACGATGTCGACAGCTTCGAAACCTGACGGCGTAACGACCGATATCAGCGGTTACTCCGATTCATCTTTCCAGAGCATCATCGACGAAGGAATGAATTACTACAACGCAAATAAGTCGACTATAAACAGCGATCGTCTCGATACGATGGCAGCGAACCTCAATCATGACACCGATGACAACGACGACACTACAACGCCTGATTCAGCATCTGATTTCACAGATGTAAATCAGAACAGCTGGTATTACGATGCAGTTGACTATGCTGTAAAGAATGGTCTTTTCTACGGAACTTCAAACACGACTTTTGAACCTGACAGCAACATGACGAGAGGAATGTTCGTGACGGTTCTCTACAGATCGCAGAATAATCCGGTAATAATCAGCGTCGCTCCGTTTACAGACGTGACGAGCAGCGACTGGTTCTACAACGGCGTCGTATGGGCATACAGCGAGGGCATTGCCGCAGGTACATCGTCTACGACGTTCTCGCCGAACGATAGTGTAACTCGTGAGCAGATGGCAGTATTCTTCTACAATACAGCAAAGGCTGCCGGCGAAGATGTCAGTGCTTCGGGAGATCTCTCACAGTTCTCCGACGCTTCGGACGTTGACAGCTACGCTCAGGAAGCTTTGCAGTGGGCTGTAGGCAAAGGCCTGATAAACGGTGCTGACGGCAAGCTCATGCCTAGAGATTCGGCTACAAGAGCACAGGTAGCACAGATCTTCCTGAATTATTCGAACCTCAGCTGATTTAAGAAAAACTGAAATAAATTTCGAATATTGATGATTCAACGGACATATCCGCCGCTTTTAAAAGTCAGAAGGTGGAATATGTGTCTGACAGCCGTCCGGCTTGTAAAGCCGGGCGGTTTTTTTATGTGCAAGAGCACTGTTGATCTGCCGCCCTGTCGCCCTGTCGCCTGACAACGTCTTCAAGGCGGCTGACAACGTATTCAAGGCGGCCTGCCGCTCTACTGCCTGACACCGTCTTCGAGGCGGTCAGGCGGCGTATGATCCTGCGCAATTGGTTCGTTCAGGTAAATACGATTTGTGAAGAACTCCTAATTGTATAAGAGAGAAATACATGCATTTAGTTTGATCAGCTTTAATTAATATTAAAATTATATGTTATTATAATATTGTTGTTCAAATGTTACAAAAATGTTGGTACAATTAAGAAGTAGATGAATCTGTTTGATCATCTATTTGTATTTATGCCGTAAAGGCTGTGACAAAGCCATATCTTACGGTTAATTACAGGGGGGAAAATCATTCCCGAAATTATTTTCTGCTCTGGAAGCAGATTCTGCAATGCTTCCTCACACGAAAAAATGTTTCTATATTTTTTAAGGAGGTTCTTTTATTAAAAAGAATTTGCTGAAGACGGCGGCAGCGATCGGACTTTCAGCAGCTATGGTGCTTACTATGAATACTGGAGCAGTATTCGCAGCATCCATAACTTATGACGTCCCGACGTCCCCGATGACAGTAGACGAAAATCTGATAACTTGTGCGGCACACGCTCAGGCAGATGCGACTCCGGAAATTCTCGGAATCACCAATACGACAGACCGTGAAAGCGAAGTCCCTGCAGAGTACAGTCTGGAAAAAGCACAGACTTCCGTACTGATCGGAACATTCGGAACAGACATCAACTCGTCGCCGAACCCATATCTCTATAACTGGGCGTACAACAGCTGGGCTTCTGAAAACGGAGCGACTCTCGCCGAAAAGCATACGCTCGGCGGCATCAGCGGTTCTCCTAACTCTGTTGATACAGAAGTAGTCGCAGAGCTCGGAACAGTACGTTCCCTCTATTACCGCCCTGACATTCTCATCGGCACATCTGGCGGAGACTACAGCACTCTCATCGCCGATCTCGATGAAAACAAGGACAGCGACACTACAAATGACTATGATCCTTACATCGTAAATTATCCTATGTCCGTTTGCTCTGACTTCCTCGACTGCGCATATGAACTCGCAAATGACTGCGAAGAGATCATGAGCAACGACAGCAGCAAACACACTCGTTACGGCGATCCTCTAGAGATCGCGGACGAGCTCACGAATTACACTGTAGGAATCCAGAGCTACGTGCTCGAACAGCTGGAGAAGAACAACGCTGAGAAGAAGACCGTTGCTATATTCGACCCGACTCTGTCAGCTGACGGCGTATTCTACTGTGTAGATTCCGACACTTCGACTCAGGGAACGACGACTCATTCTAGAGTAGGCGAATTCCTCGACGAGACTACGGTCAACGTAGCTGATAAGCTCGGAAAGACGACTACGACAATAACGACTTCGAGAGGAGACAAAGCTTGTTATGCTCTGACAGCCGAAGAAATCGTTGAAAATTCGGATATCATCGTAACTGGCGGAGTACAGAACAACGGCAACAAGAGCGAAGACGAAATCAGAGAAATGCTGCTCGAGTACATCGATTCTTCAAATACTGAGCTCGTCAACAAGGTTCAGACTATGCCTGTAATGTCAAGCTCATTCGAAACTGTAGGATCGATCGGCGCAAACTCGATCGAAAATCTGCTCGGCATGGCTTACTGGACTGCATACTGCTATCCTGAATACGTCAACCCTGTTTATTCTGCAACTTTGATATGTACCCTCTTTACTGGACATCCGGTAAGGAGGGTATTTTCATGCGCTACTCATACGAGTTCAAAAGAAAATGTATCGAAATGTATCGCGACGGGGTCTATCCGGAAACTCCGGAGGGGATC
>JBMNUZ010000003.1:0-196671 GCA_050946535.1 Anaerovoracaceae bacterium
AGTCAGCAATAGGGTGCTGCCGTAGGAAAAAGTACTAATCCACAGCGTCTACACAGAAGTATACAGAGAAATTCAAAGAAAGGAAAATGTGGAGAACTTCCCTATGAGTTCAATATACAAGGAAAAGCCATGAAGCTTGACAAACCGAGACTGATAATTGCAGGCACTGGAAGCGGCAGCGGCAAGACGACAGTGACTGCTGGAATTCTCCGGTGCCTGAAGGACAGGGGCATAAAGACGGCATCTTTTAAATGCGGCCCCGACTACATAGATCCGATGTTTCACTCGAGAATCACGGGAAGGCCGGGCGGAACGCTGGACCCGTTCTTCTGTGACCGGGACACGCTGAGATATATAATGGCGTCGGAATCGGAAGACTGCGGAATGGCTGTTGCCGAAGGAGTCATGGGTTATTACGACGGCATCGGCTTTTCCTCTGAGGCGAGTACATATGATGTGGCACGCGCGGTGCAGGCTCCGGTGCTGCTCGTCGTAGGATGCAGAGGCATAGGGGCTTCCGCCGAAGCGGTCATAAAAGGATTCCTCGAGTACACGGGCAGCGACAGCATGATCAGAGGCGTCATATTCAACAACATCTCGCCGCGTCTCGCACCGATGGCGATAAAGACAGCCGAGGAAATGGGCGTCAGAGTGCTGGGATATCTGCCGACCGACAGGCGCCTGACTCTTGAAAGCCGGCATCTGGGGCTCGTTACGGCAGGCGAGATCAAGAACTTCGACGAAAAGATAAAGCTGATAGCGTCGACTCTTTCGAAGACGGTCGATATAGACGCACTTATTGACATGGCGCGCGGGGCAGCTCCGCTTGAATTCGAAGTACCTGATGCGCTTAATATAAAGCCGTTCGCCGGCGGCACGCGGATCGCCGTGTCGAAGGACCAGGCGTTCAATTTCATTTACCGTGAGAATATAGAAATGCTGGAGCGGATGGGCTGCACAATAGAATATTTCAGTCCTGTCGAGGACGAAAAGCTTCCTGATGATATAGACGGGCTCGTTCTTTCCGGCGGCTATCCGGAGCTGTACGCCGGAAGCCTCAGCATAAACGGGCCGATGCGCGAATCCGTCAGGATGGCTGTCGAAGGAGGACTGCCGACTATCGCAGAGTGCGGCGGATTTATGTACCTGCACAGCATTCTCGAAGGCCAGGACGGCGCGAGGTATCCGATGGCAGGAGTAATAGAGGGAAGCTGCGCTGATTCGGGAGCGCTCGGACGGTTCGGATACGTGACCATGACTGCCAGAAAGGGTGGCCTGCTCTGTCCGGAGGGCGGAAGTATGAGAGCCCACGAGTTCCATTACTGGGACAGCACTTCGGCGGGAGATGATTTCGACGCGGTAAAGCCGGACGGCAGCAGAAGCTGGAAGTGCGGGTTCCACACGGAGACTCTCTATGCAGGATTCCCTCATTTTCATTTTGCCGGCTGTCCTGAGGTATGCAGGAGATTTGTTCTGAAATGTATGAAGAAGAATTGATGGAAAAAGCGGCCGGGGCTGAAGAACCGGACAATGAGGCGGCCAGCGAGAGCAGGAAAATCTGGGATTCGCTGGCGAAACCGATAGACGGACTCGGTAAATTCGAGAAAATGATCGTGAAGATCGCTGCGGCGCAGGGAACGAGCGACGTCAGAACAGACAGACGCGCTGCGGTCATCATGTGTGCCGACAACGGCGTGACAGAGGAGAACGTGACTCAGACGGACAGATCGGTGACGAGGAGCGTTGCAGAAGCACTTATCAAGGGAAGGTCCACGGTAAATGTGCTGGCAGAGAAAGCGTCGGCCGACGTATTTGCGGTCGATATGGGCATCGATACAGACGATCCCGTGCAGGGAATCATCAACCACAGTATGGGACGGGCGACCGGAAACATAGCGAAAGGACCGGCGATGGACCGTGAAACAGCCTGCAGAGCCGTTCTGGCGGGAATAAAAACCGTCGGGCAGATGGCTGACGCGGGATATGAAATGCTCGCCGCCGGCGAGATGGGAATAGGAAATACGACGCCGTCTTCGGCAGTCGTTTCCGTGATGCTCGGCCTCGATCCGGCAGAAGTGACAGGAAGAGGAGCAGGACTGGACGACGAGACTTACAGCCATAAAATAGACGTTGTGAGACGGGCCGTGGAGCTGAATCATCCGGACAAAAATGATCCCGTAGGCGTGCTGGCGAGTCTCGGAGGATTTGACATCGCCGGAATGACTGGTCTCTTCATAGGCGGAGCGCTGCGCCACATTCCTGTGGTTGCGGACGGACTGATCTCATGTGTTTCAGCTCTTCTCGCGCAGAAAATATGCCCAGTTTCGAAAGGTTATATGATAGCCTCGCATATCGGACGCGAACCGGCCGCAAAACCTCTGATGAAAGCGCTCGGCCTCGATCCGGTCATCGACGGCGGAATGGCTCTCGGCGAAGCGGCCGGTGCGGTCATGCTTTTCCCGCTGATCGACTGTGCAGTAAATCTCTACAAAAACGGTGAGAGCTTCGGCGAGCTCGACATCGAGTCATACAAGCGGTTTGAACACAAATGAAGATGTTCGTAACAGGCGGAAGCGCGAGCGGGAAATCAGAATATGCAGGCCGGGCTGCGGAAAAGCTTGCGGCAGGGAGACCGATTCTCTATATTGCCACACTTTCTGACCGCAGCCCGGAGTCGGAGGCCCGCGTCGCCAGACACGACGCTCTGCGGCGTGCGGGAAACGCCGTCTACGTGGTGAAAGAGTGTTTTTCGCTCGGAGATCTAGCTGAGCTGGAAGACCTCATAAAACGAGGCAAACTCAGCGGTCACGATGAGCCCGGCGGTTCAGGTGAGTCTGGCGGTCCAGCTTTGACCGACGGCGTTTCAGCTGCGTCATGCGGCGCGGGCGGCTTCGGAGCCATCTTCCTCGACAGCATCGACGCGCTTACGGCAGATATAATGTTCGGAACGGCTCCTGATTTCAGGCAGCCTGCAGGTTTTGAGCCTGAATCGTATGCAGAACTTACGGCAGCAGCTGTTCTTGGAATATTAGACTCCGCTGAAAATGCCGTGGCTGTAATCGACGACATATTCCGCGGCGGCGGAAAATACGGCGCTTCGACCAGAGAATACATAAGATATACTGCGCTCACGGGCAGGAAAATCGCCGCGGGATGCGGTCTCGCAGCCGAGGTGATAAGCGGCGTTCCCGTGATTCTGAAAGGCGGAGAAGATGAATTTCCTGAAATCGATAGTTATCATGCTGTCGCTTTACACTAAAATACCTATGCCGTTTATCGAATGGGACGGCGAAAACAGAAAAAACGTGCTGACCGTACTTCCTCTCGCAGGCTTCGTCACGGGAGCATTTGAAATACTCTGGCTGCTCTTCTGCGCCTTTTTTAAAACGGGAGCACTTATCTACGCGGCGGGTGCGTGCGTCACAGCTGCGGCGGTCACCGGAGGAATCCACATCGACGGCCTCTCGGACACAGCAGACGCAAAGGCGTCCCACGCTTCCCCGGAGAGAAAGCAGCAGATACTCGCCGATCCGCATACGGGAGCGTTCGGCGCGCTTGCGGTCGTGCTCTTCGAGATAGTATGTTTCGCGCTCTATGCTGCCATCTTCGACAGAGGGAACGCATACTGGTTTATCCATCTTCCGCTCGTTCTAATCTGCATATTTACAGCATCGAGAGCGCTTATACAGCTCGGCATAGCATTTCTTCCATCTGCGAGAAACGAAGGCATGCTCTACACATTCTCGTCGGTGAGCGACAAGCGTCTTCTGATAATCAACGCAGTCATCGTGCTCGCCGTGTGCCAGGGTTTCCTGATCTTCGTATTCGGGCCGGAGTCGCTCGTATTTGCGGTCTTCGGAGCTCTGCTCCTGGCATATTTCTGCCGCATGGCCGTTCGCGGATTCGGCGGAATTTCGGGTGATCTCTGCGGATGGATGATCGAGATGTCGGTGCTCGTCTTTCTTGCTGCAGCAGTAGTTCTTGAGAGGCTGATATAGATGAGATTCATTACAGGCGGGGCATATCAGGGAAAACTCGAGTATGCCCTTAAAAAATATGGAATTGCAGAAAATGAATGCGCGGATGCTGCGCATGCCGGGGATGAAGAGATCGCGGAAGCAAGGCTCGTCTGGAACCTTCAGGATTATATCCGGCTGCACCAGCGCGGAGGGAAATGCAGTCTTCCGGAGATGCGCCGGGACGCCGTGGTGATCTGCGACGAGATCGGCAGCGGGATCGTACCGGCAGAGCGCGAGGAACGAGAGTACAGAGAAGCTGCGGGAAGAGTCTGCTGCAGACTTGCGGAAGAGGCTGAATCGGTTGAAGTAGTGCGGTTTGGAATCGCGAGGAGAATAAAATGAGACAGATAGTTCTTATAAGGCACGGAGCGACCGCCGGGAACATCGAGAAGAGGTATGTCGGCACGACGGACGAACCCCTGTGCGATGACGGGATCAACAGCATAAAGCACGGCATGGAGAAGGAAATATACCCGGAAGCCGCCGGCGATGCGCTCGTAATCGTGAGCCCGCTCAGACGATGCCGCGAGACGGCGGAGCTCATCTATCCAGGAGTTGCACAGAAAGTGTGCGATGAGCTGCGCGAGTGCGATTTCGGAAAGTTCGAATATAAAAACTATCTGGAGATGGACGGCGACGAGGAATATCAGGCGTGGATAGACAGCGGAGGAACTCTGGCCTTTCCCGACGGCGAGGACCCTGAGAAATTCAAGGCCAGATCGAGAGAAGCATTCCTGAAGGAGACCGAGGAGAACAGGGACCGCTCTCAGCTCATCTTCGTCGTGCACGGCGGAACCGTGATGTCAGTGATGTCGGCTTTCGCAAAGCCTCACCGCGAGTATTTCGACAGCTGTGTGTCGAACGGCAGAGGCTATGTCTGCGAGATGAATGACGACAATACTCTGTCCGTCACCGGTGAGATATGATGATATCAGGCGCTGCTGAAGCATATCTCTGGTATGTTTCGATACCACTTGCCGCAGGATTCCTGCTCGACGCCGTTTTCGGAGATCCTCTCTCCAAACTGCACCCGGTCGTTCTGATCGGAAAATTTATCAGCTTTCTGGATAAAAAACTGTACAGAAAAGGAAGCCATGAATTTCTGCGGGGCGCTGTCCTCGCAGTAATGGTATCAGTCGTGTCTGCTGCATGCTCGGGTGCGGTTACGTTCCTCGCCGCTGCGGCCGGCGGAAGAATCTGCGGATGCGCCGCAGCCTCTGTTTTGTGCTGGGCTATGCTCGCCGCCAGGGATCTGAAGCGTGAAAGCACGAAGGTACAGGCTGCGCTCGAGGAGGATGACCTGGAGAAGGCACGCTCCGCGGTCTCGATGATAGTCGGCAGAGACACGGAACGGCTGGACAAAGACGGCGTAACGCGCGCAGCGGTCGAGACGGTCGCGGAAAACACATCGGACGGTGTCACTTCGCCGATGTTCTGGACAGCGCTGCTCGGCATACCGGGACTGTACTTCTTCAAGGCGGTAAACACGATGGATTCGATGATAGGTTACAGGAACGAAAGGTACATGATGTTCGGCCGCTTTGCCGCGCGTCTCGACGACGTACTTAATTTCATTCCTGCCAGAATCTCAGGGTTACTGATGATCGCCGCGGCAGCCGTGCTTCCTTATGCGGACGCACGCGCCGGATTCAGGATATTCCGCCGCGACAGAAAAAATTCACCGAGTCCGAACGCGGGGTGCAGCGAGTCGGTGACTGCGGGCGCTCTCGGGCTCAGGCTCCTCGGACCGGCGTGGTATGCTGGAAAGCTGTACGAAAAAAAATACATAGGGGACGACACGCGCAGACCGGAACCGGAAGATATAGCGAGAGCGAACGGTCTCATGTATCTGACCTCAGTATTCATGCTGCTGATATGCGAGATACCTGCGTATGTCATTCTGGCCGGATTGATTGCAGGCTGAAAGGAAGAAGCTTTGAAGCGTTATCATCACGGCGGTGAAACCGCGGACGACAAAAATATAAAATATGATTTCTCCGTCAATCTGAATCCGCTCGGGATACCTCCGGCGGCTGTATATGCGCTGTCAGGAGACAGAGAATGCTTCGAGAAATATCCCGACACAGACTGCATCGGGTTAAAGAATGCGATCGCGGAAGCGCTCGGTATGGCGGAAGATGAAACGGACAGAATAGTGTGCGGGGCAGGAGCCGCCGATATAATATACAGGCTTCCCGGCGCACTCGGTATAAAAAAGGCGCTGCTGGCGGTTCCTTCTTTCACGGAATACGACAGAGCTCTGATCCAGGCAGGAGTAGACATCACATACGTCCAGACTTCGGCGGAGAACAGCTTTGCGCCGGCGGATGAGATCGAGCAATTCGGCAGCGGTTTCGACGCGGTCTTCATCGCGAACCCGGTAAATCCGTCGGGCAAGCTGATGGATGCTGAGGACTACAGAAATCTGCTGGAATGGTGCAGAGAAACGGATACGACGCTTGTGACAGACGAGTGTTTCATAGATTTCACGGAACCCGGCCCCCGGAAGGAAATCCTGGATGTGCAGGAAAGCGTCAGCGGAGCTGACGTGATATCGGTGAGATCGTTTACGAAGATATTTTCTATGGCGGGACTGAGATGCGGATTCGCAGTATTCAGCGACCGGGAGAAAGCATTGAAAACAGAACTCGCTTCACCTCCGTGGAATGTTTCAGGCCCGGCCGCAACAGCGGCTGCAGCCGCGCTCGGCGACAAGAATTTTGTGGAAAAGACGGCAGAGCTCATGTCGGCAGAGAGAAAGAGAGTTTCAGGAGGACTGAAAGAACTGGGCCTCGAGGTCTTCCAGAGCGATGCCAATTTCGTGCTCTTCAAGGCGCCTGAGGATTTCGGCGCAGAGATGATGAAACGCGGCATCGCCGTGAGAGACTGCTCCGATTACAGGTCGCTCGAACCTGAGGAAGATTTGAGATACTATCGCACGGCTCTTCTCGGCAGCAGAGCCGATTCGTTTCTGCTCGATGCAGCCGCCGATGCACTGGGCAGAGAAAAAGAGCCTGGCGCGGAGCTGTCCGGGACGGAGCCTCAAGCCGGCAGGCGCTCCGGAACCAAAACGCCTTCCATCATGATTCAGGGAACCATGAGCAATGCCGGAAAGAGCATCATCGCGGCAGGCTTGTGCAGGATCCTCAGACAGGACGGTTTCAATCCGGCTCCGTTCAAATCGCAGAATATGGCGCTCAACAGCTTCGCGGCCGAGGGCGGGGAAATCGGGAGAGCACAGGCTGTGCAGGCCGAGGCGTGCGGAATCCCGCCTGAAACCGATATGAATCCTGTGCTGCTGAAGCCTTCGTCCGACACGGGCTCTCAGGTGATAGTAAACGGCAGGCCGCGCTGCAACATGGATGCAGCCGATTATTTTTCGTACAGGAAGCAGCTTAAAGACGATGTGCTGAACGCTTACGGCAGGCTCGCGTCTTCGCACGGTGTGATCGTCATCGAGGGAGCCGGGAGTCCGGCCGAGATAAACCTTACGAAGGACGGCGATGATTTCGTCAACATGGGTCTGGCCGAAATGACGGACTCTCCAGTACTGCTCGTCGGCGACATAGACAGAGGAGGAGTGTTCGCACAGCTCGCCGGAACGCTCGATCTGATGAGCTCGCCGGAACGCCGCCGCGTCAAAGGCATAATAGTCAATAAATTCAGAGGCGATATTTCTCTTTTCGACGAAGGAAGGAAGATGCTCGAAGACGTATGCGGAGTGCCTGTCCTGGGCGTCGTACCGTACGGAGATTTCGACATCGACGACGAGGACAGCCTTTCAGAGCGCCTGGAAAACGGCGCCGGCAGAAACACAGAGAGCAGCCGGCGGGCAGGAAGCCGCGTGCCAGGGTCTGCATCCCGGTCACCGGAGAAAGCACGGGAGGAAGGACGGCCGGACGGACCGCTTATCTGTGTCGTGCGTCTGCCCCGAATAAGCAATTTTTCAGACTTTACGGCTCTCGAAACAGACGGAGCGCGCGTCGTTTACGTCTCGGAGCCTGATGGACTCGCCGGAGCCGACGCGGTCATAATACCGGGAACTAAAAGCACCATCAGCGACATGATGTGGATGAACGAGACGGGCATGACAGAGGCATTGAGAGAAGCAGCCGCCGGAGGCACGGTCGTTGCAGGCATATGCGGCGGATACCAGATGCTCGGCGTTTCGATAAAAGACCCCGGAGGGGTAGAAAGCAGCGTCCGTGAAGTCCGGGGAGCCGGAGTACTGCCGGTCGAAACGGTGTTCTCGGACGATAAAATCACAAAGAGAACTTCAGCAACTGCGGGAAAATTCACCGGCATATTCTCAGAACTTGATTCAAAGAAAATCGAGGGATATGAGATCCACATGGGCAGGACATCGCTCATCGCACCTGACAGTAAATCGAGCGCTGCGCCTGACAGGACGCCGGACACTGCGCCTGATGATAACAGCTCCGTAACCGGCGGCTTCACGGAAGAGAAAACCGGCAGCCGCGGTGCAGTTCCTTTCAGCGTCCTCGAAGACGGCCGCACAGACGGGTGCGCTTGTGGCAATGTTTTCGGAACGTATATCCACGGCCTGTTCGACAGCGACGATTTCAGGCATGCTTTTCTGCGGATGATCGGCGCGGACGGGAAAAACTTTTCGTCCGGTTACAGAAAATACAGGGAAGAGCAGTTCGACAAGCTGGCAGACCTTCTGAGGGAAAACCTCGATATCGGAAAAATATATGAAATAGCCGGGCTGGAGAAAAGACCGGACCGCGTCAGATCCTCTGACAGGAAGGAAGACTGAAGATGAAATATGTAAAACCGGCAGAGATAGAGAAGAGAAGCTTTGAGATAATAAAGAGCGAAATGAAGACGCAGCCGCCGGAAGATATCGCGCCTGTTCTCATGCGCGTCATCCACACAACGGCCGACTTCGACTACGAGGATAATCTCGTCTTCTCAGACAATGCGGTCCAGGCTGCATCCGATGCGTTTGACAAGGGAGCCGTGATCGTTACGGATACGAACATGGCGCTGTCCGGCATCAACAAGGGAGCACTCGGAAAGCTGCACCTCGATGCGATGTGCTTCATGTCGAACATAGAAATCGCTGCAGAGGCTCAGGCGAGAGGCATTACAAGGGCGGCCGCGAGCATGGAGAAAGCCGCGCGCATTACCGGAAAGCCGCTGATCTTTGCCATAGGCAACGCGCCTACCGCGCTCATCCGCCTTGCAGAACTCATAGAAGACGGCTCCGTATCGCCAGCTTTGGTAATAGGAGTGCCGGTCGGATTCGTGAACGTCATCGAGTCGAAGGAGCGCATGATGAAAACCGCGGAAAATTACATAATAGCCCGCGGCAGAAAAGGCGGGAGCAGCGTCGCAGCGGCCGTCGTCAATGCTCTGATGTATGAAAAACTCGATCCGCAGAGAAACAAGTAAACCGTACTGATCCAGACGATTTTCATCTCAACCGGAGCCGTTCCGGCTGCTGACACTGAGAATATCTCCTTATCAATTGTTAAATAAATATCCGTTTGATTGCAGTTAAAATTTTTTGATGCTATACTGCTAATTGAGGAAAGAATCTGTAAAGGGAATATTATGATTATGTTACAGTGACTTTTCTTTCACAAAATTTTCAGCGTTTTTATTTTTCAAGGAGAGGAAAATGAAGAGAGGCTATTTTAAGAAGCTGCTTGTTGGAGCTCTTGCGGTCACTGTCATGTTCGCAATGTCCGCATGCGGCAACGCAACAGGCACTGCTGACGGAAGCGCGTCAAGCAGCGACAGCTCGTCTGATTCGGGCAAAACGAAGCTCTACGTAGTAAACTGGAAAGACTACGGCACCGATGACGAAGATCTGATCAAGCAGTTCGAGGAAGACAACGACTGCGAAATCGTAAACACTTACATGCAGAGCGAGGACGACCTCCTCACCAAGCTGAAGACTTCCAGCAGCGGTGAGATCGATGTCTGCCTGCCTAACTGCACGATTCTTCCTGCAGCTATCGAGGCTGACCTGCTCGAACCGATCGATACTTCACAGCTGACGAATTTCAATTCACTGTATGAGCGTTTCAAGACTCAGAAGGAATGCATCGGAGACGACGGACAGATGTACGCCGTACCTCTCGTATGGGGTTCTACAGCTATCGCTTACAATACAGATACTGTAGAAGAGGCTCCGACCACGATCAAATGCCTGTTTGACGAACAGTACAAGGGCAAGATCGCATTCAGAGACGACTACAACGATGCAGTAATGACTGCTGCTCTCGCACTCGGACAGGATCCTAACAATCCGTCAGACCTCGATGCGATAAAAGACCTTCTCATCCAGCAGAAGTCACTCAACAAGACTTACTGGCAGACAGGCGACGAGTTCTCGAAGCTCTTCGCAAGCGGCCAGATCGACATAGGTCTTATGTGGTCGGGACAGTCGGCTACGATGAAGCAGGACGGCGAGCCTATCGGCTTCACAGTTCCTGAAGACGGCGGAATCGGCTGGGTAGACAACCTCGCAATTCCTAAGAATTCACAGCATAAAGAGCTGGCTCTCAAGTTCATCGACTACATGATCAGCCAGGACGTACAGACAGAATGGTCATCAGGCGGCGGTCCTGCACCTGCCAACCAGGCAGCAGCCGATTCGCTCGATCCGGATTACGTCAAGTCCGCGGCTATGGATGAAGATTCACTCAACCGTCTGACCTTCATGGAATACCGCGACGATCAGACCAAGCAGGAGTGGAATGACCTCTGGACAGAAGTCAAGGCTTCATAAATCCAATAAGATGATCGAGACAGTTTATCTGTCGGGAGGCTGTCTGACAGCAGCCTCCTTTTTTCCGCCTAATCGTCAGTGTTCCTCTCTGCGCTGCGGAATTTATCCAATCATTTATCCAATAACCAATCAGCCCGGATTACAGCTGATATTTTTTGTTCAGGAGAAGAATTTTGAAAGCAAACAAAAAACAGGCCATGACATGGCCGGCGATGCTTGTGCTGCTGTGCTTCACTGTTTTTCCGCTTCTGATAATGTTCGAAACGAGTTTCAGGAGCGACACCACAGGCGCGTTTACGCTAGAGAACTATCAGAAGTTCTTTTCAAATCTGATGTATTTAAAGCTGACGGGTTCGACTCTGCTCATGAGTCTTCTTGTTACGGTGATCAGTCTCGTGATCGCGTACCCGCTGTCATACATCATGGCTAAGAAGCTCAAGGGACTGAAAAATGTGATCCTTGTGCTTACCATCATTCCTTTCTTTACAAACCAGCTCGTCAGAGTATACAGCTGGCTGATATTCCTACAGGACGGCGGTATACTCAACAGACTCTTCATGGCGTTCGGACTCGCCGAAA
Organism: Anaerovoracaceae bacterium; assembly: GCA_050946535.1. Classification (GTDB taxonomy): domain Bacteria; phylum Bacillota; class Clostridia; order Peptostreptococcales; family Anaerovoracaceae; genus RUG708. Next base: position 11,362 of record JBMNUZ010000003.1, read on the forward strand.
ACGGCCTCGGCATTCTCTATACGAGAGCGGCCGTGGTCATAGGTCTTACTCATGCATTTTTCCCGTACATGGTCGTAACGATATACATGGCTCTGGAACGCATGGACGATTCCCTCATAGAAGCCAGCATGAGTCTGGGTGCGTCCAAATGGACGACATTCAAGGACGTAATATTCCCGATTTCAATGCCGGGTGTAATGTCCGGCGTGACGATCGTTTTCGTTCCGTGCCTCGGCTCATTCGTTGAACCGAGAATACTCGGAGGAGTAAACGGAACGGTTATCGGCACAGTCATAGAAGACCAGTTCTTCCAGCTTTACGGCTGGAATTTCGGAGCGGCGATCGCGTTCGTCCTCTTCGCAATGGTACTCATATTCATGGGTGCGTTCGGTGCCCTCGGCAGGAGGTGGGAGACAGAATGAACAGAAAAACGGGATTTTTCGGGAAACTCCTCATCGTCCTCGTACTGCTGTACCTGTACGTGCCTATTGTCGTACTGATGCTGCTGAGTTTCAACGAATCGAGATACAATTCGCTTCCTTTCCATTTCACGACACACTGGTATCAGGAACTCTTCGCCGATACAGAGCTCATAACGGCGGCAAAGAACTCGCTGCTGCTTGCGCTCTTCACCGGTATCGTATGCATGATACTCGCGACGTTGTTCATACTCGGCCAGAGATATCTGTCGAAAAAGGTAAGCGGCATATTCAACAGTCTTGTAATGATGCCGATGAGCATACCATGGCTGATCATAGGACTGTCGATTCTGCTCATGATCCGCTTCATGGGATTTTCAAAGAGCATGTTCTTCGTAGCCATGGGACATATCGTAATATCGCTCCCATACTCGCTTCTGGTGCTGCGCGCGAGAGTATCGTCGCTCGACCAGTCGCTCGAGGAGATGAGCGCTTCGCTCGGAGCATCACCGTGGACAACGTTCAGGCGCGTGACGTTCCCTGCCATCGCACCGGCAATGCTCGCGGGCGGATTCCTTTCGTTCCTGATCAGCTTCGACAACTTCCCTATCAGTTACTTCCTGATGCCTAACGGCATTTTCACACTGCCGATAGAGATCCAGTCGTCGATCAAGTTCGGATTTACGCCTGAAATCAATGCGATTTCAACGATAATCATCGGTATTTCACTCATCTGCCTTGCAGTAGTAGGCTTGACCATGAGATCGAATATAAAGGCGATGTTGGGAGGAGAAGAATAAATGGCAAAGGTCACTTTAAAAGGTCTTACGAAAGTATACGGAAAGAATACTGTAGTTGACCATATAGAACTTACGGTCGAGAACGGCACACTCGTTTCGATACTGGGCCCTTCCGGCTGCGGAAAGACAACGACACTCAGAATGCTTGCGGGATTCGAAAATCCTGACGACGGAGAAGTTCTCTTCGACGACGAGCCTGTAGGCAAGGTTCCGGTAAACAAGCGCGGAATCGGCATGGTATTCCAGAGCTATGCGCTTTTCCCTCACATGACCGTCTTCCAGAATGTAGCTTACGGTCTGGAGCAGAGGAAGATCGACAAGGCTGAGATCGAGACCAGGGTAATGGATGCTCTGAGAACCGTGCATATGGAAGAGTACAAAGACAGAAAGCCGAAGCAGCTTTCCGGCGGACAGCAGCAGCGTGTCGCTCTGGCGAGAGCGCTGGTAATAAAGCCTAATGTACTTCTTCTCGACGAATCTCTCTCTGCGCTCGACAAAAAGCTGAGAGTCGAGATGCAGACGGAACTCAGAAGAATTCTCGAGGAAACGCACGTAACCACGTTCTTCGTAACGCACGACCAGGAGGAGGCTATGACGCTGTCCGATACGATCGTAGTAATGCACGACGGAAAGATCGAGCAGACGGGAACTCCAAGAGGCGTTTACGAGAGACCGAAGAACAAATTTGTAGCAGACTTCCTCGGAAAGGCTAATTTCTTCGAAGGCACGGTGGAGGAAGCCACGGACGACACTCTGACGCTGGACATAGACGGCCAGAAGGTCACGATCCCTGCAAAGGGAGCGGAAGCCGGCGAAAAAGTCATCTACGCCGTACGTCCTGAAAAGATTCAGGTCTTCGACGCGAAGGACAGGCCTGAAGGAAAAGCCGGACTCGAAGGAACGGCCGACAGATTCGTTTACAAAGGCAACATCATTTCCTGCACGGTCGATTCGGGATCGCTCAGCGTACTGACTGAAATGAGCGGCGCATCCAGAAAGGAGTCGATCGACAGAGGCGAAGAAGTGTTCATCACGTGGTCTCCTGAAGACGCGATTCGCCTGGAGGATTAGATATGAAAGACATTTGCTGTCTTTTCGGCGGTCTGATCATCGACGATTACTTCTATATCGACAAATGGCCGGACCGTTCCCAGGACGGTTTCATAACCGGAGAAAAGAGCATGGTGGGAGGCTGCGCCATAAACATGGCTGCCGCAGCTAGCAATCTCGGCTGCCCCGCATATGTCATATCCGGAATTGGCAGCGACAGAGAGGCTGAAATCGCTGAAAAATACATGAAAGACAACGGGCTTCCCGTAGACCTGCTCGAAGAGGCAGGCGGCACGAGCGGAAAATGCCTGGTGTTTCTCGAGCCGGACGGCGAGCGTACATTCCTGACTTCAAAGGGAGCGGAAAGTGTGTTCAGCGCCGGGCTCGACGAAAAAGTGCGTTCATACGAACCGAAGGCAGCGGGCGTGACCGGATATTATCTGCTGAACGAGGATTCCGGCCGCGTCATGGACTGTCTGGAATATCTTCACGGAAAAGGCACGAAAGTACTGTTCGACCCGAGCCCGCTCGTGGGATCCATAGAGACTGATCTTCTCAGGCGCATAATCGAAGCGAGCGACATCATGACTCCGAACGAGACGGAGCTCGAAATCATCAGACAGTACACCGGCGTGGACGAATACTGTATGAAAGGAAAGACCATAGTCGTGAAGTCCGGAAGCGAAGGCGGAAAGGTGTATACCTCCAGAGACGGAGAAGTCACAAGCTTCCCGTATCACGCCGTCAAGGCGGACGCGGTCGACACGACCGGCGCGGGCGACAGTTTTTCGGGAGCACTCCTGTTCGCTGCGGTAAACGATATGGATCTTGAAAGCTCGATAGAGCTGGCCTCGAGGACAGCAGCCGTAACCGTCGGAATAGACGGCCCCCACGGGTTCTGGGAACCTGATAAAGTAATGAAAGAACTAATTAAGAAAGGCAAAGAGATAAATGCTTGACAGAGCTTACGGAGCGCTTGTCGGAGGAGCCATCGGAGATGCGATGGGCATGCCGGCATCATTTCTGACGCGCACTCAGATCAGAAATACATATGGATACATTCACGATTTTCTCGAACCCGAAAAGTCGGTGCAGGACAAGCACGGCGACCTGAAGGCCGGCGAAATAACGGACGACACGATGGAGAGCATCATAATCGCAAATGTAATCATCGAAAACGGCAGTTTCTCTGCAAAACTGTTCAACGAAAAGATGCGCGACTGGGCCATCGAAAACAAGATGCTCGAATCCACGGTCATCGGACCTTCCACGAGAAAATACCTTACAGCAATAATTAACGGGGACGATCCTTCAAAGACAGCGGGCGAGGGAGTCACGAACGGAAGCGCCATGAGAGTTGCGCCTGTCGGAGTAAAATATCACGACGATTTCGAAGCCTGCGTCAAGGCTGCGCTCGAGTCATCGCTCCCGAGCCACGGGAGCAAACCGGCAGCTGCAGCGGCATGCGCCGTAGCGGCAGCCGTTTCAGGCGGAGTTCACGGGGGATATTCTGTAAACGAAATCCTCAGCATGGCGTACGAGGGAGCGGTATACGGCGAAGAGAGAGGAGCTGACATAACGGCACCTTCGGTTTCGCGCAGAATACGCGTCATTGAACACATCGTTGACGAAGCCGGAACTTCCGACATGTCGGATATCATGGACGAAGTGGTTGGAATCTTCGGCTCGAGCATGTTCGCTTACGAGTCCGTTCCTGTCGCGCTGGCAGCCTTCTACGCTGCGAACGGAAACGGAAGGGAAGGCGTCCTCGCGGCTATCAACGCCGGTGACGACGCCGACACGAACGGCGCTATCTGCGGAAATATCTGCGGGGCGTATTCGGGGGCATCGTCGTTCCCTGACGAATGGAAGACAAGGGTGCAGAAGACGAGCAGCATAGATATGAAGAAGCTCGCGGAGCAGCTGCTCGGCTGACGATATTAACAGCACCCGGATTTCATACGGATATTTACTACAGATTTAAGAATAAAATTTTCCGGTCTGGCCGGAAAACAGATGCCGAGGGCACCGGTTATCATTAAACCGGTGCCTGTTTGTTTATTTTCTATTAATACCGGTAAAATATATGAGAAGGAAAAAATATGCCTTCTTAATTTTTGTGTGTTGTAAAAATGCTGTAAAAATTCTAATATATATAGAACAGTTAAATTTTTGTCATATCACACCATTTATATAGTTAAAAATAAATCTCGAGGGAATGGAGAAAGACTGCCAATGATAGACAACTACGGTAGAGAGATCAATTATCTGAGGATCTCGGTCACGGACAGATGCAATTTAAGATGCCGCTACTGCATGCCGGCTGAGGGATGCAGCAACCTGATTCCGCGCAGTGAGATACTGACGTTTGAGGAAATACTCAGGCTTACCAAAGCTGCAGTGTCGATCGGCATACACAAGATTAGGCTTACCGGAGGCGAGCCGCTCATACGGCACAGCGTTCTCGATCTGATCAGACGCATGAACGAGATAGACGGCGTCGACGAGATCGACATCACGACGAACGGCATTTTGCTCGGGGATATGGCGGAAGATCTTAAGAAAGCGGGCGTGAAGAGGGTGAACATAAGCCTCGACACGTTCGATCCGGAAAAATACAAGATGATAACGAGAGGCGGAGATCTGAACAAGGCGCTCAGGGGTATAGAAGCCGCGGAAAAAGCGGGCCTGACGCCTATCAAGATCAACTGCGTGGCACTCAAAGGCTTTAACGACGACGAGTTCGGAAAATTCGTCGAACTTACGAGAGACAGGGACATTCATGTGAGATTCATCGAACTCATGCCTATAGGCCAGAATGATCTCGGAGGCGATTTCGGATTTATCTCCAACAAGGAAATCCTCGCGATGTTCCCGGAACTGGTTTCATGCGGACATCAGGAATTTTCGGTGGCCGACGAATACAAGCTGCCAGGCGCGGCTGGAACCGTGGGATTCATCAGTGCGCTTTCTCACGAATTCTGTGCGACCTGCAACAAGATAAGACTTACGAGCGACGGAAAGCTCAAGCCGTGTCTCCACAGCAACGAGGAGATCGACGTCAAATCGGTTCTCAGAAACGGCACCGACGAAGATGTAAAGAATCTGCTCATCGAATCCATTTATCACAAGATACCGCATCACCTGCTCAACGACGGAGCGGCGCCGATACACCGGAATATGAATAAAATAGGAGGATGACCTTATGGAAGACCAGCTTACACATATAGATAAAAACGGCAGACCTCACATGGTCAACGTGGGCGAAAAAGCCGATACGAAGCGGATCGCCGTGGCTAAGGGAAGCATATACATGGCGCCGGAAACGCTCAAACGCATCAAGGAGGGAACGATCGCAAAGGGCGACGTTCTTTCGGTGGCACAGGTGGCAGGAATAATGGCCGCGAAGAATACGGCCAGAAACATTCCTATGTGCCACAATATTTTCATCACCGGCGTGGACATGGATTTTCAGATAGATGAAGAAAAATCGGCGGTGCACATAGAAGCGTCCGCCAGCACGATCGGAAAGACAGGCATAGAGATGGAATCGCTCAATGCCGTGGCCATAGCGGCGCTCACGATCTACGACATGTGCAAGGCGATCGACAGGGGAATGCATATTACTGACATACGTCTGGTAAAGAAGGACGGCGGCAAATCCGGACTCTTTATTGCAGAATAGAAAATAACCGCAAATATTTCGCCGCTTATTCGTTGAATAAATATATACGTAGATGTATAATTATACAAAAATATTGCATGAATTATACGAAAAAGGAAAGCAGGAACGAATAACCAATGAATAAGGCGGAAATACTTATCGAGGCTCTGCCGTACATCAAAAAATTCAACGGCAAGACATTTGTAATCAAATACGGCGGCAGCGTCATGGAGAACAGCGTACTCAAGAAGAAGTTCATCGAAGACGTGGCACTGCTCAAGCTCGTAGGAATAAACATCGTCATAGTGCACGGCGGAGGAAAGAGAATCAACGCCATGCTCGACAAAGTGGATATGGACGTGAAGTTCGTCCAGGGACAGAGAGTGACGGACGCCGACGTCATGCAGATCGTCGAGATGGTTCTTTCAGGATCGGTGAACAAAGATCTCAGCGCGTGCCTTTCGGCGCACGGGATTCACGCAGTGGGTCTTTCGGGACGCGACAGCAATCTCCTGATAGCGGAGAAAAAAATCGCCGAGGGAAAAGACGGAAAGCCTCTCGATCTCGGATACGTCGGAACGGTCACGAAGGTCAATAAAAATATTCTCAACGACCTCATCAATGCAGATTACGTGCCTATCATCTCACCTGTAGCTGCCGGTGAAGACGGAAAGACATACAATGTAAATGCAGATACCGTAGCGGGAGCTATCGCCGGTGCGCTCGGAGCGGAGAAGCTCATACTCCTTTCTGACATAAAGGGACTGTATAAAGATATCAACGACGAGAGTTCCTTCATTTCTTCCATAGACATAAAGACTACAAAAGAGTATATTGACAAGGGCATCATTGCAGGCGGAATGATTCCGAAGATGCAGTGCTGCATGGATGCTTTAAACGACGGAGCCGGACAGGTAGCCATAATAGATGGACGCGTAGAACACAGCCTTCTGATAGAGCTGTTTACACACGCTGGCTCAGGCACGATGGTACACAGGTAGTGTAAGGAGAATTCAAATGGAAATTCTGGAAAACAAATCGGTCTCCGATGTCAGAGGCTTCAGGGCCGCGGCGGTTGCGGCCGGCCTCAAGAAAGACGGCGCTCTGGACATGGGCCTCATAGTGAGCGATGTGCCGGCGGTTGCGGCCGGCGTATTTACGACCAATCTCGTAAAAGCAGCTCCTGTGCAGCTCGACATGAAGCATATAACGAACAAGACGACGAGAGCGTTCGTGATCAACAGCGGCAACGCAAACGCATGCACGGGACAGCAGGGAATGGACGACGCGGAATCCGAGGCGGAGCGTATTGCAGAGGCTCTCGGTGTAAAACCCGAGGAGGTCCTCGTCTACAGCACGGGCGTGATCGGAGTTCCTCTTCCGATGGATAATATAAACAGCGGTATCGACAAGTGCCTCGCAGAACTTAAGGACGGCGGCGACGAAGTCTCAAAAGCTATCATGACTACAGACACGAAGGAGAAGCGCATCTATCTCAGGATGCAGCTTTCAGGCAGAGACGTCGATATCTGCGGAATCGCGAAGGGTTCCGGCATGATACACCCGAATATGGGCACAATGCTCTCATATGTTGTTACAGACTGCAATGTCACGAAGGAAATGCTGACGAGAATCCAGAAGGATGTGGCAGACGGCACTTTCAACATGGTGACGGTAGACGGCGACACGAGCACGAACGATTCGGCGACGATAATCGCGAACGGCGCCGCTGGAAATACACTTATCGACCGCCCGGACACCAAGGATTACGAGTGCTTCAGCGAAGCGGTATATTACGTGACTGAATGGCTCGCAAAGGCGATCGCCGCAGACGGGGAAGGCGCTTCGAGATTCATCGAAGTATATGTCTACGGAGCGAAAAACCTCGGTCAGGCGAGGACACTCGCGCGTTCGGTCGCAGGTTCGAGCCTCGTCAAGGCCGCTATGCACGGCGCCGACGCCAACTGGGGCAGAGTTCTCTGCGCCATGGGTTATTCAGGTGCGGCTTTCGATCAGGAAAAGGTGGATGTTTCGTTCGAGAGCGAAAAGGGAAGTATTAAGGTCTTTTCAAAGGGCGTGCCGGTTCAGTTCGACGAAGACAAGGCTTCTGAAATTCTCGGCGAAGACAGGATACGCATCAGCGTCAATCTGAACAGCGGAGAGGCTCTGGCAAAGAGCTGGGGCTGCGATCTCACGGCAGAGTATGTGAGAATAAACGGCGATTACAGATCGTAACAGCGCCAGAGAGCATGACGGATCAGATCGAAATAAATCAGATAATTTGAATTGAGTCAGAATTTGAATTGAGTCAGAAAAAATAATTTGCATTAAATCAGATAAACAGAAATCAGGATTACAATGGTAAAAGCAGGAATTATTGGAGCTACCGGCTACGCAGGCCAGCAGCTCGTGAGCATTCTCACGAATCATCCGGAGGCGGAGGTGGCATTCGTCTCTTCCAATTCATACGCAGGTCAGAAATTCAGCGATATATATCCGCAGTTCTATCAGGTCTGCGATCAGACGCTTCTTTCGACCGAGGAAGCAGAAAATTCGATCGGGGACGTCGACGTGGTTTTCACAGCTCTTCCGAACGGCCTTTCGTTCGACATCGCGAAAAAAGCCATGGCGGCAGGGAAGAAGATGATCGATTTCAGCGCCGATTACCGCCTCGACGACGTAAACGTGTACGAAGAGTGGTACAAGACGGAACACGGAGCGAAAGAGCTCCTAGCCGATAAAGTGTACGGACTGCCGGAGCTCTGGAGAGACGAGATCAAAGGAGCAAGACTCGTTGCGAACCCGGGATGCTACACTACGGCGAGCATTCTTGCTGTTTCTGCGCTGGTCAGAGAAAAAGGCCTGATCGATACAGGCCATATAATAATCGACGCTAAGAGCGGAATCACGGGATCGGGACGCAAAAAAGATCTTTCGCTGCTCTACAGTGAGGCAGGCGAAAGCGTCAAGGCTTACGGAATAGCTCACCACAGGCACACGCCTGAGATCGAGCAGGAGATTTCAAAAGTTGCGGGAAAGAAGATAATGGTTCAGTTCACTCCGCATCTCATGCCTATGAAACGCGGAATATTCGCGACTATTTACGCTGACCTCAACAAGAATGTAACTACCGATGATATCTACGATGTGCTCGAGAACGCATACGGCGGTGAGAAGTTCATCCGCATCAGGAAAGGTATGTGCGAGAGCCGCTTCGTCGTCGGCACTAATTTCTGCGATCTGAGCGCAAGAGTCGACGAGAGGACTCGCAGAGTGATCATCTCGAGCTGCATCGACAACATGGTCAAGGGAGCCGCAGGACAGGCTGTCCAGAATATGAATATAATCTGCGGTCTCGACGAGGCTGAAGGCCTCTCGGGCCTGACGATCGTGGCACCATAAGACGGCTGCTGTACTATAAGACGGCCGCTGCACCATAAGGCGGCCGCAGCATCGTAAGACGATCGCGGCACCAAGATACAGCTGCGGCACAATCAGACGACCGCGGCACCATAAACTGAAAAAAGCCCGGCACATTTGTTGTTTCGAAAAACCGCCGGAAGATGCTGCAGGCTGACGAAGCCGGCGGCAGGATCGGTTCTTCAAGATCGATGTGCCGGGTATCTTTTTGTATATATTATATTTTTAATATTATTAAATTGTATTTGTGTTCTTTCCGGTATCAGGACAAGATCTGAAATGGATGCCACCAGTATCAGGTCAGGATCTGCGGTGAACGCTGCCGGTATAAGGTCAGGATCTGCGGTGAACGCCGCCGGTATCAGGACAAGATCTGAAGCGGACGCCGCCGGTCTGCACGTGTGATTTCACGGACGGCGGGATGCCGGAAAACCTCACAGCGTCAGGACTTGTTCTGGCACGATGAACGGACAGATGCCGGTGTGCTTTATGAATCGTGACTGCGTCCAGCCGCCGCCCTCCACGGCACGTCAGTTCCTGAGATCGATCCTGTCGTATTCGCCGAGGTCTCCGAGCCTGTTCAGCGTTATGACTCCGCCGTCGAATACGGCGAAGCTGTGGTCGGAGCCGGCCTTCGGTATAGAAACCGATCCCGGATTGACGCAGACGAATCCGTCGTATTGTTTGATCATCGGTATGTGCGTATGGCCGTTCAGCAGCACATCCATGTCGACGAACGGAGGCGGTGTCTGAGGATTGAAATGATGGCCGTGAGTCGCGAAGAGTTTCACACCGTCAGCTTCTATCTGCTCGTAATCATTCATGATAGGAAAATCGAGAACCATCTGGTCGACCTCGGCGTCGCAGTTGCCGCGTACGGCTATGATGTTCTCTTTCAGAGAATTCAGTATCTTAAGGGTCCGTTTCGTGTCGTAATCGTACGGCAGAGCATTTCGTGGACCGTGGTAGAGGAGGTCGCCGAGAAGAAGCAGTTTATCAGGCTTTATGCTGTTATATGCGCCGAGCAGCTTTTCGCTGTATTCGGCGCTGCCGTGAATATCGGAAGCGATAAGTATTTTCATATAGTATCCTTTCATCTGATCAGGAAAAATTACAAGATGCATCTGTACCCGGAAACTTTGTGATTTAATGCGCGCGGTGCCATAAACCGGCACGATTTCAGGCGCTTCAGCTCAGAACAGTTAGTTCGGGAAACGGGTAAATATGCACAATATATTGTATGCAAAAAAAGGTAGACATGAGCCGTCTTTTTCGTGTACAATATTAAACTATTATAGAGGTCGGAGAAAAATTATTCAACCTGTCCGAACACAGTAAAGGCAGACGTTTTAAAATTTATCATCTGATTAAGTGGATCTTTTCTCGCTGTACAGCGTTTAGAAAGATGCGGTTTTGGAAATAAAGATATGGTAAACAAAACGTACAGAAATCGGCTCGGGGAGAACAAATAATATGCCGATTCTGCTTTTTTGTCATATGAATAATAATATGTTTTATCCGGGAAGTATCGTAGTGATGTGTTAAGTGAAATGCGTACGCGTGAGCTTTTCAGCTGATCTTAGATAAAAGATATCGGGGGTGTATCTTTATGGCTGGAAAAAATGCCAGCGGCATTGAAATTCAGAATATTACAGACAATCTGAAAAACAAAGGTAAAAAAGAGGGAGTTCTTACATATGAAGAGATCTCTGCCGAATTCGGAGATTTAGAGGTTACCGGACAGCAGAAGAGCAGCATTGTCAGGGAGTTAAAGGCGAACGGGATCAATATTATCGCGGAATCAGACCCTGACGAATCTGATTTGAAAGAAATAGAAGAAGATAAAAATGCGGATGATAATTCCAGCAGCAAGTCGGGCGAAAATTTCGAGAAAGATATGTCTGCGGGAATTCCTGTAGACGATCCTGTCAGAATGTATCTGAAGGAAATAGGCAAGGTACCTCTTCTGTCGGCAGAAGAGGAGATAGAGCTTGCGAAGAGGATAGAGCAGGGCGACGAGGAAGCACGCAAAAAGCTGTGTGAAGCCAACCTCAGACTCGTGGTGAGCATCGCGAAGAGGTACGTCGGGCGCGGCATGCAGTTCCTCGACCTGATTCAGGAGGGAAATCTCGGACTGATCAAGGCTGTAAGCAAGTTCGACTACACCAAGGGATACAAGTTCAGTACATACGCGACGTGGTGGATACGCCAGTCAGTCACGAGGGCTATCGCAGACCAGGCGAGGACTATCCGCATCCCTGTACATATGGTCGAGACGATAAACAAACTGGTGAGAGTTTCGAGACAGCTCATGCAGGAGCTCGGACGCGAGCCGACGCCGGAAGAGATCGCGGCTGAAATGGACATCACGGTCGAGAAGGTCATGGAAATCCAGAGAATCGCACAGGAGCCTGTATCGCTCGAGACCCCTATAGGCGAAGAGGACGACAGCCATCTGGGAGACTTCATTCCTGACAACGACATCGTCACTCCTGACGAGGCAGCGGCATATTCTATGCTCAAGGATCAGCTCGTCGAGGTTCTCGATACGCTTACAGAGAGGGAACAGAACGTGCTCAGCCTGAGGTTCGGCCTCAAGGACGGACGTCCGCGTACCCTCGAGGAAGTCGGCAGACAGATGGACGTAACGCGCGAGCGCATACGCCAGATAGAGGCAAAGGCGATCAGAAAACTCAAACATCCTAGCAGAATAAAGATATTGAACGGCTACCTGGACGACTGACAAGCCGCCGTGTGAACCGGGAAATGGAGACGAGGCTATGAACGACGACGATTTTTTCTTTGGAGAAGATCCTGACAGGATTGAGAAAAAGATATTCGAGGAAGAACGTATCGGCAGTATGAGGCTTAAGAACAGGCTCATACGTTCGGCGACCTGCGAGGGACTTGCTGGTGAGGACGGATCTCTCAACGACGAACTTACGGAAATATACAGAGAACTTGCGCAGGGCGGCGCAGCGGCTCTGATAACGGGGTTGGCCGGCGTCTCCGAAGACGATGTGCTGATTCCCGGATGCATGAAGCTGAGCCGCGACGATCTTGTTCCTCAGTACAAAAAACTCACCGATGAAGTTCATAAATACGACTGCAGAATCATCGCGCAGATCGGAGCCGGCTATTTCGTAAAAGACGGCAGGAGAATTCCGGTCGACGAGATGAGCAGGGAAGGCATCGAAAAAATAATCTCGGATTTCGCCGATGCCGCGGCAAGGGCGTCGGAGGCGGGATTCGACGGCATAGAACTCCATGCGGCCAACGGTTATTTTCTCAGCCGCTTCTACAGTCCGTACTACAATCACAGACGCGACATGTTCGGAGGAGCTGCGGACAGGCGCGCCAGGATCCTGACGGACATACTCGACGCGGTTAAGAAAGCGGCGCCTGGCCTTACCGTAATCGCTAAGCTCAATTTCTTCGACGGTGTCGAAGGAGGAGTTACCATCTCAGACGCGCTGACAGCCTGTATGCAGCTTGAAAAGCACGGACTCGACGCAATTGAGGTAAGCGCCTCGAACTCGTCTAAAACGGACTTTGAGGTGCCTTCAGAGGAAGCGTATTTCAAGGACTACGCCCTGGCGCTGAAGAGCATCTCCGATATACCGGTCATTCTCGAAGGCGGCAACAGGACGATCGAAAGCATGCAGACGATTCTCGACGACGAGAACGCCGACTTCATATCACTGGCACGTCCGCTGATCAGAGAGCCGGGCCTGCCGTCTATCTGGGAGTCCGACAGCAGCTATAAAGCGCAGTGCATCTCGTGCAACGGATGCTACAACACTCCGGGACACAGGTGTGTATTCAATATCGAAGATAACAAATAGAGCCGGTACGCGGGTACAGGCCTGAAAATTTCAATAATAATTTCACATAATATTTCAGAGAAGTAAAAATCCCTGCACTGCGGATGCAGATCTTCAGATCTGTATCGCGCGATGCAGGGATCTTGTATTTTTTGGGATATGCTGCTCAGCGGAGGCTTAAACTTTATAGGGTTTCAAAGGATTTAGAGACAGAACATGTTCCGGCGTTCTGGCGTCGGTCAGCAGAGCGTACAGCCGTCCGGGAACCAGATCGCGATGCCGCCCATAAAGCATAGCGTACAGCCGTTCCGAAATCAGAGCGTCCTGCCGCGGAGTCATTTCTTTTATTCCTGTTTGTCGAGTCCGTCCAGATAAGCCTTCGAGTCTTTGAGCATCTTGTCTACGCTCTCGAAGGAAGTTGAGCCTTCCGACTTTTTCGCCTTTATGCACGAACGTATATCTATTCTTTCGTAAACGTCGCTGTCGAATTCAGGCGCGAAGTCGCGGAGCTGATCGAGCGAGAGTTCTTCGATTGATTTTCCGTGGTTTATGCAGTAGAGGACGAGTTCGCCGATGATCGCGTGGCATTCCCTGAACGGCACGCCCTTAGAAACGAGGTAGTCGGCCGCGTCGGTAGCGTTTGTAAATCCTTTGGAAGCTGCTTTCTCCATGTTGTCTGACTTTATCGTAAGGGTGTCCAGCATGTCGGAGAAGATGTTGATGCATGCTGAAAGCGTGTCGTATGCGTCGAATACAGGAGGTTTGTCCTCCTGCATGTCTTTGTTGTATGCGAGAGGGAGCCCTTTCATGATAGTGAAGAGCGTCATCATGTCTCCGTAAACGCGTCCGGTCTTTCCGCGTATGAGCTCAGCCATGTCAGGATTCTTCTTCTGAGGCATGATGCTGGAGCCGGTGCTGTAGGCGTCGTCGATTTCGACGAATCCGAATTCCGCGCTGCTCCAGAGTATCAGTTCCTCGCAGAATCTCGAGAGGTGCATAGCACAGATCGACGCGCCGCTGAGAAATTCCAGCGCATAGTCGCGGTCGCTGACTGCATCCATGGCATTTGCGCACGTGCGGTCGAATCCGAGTCTCTTCGTGAGATATTCGCGGTCCGTCTTGTATCCGGTTCCCGACATCGCTCCGGCACCGAGAGGATTTTCATTCATGCGTGAGAGACAGTCTGCAAAACGGCTGTAATCGCGTTTGAACATCTCGAAATATGCCATCATGTAGAATGCGAACGTTACCGGCTGCGCTCTCTGCAGGTGGGTATATCCGGGCATGATCACGTCCCTGCCTGATTCAGCGATGTTGTAGATCGAGTGCATGAGGGTTTTCAGATCGTCCATTATGTTTTCGATGGCTTCGCGCGTCCAGAGTCTGAAGTCGACCGCAACCTGATCGTTTCTGCTGCGCGCGGTGTGAAGGCGCTTTCCCGGCTCACCGATCCTCTCGGTGAGTATGCTCTCTATGTTCATGTGTATATCTTCGTTGTCGATCGTGAATTCGATCTTTCCGTCCTCGATATCTTTGAGTATTCCTTCCAGGCCTTTGTCGATCGCGTCTGCGTCCTCCTGAGAGATGATGCCGCAGCGTGCGAGCATGGCGGCGTGGGCTCTGCTTCCTTCGATATCCTGACGGTACAGCCGCTTGTCGAAACCGATTGAAGCGTTGAATTCGAGGGCTGACTGGCTTTCGTTCTTCGTGAATCTTCCGCCCCAGAGTTTATCAGACATGTCTTTTCTCCTTATCTAAAACAAGACGCCAGAAGCCGTCCGGGTTTCTGGCGCCGCATGATTACAATATTTCCTGTGATTAATCGACCGTGTATTTTGAAGGGATTCCGTTCTCCTTGCAGTTGATCGCACGAATCTTCTGAGGAAGAGAGAAGAGGTTGATGAATCCCTGTGCGTCGCTCTGGTTGTATACTTCGTCCTCGCCGAATGTAGCGAAAGCTTCGTTGAAGAGAGAGTACTTAGATTTGGAAGCTGCAGGTACTGCGCTGCCTTTGTAGAGCTTCATCTTGACGACGCCCGTAACGACGTCCTGAGTAGAATCTACGAAAGCGTCGAGAGCGTCTCTGAGCGGAGTGAACCACTGTCCGTCGTAGAGGATCTGAGCGTATTTGATAGCTACGTGGTTCTTGAACATCATCGTCTCTCTGTCGAGAACGAGTTTTTCGAGATCCTGGTGAGCTTTATAGATGATCGTGCCTCCCGGAGTCTCGTAAACGCCCCTCGACTTCATGCCGACGAGACGGTTTTCTACAATGTCGATCGTTCCTACACCGTTTTCAGCGCCGAGAGCGTTCAGCTTCTCGACGATTTCGACAGGTCCCATTTCCACACCGTCTACGGCTACAGGAACGCCGTGGTCGAAAGTGATGTCGACGTAGAGCGGCTCGTCAGGAGCTGACTCAGGTGTCTTCGACATTACGTGAATGTCGTCTTCGTGGATGTTCCACGGGTCTTCGAGATTGCCGCCTTCGTGGCTGATGTGCCAGAGGTTTTGGTCGCGGCTGTAGATCTTCTTGAGCGTAGCGCTGATAGGAATCTTCTTTTCTTCGGCGTATGCGATCAGATCTTCACGAGATTTCATGTCCCATTCACGCCACGGAGCGATTACCTTGAGCGAAGGATCGAGAGCGTGGATTCCCGATTCGAAACGTACCTGATCGTTGCCTTTTCCTGTGCATCCGTGAGCGATGACAGAAGCGCCCTCAGCGTGAGCTACCTTTACGAGCTCTTTTGCGATCAGCGGACGTGCATAAGCGGTGCCGAGCAGGTAGTCGTTTTCGTAAATCGCACCAGCTTTTACGCCGTGCCACACGTAATCTTTGACGAAAGTCTCCCTGTCGTCGATGATGTAGCACTTCTTGGCGCCCGTCGCGTTCGCCTTCTTTTCAACCTCGTCCATGTCGTCTTCCTGGCCGACGTTTACGCATACAGCTATTACGTCGTATCCTTTTTCCATGAGCCAGGTAAGAATTACCGAAGTATCGAGTCCGCCCGAATAAGCGAGAACAACTTTATTATCTGCCATTTTATCTTTCCTCCGTGATGAATAGTTCTGAATATAATATCTGAAAAGCTTGTGGTTTTTTATTCGATGGACGTAGTATACCACATTGAAAATGTATATACAATAAGGAAATTAATATTTATGCATAAATATTAATAATTATGCATTCAGCATGAATGAGCATGAACGAGCACGGCGGCCGAGCAATGATGATGAGCGGGGATGAGTACGTCAAATAGACACGGAGGGTGTATGCCTCGGATGAGCACTGGGACGGGCGCGGATGAGTCCGGTCAATGTATGCTGCGGGTGAGCGTGGATGAAATATCTGCCTGCGGCGTTTCCTGTGAATGGGCGGCCGGCGCTGCCGTTTGTTTCTCGGTACGACCGGTGTATTCTCAGCGCCGCCGGGCGCCTCCATGCGCCTTAAAATATCTGAAACATGTATAGTGATTATAAAAAACGTACAAATCAGTGAATTAATATTATAATATATAAACAGTATTTCAGCGTGTTCGACAAATAGTAATTGCACAGGTGATACAGATGGGGAGAAAATTAAAATACAGATGCACCGACTGCGGCTTTGAAATAACTCTTGCCACGGGAGATCCCAGCCAGGAGTATGCCAGGGAAACGGAAAAGCTTGAGGAAAAGCTCAGGAACGACACTCTGAGAGGTAAATATGGTACCCTTCTGAGGCGGATCGCGATGGCGGACGACAAAGGAGAGCTTTTCTACGACTGCTCCGACGCAGTCTTTCAGTGCCTCGACTGCAGGAAAATGCGCGTATGGAGGCGCATGCGCATCGTGAATCTCGAACCGTCGAGAGAACAGTACGGCCTGGACATCAACATAAGGCAGAAATGCCCGGACTGCGGAGGAAGCTTCTTCAGCGAAGTAGTGCCGCGTTCGATGCCGGTTTGCCCGAAATGCGGCGACGGTGCGATGGAGCTGATTGCCGACGAACAGAAGCACGGCTGAAACAATTCTGATTGAAAACAGAAGCACGGCTGAGACCGGCCGGGCTGCATCGTGCAGCGGATGAATCTTGCAGGAATGCAGGAAAACCACGGCTGAGACCGGCCTGATTGTCTGCAGGGCAGAGGCCCGGAAGGCATGGCCAATAAGAAAAAGAAGACATTTTATTCTGTGTGGAGGATTGCAGAAATTGAATAAAGAAGAGATTTACAAAAAGCTGCTTCAGCTTGCCGGAAGCGGCGGGAGCGTCAGAATGGACGCACCTATGAAGGAATATACGACATTCCATGTCGGGGGACCGGCGGATGTGCTCGTAGAGCCGTCAGGCGCGGAAAGCCTCGTGACTATTACTTCTGCGCTCAGGGAAAACGATATACCATTCTACGTGCTCGGCAACGGATCGAATGTTCTCGTGAAGGACGGAGGATTCAGAGGCGTGATAGTGCATATCGGAAGGAGCATGTCAAACATATCGGTCAGCGCAGATACGGTCGAAGCAGAGGCAGGCGCGCTTCTCTCGACGGCGGCGAAGGAGGCTGCTTCTCATTCGCTGACGGGCATGGAGTTCGCTTCGGGAATTCCAGGAAGCGTAGGCGGCGCCGTGTACATGAACGCGGGTGCCTACGGAGGCGAGATGAAGCAGATCGTCGATGAAGTCAAGGCTGTTACCAGTGACGGAAATATCATCGTCTGCAAGGGCAGTGAGTGCGACTTCGGATACAGGCACAGCGTGTTCGAAGACAATGGATCTGTTATACTCAGTGTAAAAATCAAGCTGGAAAAGGGAGACAAAAAAGATATCGACGCGTACATGCGCGATCTGGCCGACCGGCGCCGTTCAAAACAGCCGCTCAACCTGCCGAGCGCAGGCAGCACGTTCAAAAGACCAGAAGGCCATTACGCCGGACAGCTGATAGACGAGGCCGGCATGCGCGGAGCATCTCTCGGGGGAGCGCAGGTGAGTCCGAAGCACGCGGGATTCGTCGTAAACAACGGCGGTGCTACGGCGGACGATATCCTTCAGCTGATAAAAATAGTTCAGATGAGGGTAAAGGAAATATCAGGCGTTGATCTCGAGACGGAGGTCAGGATCATCGGAGAATGACGACGCGGACATTATCCGCAGAAATCAAACATACTGATCAGAGAGGATACATTCAACATTTATGTACGACAGAATGAAGTTTGACTGGCACACTCACACCACATATTCGCACGGGAAGGGGTCTGTCGAGGACAATGTCCTCGAAGCGAGGCGCAAAGGCCTCGAATCGGTGGCGATCTCGGATCACGGGCCGGGCCATTTCGGCTACGGCTTCAAACGCAGCGAGATTCCTGCCATGAGACGCGATATAGACGAGATGAACAGGAAATACGACGACATCAAGGTCTATATGTCGGTGGAGGCAAATATTATCAATCCTTCGGGGCTGCTCGACGTGAAACCGGAGGAGTTTCAATACTACGATTTTGTAATCGCGGGCTATCATTTCGGCACGCTCGGCGAAAGTCCGGCCGCTTCTCTCGCCCTTCACGCGAAGAATCTGGTCGGTTCGTACACGCATCATTTCAGCGATGCGCTGATCGAGAAAAACACGAAGATGGTGGTGGAATCGCTTCATAGGAACAAGATCAGAACGCTGACCCACCCAGGAGACAAGGGAAAGGTCGATCTCGATCAGGTCTTCAAAGCCTGCGAGGAAACAGGCACATGGCTTGAGATAAGCAACAGGCACAAGCAGCTCACGGTCGACGAGATAAAGCTGGCCATGAAATACGACGTTAAATTCATACTGGGCAGCGACGCTCACGTTCCTGAGAAGGTAGGCGGCTGCGAAAGAGCTCTGGAAAGGGTCCGCGAGGCCGGTCTCGAACCTGAGCGCATAGTAAATCTGATATAAAAAAACCAAGGTCTTCGGACCGGTCTGGATGGTGTTGATATGGAAGTACTTATAGTTACAGGGCTTTCGGGAGCCGGCAAGAGCAATGCGATGAACTATCTCGAGGATATGGGATATTACTGCATCGACAACATGCCTCCGGCACTGCTGGAATCGTTTCTGACTCTCGAGTCCCAGAACAAGATAAATCTGAAAAAAGCAGCCTTCATTATGGATATAAGGGGCGGCGAATTCTTCAAGGATCTTGAGAGGGTCCTCCAGGAACTGAAGAAGGAGAACAAGCCGTACAAGGTACTCTTCCTTGAGGCTACAGACGAAGCGCTCGTAAGGCGTTTCAAGGAGACGAGGCGCATCCATCCGCTGAGCGACGGCTGCACCGATATCGAAGCGATCCGCAGGGAGCGCAAGATGCTGCGAAACATCCGCCAGGATGCGGATTACGTCATAGACACTACGAATCTGAAGCCGATGGAGCTCCAGAACAAGCTGCAGGTCATGCTCTCCGGAGACAGCGACGGAAAGGATTTCAAGATCACTGTCATGTCTTTCGGATACAAGCACGGCACGCCGCTCGACGCAGATGTAGTGTTCGACGTGCGCTTCATTCCCAACCCATATTATCTGAAGAGCATGAGGGATCTCACGGGCAACAACAGGCACGTTCGCGACTACGTCATGAAATTTGAGGAAACGCAGCACTTCGTGGAAACGCTGAGCGGTCTCTTCGAATACCTGATTCCTTACTATATGAAACAGGGCAAGAGAAATCTCGTGATAGCGTTCGGATGCACCGGAGGACAGCACAGATCCGTAGCGATGGCGAACGAATTCTACGATATTTTCAAGGAAAAAGGCGAGTCCGTAGACAGATTCCACAGGGATATCATGAAAAGATAACGTGAGAGGTCATAACAGATGTACAAGAATATTATTCGGGCAGGAAAGATTCCTGTCGGAGGCCCGAGAATCGTAGTTATCGGAGGAGGAACGGGCCTGTCTGTAATACTGCGCGGTCTCAAGAATCTGACAGACAACATAACGGCGATCGTGACAGTGACTGACGACGGCGGCGGATCAGGCGTCATAAGAAGCGAGCTCGGGATGCTCCCGCCTGGCGACATCAGAAACTGTATTCTCGCCCTCGCGGATGACGAGGACATCATGGAAAAACTGCTGCAGTACAGGTTCCACGAAGGCAGACTGAACGGCCAGAACATGGGGAATCTTTTCATCGCCGCGCTTACCGATATTTACGGCGATTTCGAACTCGCGGTCGATAAGCTTCAGGATATTCTGAGGATAAAAGGCCACGTGATTCCGGTTACGTCGCAGGACGAAGTGCTCTGCGCCGTGCTCGAGGACGGCACCGAAGTGAGAGGCGAGTCGACGATTCCTGTAGAAGTCAAGAAACACATGAGCCCGATAAAGCGGGTTTTTCTCGATCCGGACGGAGCCGAAGCACTGCCTTCAGCGATCGATGCGATCATGTCGGCCGATATGATCGTGCTCGGACCCGGCAGCCTTTACAGCAGCATAATACCAAACCTGCTCGTCAAGGGAATAAGCAGCGCGATAAGGGACGCGAGCGGAATCAAATCGCTGATCTGCAACGTGATGACACAGGCAGGCGAAACCGACGACTACACTGTTTCAGACTGCGCCCACGCGGTGGAGCAGTATCTGGGCAAAAACGTGATCGACTATATGATAATAAACGATCACAAATGTTCGAACGAAGAGCTGGAACCTTACATAACCGAAGGTGTGAGGCAGATACTGGCGACGGACGAAGACAGAGAGGAACTGAGGCACATGGGCATCACGCCTATTGAAAGCAGCATGATCGAGATCGGAGACGGCCTGATAAGGCACGATGCCAGCAGGATAGCCAGCATCATCGTTTCTCTCATACACGAGGGGTGATTGACAGATGTCTTTTTCATCCGAAACAAAAAAGGAACTGGCGAAAGTAATGCCGGAAAAGAAGTGCTGCATGCTCGCCGAGATCGCAGGTTTTGCGCGAATATCCGGCTCAATCCTGCTCAAGGGCGGAGGAAAAGTCGGTGTGTCGCTGACATCAGAGGATCCGGCAATAGTGAGGACGCTCAAAAAACTGACATCCTCGTACTTCGGGGCAGAGACAGGCATCGAAGTCATAGAAGGACGCACGCTGAGGCCGGGCAGATCCTACAGACTTACGTTCATGGATGACGTCATGGGCGGCCAGATGCTGCGCGAAACCGGGATGATCAAGGTTCACGAAGGAGGCAACGTCCTCGTCGACGGCATAGATCCGGAACTGATCAGGAAGAAATGCTGCCGCAGGGCGTATCTGAGAGGGCTTTTCATGGCTGGAGGCTCGGTAAGCGATCCGGAGAAGGAATATCACCTTGAAATCGTCTGTTCGGACGAGCAGACGGCTTCAGACATCAAGAAACTCATGAATCAGTTCGGTCTGGGCGCCAAAGTCATGCAGCGCAGAGGTACGTTTGTCATATATATAAAAGACAGCGAGCACATCGTCGATTTCATGAACATCACGGGAGCTCACAACCAGCTCCTGAGCTTCGAGAACACCAGGATCGTCAAAAGCATGAGAAACACCGCGAACAGGATCGTCAACTGCGAGAGTGCCAATACAGACAAGGCGGTCAACGCCGCGATGAAACAGATAGATAATATCAGGTATATCGACGAGTATCTCGGCATCGAAAATCTGCCGAAAAAGCTGAGGAGCGCGGCGGAGCTGAGACTCAGCAATCCGGAACTTTCACTGAGCGAACTGGCGGGGATGATGGATCCGCCGGTAAGCAAGAGCGGTCTGAACCACAGGTTCGCAAAGATAGCGGAACAGGCTGACAGACTCAGGGAGGAGAATGCTTCCAATGCAAAGAGCTGAAACTGATACGGACATCTTTATCGCCGGAGCCGGAGCGTCAGGTCTGGCGGCGGCATGTGCAGCGGCGGAGGCGGGCGTACGTGTTATATGCGCCGACAGCAACGAAAAGCCGGGCCGTAAGCTCGCTGCTACGGGAAACGGCAGGTGCAACATAACCAATGAATTCTGCAATGCTCTTATGTATAACAGAGAAGCAGTTAATTTCGTGAGGCACGTCATCCATTCCGATACGGTGGAAAAAACGGTCGGATGGTTTGAAGACAACGGCCTGCTGATCGTCTCCGAACAGGAAGGCAGGTGTTATCCGTATTCCGGACAGGCTTCGTCGGTAGCAGACATGCTTACAGAAACAGCTTCGTCGCGCGGGGTACAGTTTATTCTCGGGGACCGGATAGCGGAGTGCTCGTCCGAAGATGGAATATTCGTAATCAGGTTCGATTCGGGAAAGACTGTTACGGCAGGGAAACTCGTGATCGCGACCGGAGGAAGAGCCGGATTGAGGTTCGGGAGCACGGGCGACGGATACGGGTTCGCGAAATCCTTCGGCCACACGCTGAATGCTCCACGTCCTGCGCTGGTGGCATGCGAGAGCGACGACCCGGTGATAAGCGGCATCAAGGGACGTGCGAGAGCAAAAGTTACGCTCATCGACAACGGTGTGCAGAGATATTCCGAATACGGCGAGGTCCAGTTCACAGGCACAGGTCTTTCAGGCATATGCGTAATGAATATTACAAGATATATCAAGGCGGCGAGGCCGGCAAACAGGAAAAAGGGCAAGGATGCGCCGGAAAAGTCTCAGGACGAACAGCACGAATATATCCTGAGGCTCAATTTTATGCCGGAGATCGATGGCGCCGCACTCGCGGAGCTGCTGGTCAGGAGCATGAAAGAAGTGCCGCTCGGAAAGGCGCTTTCGTGGATAGTAAACAGCAGGATCGCAGATAAAGTAGTGGAACTGAGCAGCGGAGACACGCCTGAGAAAAGGGCTGAGAGCGCGGTTAAACTCCTTCAGGGCATGGACGTAAAGGTCAAATCGACGAAAGGATGGAACGAGGCTCAGGTCACGAGAGGCGGCGTAAAGACAGACGAAGTGAATTACGAAAACATGGAATCCAGGATAGTGCCGGGGCTTTACTTCTGCGGTGAAGTTCTGGACGTCGACGGGCCGTGCGGAGGCTTTAACCTGCAGTGGGCCTGGTCGTCCGGATTTTTGTGCGGCCGGAGCGCCGCGGAGGCATGTCTTGCTGAGGATTAGCAATATAAAACTGAAGCCGGGCGAGCCTGTATCCGTTCTTCCGGGAAAGATCGCACGGCGGCTTCGCGTCAAGGAGCGGTTGATTCAGAATCCGAAGCTGGTGCGCGAGTCTATAGACGCGCGAGGCCGCGGCGGACTGCATTTCATATACACTGTCGATTTTGAAACTCCGGACGAGGAGCGTATGCTGAAAAATCCTGCTTCATCGAAAGCAGGACTGAGGAAAGCTCCCGACAGGACATACAGACAGATCACGACAGGTTTCGAAGGCACGTACAGCTATCAGGGAGAAAGACCTGTCATAATCGGCTTCGGACCGTGCGGCATGTTCGCTGCGCTCATTCTTGCCGAGGCCGGACTCAGGCCGGTCGTGCTGGAGCAGGGCAGCCCCGTAGAGAAGAGAACGCGTGATGTGGAGCATTTCTGGGAGACGGGAGAGCTCGACGAGATGTCGAACGTTCAGTTCGGCGAAGGCGGAGCAGGAACGTTTTCAGACGGCAAACTCACGACTGGAATAAAGGATTCGCGTATAAACAAAGTAAACGACGAGTTTATAGAAGCGGGAGCATCCGAGACGATAGCTTACAAACACATGCCGCATATCGGAACGGATGTGTTAAAGACTGTCGTCAGGAACATTCGCGAAAAGGTGATCCGGCTCGGAGGAGAAGTCAGGTTCGGATCGGAAGTGGTTTCTATAAAGCGGAACGGAGACGCGGTGTCAGCGGTGAAACTCGCCGACGGCAGCGTGCTCAGATCGGAGCATGTAGTGCTCGCGATCGGCAACAGCTCACGGCGGTCGTTCGAAGCTCTCTACAGAGACGGCATAGCCATGGAGGCAAAGCCGTTTTCGGCCGGCGTCAGGATAGAGCACCCGCAGGAACTCATAAACTACGTTCAGTACGGTGAAGTAAACGACAGCGAAGGAAGGCTGTCGGCGGCAGTGTACAAGCTGTCGTACCACTGCAGAGAAAGCGGCCGGGGCGTGTACACGTTTTGCATGTGCCCGGGAGGAACTGTCGTCGGAGCCGCTTCTGAAAGAGAGTGCGAGGTCACGAACGGAATGAGCGTCTTCGCCAGAGACGGCGAAAATGCAAACAGCGCCCTGCTCGTCAGCGTTTCACCGGAGGACTGCATGAGGGAGACTGGCGATACTACTCCGCTTGCGGGAATGACGTTCCAGCGGAAACTCGAACGTGCCGCGTATATGCTGGGAGGCGGAGGATATACGGCTCCAGCGGAAACGGTAGGTGAATTCCTGGGAAGGGGCAGGACCGAGCCGGCTGTAAAGCCGACATACAGGCCTGGTGTAAAACGAGCAGACCTGACACAATGTCTGCCGGCTTTCATCACGGACTCACTCAGAGAAGCGCTTCCGGAAATGGCGAAAAGGCTCGATGGATTTAATCTCGACGGAGCTCTGATGACGGCCGTGGAGACCAGAAGCTCTTCGCCTGTAAGAATACTGCGCGGGAAAAATATGCAGAGCGTTTCAGCTGCAGGCCTTTATCCGGGCGGAGAAGGTGCAGGCTACGCGGGAGGAATCATGTCGTCAGCTGTAGACGGCATAAAGATCGCGGAAGAGATTATAAGAGATATAACCGGGAAAGAAAATTGAGCTCAGAATTTCAGAGAGTGGCAATCGCCTCTGGAGTTCTGGGCTCATTTGTTTACTTTCTTGTTATTATGGATTTTCCTGTCATTTCAGACGGCTTTTCAAGCCCCATCATCTCGAGCAGAGTAGGGGCGATGTCAGCCAGGATTCCGCCGTCTCTTAAGCCGTATCCCTCGCCGCTGTATGGAGGCAGCACGACTATTGCAGGCACCGGATTGGTAGAATGCTTCGTCACGGGATTTCCGTCAGCGTCTTTCATGACATCGGCGTTGCCGTGGTCGGCGGTTATGAACACCGACGCACCTGCACTTTCAGCCGCTTTCATGATGCTTCCGATGCAGCTGTCGACGGCTTCCACGGCTTTCACCGCCGCGTCGAACACGCCTGTGTGTCCTACCATGTCCGCGTTCGCAAAGTTCATGATTATAAGATCGTATTTCCCGGATCCGAGAGCCTTTACGGCATTGTCACGGAGTTCGTACGCGCTCATCTCAGGCTGAAGATCGTAAGTCGCGACCTTAGGCGAAGGCACGAGGATTCTTTCCTCGCCCGGGAACGGTTTTTCTATTCCTCCGTTCATGAAGAACGTCACGTGAGCGTACTTTTCGGTTTCGGCGAGCCTGAGCTGGTGCATTCCGAGTTTTGAGACGTATTCTCCGAGCGTTCCAGAAGGATGCTCAGGCGGGAAGGCTATTTCAACGCCGGGCATTCCGGCTTCGTATTCGGTCATGCATACGTATTTCAGATTTTGCGGGAGCACTCGGCGTTCAAATCCGCCGAACGCGCTGTCGCAGAGAGCGCGTGTTATTTCTCTTGCTCTGTCCGGCCTGAAATTGAACATTATCACGCTGTCGCCGTCTTTTATCCTGCCGTCTGTTCCGTCGATCACGGTAGGCAGCACGAATTCGTCGGTTTCGCCTCTGGCGTATGCGTCTTCGACGGCCGCGGCTCCCGATGCGCTGTGCTGTCCTTCACCCGCTGTGAGAGCGTCGTATGCTTTCTTTACCCTGTCCCAGCGCTTGTCTCTGTCCATGGCGTAGTAACGCCCGGAGACAGTCGCGATTTTCCCTTTGCCGGCTTTTTTCATGTATTCTTCGAGCTGTTCGATGTATTTGCCCGCGCATGAAGGTGGAACGTCTCTGCCGTCCAGAATGCAGTCGATGAATACGTTACCGACGTTGTATTTTACTGCCATGTCGATCAGCGCAAAAAGATGGTTGATATGGCTGTGGACTCCGCCGTCCGAAAGGAGTCCGGCGATATGCAGCGAATGTCCGTCTGCGGCGTTTTCCATCGCTTCTTTGAGAGCCGCGTTTTCGAAGAACGATCCGTCTTCGACGGCCCTCGTGATCCGCGTGAAGTCCTGATAGACTATGCGTCCGGCTCCTATGTTGAGATGACCGACCTCGGAGTTCCCCATCTGGCCGTCAGGCAGGCCGACGGACGTTCCGCTCGCGCCGAGCTTCGTATGAGGATATTTCTTTTTTAAAGATCTGATGTTCGGAAGATCCGCTGCGGCGATCGCGTTGCCGTCTTTGCTGTCAGAGCAGCCGAAACCATCCATGATGATCAGCATAGTAGTTTTTCTGTCCATGATTTATGCCAGTTCCTTTCGGATTATATGTGTTTTTATAAGTGAAAAGTCAATATCAGTAGATTATAGCAGATAGAAGGCCGGGGTGCAAAAACGGACACGTCTGTGATAAGATTGCATATATGCTTTACGGACAGAAATGAAGAAACCGGAACAAAGGCCGGAAAAGGCGGTGCGGAGGAATTTTTATGAAATGGACTGAACAGCAGAAGACAGCGATAGAAGCACCTGTAGACAATATTCTCGTGTCGGCTGCGGCAGGATCGGGAAAGACGGCGGTGCTGACCGAAAGAATCAAGAGGCTCGTCGTCGAGCAGCACATACCGGTGGAAAAAATGCTGGTCGTTACATTTACAAACGCAGCGGCGAGCGAGATGAGGGAAAAAATAATCAGGGCGCTGAAAGAGGCTGGCCAGCAGGCGTATGAGGAGAACGACCGCGAAACGGTCGATTTCGTGCGCACTCAGCTCAGAAACATTCCTTCCGCGGATATCTGCACATTTCATAAATTCCTTATGGGAGTCATGAGGCAGTATTTCTACCTGACGGACATCGATCAGGATTTCGCGGTGTGCGACGACGCGCAGCAGGTGATAATCAGAAACAAGTGTCTCGACGAGCTGTTCGAGGACAGGCTGGCGTCAGGCGATGAGGATTTCAGAAAATTTCTCGATGCGTATTCAGGCATCAAAGGCACCGGTTCCGTGCGCGAGATGATCATCACGGTCTACGACTTTATCATGAACATGGAGGATCCGTTCGGATGGCTCGACGAGCACGTCGGAATGCTCGACTGTACAGAGGAAAGATTCAGGGAATCGTCCGTTTTTCGTTCATACAGGAAGGCAGCGGCGGACGAACTGAGCGATGCGTTGAAATACGGAGAAGCGATGCTGTCGCTCATGCGCAGGTATCCGGAACTCGACGAGCTCAGGGAAAATAAAAGTGACACCATCACGATGAAGGCGGCTTCGAATGTGAGCGCGGTCAGAAGAGTTTGCGAAGAGATGAGCGGGCTGGCGGACGATACGCTCAGGGAGCGCCTGAAGATAAGCTGGACCAGGCTCATACCCAAAAAGCATGAAAAACCAGTCTACAGCGAGATCAAAGAAAATGTGAAGTTCTTCAACGAGAAGATGAAGGATTGTGTAAAGGCGGCGGCAGGTCTACTGCCTGAAACGCCGCCGGCCGAATCTGCGGAAAAGATCGCCGGAACGTATCCTTACGCGGTGACGCTCGCAGGCCTGGTCAGGGAGTTCTCCGACAGATTTTCGGCAGCCAAGCGCGCGAAGAAAGTCGTCGACTATTCGGACATAGAGCATATCGCCTACGGTATCCTTACGGATCCGGAGCATCCAGAAGTTTCAAAGACGTACAAAGACAGGTTCGACGTGGTCTTCATCGATGAATATCAGGACAGCAGCCGGATTCAGGAAGCCATAATCAGGAGCGTGAGCAGGGGCAGGAATGTCTACATGGTCGGTGATGTAAAGCAGAGCATCTACAAATTCAGACAGGCTGATCCGGACATATTCATAGGAAAATACAACACGTTCAGCGATACGGGAGAAAATGCGGACGGCAGGCTGATCAGCCTGAACATGAATTTCAGAAGCAAAGGCGGCGTCATCGATTCGGTCAACGGAGTCTTCAGAAATGTCATGACGCTGGAAAAGACCGGAATCGCGTACGATGACGCCGCAGCACTCCACAAAGGCTCGTCGTACACAGCCGGCGGGGAGCTTGATTACGGAGCATCGCTGCATATCACAGAAGGCCTGAAAAGCGACGAAGCCGGAGAACTAGGGGGTGAGATAGGAGAGCTGACAGCCGCGGAGGCGGAAGGAAGGATGATCGCCGGGCTCGTTTCCGAACGCCTCGGCAAGCCGATATTCGACGATAAAAAAGGCATCGTGAGAGAAGCCGGATACGAAGATATCGTAATACTGCTCAGGTCGCGTTCACACGCCGACGTATACGCAGCCGCGCTGCGTGATGCAGGAATCCCTGCATACGTGGCAGGCGGAGAAGGATACTACGAAACCTACGAGATCGAAACATTCATGAATCTGCTCAAGGTGATCGACAACAGAAGGCGTGACATCGAACTGATAAGCGTGCTGAGATCACCGGTGCAGGGATTCCGCTTCACCGTCGACGAGCTTGCGGCCGTCAGGCTCTCAGACCGCAGCTGTTCCTACAGCGAAGCATTTGCAAGACTTGCGGAATCGGGAGATACAGAGCTCGCTTCAAAATGCCGCGCGGCATGGCAACGGCTCGACGACTGGCGCGTCGAATCACGCTACATGCCGCTTCCCGAATTCATCTGGAAGCTGATGACCGATTCTGATCTGCTGAATTATACGGCGGCACTGCCGGGCGGTGCCAGGAGAGCAGCGAATCTCAGGATGCTCGTCGATAAAGCGGAGGAATTCACGAGAAACCAGGGCGAGGGACTGTTCAGCTTTGTCAACTACATCGAGAGAGTGAAGGAGAGCGGCCAGAGAACGCCGCAGGCTTCTAACGAAGGCGACGTCAGCGGTATGATACAGATCATGACGGTCCACAAGAGCAAGGGACTCGAGTATCCGATCGTCTTTGTCTCAAATCTCGCAGCGAATATCAGACACGATTCAGACTCGATCAATCTGCAGCTTCACAAGAATCTCGGCGTGGCACTCAAGAACATCGATCCGGCGGCACACACGAAATTCACTCCGGTAAACTACTCGACTATACTCGATGTCAAAAGACGCGAGGATTTTGAGGAAGAAAAGCGAATTCTCTACGTTGCCATGACAAGAGCGAAAGACGAGCTCGTGCTCACGGCGTCAGTGAGAAGCGCAGAAAAGCTCCGCGTGGAGGCTGAGATCGCAGGGGATACAGGTATTCAGAGCACGGACAGCCGTATATTGTGGGTTCTTGCTAACGCCGCAGAAGCAGGCATCAAAGTCCATTTCCACGATGCGGCGGAATTTGCTGAGGAAAAAGCCTGGAACGCAGACGGACAGAAACGCATAAGGGATTCGGTAGCCAGAGGGTTCCCGGAATTCAGGGACGAAAACAACCTTGCAGACCTGATTCAAAAACGCTTCGACAGCGTTTACCCTTATTACAGGGAGACGGTCACGAAGTCGAAGTTCACGGTAACCGGAATAAACAAGATGCTGCGCGGTGAATCTTCCGACAGCGCTCCGCATTTCATTCCTTCGATCACCGGCGACGAGATGCCGGAGATCGACGCAGCGGGAGAAAAATACGAAGAATCAGAAATCGAAACTCCGGCCGGACCAGACTTGAAAGAAGACAGCGATTATGTGCCGCATTTCATGCGTTCAGAGGAAAAGATACCGCCGGCGAGGCGCGGCACGCTCACGCACAAGCTGCTCGAGCTGATAGATTATTCGGAGGACAATGACGAGCAAAAAATTGAAAAATTCGCTGAAAGTCTCGTGTCCGAAGGCCTTATGACGAAGGAGGAAATATCAGCGGTTTCGTTCCGGAATATTGCATCGTTTTTCTCTTCGGATCTGGGGAAGCGCGCGTGCGGCGCCGGAAAACTCCGCCGTGAGTGGGCGTTTACGATGAAAAAGAATACTGCCGAACTTGCTGCGGATGCGGAGAGTCCTGAAACAGGAAGGTACATCCTCGAAACGCTGCCGGAGAATATACTGCTGCAGGGCGTGATCGACTGCTGTTTCAGGGACGATGACGGAATCGTCGTGGTCGATTTCAAGACAGACAGATATACGAAAGAGGACGAGGCGGACGGATTCGCGCGTTTCGTGGAACGCTACCGCCGCCAGCTGGAGATCTACTGCGAGGTGGTTGAGAAAGAATACGGCGAACCTGTTTCGAAGGCGAGCCTGTTCATGCTGCGGGCCGGCCGCGAGGTGGTCGTGAGACAAGCCTGACAGGTGCAGTACATGGCCGGCCCGTTGCTGTGGCTCGCCGTCGAGGCAGTGTTAATGCTGGCCTGCCGTCGCAGCTTGACGTCATGGAAGTTTATAGACGGTCTGCCTCGACGACAGGCCGTCGCGGCAGTGTAAAACCTGTATGCCGCGACGACAGGCCATACTGTCTGCTTACATTAAAGAAGAATTTGCATAAAAAAGGAGAGACCGTATCCCTTATGCAAGATATGGTCTCTCTTTCAGCATTTTCAATTTCATTTATCTGGTGCGCCTTTGTGCGTCCCAAACCGGTCTTTTATTTTCTGCGTCCGGAATCAGACATGGCTTCATCCGCGCGTTTGCTTCCTGCAGGCCGGCGGAGCTGAGCGTCTACCTTTAAACGCTTTTCATCGAATCCTGACCACACAGGTCTGCCTGTATATTCTTTTGGTTCGGTTTCGCCTCTGAGAACTTCGAGAGCGCCGTCTGCCATCGCGGTCTGTTCCATCTCGCCAGGATATACGGCCACAGGTGCGATCCATCCGCAGCGCTTTTTCACTGT
This sequence comes from Anaerovoracaceae bacterium, assembly GCA_050946535.1. Lineage (GTDB taxonomy): Bacteria > Bacillota > Clostridia > Peptostreptococcales > Anaerovoracaceae > RUG708. The sequence continues at coordinate 42,266 of JBMNUZ010000003.1, forward strand.
TTCCTCTACATCTTTGAAGCGCATGAGTCCTCCGGTAAGCACTATGGCATCGACTTTTCCTTCGAGCACTGCGGCCATCGATCCGATCCACTTGCAGACCTGATAGAGCATGGCGTTCCAGACCAGGGTATATTCAGGATTGCCGGCTTCGACTTCTGCGTGAATTTTATTTGAGTTGGATGTTCCGAAGTGGCTGCTCAATCCGCCTGCCTGGCTGCAGAGATTGCGGATTTCGTCGTGTGAAAGATGGTTGAGCCTGTTGTTCATGTCGGTGACGGCCATGCTGCCCATTCTGGTAGGAGTGAACGGACCTTCTCCGCCGCCGGCGTCATTGCCGTCGATCATTCGTCCGTTGAGATGCGCGGTGATAGAGATTCCTCCGTCGATGTGGCACACGATGAAGCGGCAGTCTTCGTATTTCTTGCCCATGACCTTCGCGTGATGCTTTGCAGTAGCTTTGAGGTTCAGTGCGTGTGAGACGGCGCGTCTGTACACGCCTTTCACACCGGTTATTCTTGCGAGATCGCAGAGCTCATCTACTACAGGAGGATCCATCATGAACATTCTGCCGCCGTATCTCTTGTGAAGTTCATTCGCGAGCTGCACGCCGAGCATAGAAGAGTGGTAGAGACCGCCCTTTGCGGCACGCGTGTCTTCGATGAGCTGCTCGTTTATTTCATATATTCCGCTTTCGACGGAGTAGCATCCGCCGCCGCGACCGACGATCGCATCGATGTCGTTCATGTCGATATTTTTGCTCTTCAGGAATTTTTCAATGACAGCGAGACGATAGTCGAGCTGGTCGTTAATAGTCGGGAATTTCAGGAGTACAGACGAATCGTGAAATACATCCGTAGAGAAAATCATCTTCTCATTTTCATGGTAAGAGACCTTCGTCGATGTAGATCCCGGATTGATGACTACGATTTTGTAATTATTCATTTTATCCCCCTCAATGTGTTCTGCACGGCCGTAATCTTTATTTATATACTTCCTTAACTTTCGATTCTGCCATTCCGGCCGTTTGATCAATACATGCTATTATAGTGATCTGTGATTAATATTTCAACTAAAATAAGCGTTTGAGTATGAATGGATATGGCTTCGGGCAGAGCTCAGACCGCGATGGAACCTCGCTTGCAGCCGAGGTAAAATTTTCCGGATTAAATATATCTCTGTGTTTGCAGTTTTTGCTTTTCCATGTAAAATGTATAGGAGCAAATCTTAAGTATCAAGGCAGGTAGAGATGAATAAAAAGAAGATCGTATCAAAGATAACCGCGGTGTTTTTCGCAGCAGTTCTGTTCGTTTTCGGTGCAGGATTCACGGTGCCGGGCGGCGCTTATGCAGCGGATGTATCCCAGACACAGTGCGAAACGATTGAACAGCCGGAAAGTGGTCAGCAGTTTCAGGGCGTCCGGTTTGTCCTGACGGCGGATGCGGCGTCGTCTGATTCTTCAGGGTCTGCAGATTCAGAAGACAGCGGAGACAGCTCTCAGAATACGGCTGCGAATCAGAGGACGATAAGAATCGGAGGAATTATCGTCGCTGCTGCTGCGGCTCTGGGCACCTGGCTTTCGATCAACCGTCACGATAAAAAATAGCGGAACGGCAGGCTGCTGGCAGAATACCTTCTTGAATTGACGGCATGAAACCTCAATATGGAGTGAAGCCTCAATTCATCAGTTATGTTCAGATATATGGATATGAAAAGATCCGGATCGTAATAAAACGGCCCGGATCTTTTAGTCTTTTTGCAGCATTTTATCATTGGTAACGGTACACCGATGACGATAAGCCACGATGTAAAAATGGATGATGAGCAGCCTTGCAGCTGCCGCAGGATTTATCGCGTTACTTTTTCAGTTCTGATTTCTCGTGTTTTTCCCTCGCTTCCGAAAGCGAGATTCCTTCTTTTTCCGCGGCTTCCGCCAGGTCGTCGTACTCGAATTTAGTGCGTGAGACTCCGTAACCCGAGTACGTCTTTGTCCTTATTCCGTCTTTTCCGTCAGATATCTCGCGTTTCAGCACGTATCTTCCGCATTCCGAAGCCCTTACGCCGGCTGTGCTAGTAAGCCTGAGCATCAGTTCGGCGAAACGCCCGGCGTCGTCTGTGCCGCAAATGCAGGAAAATTTCACGGCGGGCCTTCCTTTTTTCATAAGGATCGGTGTCTGATATACATCGAGAGCTCCGTTTTTCAGAAGCTGGTCCATTGCAAATCCGAGTTCTTCGCCTGTCATGTCGTCGATGTTTGCCGAAAGCTCGCACACACGGTCTGTGAGCTCTTCAGTTTCTTCCTCTCCGTTTCCTTCCGTTTCACCGAGGAATACACGCAGTATGTTTGCTTTCGGGAAATCCTTCGTTCCAGTACCTATGCCGGTTCTTTCAATAGTCATTACAGGCATTTCGCCGTACTCGTCTGCGAACTCTGCGAGAAGAGCCGCGCCGGTAGGCGTAGTGAGTTCGCTTTTTATCACCGGATCTTTGTAGAACGGTATTCCCTTAAGTATTTCAGTGGTTGCAGGAGCGGGAACGGGGAGAATCCCGTGGGCGCAGCGCACGTTTCCTGACCCTGCGTTGACAGGTGAAACCACTACGCGGTCGGGACCGATTATGTTCATGAGCAGACATACCGATACGATGTCCGCAACTGCGTCGAGAGAACCGACTTCGTGAAAGTGCACTTCGTCGGCCGGACTGTCGTGAACCTTGGATTCAGCCTCCGCTATGCGTCTGTAAACCGATTCAGCCCTTGTTTTTACCTCCTCGCTGAGGTCGAGCGATTCGATGATGCCGTCGATCTCTTTCAGGCCGTGATGATCGTGGTGGTGTTCGTGTTCCCCGTGATGCGTATGATCGTGTGAGCCGTTGTGATCGTGGCCGTGATCGTGATCCTCTTGTTCATGTCCTGCTGCCTTATCTGCATGCGTGCGGCCGTGCTTCATATTTTCTTCATCGTAAGTTCCGAGACCAGGTTCTTCTTCGTGTCCGTTTACGAACACATCTACGTGCGTTCCGCAGACTCCCTGTTTTGTGTCTTTACGAATCTCCGTCCTGACTCCTGGAATCGCGAGATTCCTTATCTTGTCTGCTGCGTCTCCGGGAGCGATCTCAAGCAGCGCGGCCGTCAGCATATCGCCGGCCGCGCCCATTTCAGCTTCTATATATAATGTCTTCATGTTATTTTTTCTTCTCCATGTGATTGATCATGCTCGCCTGATAGCCGGCGCCGAATCCGTTGTCGATATTTACGACCGAAACACCGCTGGCGCACGAGTTGAGCATCGACAGCAGGGCTGTGACGCCTCCGAACGCCGTTCCGTATCCGACGCTCGTGGGAACGGCGATTACGGGACAGTCGGCGAGTCCTCCGACCACGCTCGCGAGTGCGCCTTCCATGCCTGCTATGGCTATTATTACGGAAGCATTCATGATGTCGTCTGAAAAGCTCAGAAGGCGGTGGATGCCGGCGACGCCGACGTCGTATATTCTTTTTACGCTGTTTCCGAGCGCTTCCAGTGTAAGTGCTGCTTCCTCGGCGACAGGAATGTCGCTCGTTCCTGCAGTGATGACGAGCACGGTTCCTATTCCGTCGGCTTTCTTTTTGTGGCCGGCGATTCCTACGTGTCCTACAGCATTGTATTCGAAAGGTATATCGCGTTTGAAATAACGTGCAGCCTCTTCCGACATGCGTGTTATCAATACTGTTTCCTGTCCTTTTTCGTAAAGCCTGTGTGCTATTTTGTCGATCTGTTCAGGTGTTTTTCCCGCGCCGTAGACGATTTCGCCGACGCCCTGGCGTATTCCTCTCTGGCTGTCGAGCTTGGCGATTCCGATGTCGTCGAACGGCTCCATCCTGATTTCTGCTGCAGCATCGCCGGCGCTGACGCTTCCGTCCGCAACACGGCCGAGCAGCTCTAATAATTCTTTTTCTTCCATGGTTATCTGCTGCTCCTCGGTTTCAGATCAAGTGCAATGTTTTTAAAGTAAGGTGAAAGCTTTTTCGTTATGGACTCATGTTCGGCGGCCGCTTTTGCGAACTGCTTCTCAGGAATCTGTATGAGACCGGTTTCGCCTCTTTTTCTGACCCTTAAATCGGTAAAACCGAGCGCTTTCAGTTCTTCTTCGGCTCCGTTCACGCGCAAGAGCTTCTCTTCCGTGATTTTTTCGCCGTAAGGAATCCTGGTCGCCAGGCATGCGTTCGAAGGCTTGTTCCAGTTGAAAAGGCCTTCTTCACGGGCATTGCGGCGTATATCTTCTTTTGTAAGTCCGCACTCGAGCAGAGGGGAGAGCACTTCCATCTCTTCGAGCGCTTTCTTGCCCGGTCTGTCTTCCGGATCGTCAGACGCGTTCGTACCGTCCAGCACGGTGTCGTATCCATCGGCCGCCGCCTGCCTGAGAATGGCGCCGAAAATGTGTTTCTTGCAGTAGTAGCATCTGTTCTCTGGATTTGCGGTGACTTCACCGTGCGAGAGTATGTCGGCTCTGATGATTGTAAGCCTGTCAGACGCTCCGATATCCGAAGCGGCGTGTTCCGCGTCGAGTTTTTCCTGAGGAGGCTGAAAGGCGCTTTCGACGAAATACGCTCTCGCATCTGCTCCGTTCCTGACTGCCTCGCAGAAAAGATAAGAAGAATCTACGCCGCCTGAAAGGGCGACAGCCACTTTCCGGTGTTCTTCGAAAAAATCCTTTAAATTCATAGAATATCCACCTTGTTTTATAACGAGCTGCCGGTCACCGCTGCGGCCGGCAGATTTTTTCCGTTTCTGCCCTTTATTATATCAGGAACGATGAAATATATCAGGAACGATGAAATCAACGCACAGGAAATTGCTATGAATCATCGATAGTCCATAATTATTAAAATGACAAAATAATTTTCAGGACGTCATGATACAACAAAAATGTTCCCATTTTGCGATTCAAAGGATATAATACCAATATACGATTACCGGAAAGCTATGAATTTCAAGTGTTGTATAGATCGCTGTTACAACATGAAACCAGATCAGGCAATGCTTGAAATCGTTATTTTATTGTTCGTAAGGAGGTAATTATTTATGGCATGTGTTCTCATACCTGCAGCAGAAGCGCTGGTAATGACTGCAGTTACTTATGCGGTCAAGAAGAGAGAAGCGAAAAATTCAGACAGCGGAGTAGACAAGGCTCTCTCAGATTCCGAAGCCGCAAAGGCTTCTTCTCACAGCAGAATCGCTCTTTCAAGAAAGCTCACGTGGCTCGTAAGTATGCTCTGGGGCGGCGTTGTTTTGCTTGCATTCGAGCATCTGTGGCACGGAGAACTCGTACCATGGTTCCCGTTCCTGACCGGAGCCGGCAATTCTGCCGATACGGCGTCTATGCTTAACGAAATGTCGACCGTCGGCGTAGGCATGGCAATCCTGGTAACGCTCGTATGGTGCATCATGATAGGCGTCGTGCATATCATGGAGAAGAGAGAGAATCAGGCTTTATCTCAGGAAAGGTAGTTTGCAATGACTCTGCTTATTGCGGCTGCAGCCGCGGTAATAAGCACGGCTGTATGGTACGCTAAGGACGGAAAGAGCCCGATGATGATCGGCCTTCTCTGCTGGCTGTTCTGGGGAGCATCGATCATGTGGTTCGTAGACGCCGTCTTCGAATACGCAGAGAAGGGAGCAGCATATTTCACTCCGTCGGGTTCGGAGATGCTGAACGATACTTTCCTTGGGTTGTCCGTAGTTGTAGTTGCTCTGGTTATCTGGATCGCAGCACTGCTGATCAGAGATCCCAGAGGTACAGTAAGAAGAGCGCTGTTCGAACGCAAATCTGAGAAAAGCGATCCAGCGCATGACGAGACTGCGAATGACAAAAATGAGCAGCAGCCGCGATGAGAAACAGCCGCGATAGTTAAAATATTAAGCAGCAAAGATGTATTTACACAGCCTTATCTGCTTGAAAAGAGAGGCATCTCCGGAAAGTGGCAAAATTCTTTCCGGCGGTGTCTCTTTTCGTGTTATGATAGATGCATTGACTGCAGATGCATACTGACCGCAGGCATAAAATTCGTGCCGCAGCAGACGGATGACTGAGGCGGTCCGCAGGAGAGACAGAAATATGGGAAAGAAGACGAGAAAAAAGATAAGAGACATTCTGAAGATAATTCCGAACGGAATAGCAGATGTCAGCGAACTGACAGGAGGATTTCTGGTTCTTGAGGGCGGAGCCCAGAGATGCATATATTCGATGGGAGCGCTCGACGCCTTCATGAGAAACGGACTGAACATAACGAATGTTATTGGAGTATCAGCGGGAGCTCTCACGGGTGTTTCGTACATGGCCGGAAACATCGGCGAGGCAGCGAGATTCATGATCGCTCATTCATCGGATAAGAAATTCATAGGCATAATGGCAGGAAACAGGGACGAACACTCGCGCGGAGGAATGATAAACTATTCGCTCATGACGAAGGAGAGCAGGCTCTGGGATCACACGGCCGTACAGAGGTTTGAAGATCCGCGCAGGAGGTTCGTAAGCGTTGTGACGGACATAAAGACAGGGCGTCCTGAGTATCTGGAAAAGAGCGATCCAGAACACAATATGGTGGCAGTTCAGGCTTCGGCTTCGTTCCCGCTCATGGCTCCGCCTGTCAGGATAAACGGCAGGAGATATATGGACGGAGGCGTCTGCATGCAGATTCCGTACAGATTCGCGCTCGACCAGAATCAGGGGCCTGTGGTCGTGGTGCGCACAAATCCGGCGGACTACCGCGCGGAAAACAATCAGATATACGTAAACAGAGTTTCTCAGAAATTCGAGCGCTATCCGGAGTTCTGCGAGGCGATAGCGCACAACGTGGAAAGATACAACGAACAGTGCGAGGAACTCGATGAGCTCGCTGCCGCAGGTGAAATCTACATGCTTGCTCCTGACAGCCATCTCTCGTTCATGAGATTTACGAGAAATCCGGACAAGCTGATCGATGGCTATCTCATGGGCTACAGGGACGCGGAGCGCCATCTGAAGGAGATCAGGGATTTCCTCGGGAAAGACGAATGAAAAAATAAGGCTGAGGTCACGGAACGGCATATATAATCCGGCTGCTCCATGGCAATTCCCTTACAAAGGGGCAGAACGCCGCCTCGCGTTCACCGCCGCATCGCGGAAATACAGAAATACGGAAATTCATTAAAGTTACAATATCGGATAATACTTTTTTATTACAGGTGCGTTCCATCGCCGGGCATACCGGAGAGCCGGAAGGCATTCTGTTTTGATGTTTAAAATTTTTTTCAGGTTTAATTATGGCTAAGAACAAGATCAGATTATCGGACCATTTCACATACAGAAAGCTAATCAGATTCGTGCTTCCTTCGATAGTGATGATGTTATTCACTTCTATCTACAATATCGTCGACGGACTTTTCGTATCTAATTTCGCGGGCAAAGAGGCCTACTCGGCGATAAATATCATCCTGCCGGTTCTGATGATCATGAGCGCCGTTGGATTTATGCTCGGCACGGGAGGAAGCGCTGTCGTGGCCAAGACGCTCGGCGAAGGAGACAAGGAAAAAGCGAACAGATATTTTTCGATGTTCGTCTATGCGACGCTGATCATAGGAGTGGTCCTCATGATCATAGGGCAGATAATGATGGTTCCCGTGACCGGAATGCTCGGCGCGACCGGCGAGGTGCGCTACTGGGCGATTATCTACGGCAGAATCAACATGTGTTCGCTTCCGTTCTTCATGGTTCAGGTGGCATTCCAGAGCTTTTTCAATTCCGCGGGAAAGCCGGGGCTCGGCCTCCTTTCGACCGTGATCACCGGTATAGGAAACATGGTGCTCGACACATTGTTCGTCGCCGTATGCGGGTGGGGACTCGTCGGAGCGGCCGTCGCCACTACGATCTGCGAGTTCCTGGGCGGAATGATTCCGATCGTATATTTCGCAAGAAAAAACACGAGCAACCTGAAGCTGGGCAAGCCTTCTCACGACATACACATTTTCTTCAAGGGTTCGCTCAACGGAATTTCTGAGTTCATGACTAACATAGCGACGTCGATCGTGGCGATCATGTACAATCTGCAGCTGATAAAGCTCATCGGGCAGGACGGAGTGGCTGCGTACGGAACGATGCAGTACATCAACTTCATGTTCTCAGCTGTCTTTATCGGATACTCCCTCGGCAGCGCCGCGATTACCAGCTTCAATCACGGGGCTCAGAACTACGCCGAACTCAGAAATATCTTCGTAAAGAGCATCAGGCTGATACTTATTACAGAACTCGCCATGTTCGGAATCGCAGAACTCTGCGGACGGACCGTCGTAGGCTTCTTCGTGGGGTACGACGAAGAACTTATGAACATGACGCTCGGCGGCTTCAGAATATTCGCGGTACTGTTCCTAATGGCAGGAATAAATATTTTCGCGTCCGCCTTTTTCACGGCGCTCAACAACGGAATAATATCAGCATGTATTTCGCTGCTGAGGTCGCTCGTCTTCGAAATCACCATGATAATGCTTCTGCCGTCTTTATTCGGAGCGGAAGCAATCTGGGCAGCAGCCCCGACGGCCGAATTCCTGGCGGTGATCGTTTCCATATCTCTGCTCGCTGCAAACAGGAAAAGATATCACTACGGGAAAAATCTCTGACAGAAATCTCTGTATAGAAATGAATATGCTTATCCGGCACATGGGCAAATATATTACGATTTCCGACGGGTTTCTGGTCTGATGCGATTCTCGTCATATAGCCGCTCTGATATTATCCAGGCGCAAGCCGGTCTGATACGATTCCTTGCTTGAATCCGATCTGATACGATTTCCGGCTTGAATCCAGTTGGATACGATTACCGGCCGGCATCCGATTTGATATTGTTCGATCCGGCCGGCGTCCGGTCTTTTCTGCGCAAATGTAAAATCGAAAAGAAAGGATACTAAAGAAAAGAAAAGGATACTAAAGAAAAGAAACTATAGAAAAAAACGCATTACTAACCTGAAAAACGCTGTATCACGCATTAATTTTTAATTAAAAATACAATTTCGGCATACGTGTTTAAAAAAATTTGCCATTAGTATATAATAAAATTTAGATGTAAATCCGGTTAAATATTTATTTAGCCGGGTTTACACGGTGTGTATATTTATTGTGTGTATATCAATTGTGAAAAATCTTAGGAGAATGAAATTGAATACTTACAGCCCCGAAGAAATTGGACTTGACAAACCAGCTGAAATCTACGCTAACCTCAACCCGCCCCAGCTGGTTGAAGCGGCACTCAGACGCGGCGAGGGAAAGCTGAACACCACCGGAGCGGTGGTTGTTACTACCGGAAAGTACACAGGCAGAAGTCCTGACGATAAATTTATCGTCGACACGCCGGGAGTTCACGACAAGATCTCCTGGGGCAAGGTCAACCGCCCTGTCAGCAGAGAGGTTTTCGATGCGCTCAAAAAGCGCATGATCGAATACTTGAACGGCAAAGAGGTCTTTGTTTTTGACGGCCTCGCAGGCGCGGACAGAAAATACACGAGAAAGTTCAGAATTATCAACGAACTCGCATCTCAGAACCTGTTCATACATCAGCTTCTCGTGCGTCCTACGGCAGAGGAGCTTAAAAACTACGGCGAACCTGATTATACGGTTCTCTGCATTCCAGGTTTCAAATGCGTTCCTGAGAGAGACCATACCCACTCAGAAGCAGCTATTATCATCGACTACGAAGCTCACTACATCCTCATCGCCGGCAGCGGCTACGCGGGAGAGATCAAGAAGAGCGTATTCTCAACCATGAACTACGTGATGCCGCTCGAGGAAAACGTGCTGCCTATGCACTGCTCGGCCAACATGGATCCTGAAACGGGTGATTCGGCAGTATTCTTCGGACTTTCAGGCACGGGCAAGACGACTCTTTCGGCTGATCCTGCAAGAGTACTGATCGGAGACGACGAGCACGGCTGGTCTGAAGACGGAATCTTCAATTTCGAAGGCGGCTGCTACGCGAAGTGCATAAACCTCGACAAGGACGCCGAGCCTGAAATCTACGGCGCTATAAAGTTCGGCAGCGTAGTCGAAAACGTCGTTATGGACGATGAGACGAGAGAGCTCGATTACTTCGATGCATCGCTCACTGAAAACACAAGATGCTCGTATCCTATAACTTCGATCAGCAACGCTTCGAGCGAGGGAGTAGGCGGCGTTCCAAAGGTAATCATATTCCTGACTGCCGATGCCTACGGAGTTCTTCCTCCGATTTCGAAACTTTCGAAGGAAGCAGCTATGTATCATTTCGTAACAGGCTTTACTTCCAAGCTCGCCGGCACCGAAAGAGGAATAAAAGAGCCTCAGCCGACATTCTCGACGCTTTTCGGACAGCCTTTCATGCCTCTCAATCCGAGAGTTTACGCTGAGATGCTCGGCGATAAGATGGAAAAATACAACACCAGAGTTTATCTCGTAAATACAGGATGGTCAGGCGGTTCATACGGCACGGGCGCAAGGATCAAACTGCGCTACACTCGTGCGATGGTTACCGCGGCGTTAAACGGTACGATCGAAAATGCGAACTTCAGACATGACGACAGATTTAATCTGGAAGTTCCGCAGTCGGTCGAAGGGGTTCCTTCAGAGATCCTCAATCCGCGCGATACGTGGGCTGACAAGGATGCTTACGACAAGACGGCAGACAATCTCGCCGAGATGTTCCACGAAAACTTCAACAAGAAGTACAGCGACATGCCGGACGAAGTAAAAGCCGCAGGTCCAAAGAGCCTTTAAAAACTATACATATTAGTAAACCAGGCCGGAATTCTGAACAAAGAGTTCCGGCTTTTCTGCAATTTTCAGTCATATCAAAAAAGCAGGTTATTACGGAATTATGGACATAAGAGAATTTCTCAAAAACAACACGCTGATTTTAGACGGTGCCATGGGTACCTATTTCAGCGATATCCACAGGGAGATACAGGAACCTTGCGAGATGGCTAATATCACGCATCCAGAATACATCCTCGATATCCACAGACAGTATATAGATGCCGGCGCGAATGCCATCAAGACCAATACCTTTTCGGTAAACCCTCTTAACGACGTGTTTTCGGGGAGCAGATTCAGGAGCACGATCGAGGCTGGAATAAAAATCGCCCTGCAGGCCGCTTCGGAAGCATCCGCCGGCGGACGCGAAATATTCGTCTTTGCAGACATAGGCCCTGTTACGGGAGCGGACGAAGATCACGCCGCGGACTATCTCATAAAAATGTGCTCCATCTACGCGGAGCACGGGATTAAAAACTATCTGTTCGAGACGAACAGCAACGATTTCGGCATCGCTGAAGCCGCAAAGAAACTGAAGGAAATGGTGCCTGACGCGTTCGTCGCCGCATCTTTCTCGGTACAGCCGGACGGATATACGAGAGAAGGATATTACTATCTGGATCTGTTCGACAGCGTGAAAAAGAACGGTGCCGTCGACGCATACGGGCTCAACTGCATACTTTCCGTAATGCACATGGAAAAACTGATCCAGGGTGTGGATACCGGAAGCGGCATCGTCTGCGCGATGCCTAACGGTGGATATCCGAGGGTGGTAGGACGGCGCATCTACTACGATTCGGATCCCGAGTTTTTTGCCGACGGAATCGAGAATCTGATCGACGACGGCGTTTCGATCGTAGGCGGCTGCTGCGGCACCAGACCGGATTTCATCAGGCTGATTTCGGAACGAATGAAAGGCAGAGAAGGAAAGCGCAGCGAGCCTCTTGTAAGGCCGAAGTCCGTAAGGCACAGGCCGAAGGTTGAGAACAACAGGCTCTGGTCGAAGATCGAACAGGGCAAAAAAATAATCGCCGTCGAACTCGACACTCCGAAGGACTCGGACGCGAACAAATTCATGGCGGGAGCATGGCAGCTGAAGGGTGCCGGCGCCGATGCGATCACGCTTGCGGACTGCCCGACGGCCCGCGCCCATATGGATTCATGCCTGATGGCCTGCAAGCTGAAACGCGAGCTCGATATAGAGACGATACCTCATATGACCTGCAGGGACAGGAACCTCAACGCTACGAAAGCGCTTCTGCTGGGACTCTCGATGGAGGGAATAAGGAACGTCCTGGCCATTACCGGCGATCCGATCCCGTCCGCCGAACGCGACGAGGTGAAGAGCGTATTTCAGTTCAATTCACGCATGCTTTCGAGCTATATCAGATCGCTGAACGAGAACGAACTCGACAGTCCGTTCAGGATATACGGCGCGCTGAACGTCAATGCGAAGAAATTCGATTACCAGCTCAGGCTCGCCGAGGAGAAAATCAACAACGGCGTTTCGTGCTTCCTGACTCAGCCTGTTCTTTCGGAAGAGGCACTGAAGAACCTCCGCCTCGCGTATGAGTCGCTCGATGCGAAGATACTCGGAGGCATCATACCGGTCGTAAGCAGCAGAAACGGAAGATACATGAATTCGGAGATTTCAGGAATTACGGTTTCGGACGAGATAATCAGACGCTACGAAGGGAAGAACAGGGACGAGTGCACGGAACTCGCCGTCGAAATTTCTCTGGACTTCGCGTCGCGCATGCGCTCGTGCGTAGACGGCTACTACATAATCACGCCGTTCAGCCGCGTCGACATTATTACGCGCATAATAAAGGGAATCAGGGAATCCGGTCAGGACTGATGCAATAAGAAATGTATGTTTCACCGGGGAAAAGCACCGCCGTACATGCGCGCGCTGCAGCCGGATATTACAGCTGATCCATTTTATCGATGCAATCCGGCTTGACACGATATGCATATAAAGATACAATTTCATCTGACTAAAATATCTGCGATTGATTCCGGATATTTTTTCGAAAAATCTTAATAACAGACCGACAGTTCGCCAGTGCCATCCTGTCGTTAAAAAAAACCAGGACTCGGATTGATATTTCGGGGCGCTGTGCGCCCTTTTTTATTGGAGATGATTGCTATTTATACTTTAAAAACAGAAGCGAGTTTCGACTCGGCTCACTTTCTCGCGGGGTACGACGGAAAGTGCAGGAACATCCACGGCCACAGATGGCGCGTCGTGATAAAGGCTTCGTCGGACCGCCTCATAGAGGACGGAAGCTGCCGCGGCATGCTCATGGACTTTGCAGACATCAAAGCAGCACTTAAAAAAGAGGCCGATTATCTCGACCACAGCCTTATAATAGAAAAAGGAAGCCTCAGACTGAAGACGCTCGAGGCTCTGCACGAGGAGAATTTCAGGGTGCTGGAGATGGATTTCAGACCTACGGCAGAAAACCTGGCCAGATATTTTTTCAAAAAGCTTGAGGACGCGGGCGTGCCAGTGACCGAAGCAGAGGTCTACGAGACGCCAAACAACTGCGCGTGCTACAGCGAAGGCGGCGAGGCATGAACGAATATCTCGTGGCGGAGCATTTCACAAGTATAAACGGCGAAGGCCAGCGGTCGGGAGAGCCTGCGTACTTCGTAAGATTCGCGGGCTGCAACCTCAGGTGTTCCTACTGCGATACCGTGTGGGCGCGCTGCGCCGGCAGCAGCGGTGTCGAAAATTTCATGGAGATGACCACAAGCGATATAGTAGAAGCCGCAGACAGCTCGGGCATCAGAGATGTGACGCTGACCGGAGGGGAGCCTCTTCTTCAGCCGGGCATCGAAGAACTGATCGCAGCGCTTCAGAGAGATTCCCGCGTAGATCATTCCGTGGAGATAGAAACGAACGGAAGCGTGGATCTGTCGGATTTCGCATCCATGAAGGAAAGGCCTGTATTTACGATGGATTACAAGCTGCCCGAGAGCGGCATGGAAGCGGAGATGAAACTCTCGAACATGGACCTGCTCGGAAAACAGGATTCCGTAAAGATGGTGGCATCCGATCTGAAGGATCTCGACAGAGCTCTTGAAATAATAAAGGAATACGACCTGCAGGAAAGATGCGGCGTATTCATCAGCCCTGTATTCGGTCTCCTGGAGCCTTCCGAGGTAGTTCATTTCTTGATCAGGAACAAGCTTAACAATGTGAGGATCGGGATACAGATTCACAAGATCATCTGGGATCCGGAAAAGAGAGGCGTATAGATGTCCGTCAATAAAGAAGAAATAAAGAAACACGTGAGGGGATTCCTCTCGGCGATAGGGGAAGACCCAGACAGAGAAGGACTGGCGGAAACCCCTGACAGAGTGGCGCGCATGTGTGAGGAGATATTTGCCGGCACTCAGCTGACGAACGATGAAATCGCGGAAATGTTCGACAAGACGTTTGAATGCCCCGTCGAAGACAACGACATGGTAATAGTCCGCGATATAGACACCTTCAGCATGTGCGAACACCACCTCATGCTCATGTACGACATGAAGATTTCGGTTGCTTACATTCCTCACGGACGCGTCATCGGGCTCAGCAAGATAGCGAGAGCCGCAGAAATGGTTTCAAGGAGGCTCCAGCTTCAGGAACGCATAGGCAGCGATCTGGCATATGTAATCCAGAAGATTTCAGGTTCGGAGGACGTGGCAGTGCTAATCAAAGCACATCACGGATGCATGGCAGCCAGAGGAATAAAGAAGGTAAATTCAGAGACAGTAACTACTACGCTCAGAGGCAGATTCCGCACGGAGCCGGAGCTTGTTAAGGCACTCAGGGAAGAGAGCCGCTGAGGAGGAACACGGGAAACATGAGAACAGAAGAAGAAAAAGAAGGCATAACTCTTCTTGGAAACAAATCCGTAAAATACAGCATGGATTACGATCCATCGGTGCTCGAGACTTTCGTCAACAAGCACCAGGAACGCGACTACTGGGTCAAGTTCAACTGCCCGGAATTCACGAGTCTGTGCCCGATCACAGGACAGCCTGACTTCGCCGAAATCACAATTTCATACGTTCCTGACGTCAGGATGGTGGAGAGCAAATCGCTCAAGCTGTACCTGTTCAGTTTCAGGAATCACGGTGATTTTCACGAAGACTGCGTCAATATCATCATGGACGACCTCATCAAACTGATGGACCCGAGATACATCGAGGTGCTCGGAAGGTTCCTTCCGCGAGGCGGAATTTCTATAGATCCGTACTGCAACTACGGAAAGCCGGGTACCAGATGGGAGCAGATAGCTTTTGACAGGCTTTCGCATCACGATATGTATCCTGAAAAGATCGACAACAGATAGGCTCGGACTCTTCGTCAGAGTTTGCAGTTTCGCACAAATATCGTAACTTCGGATAAATTCATATAGAAGATCGACAAAATAAACGAAAGTATTAATTCAACCAGCAAAGCCGGAAAAGCAATCGCTCTTCCGGCTTATTCATTATCATCTGTTATTAAGTTAAAAATTTCAAAAGTCCTGTTCAGGCGCTCTGATTTCAGCGATATCGTAGATGTCGGTGCGCCTGTTCTTCAGTATCGGCAGCTGGTTCCTCACATCCGCCGTTATATCTGTGTTTATCTCCGTCATCAGCATTCCCGGATTTTCGTCGAGTTCGCCGAGGACTTCTCCCCAGGGTCCGCATATGATGCTGTGTCCGTATGCATGGTAAGACGAATCAGGTGAGAAAGCAGAGGCCGTGCCTGCGATGAAGAACTGATTGTACATTGCCTCCGACCTGAAGCAGAGCTGCCAGTGCGCGGGACCGGTCGTCGAGTTGAACGAAGCCGGAACGATGACAAGCTTCGCACCTTTCAGCGCCATGAGCCTGAACAGTTCCGGAAAACGTATATCGTAGCATATCGCCAGTCCGATGCGGCCGAACTCAGTACCTGCAACGGTTATTTCGTCTCCTGCCGAGAAAACGGACGACTCGCTGAAACTCTGGCCGCCCTTTATATCGACGTCGAAGAGATGCATTTTGCGGTGTTTTGCTATCTGGGTTCCGCTCCTGTCGAACAGATAGGCTGTGTTGTAGAGACTGCCTTCAGCAGCCTCAGGCACGGTGCCGGCCTGGAGATATACGCCGTATCGTGCCGCCGTATCGGCAAGCCTTGACAGTTCGTATCCATCCTCGGGGACTGCGTCTTTTTTCATCGAGGCGTTGTCGTAATGGGTGAGAAACATCTCCGGCAGGCAGACGATGTCCGCTCTCATGGCGGCGGCTCTGGCCACGGCGTTGCAAGCTTCTTCGACAGCCTCTGATCTTGAACCGCAGCTGTGCATCTGAACCTGCGCGATTTTTATTACAGGCATACAATCACATCCTTTCCTGTAAAGTATCTTACCATAGAAAATGGCGCAGGCGATC
Organism: Anaerovoracaceae bacterium; assembly: GCA_050946535.1. Lineage (GTDB taxonomy): Bacteria > Bacillota > Clostridia > Peptostreptococcales > Anaerovoracaceae > RUG708. The sequence continues at coordinate 58,475 of JBMNUZ010000003.1, forward strand.
CGCCCGCGGAATTAAACCCGGATAAAATTTTGCGAAAACATTGATAAAATTTCTGCAAAGTTGTTGCTGCACATACGATGATGTGTTATTATATTAACAAAGATAAGAACAATACATTTTCCTGCAACCTGATTCGATTATTAAAAAACAGAAATGCGGGTGTCCCCCGTAAAATATCCGGACAGCTGAGAAGCTGACCGGATATTTTTTTGCAAAATCTTTTCTCAACATATTTTTTCTTACAGATTGACTGCAAACCATGTCGGTCGTCTCCGTCCCGGTTTTCATTTCATATATTAAATATCGTGCATAATAATTATTTATATGCATATTATTTAATAAAAAAATGATATGTATATCAGCTTTTTTTACGCGGCGTTTTTATGCCGGAAATATGTGAATGCAAGTATGCTTTTTCGGCGGAAACCAGAAATGAAAAAGCACAGGTAAACCGCGCATGCATTGAAATTAAAGGGCCACAGCGATGTTAATATGTGGAAATCTGATATAAAGGAGTTTTTTCATTAATTCCTCTTATATTGATCAAAACCTGCTGTAGTGTTATACTTGTGTCATACTCTTTTATGCATTATTTATGATGATTATGCATTTTTTTGCTTAAAAGAATCGCAATGAAAAGTAAGGTATCGATCATTAAAAATTATTTCTATTAATGCGGTGACGAGTGAAAATCCTGTGGGATTTCCTGACGGTCCGGATGCCGGTGCTGCCGGTCACGGTGCAGGTGCCGTGAAGCCTGGGCCAGAGATTGTCTGCCGCACAGTCCGTTCGTTTCAATAATTTCCGGCAATGCCTGCGGAACAAAGGCGGCGAAAGAGCCGTCCGGCCGAAGAAGAAGCAGAAGCAGGCTGGAGCCGCAACGATTTGTTATTGCTGACAGGCAGCGTGGCATTTACCGGTCATACTGCCGTAATCAAGAAAATCCTGACTTTTCCACCGACAGACTTTTTGCAGACAGGTTTATAACCGCACATAATCCTTGAGAGGAAGATATTTTTAACGGCGGTTTAACAGACCATACTGATAAAGCACCTGGACAGAAAAAGAGGGATATTCTGTATCAGCATCATTTCGTTTCAAACGTCGGAGCGATCGATGCCATGCCGAGTAGTTATCTTTGGAGCTGTCCGGCAACAGCTCCGGAACATACCGCATCTCCATGATGTTGCAGCAGCTTTCCGGGTCCTATTTCTCCGGAACAGTTTACTGCAGATCATGCCGGCAGCCGTGACTGGACTTCCATGATGAGGATCCGCCGGTCAGCTGCTGACTGCCTGCCTGCACCTGTGGCGAGGCTGCGTCTGTCATACTGACACCGGGCAGCCTGCAGAAGCCGCCGCTTTTATACCGGTTATCCGTAATTTTCCGGATATCATCCCTGTCTGCGCAAAGAGCGGACAAACGATAGGCCAGGCTGGTTATGAGGTATCTGCGGTAATCGATGAATATGAAGTACCTGCTTTATTGAGGAAAGGAAAATGTCGATTATGCTTCTGCGATTAACATGAATAAAACATATGGTTACTATTAATGGGAAAGAAGTCTCTGGTCATTCCGGTTCCAGCATTCTCGAATATCTGACTAAGTCAGGGTACGATCCTAAAAAGGTAGCTGTTGAATGCGACGGAGGTGTAATTCCGAGGAAAGATTACGCCGACAAAGTCATCAGGGACGGCGAGATAATAGAAATCGTAAGCTTCGTGGGCGGTGGCTGATGTGCCTGAAGATATGACTGAGAAAAAGGGAAACAAAGTGCCGTCGAAAGAGGAGATATTCGAGGCGCTCGACGAAAGGCACACGGAGGAAATCCGCAGGAAACTGTGGGATTCGCGCGTAGATATCGCAGGCCTCGGCGGATTGGGCTCAAATGTCGCTGTAATGCTTGCAAGATCGGGAATAGGCCACCTGCATCTCGTCGATTTCGACGTCATAGATCTTACGAATATCAACAGACAGTGCTATTTCATCAGACATCTGGGCATGCCGAAGACTGAGGCCATGACAGAGATCATACACGATATCAATCCATATATCGACGTCCAGACAGACATGGTCAAGATCACTCCCGACAACTATCTCGACATTTTCGGGAGCGCGAGGATTCTGGTGGAGGCTTTCGACAGCGCTGCAAACAAAGCCATGCTCGTAAACGCGGCTATGGAAAAATCTCCTGAAACGACTGTTGTATCGGGTGTAGGCCTAGCCGGATACCTGGACAGCAATTTGATAAAGACGAGGAAAATATCAGATAATTTCATTCTTTGTGGAGACGGCGTAAACGGTCTCGAATCGGGTCACAGACTGATGGCTCCGCGCGTATCGATCTGTGCATCTCATCAGGCGAATGCCGTTCTTCAGCTATTGATTGAAGGAGGAAAAAATATCAGATGAGCACGGTCAACAATGATGACAAGCTGGTCATTGCAGGACATGAATTCGATTCCAGATTTATACTCGGATCTGGCAAATACAGTATCAATCTGATAAAGGCAGCGGTTGAACAGGCTGGAGCACAGATCGTAACTCTGGCCGTCAGAAGGGCTAATTCCAGTACTGAAAATATAATAGACTACATTCCTGACAACGTTACGCTGATGCCGAACACTTCGGGAGCAAGAGATGCGAAAGAAGCGGTCCGCATCGCAAGGCTCGCGAGAGAGATGGGATGCGGTGATTTCGTAAAGATAGAGATTATGAGGGATACGAAGTACCTCATGCCTGACAACCTGGAAACCGTAAAGGCTACGGAGATGCTCGCGGACGAGGGCTTTATAGTCATGCCGTACATCTACCCAGATCTTTACGCGGCGCGCGATCTCGTGACTGCAGGAGCGGCGGCCATCATGCCGCTGGCGGCGCCTATAGGGTCAAACAAGGGCCTCTGTGCGAAGGAATTCATCCAGATGCTGATCAATGAAATCGACCTTCCGATCATCGTGGACGCGGGCCTCGGAAGACCTTCACAGGCCTGCGAAGCCATGGAGATGGGTGCCGACGCCGTAATGTGCAACACCGGCATTGCTTCGGCAAAAGATGTTTCGCTGATGGCGAAGGCGTTCGGAGAGGCCGTCAGAGCAGGCCGCGAGGCTTATCTGGCTGGTCCGGGCAGAGTGCTCGAAAGCGGTGCAGACCCGTCGTCGCCGCTTACAGGTTTCATCAGCGAATAGGAGGAAGTCAGAAGAGTAATGAGGAAGAGAATAGATCATATGACATATCTTCCGGGAATGGAGAAACTGGAAGATTCGGATATCATGGACAAAGTCAGAGAAGCGATGAACGCTTACGACGCTGATTCATACACCAGCGAGGATGTGGAACGAGCTTTGCATCATGATTTCTGTACGGAAGAGGATTTCGGGGCCCTGCTTTCGCCTGCGGCTGCGCCGTTTCTGGAACAGATCGCGCACAAAGCCCAGCAGGAGAAGCTGAAGCATTTCGGAAACACCGTCCTGATGTTTACTCCGCTCTACATCTCCAACTACTGCGAAAATTTCTGCGTTTACTGCGGCTTCAACCGTTACAACGACATACACCGCAGAAAGCTGGAGATGGACGAAGTCGAGGAGGAGATGAAGACCATCGCGGCTACAGGTCTCGAAGAGATACTTATCCTTACGGGCGAGAGCCGCAGCGTTTCCGACGTGAAATACATAGGCGAGGCCTGCAAGATCGCGAGAAAATATTTCAGATACATAGGCCTCGAGGTTTACCCTATGAATTCAGACGAGTACAAATATCTGCACGAGTGCGGAGCCGACTGCGTAACCGTTTTTCAGGAGACATACGATTCGGATATGTATGAAAAACTCCACGTGGAAGGGCACAAGAGGATTTACCCGTACAGAGTGAACGCTCAGGAGCGCGCTATCAGAGGCGGAATGAGAGGCGTCGGTTTCGGCGCGCTGCTCGGACTTTCAGACTTCAGAAAAGATGCGTTTGCAACAGGTATTCACGCTTCGCTCATTCAGAAGAAGTATCCTCAGGCGGAGATTTCGTTCTCCTGTCCGAGACTGAGACCGATCGTGAACAACGACAAGATCAATCCGAGAGACGTCCACGAGCGGGAACTCCTGCAGATCGTGTGCGCATACCGAATCTTCATGCCGTTCGCAGGTATTACTATCTCGACGAGAGAGAGGGCCGGATTCAGGGATAATCTCGTCAAGATCGCAGCCACAAAGATTTCCGCCGGCGTAAGCACCGGAATAGGAAGCCATTCCGACAAGATCGAAGATGAAGGTGACGATCAGTTCATCATCTCGGACGGCAGAACGGTGGACGAGGTTTTCGAAGCTCTCGAAGACGAGGGACTTCAGCCTGTAATGAACGATTACCTCTACGTTTAGTTTTTTATCAGGGCCGGCCTCAGATACGGCGTATCAGATATTATGACGATATTAAGAGCGGATTCGTGCGGCTTCTCAAGCTGTGCGTTCCGCTTTTTTCTTTTTATTCCGGCATCATGCAGAGCGAAATGCGTATCAGCGGGTTCAACTTGAAGGAATTTTACAGGAATTGCGTCTGGCAGCCTGTAATTGCTGCAGCCAGGTACGCCGGACAGGCTCACACGAACCGGAGAAAGCTGTGAAGAAGCAGGAGTATTAATGAGAGGGAATGATCTATGATTTACACACCTATGACGTACAAGGCCATGAATATGGCTTACAAGGCTCATGACGGCCAGAAGGACAGAAACGGAGCACCATATATTTTTCATCCGTACCACGTCGCGGAAAGCATGCCTGAGGAAATGACGGCGTGCGCCGCACTGCTGCACGACACGGTGGAGGACACCGATATGACCATCGGGGATATCGAGGCGGAGTTTCCGGCCGGTGTGGCTGATACTGTAAGGCTGATGACGCATGAAGCCGATGTTGAGTATACGGACTATATCAGGAGGCTCAAGGACGATCCGGCGGCAAGAATGGTGAAGCTCTCAGATCTCGCGCACAATTCGGATCAATCGAGATTCGTTTCAGACAGTGTAAGCGAAGAGAAGAGAGAGAAATTCAGGAAGAAATACGAATCGGCAAGAGCAGTCCTGAACGAGGATTTCAGGATTATCGCGGTGACGGATCTCGGCGGAGTGAGCGATCCGGCAGAAAAGGTGTCGGAACTGCTCAGAAGCGGAGCAGATTCGGTGATTCTCAGAGCGAAGAATCTCACGGACGAAGAGTACGCGAGCCTTGTGGAACAGATAAACAGGCTTTGTCCAGATGCCTCTGAGAGGCTGGTGTGGCACGCGCACACCGGCGCCGCAGGAATAACGGCAGAGGGCAGGAACCGCAGCCAGATGTGCTCAGCCATTCAGCTGCCGCTCGAAGCGTTCAGGAATATAAAGGCGGATCCTGAGTCCGCGGCGAAGCTGCCGGAAACAGTAGGCGTCTCCGTGCATTCGCCTGAAGAAGCTGAGGAGGCAGGTGCGCTCGGAGCGTCGTACGCCGTCTTCGGACATATTTATCCCACGAACAGCAAGAAAGGACTGAAGCCGCGCGGTCTCAGGCCGCTGATGCTCTCGGTGCTCAGAGCCGGAATTCCAGTATATGCAATAGGAGGAATCAACACCTGGAATATAAGCGAAATAAGAGATTCCGGATGCTCAGGCGCATGTATGCTGAGCGGATTCATGGATGCAGCCGATCCAAAGGCGTACGTGAAAGAACTGCAGGAAAAGCTGCGCTGATTTTCCGGAAACGCTGAAAATATAACGCTTCCCGGCATCCTCATATGATGAATTTTATCTGATGTTTTCTTAAATCGGCATTAAATATGTATAATCAAGATTGACTTTCGATTAGATTTGTGTAAAATACATGTGTTATAAAAGAATTTCTATGTTCGGATATACGTTTATAACAAAGGGATAAAAATTTTGGGCACATGAATACAGATTGCGATTTATCAGAGTCCGATTATCTGAGAAATCAACGGAGGCGATCGATATGTTCGATAAGATTAAAAGCCGGCTCATGTCAAATAAATTCATCAGTGCGTTTATTTCAAAGTACATGGCACTTGTCGCTGTAATATACAAATACTGCGATAAAATTTTCGGCAGACCGGCAGAGTTTATAAGAAAATGCCAGAGCAAACCGGTATTATACACGATTTATCATTCATTCATCATTTATCTTGCGGTTGAGATGCTGAGCAGGCGTTCCTTCATTCAGGGGTTCGTCTTCCTGTTCTCACATCCGCTGGTGTTCCTTTACAACTGGATACTGGTAATGGCCACGCTGTCGCTGGCATTACTGTTCAAACGCAGAGGGTTCGCGTTTACGGCTATTTCGCTGGTCTGGATCATTCTGGGCATCGCTGACTGCGTTCTCCTTTCATACAGGACGACGCCGCTCAACTTCATGGATTTCAGAACTTTAAAGGATGTATTCGGCATAGTAAACGTTTACACGAGCGCCATATTCAGGATCTTGATCATCATCGGCATAATCGTATTTGCTATCGTCATGGTCAACCTGCTTATCAAGGCGAAAAAATCGAAAGTCGTTTATAAAAAGGCCGTCGTGCAGGTACTGTGCTTCTGCCTGCTCCTCGGAGGAGCTACCGTCGTTTCGGTCAATACTGGAACTATCATCACGACTTTCCACAATATTCAGGATGCTTACAAGGAATACGGATTCGCGTACTGCTTCGCCGCCAGCGTTGTAGACAGAGGTGTTTCAAAGCCTGACAACTATTCTCAGGAAAGCATTCAGGCAATCGTGGACAAGATCAATCAGGAGGCCGGAGACGCCGCTGCGGCCGAGGTCGTCAAGTCGGACGAGGCGACGACGTCGACTCCTAACATAATCTTCCTTCAGATGGAATCGTTCTTCGATCCTACTACGCTCAAGGGCGTGACCTTCTCGGAGAATCCTCTGCCGAACTTCCAGAGCATGAAGGAAAACTACACATCCGGATATCTCACGACTCCGTCGTTCGGAGCGGGTACCGCGAACACAGAGTACGAAGTCAATACGGGATTCTCGATCGCGAACTTCGGTCCGGGCGAATATCCTTACACGACTATCATGAGAGAGACGACGAGTGAATCCATAGCAAACGATCTCAAGGGATACGGATATGCGACTCATGCGATCCACAACCACACGGGCAAGTTCTACGGCAGGTATCTCGTCTATCCGAATCTCGGGTTCGACACGTTCACATCAGTCGAATACATGCAGAACGTCGAGAGAAATCCTCTCAACTGGGCGAAGGACTACATTCTCACAGGCGAAATCAACAAGGCTCTTCAGTCGACCAGCCAGCAGGACTACATATTCGCTGTTTCGGTACAGGGCCACGGCAAATACCCGACCGAGAAGATCGACGACACTCAGACGATCACGGTCGACGGATTCAACGAAGATGAGGCAGTCGGATTCGAGTACTATGTAAATCAGATCCACCAGATGGACGAATTCCTGGGACAGCTCACCGATTCTCTTTCGCAGAGCAGCGAGCCGACGGTTCTCGTCGTTTACGGAGACCATCTGCCTAAGTTCAATATCACGAACGACGATGTCGTAAACGGCAACATCTATCAGACGGAATACGTTATCTGGGATAACTTCGGACTTCCTGAGGAGGACAAGGATCTCACCACTTATCAGCTCGGAGCTTACGTGATGAAGCAGCTCGGACTCCACAACGGCATAGTCAACTTGTTCCAGCAGTATTGTACGGACGACAGCGACTACTATTCGAACCTGCACGCTCTCCAGTACGATATGCTTTACGGAGAAAGCTATGCTACCAACGGAGTCAAGTACGAAAAGACCGACATGACGTTCGGAATCGATGATATTACGATCGACGGACTGAGCGTGGTCGGAGACAAGCTGTACGTAACAGGCCAGAACTTCACCGAAGCGAGCAAGATCTTCATCAATGGAACTCAGGTAAGCACGGAATTCCTGAATTCGGGCAGAATTTCATGCGACTATGGCAAAGAAATCCAGGACGGCGACACCGTCGAGGTTATCCAGATGTCCAGCAAGAAGACTCAGCTGAGTTCGGCAGGAACATGGACCTGGTACAGTGACGGCAGCGTCCAGACGGGTGACCCTGTAGACAATATCTCGATTGACAAAGAAGAATCAGAAGAAAGCATAAAGAGCGACATCAAGCAGGAAGAGAATTATAACTGACGCTCACGGGATTAAGGACATCGGTTTTCAGAGTCCTCTTCGCGTAAAAGAAACGCGGAGAGGACTTTTTGTATTGCCAGAACTGATCGGGCTGGTTGAGCGGATCGAACAGATCGAGCTGGTCAGGCTGGCCAGAACAGGGCCGGACGCCACCGGGGCTGAAGGATAGGCATCTGCCGGCAGAGCGGACCGGGGAACAGGTCTGCAGCGGTCCTGACGCTCAGGCAGAGATACTTTAAACATCAATTCCCTCATAAAATGATGTATAATATCAGTTAATTTACGGAAATACCAGCGGCAGGCACGCTGCTCCGGTCTGCAGTGTGTGCCGGTGAAAGGAGAAATATCAATTGAAGTTAAACGCATCGGATAGAAAACAGCTCATACCCCTGATAATGGCTGCGTTCATTTCGCCGTTCATGGGCAGCGCGCTCAACCTTTCGGTCCCTTCGATGGCTTCGGAGTTTTCGGCAGGAGCGGTCAGCATGGGCTGGATCATCACTTCGTATCTGCTGACGTCGACGGCTCTGATGGTACCTGTCGGAAGATTTGCGGATCTTTACAGCAAGAAGAAGGTGTTCACGGCCGGCACGATAGTTTTCGCCGTGTTTTCGGCTCTGTGTGCTTTTTCGGTAAACATACAGATGCTCATAATCTTCAGGCTCTTTCAGGGCGTGGGCGGAGGAATGCTGTTCGCCACCAATTCGGCCATCATCGCAGAGAATTTTCCTGCTTCCATCAGGGGCCGGCTCATGGGATTTTCGGTCATGTTCACATATCTGGGACTTTCCCTCGGACCTGTTGTCGGCGGTCTCCTGAATCACCTGCTCGGGTGGAGGTCGATAATGCTGGTGACAGCAGTTTACGGCATTCCTATGATCATCGTTTCTTTCAAATTCATTACGGAGAAGAAAGCACCTGAAAAGACCGGGGATTCATCTATGGATCTATCGGGATGCGTGCTGTACGCCGTGGCTTCGGCGGCGCTGCTCTATGGACTGACAGATTTTACGACATACACGTATGCGAAGGTAATCTTTTTCTGTTCGTTCATTCTACTGTTTATCTTCGTGCGGCACGAGCTCAGGGTGGATATGCCGGTGCTCGACCTCAGGATCTTCACTGAAAGCAGGGCTTTTACGCTGTCGAACGTGGCGGCTCTGCTAAATTACGGAGCGTCTTTCTCCATCAGCTACATGATGTCGATATATCTTCAGAGCATACGCGGCATGTCTTCTGCTATGGCGGGAATAGTGCTGATAACGACTCCGGTAGTTCAGGCGGCTCTGTCACCGCTCGCCGGCAGGCTTTCGGACAAGTACTCGCCGTATGTTCTCGCATCTGCAGGAATGAGTCTTACATGCGCAGGAATCGTCATGCTCATATTCACACGCGCCGATACGCCGATGGCATATCTCCTCGCGGCGTTTGCTGTTACCGGCCTCGGGTTCGCGTTCTTCTCGTCTCCTAATTCGAACGCTATCATGAGCTCTGTAAAACCTGACCGCTACGGCGTAGCGTCGTCAGTAATGTCTACAAGCAGAACGGTGGGGCAGACGGCGAGCATGGCCATCGTCACCATGATCATAGGAGCCGTGGTCGGCAACATCGCTATCGAGGATGCAGGAACAGATCTGATCCTCACGACCATTCATATAACTTTCATAGTGTGTGCCGTGCTTTCAGGCATAGGAATAGCATGCTCTGCGAGCAGGTAGCGGCAGCCGGGCGATATCCGTACAATATCCTTACGATATCCGGACGATATTATGAATACAGTTTTTTCATCGGTACAAAGCTTTTCGAAGAATGATAGTGTGATATAATCAGATATCAGCCATTTTGCATGAAAGGAGCAGTAAATGTACTATAACTATCTTGAGAAAGATGATCCGGAGATCACTGCCAGCATCAAACGCGAAGTAAACAGACAGAAGTCGAAGATCGAGATGATAGCTTCCGAGAACTTTGTCAGCAGAGCAGTAATGGAAGCCGTAGGCAGTGAACTGACGAATAAATACGCTGAAGGATATCCGGGAAAGAGATATTACGGCGGATGCGAATTCGTGGACGAAGTAGAAACACTTGCGAGAGACAGACTCACAGCGCTTTTCGGAGCCGATCACGCAAACGTTCAGCCGCACAGCGGTGCCAATGCAAATACCGCGGTATACCAGGCGCTCCTGAAATACGGCGATACTGTAATGGGCATGGACCTTTCAAACGGCGGTCATCTTACTCACGGTTCGCCTGTAAACTATTCGGGAAAATCGTATCATTTCGTTCCGTACGGAATCAATCCTGAAACAGGCCGCATCGATTTCGACGAGGTCAGAAGGATTGCCCACGAATGCAAGCCTAAGCTCATCGTATGCGGCGCCAGCGCGTATCCGAGAGTAATCGATGCAGCGAAATTCAGAGAGATAGCCGATGAAGTAGGCGCTCTCGTCATGTTCGACATGGCTCATATCGCAGGTCTCGTCGCTACGGGTTATCATCCTAATCCTGTAGAGAGCTGCCAGGTAGTCACGACGACCACTCACAAGACGCTCAGAGGCCCGAGAGGCGGCGCAATCCTCTGCCAGGAGGAATATGCCAAAACCATCGACAAGGCTGTATTCCCGGGAACACAGGGCGGTCCTCTTATGCATGTAATCGCCGGCAAGGCAGTCTGCTTCCACGAAGCAGCACAGCCTGAATTCAAGGAATACATCGGCCAGGTTGTAAAGAACGCGCAGGTTCTCGCCGAAAGCCTTCTTTCCAAGGGATTCGATCTCGTGACGGGCGGCACCGACAACCACCTCGTGCTCGTAAACCTCGTAAACAAAGGCGTTACAGGCAAACAGGCGGAGCATCTGCTCGATCTCGCAAACATTACTACAAACAAGAATACTGTTCCTAACGATCCTCAGAGCCCGTTCGTAACAAGCGGTCTCCGTCTCGGCACACCTGCCATGACTACAAGAGGCTTCAAGGAAGACGACGTGAGAAGGACGGTAGACGCCATCGCTCTCGTAATCGATCACCCTGACGATGAAAAGGCGATCGAAGAGGCAAAGGGCATCGTAAAAGAGCTCACAGACAAGAATCCGCTCTACGTTTAGAAGCAAGGTGAGAAGTCCTGAAGCCGGTGGTCCGGCGGCAGGATGATCTGCAACGGCTCTTATCTGGTAAGCAAATAAATAAAAAGGAAAAATACATCAGACCGCATACTAAGTACCATGTATGCGGTCTTTTTTCGCGCCGTCTGCGCAAAAAATGGAATTTCATCCGGCTGATGCCCGTTTAATTCCGCTCGATTACCACCGCCAATTGTGATATATTTAATTTGTTGTTATTATCTGTTTTGTTTTTGTAAAAGCATCAGGATGATTCTGTCTTGTGCTTTAAAGAAAGGACGGGTTTATGCTCGAAAGAATTTTTAAGCTGAGTGAGCATGGCACCAATGTCCGGACTGAAATTCTCGCGGGAATTACGACATTTCTCACTATGGCGTATATCCTCGCCGTCAATCCGAACATCCTTGGTACAGTAATGGACAAGGGCGGTGTATTCATGGCGACTGCGATAGCATCAGCAATTGCCACATTCATCATGGCGTTCCTCGCCAACTATCCGATCGCCCTCTCGGCCGGACTCGGACTGAACGCATATTTTGCATATACGGTATGTCTGGGTGAACTCGGCGGCGCGCCTAACGCGTTTATGATCTGCCTGACGGCGGTACTGGTCGAAGGTATCATCTTCATCCTTCTTTCCGTTGTAAAAGCCAGAGAAGCTCTGGTAAACGGCATTCCTAAGAATCTTAAGAACGGCATATCTGCCGGTATCGGACTGTTCGTGGCATACATCGGACTCCAGAGTGCCGACATAGTCAAGTTCACCAGCTCCGACGACGGATCGACTTCGATCGGACTCGGAGATTTCGGGACTCCGGAGGTTGCGCTTGCTCTCATAGGATTCGTAATCATTCTGATACTCACACATTACAACGTCAGAGGCTCGGTGCTGATCGGCATCCTGGCGACATGGGTTCTGGGCATGGTAGCCGAAAAGATAGGCTGGTACGTGGTAAATCCTGAAGCGGGTGTCTACAGCGTATTCCCTGATTTTTCGCAGGGACTCCAGTTCAGCGGTCTCAGCAAGACAGCCTTCAAATTCGACTTCGCGTGGGCCGGAGAACACATAATCCAGTTTATAGCGATAGTATTCTCATTCCTGTACGTCGACCTGTTCGATACCGTCGGCACGGTAGTCGGCATTGCTGACAAGGCAGGACTGCTCGACAAAGACGGGAAGCTTCCTCGCGTAGGCAGAGTACTCATGTCGGATGCTATCGGTACTACCGTCGGCGCATGCCTCGGTACTTCGACCATCACAAGCTTCGTCGAGTCGAGCTCGGGTGTTGCGGCAGGAGGAAGGACAGGCCTTACGGCGGCTACGACCGGCGTCATGTTCATCCTCGCTATATTCCTTTCGCCTGTATTCCTTGCAATTCCTTCATTCGCTACGGCTCCTGCGCTTTTGTACGTAGGAATGCTCATGGTCAGCAGCGCCAAGAAGATTTCCTTCGACGGCGACGTTGCCGATGTGGCAGGCGCTTACATGGCCATGCTGATGATGCCTCTTACATACTCGATTGCGAACGGAATCATGTTCGGAATCCTCACATGGGTAATATTAAGAGTATTCGAAGGCAAGGCAAAGACAGTCGGCCCTGTTATGTGGGTTGTATTCGCTCTGTTCGTGCTGAGGATAATCACGCTGATAACGAATTTCCAGTGACTTTTCCGCACCCCGTACATAAATCTTCTTTCACATGCGGAAGTGCGGCGCTGAATTCTCAAATGTGATAATAAAAAATATTAAAGCAATAATCCCCGGATGCCGGTTTTTCTCAGTAAAAAGCGGTTTTTCCGGGGATTTCTTTATAAACAAAACAATATGCGCGAAAAGCCGATCCTGACAGAATTAAAACCTTTATTGGAAAAATATAACGTATTGATTCTTTACGAATTCCAATAAGGATCAGACAGATATTTGTAAAAATTAACATATATTAATTATAATAAATATTAAAGAGATATACATACTTATATTAAATAATGTTATGAAAGTAAGAATATAAATATCATTTCAGATAATCTGATATGTGTTTGTTTTAATATAACCTGATGAATAGGAATTGGTTTAATTATGTTATAATATGAATGTGTTATATTCCAAGATCTTCACTGTTTCATCGATTCTGCTTTGTTTCAGCCTTTTTAAAGGGTAAAGTCCGCCGGAGCTGTCCGGGATGAATTCAGTGAAATAACGGCCGGTCCGCTCTGGATCTGCCGGAAAATAAGAAGCGGCTGGTTTGGCAAAGCCGGCCGGATACCGTGAAAAAGGCCGTATAAAATATCGCCGGCCAGAAGAAAAGGAGGGTTTAGCTTTGAAAAAATTCAGAAAGCTCACCGCGGTACTTTTAGTCCTCGTGATGCTTCTCTTCAGCGGGACGACAGTTATGGCAGCGTCGTCCTTTTCAGTACCGACGGAGCCGATGAGCACCGACGACGGTGTCATTAAAGTAAGCGCCATGCGTGCGGGCCAGATCGCACCGCTGATCCTGGGCGCAGACCTCGTGGCGACCAGCAATCTCGGTGCATCGTCCGATGATTACAACAAAGTAACGTCTATTCTCGGAGTATTCGGTTCGGACATCAACGAAAGCCCGGATCCGTATCTGTACAATTATTTCTATAATCTGTACGCAGCTGACAATGGCAAGTCGACGGTAGAAAATGCTACCATCGCGGAAACGCAGATGGAAGGAACCGGCCAGACGACTGAGGTCATCCAGAATGTTCTCACGCACAGACCGCAGCTGATCCTCTCGCAGGCTCCTGGCACAGGCAGCGCGACAGAGAACTCGTCTTACGCTGATGTAATCAAGACTCTCCCGGAAAATACTGATTCCGATACGACTAACGATTACTCACCTTCGTTCTATACCTGCTCGATATCGACGCTGCTCTATCAGTGCGAAAATCTGATCAATCTCGCTGAAGCTATCAACACTGTCTGCGAAGATCAGAATCTCACTACGCGTTACGGAGACCCTTATGTAATCGCGACAGATTACGACAAGTACGTCTGGGGTTACTATTTCTACGTAATGAAGGAACTTGAGGAGAAGAATATCGACAAGAAGTCTGTAGCGATTTTATCCTCGACAGAGGACAACGGTGCTACCTGGACTATGCCTGAGCGTGCCACCACGCCGGATCAGAAAAAACCGAACCGCCTGGTTGAGTACTGCCGCGACAACACTGATCTCCTGTCCGATGAAATCGGAACATCTGCTACGCTTCAGCAGGTGCTTGACTGTGATGTAGTTATTGCAACCGGAGAAGGCGCAGCTGACACTCTCCGCAGCGCAGCTTCTGCGGCTGGAGTTTCCGAGAGCGATCTGCCTATGATCATCGACACTCTGCCGACCTGCCTCTACGGCATGATCATGCAGACTCACGAGAACGGCCTCGGCATTCCTTATTTCATGAGTATTATCTACAGCGATGAACTCGATCTCAATCCTGTTTACGCAGCAGCTTATTTCTATCAGAATTTCTTCCACATCACCGACAACCAGGCACTTCAGGAAACGACAAATACTCTGCTCGCTTCAGCGACTCTGCCGGACAGCGTGACGACGTCGCTCACAAATTACGATCCTGAGTCGATAGAAGAGAAGATCATAGAAGGTATGGATTACGCTGAGCAGATTCAGGGTAAGCGCCACGATGATACAGAAGTATGGCAGCCTGACAGGACAGTCGGCATCGGCAGCAGCAGTACAGACGAAGATACGCTGCCGTTTACGGATGTATCGGAAGACTCCTGGGCTTACGATTTTATCGAATATGTATACGATAACGATCTGTTCGCCGGCACCTCGGCTACGACATTCTCACCTGAGATGACGATGGACCGTGCACAGATCATAACCGTTTTATACCGCATGTCGGGCAGTCCTTCAGTATCGACCACATCGAATTTCACAGATGTGAAATCGACGGACTATTACTACAGTGCGGTCAATTGGGCTGTTCAGAACGGTATAACCAGCGGCGTTTCGGATACGGAATTCGCTCCGGATCGTGCGCTGACACGTGAGGAAATCGCTACGTTCCTGCACCGTTATGCCGGAACGCCTGATTCCGACCAGGATCTGAGCCAGTATACCGACTCGAATCAGATCATGTCGTACGCGCTCACAGCAATGAAGTGGGCTAACAGCGAAGGCTACATAACCGGTACATCTTCCACGACGCTCGAACCACTGAAGTCAGCGACACGTGCAGAGGTAGCATCGATTATTGCCAGATATTCAGAAAGTCTTAACTAATAAATAAAGCGCTCCGGGCCGGTCTGAAACCGGTACGGAGGCAGTTATAACCGGAGAAATATTTCCCGGCTGCGGGCGGCAGCGTCTGTGGCCGGGATATTTCTAGAATTAAACATTAAAGAGCGTTTTACGGCACCGGGCTGGTAGCTGAAAACAGCCGCTGCAGCGAAATGTGTTACACTGCGTAAGCGGAATATAATCAACTGTGGCAGCGGAATGAATCGGCCGCGGCAGCAGCATGAAATCAGCCGCGGCAGCGGAAACTGGAGAGGAGGGATCTTCATGAAAAAAAGAATAGGAATCTTCGTCATGGTGGCCCTTCTGACGGTTGCTCTGGCTGGCTGCAGGCCGAGTCCGGCAGTCGTCGAGCTGGAGCATACGATGGACGCTCCTGTCGATCAATATGACGATAATCAGTATATCGACAACAGCGAAGAGAATACTCAGAAGAACGACGATCTCTCGCCGGAGCAAATCGACGATTCATCGACCGATCCGCGGGAAAGACAGAGGCAAGATCCGGTTTCCGGAGATACAGGCCAGGACGGAACGGCACCCGATGTGACGTGGAATTCTCAAAGCTCGTCTGACCGTACAGTAGGCGGAACGGGAGACCAGGGCCAGTCGGCAGCCACGGAGGACGGCACATCGTCTGACGGCAGCAATACCGCTTCGGACGGAACAGGCGGAAGCGGCAATGGAACCGGGGACGGCTCAGGCGCCAGCAGCACAGGATCAGGAAACGGCACCAGCGGCAATGGAACCGGGGACGGCAGCGGCTCGCCGGGAGCCGGTGAGGCCACGGGAACCAGGCAGATCGTCGATGCGAGCGGCCGGAATGTAGACCTTCCTGAAGACGTGGCGACCGTTGCAGCACCGGGTGAAGCGGCTCTGATCGTAGAAATGCTCGGCGGAAGCGGACGTCTGGCCGGTTCTTCCGAGAGCTTTGCCAGCGGCTTTGCAAAGACTGTATTCGCCGACGAAAGCATCGATGAAGTGGACACGCTCTGGGACGGATACGGAACCTCGCCGATGAGCGATGCCGATTTCCAGACGCTTCTGCAGGAAAAACCGCAGGCAGTCATAGAAATCTCCGGACAGGAGAATTTTTCCGACGATCAGTTAAAACAGCTGGAGGAAAATCAGATAAGCTACGTGGTAATTCCTTCGCTGAATACGTACAGCGGCATATGCAGTGCGGTTCAGATGGTCGGCGATGTGCTGGGCACATACGGCGGCGTCGATGCGCCTGCAAATGCAGACCGCTATCAGTCCTTCTGCGACGAAGTAATAGAGAAGGCTTCGGAAGGCGGCATGTTCTCGCCGGACGGTATAAATTACGACACCGGCAAATCGGATTCGTCTTTTTCACAGGAAGACGGCGGCTATGCATTGTTCCTGTCAGGATGGGACAGCAGCGCTTCATGGTCGCTGCACGATGATACGACAGTCGAGCTGGAAGGCCAGGGTCTGCCGGTCGCAGTCACGGGATATACTTCTTCGCCGGTGAGCTACCTGATGAGCGTCGCCGGTGCAGCCAATACCGCTGCGTTGAAAGAAAACTGTTATTCGGTCACCGAACCTTCGAACCGCTACGTTTCCCCGGTCAACTCGGCGAACGAGATCCTGAGCGTTCAGGGCGGATACGGAAAATACGACAAGAAATACGTGATGACCACGGCGGGCGGCTATTATCTCGGTGAGAAGGAATTTAAAGATGTCATCGTGGCTAACGAGGACATCAAAACAGGCATAGAGAACAGCAGCCTCTGGGAAAATTACGGCTATCAGCCGTCGAAGAGCGGCCTGACGGGCGGTTATGGATTCAGAAACTCAAAGGGCGTTATCGTCGAGACGACTATACGCGATGATTACAATATCCATGTCAATCCACAGGGCGCCGGCAGCTGGACCGCAGGTTCTGCCGAGAGCGTTCTGGAGGCATTGTGGGTCGCCGATGTAATCGGCGGACGCGTCTCAGATTCAGAACTGCGCAGCACTGTGAAATCATTCTATTCCGAATTTTACCGTCACGACCTCACTGATGAACAGTTGAATCAGATTCTGGGGAGTGACTAGCCGCCAGGCTGTGCGCAATCTGCGGCGGACAAACCGGCTTTTCCGTTACTGCTGAGAACCATATGTAATTATGAAAGAATACAATTCAGCCAAAATTACAGTGATATCCGATGGAGGCACGGATGATTACAATAAGGAACTGCAGAGCCGCTACCGCATGAGCGGAGACGGCCGGCGGATCGCGGCGCTCTGCGTCGCGCTTGCTGTCCTTATCGTCCTTACAGTTCTGCTCCGGTACGATTTCGTACACAATATTGTCACACCCGGACGCTACCTCGAAACCATCGCAAGCCGCCTTGAAGACCTTGGCGGCCTGCTGACCGGGAAAGGCAGCAGAAACAACATCAGCTATTCTATCTTCACCGTACTGATCGCGGGCGTCGTCGGATCGGTGCTTTCCACCAGCGGCGCAGTCTACCAGGGAATTTACCACAATCCCATGGCGTCTCCGTCGATGCTGGGCGTACAGTCCGGCGGTATGGTCGCCGCTACACTGTACCTGCTGTTCTGCTGGGATCCGACGCCTGCAACCGAATTTTATACTTTCGACGAGTACACCGCGATGCTGGATGCCATGAGTTTTTATGATATCTATGCGCGCCAGATCTGGATGATAACCGGATGCCTGGCTGGCGGCGCACTGGTCGTATTTCTGTCGACGCGCGCGGGCAGGGGGAAAATGTCGACTTTAGTCCTCATCCTCGCCGGCGTCCTTTTCTCTTCGTTTGCAAATACCTTCGTCAATCTGGTCCGTTACTGGTTCATCTACAACGATCCCGGATCGGTCCGCGCTTATGCGATGATGAATATCTCCATGGGCACTTTCGCAAACACTTATTCGGGGCAGCATTTTCTGATGATAGGCATTCCGTGCGTCATCTGTCTGGTTCTCATTTTCTCGCAGGCCGGCCGCCTCAACATCCTGATGTTCGGTGAAGACGAAGCGCGGACGCTCGGCCTCAACGTCAACCGCTTCCGGAATCTTATGTTCCTTCTGTGCACGATCATGTGCGGAATCGTCCTGTCGTTCTGCGGGCAGATAGGTTTCCTGGGACTTATAGTTCCGCATTTTGCCCGTAAGGCCGCCGGCTCTGACTTCCGCCTGCTTCTGCCGTTCGCCGCGCTGTTCGGCGCGATGAGCATGATACTGATCTACTTTGCAGCCTGCTGCACAGGCTTGACGTCGAGTCTTAATCTGGTTACCAGCGCCGCCGGAGGCGCGATCTTCTGTTATTTCCTCGTTCGTTACAGGAGGCAGAGCAATGCGGACTGGGCATAACAGGACGGACCGGAGAAAAACGGGTCTCCGGACGGAAAAGGACCGCTCCAGCCGTGCCCGCCGCCTGATACTGATAGTCAGTCTAATCGTCTTTGCGGCTGCTCTCTGCGTGAGCCTATGCGAGCGGACAGGAACACCAGAATTGATCTCACCGGCATACGTGCTCCACAACCTGGGCCTGCGCATCCGGCTGATTATTGCCGGCCTGTTTCATCTTCCGTTATACGCCGAGCGCAAGTCGCTTATCGCCGACAGCCCGTATTATCTGGAAACCATCGCACGCGTAAGGATCCTGGTCGTCACGGCCATCTGCGGTGCAGCCATGGCAATCTGCGGCAGCATGTTTCAAATGGTCTTCCGCAACCCGATCGCAGCTCCGATGATGCTCGGCGTTTCAAGCGGAGTCGATCTCGGACTGCTGATTCTGGTACTCGTTTATTCGGTGGATGCGTTTGCGAAGACGACACAGCGCTATCTGGTCTGCTACGGACTTGCTCTCGCCGTGCTGGCGGTGGTAGTCCTGCTGGGGAATCTCATGGGCGGAAACAGGAAATCATCTGCCGACCTGCTGCTCGCCGGTTCTGTGGTGTCACAGATAATCAGCGTCGTCTACACATATCTGCAGTTCAACATGGAGGAAGTCGATCTGCAGACGCTGCAGATGATGTCTATGTACGGTTTTATGGTAAACACATCGTATGATTTTGCCGGGCGCAGTATCCTGATACTGCTGGCGATTTCAGCCGCCACACTGCTTCCGGTTTTCCTGATGCGTTTCTCATTCGACGTCCTTTCGCTGCCGGACGAGGAAGCGCGTCTTCTCGGCGTCCGCCCGCTCATCATGCGGGTGATCGCCATCCTGAGTTCGACGGTTCTGATGACGGCCGTCATCCTCTACTGCGGAGCGGTCGGCGTCCTGTCCCTGGCAGTGCCGCACCTCTGCCGTTACCTGTTCGGACCTCGCTTCAAAAATATGCTGGCCGGCTGCGCACTTTACGGTGCAGGTCTGTTGATCCTCTGCCGGAGCATCTGCTCGATGATCTACATCCCGAATATGGGAACGCTTCCGATCGGACCGCTAGCCGGAGTACTTTCGGCACCATTCCTGGCCGCGGCTATCGTACAGAGAAGGAGGGGATGGGATTGACAGGATTATGCAGAAAAGTCTCACGGCATGGCTGTAATATCACCGGGCGGAAATGGCATGCGGCCGCGTATGCGGTGTCAGCGCCTGCAGCGCAAATCGTCAGAGGAAGGAGGAACCGTGCATGAAATTGGAAGTCCGCGACGTAGCCTGCGGCTATTTTGAAAACGAGCCTGTGCTTGAGCATGTTTCCTTCGATGTATCTTCGGGCGAAATCTGCTGTATTCTCGGACCGAACGGCGTCGGAAAAACGACGCTCTTCAAAACCATACTGCGGATTCTGAAACGGCAGAACGGAGAGATACGCATCGACGGCGAAGAAATAGACAGCTTCAGCCCGCAGCGCATGGCCGGTACGATGGCCTACGTAGCACAGATGCACGTGCCGCCGTTTCCGTACAAAGTCAAAGATGTCGTGATGCTCGGCCGTGTCCCGAGCACCGGCTATTTCAAGCAGCCGTCGGCAGAAGATTACGACGCTGCAGACAGCGCTATGCATGACATGGGCATCGAAGATCTGGCAGACCGCGCTTACACGGATGTATCTGGAGGTGAGCGCCAGCTCGTGCTGATCGCCCGCGCACTCGCACAGGAACCCGACATCCTCGTTCTAGACGAACCTACCGCGAATCTGGATTACGGAAACCAGATACGCGTGCTGGAGAAAATCTCCGCGCTGCGTGACCGCGGCTACATGATCGTCATGACGACCCATTCGCCTGATCATGCATTTTTATGCGATGCCAGCGTTGTTCTCATTACGAAAGAACGTCAGGTGATATGCGGTCCTGCCGCGCAGGTGCTTACCGAAAGAAATTTATACAAAGCATACGGCGTAAGGGCGCGGATCGTGCAGTTCCAGGACGAAACAGGCGAGACCGTGCGCATGTGCGCTCCCCGGTTTGAAAAGAAAACTCAGAAATCTGAAGAAGAGGAAACGTGAAACGGCCTGCCGGCAGGCACGGCGCGTTTCATGTGTCCGGACGAACGGACGGGAAGCAGCCACGAGCCGTACAAAAATAAGGCGAATGCTGTAAGGGAGAGAAACCACGGCGTCGTCTCAACAGGCGGACAACAGATACTGTCAAAGATATAAAAAAATCTGCTCCGGCCCGGCCGGCCAGCAGAGACGGAGGAATTATCAATGGAAAAAAGCGGAATGGATCCGGCGGAAGTGAAAGCGGCGAGCCAGTCGATCAAGGCTATCGTCGACAATGTTGAAAAGGTAATAATAGGCAAACGCAGCGTCATAGAGCTGTGCATCATGACTATGCTCAGCGGCGGCCACGTCCTGATCGAAGATGTGCCGGGAGTAGGCAAGACGAGCCTGATCTCTGCCATCTCGAAAACCATCTCCTGTGACTTCAGCCGTATCCAGTTCACGCCGGACATCATGCCGTCCGATGTTACGGGTTTCTCGGTATTCAATCAGAAGACAGGAGAATTCGAATTCCGCCCCGGAGCCATAATGAGCAACATCGTTCTGGCGGATGAAATCAACCGCGCATCGGCGAAAACCCAGGCGGCCCTTCTCGAAGCAATGGAAGAACGTCAGGTGACGGTCGACTCCAATACATATCGTCTGGAGGAGCCGTTCATGGTGCTCGCGACCGAGAATCCGATCGATTCATTCGGTACGTATCCGCTGCCGGAAGCTCAGATAGACAGATTTCTCATGAAGATCTCCGTCGGATATCCGACACCTGACCAGGAAGTGCGCATCGCATTCCAGTCAAGCGGTGAGCCTGTCGAGCTGGGAGCCGTCGCGACCGGAGAAGACATTCAGACGCTGCGGAAGCAGGCCGCGAGCGTGCTCATTAAAGAAGGAGTGGCGAGGTATATCGTGGACATAGTCACCGCGACGCGCAGCCATCCTGATCTCGTCCTCGGGAGCAGCCCGCGCGGTACCATCGCCATGTATTCCGCATGCCGGGCCTGGGCTCTTTACCACGGCCGAGACTACGTGACGCCTGACGACGTCAAATACATGGCTCCGCACATCCTGCCGCACCGCCTGATCCTCAACCACGAAGCAAAAATCGCAGGCCGCACCGGCAAAGACGTGATCGACGAAATCCTTCACAGAGTAATCGTACCGATGGGTGATGCGTCATGATGATGTTTTCCGCCATTTCCGGAACAAAGAGAACCGGCGCCGTGCGGCCCGGCAGATCCAGGCCGGCAGGCAGACGATCCCGTTCAGGGTCTCACTTCAGAAACGACCGAGCGGCATCAAACGGCGCCGCTATCACGCGGCCGCGCGCCGAGATCCGTCCGAAAGCCGTGATCCCGGCCATTATCGTTGCAGCCCTTATGGCGCTTCCGGCCGTTTACATGAACAGCGCGGTGGGCTATGTGCCGATACTGTTCGTGCTGTTTTTATACGCCGTTTCTATGATCTACGCCAGCGTTCTGATCCGCGGGATGACATTCGAAGAATCTTCGGGAATGGAGCAGTGTATCCGCGGCACAGACCTCGAGTTTCAGGTGCGCGTCCGCAATGCTACCCGCCTGGTCTGCATGCATGCCGAAGCTGTGCTCTATGTGAACGATGCCTTCGGAAAGCCTGCGTCCGAGGAAACGCTGAAATTCGCTCTCGCACGCGGCGAGGAGCGCGTTTTCACGTTTTCCGTCCGCTTCGAACACATCGGCACATATACTGTCGGTCTCCGCAAGCTGAAGGTCGGCGGCCTCCTCGGCGTGGTGCCTCTGGTGGCAGAAAACGCGCGGAAATTCGAGGTGTCGGTAGCTCCGAAAATCCATCCGCTGGAGGACATCGATCTCTCTGACCGAATTCAGAACGAAAGCCTGCGTTCTTATACGATTTCGTCAGCCGAAAGCATCGATTACGCAGGTGTTCGCGAATACGCGTTCGGCGATCCGATCAAGCGGATCCATTGGAAACTGTCGTCCCACGCCGGCGGCTACATGACAAAACTCCTTGAGAGCTACGGCAACAACGGCGTGTCTGTAGTGCCTGACCTGCTTTCGCCGGTCTACAGCCGGGATACGCTTCTCTCCGCATATGATGCCATCATGGAAATGGCTTTTTCGATATGCAGGTACGTGAAGGACAACGGGCTTGATGCGGAAATGGTCTGCCTCAGCAGGGAAGGAAGACGGGAAGTTTTCGCTCCGTATGACGTCGACGATTTTATCGCAGTCATGCACGAAATTCCGACCGTGTACACGAGCCCGTCACCTTCGATGGACGCCCGGCGCCTGATCTCGCCCGGCGATGGCGGCCTGGCGCTTTCATACACGAACATCGCATTCTGCACGGCAACTGCTGACAAGGAGACGATCCAGGCGCTTCTGGCGCTGCGCCAGATCCGGCGCAATCCGATGCTGTTCTTCTTCCTGCCTGAAAGTGTTTACGGCGATGAGCGCTCAAAAGCCATGAAACCGCTGCGTGAACTGGATGCCGCGGAAATTCCGTACGTCGTGATCACTTCGGCCGACCAGATCGGAAAGGGGGCGGTATAATGCTCCGCAATTATATCCGCGATTCTTTCTGGGAATACCTGCTCTGCGTGCTGGCTTCGGCCGCGGTCGATTACAGCTTCATGCACAGCGTCTACATACCCGATGATCTGTACGGGCGTTTCCTGCCCGTACTCGGTCTCTGCGCGGTCTGGCAGGTTCTCCTGTTCATCGCAGCGTATAACCGCAGAAATGTGATCATAGCACTGTCCGTCTGCGTTGCTGCAGGCGTTCTCTACGGATTCGGCATAGCATCAGGACAAATCGAACCGGAAGGAACGATCGCCTTGTATTATCTGATGACCTTCCTGTTCTCCGGGGCCGTCTTTCTGCTGACGCGCACGCGGCCGGGAGCAGTCGTTGCCGCAGTGCTCGGGACGCTCGTCATTGCAGCCTGCCAGTTCCTCCAATACGGCGAGTTCGGCACAGCGCTGCTGGTCTACCTGTTTGCGTCGGCATGCCTCGTCATCGGAAGGCGCTACAGAGTTTATGCTTTGGAAACGCATTCCGGCCGTCCGGCCGTCCGACAGGCAGCCGGTGCATCGGCCGTCTTCTGCGCCGTCGCTATTGCATTGTCACTGCTCGTATTTTTCGCCGTGGTCCGTCCGCTGGATCCGCCGACCAGGGAACTGAAGCTGCTCACGAGGATCGAATCGCTTGAGATATCGCATCAGCTCGGCATATCTTCGCACATCTATCTGCAGGATCCGGATAAGACGACTACGCAGACGAATGACGACGAGACGCTGACAAACAATCCGGGAACGGACGAACAGCAGCAGAACCAGCCGGATACGGCGCCGCAGGATACTTCGCAGCCGAGCCCCGATGTCTTCGACGACGGAGCGGTCGGACAGGATGCCGCGACGGCCGTACGCTATACAGCGCGCGACTGGCGGTGGCTTTATGCACTGATAACAGTGGCCGCGGCGGTGACGGCAGCGATTTTGGGCAAGAAATGGCTCCGCCGCAGGAAACTCAGGCGGATGATGTCCGGAGGCCGTACGGAACAGGTCGTCCGGATGTACAACTACCTGCTCCGCATGCTGAAGTTCTCCGGCATGCCGAAGCAGGACGGCGAAACGGTCCATGAGTTTAACCGCAAAATACACAGGAGGGCAGACGCACTGTTCAGGCAGAAAAACGCGATGTCACTCATGTCAGGCGCGTTCAACGCCGCCGTGTACGGAGGGCGCGAACCTTCCGACGCGGCTTACGACATGTTCGTACAGTGCTGTACGGATTTTCCTGTTTATTTCCGCAGGAAATTCGGCCGGCGGCGTTATCTGAAATATTATTTCCGCTTTTAACTATGAATGCACTGCTGACTGGCTTCCAGACGCAGGCGCGTTCATACATTCAATAATCAGTCTCCAAAGAAGCAGGACCGTCAGTTATATGTACCTTCTTTACTGGTTTTGTCCAGTAAAGAGGGTACATATCAGCAGGTCTTGCTTTTTATTATATAATCATGTATCATCACAGCCGGACATTTTTCGTTCCACAGCAATCGGGTATCAGCAAGCAGAGTGATCATTCCTGCACTTCTGACCGGCCGGGCATCAGCAAGCCGGAGATCATTCCTGCACTTCTGGCTGACTGATCATCAGCCATCATGATCATATTGCATCTGAAAGCAGGGAATCGGCGTGACGACGTCCGGCAGGACTGCATCCGGAATCAGCTGAAAAAAACACGGCATCTTTTTTATATCAGGATAATAAAGTTAAGCAAATGGTAATATTATATATGAACATACATCTGGTCCGTTCTGATATAATAATACAAAGTGTGCTCTGAATTTGCAGACATGACGGACGGCTCCGGCAGACAGACGGCACAGCACAAGGAGAGAAAGAAGATGGTGTCTTGTTAACATCTAGGAGACTGGATACGATATACAGAAATGCAGAGAGAATACATATAGATGACCACGCTCAGTTCGTATTTATTTCGGACGTCCACAGAGGCGACAACAGTGTGAGCGACGAGTTCGCGCAGAACAGGCTCGTTTATTATCATGCGCTTCAGTACTACTTCGACGATGGCTACACATACGTAGAGGTCGGTGATGGAGATGAGATGTGGGAGGTCCCTAACTACAGATATATCTGGGGAGCTCATCCCGGAATATTCCGTGAACTGAGAAAGTTTCAGCAGGACGGAAGGCTGATAATGCTGGCCGGAAATCACAACCACCAGATCATCAAAAATGATTTCGTACGGAGGAATATGGAATACGATTACGACGCGTTCCTCGACGAAACGGTGGAAGTGCTTCCCGGAGTCAAGCCGAAGGAGGCAGTCGTTCTCGTCTACGATCCCACGGGACAGGAGATTCTGGTCTGCCACGGACAGCAGGGAGAGATACTGAACGATTACCTGGCTCCGATCGGCCTTTTCACGAACAGATATATATGGCGCTATTTTCACAAGGTCGGTTTCCATTATTCGGCGAATCCGACGAAAAACAGATATCAGCCTGCAAAGCGCGAAAGGTCGCTTAAGAAGTGGATCGACGACAACGACGTGATGATGATCTGCGGCCACACTCACCGGCCGAGACTTTCTCAGAAAGGTGAGACGCCTTATTTCAACTCCGGATGCGTGATGCATCCGGGCGGCATGACGTGCCTCGAGCTGACTTTCGGTGAAATTTCGCTGGTGAGATGGACGATACATACGAGAAAAGATGGCATGCTTTATATAAAACGTGCTACAATGAAGGGCCCTGTAAATATCGCTGATTTCAAAAAAAACAGATGATATTTCAGGCAGGGCTGATATTATTTACCCGGTTGATATTTGTCAGTGGAGATGAGATAAAGATATGAATCTTGAACGAATGCTTTTTTTCGATAACATCAGAACCGATGAAACCGTGAAGAAAGCTGTCAACATAATAGAGAACGGCGGCACTACGAACAACGTCGACAGGACGAAGGCCGAGAATGATTATTACGATCTCGAGAGAACGCTCCTCAGAAAAGTCAGATCAGGCGATCCCGGGCTTACGTTCTGGGAGAATTACATAGTCGGCCTTGTCGCTGACAGCGAGAACCCGTTCAGCCTCGCGGCCGAAAACGGCACTCTGGATAAACTCACGATGCAGCTCGCAGAGGGAGATCTCGACGAAATAAAGAGGCTGCTCTCCATCGACTGGAATACTTCGTCGCCGCGCATGCACAACGCCGGCCCGTGCGTATGCACGCTCAAAGCACCGGTTAATAACGACGGACGCGCCGGTCTCGTCGCAGATGCGCTGAGCAAAAAACCAGCCGATGCCGTGAAAAGCCTGGCTGATTTCTACGGCACTCATATGTGCGGCATGCCAGGCAGATACAACGCGTTTGTATGGAATGGCAGCCTGAAGGGAGTCGCGCATCCTGATCCGATAACGTTCGACGATCTCATAGGATACCAGACTCAGAAGGAGCAGCTGATAAGGAACACGGAAGTATTCCTCTCAGGCGGCAGAGCGAACAACGTGCTGCTTTACGGAGACAAGGGCACGGGCAAATCCTCGAGTGTAAAGGCGCTGCTCAACAGATACGCCGGCGACGGGCTGAGACTCATAAACCTACCTAAGGACAGAATACTTGAAATCACGCAGGTTATGAACAGTGTTGCCGACAGGGGATGCAAGAGCATCATATTCATAGACGATCTCTCCTTCGACGCTTCGGAACTCCAGTACAAGAAATTCAAATCGGTCCTGGAAGGCGGCATCGAAGTAAGGCCTTCAAATGTGCTCGTTTATGTCACCTCGAACAGAAGAAATCTCGTGAAGGAGATGTGGGGCGACAGAGGCGACAACGGAGAAGTGCACGCGAGAGACGGAATGGAGGAAAGACAGTCTCTGGCCGACAGATTCGGTCTTACGATCACCTTCTCGGCGCCTGACAAGAAACTCTATGAAGAGATAATAAAGTCGGTTGCGAAAAAGGAAGGCGTGGATATCAGCGAAGACGAGCTGCTCAGAAAGGCCACCGAATGGGATATGAGACAGACGAGCAGATCGGGAAGATCGGCACGGCAGTTCATAACTCATATAGCTGGAAAGTAAAGAAACATATGCCTGAGGAGATGATGCTCTTCAGGCTCTTGTTTATTGTTTTTGGATGGAATAAAGGAAATGAGAAGTGCATTAACAAACAGAATTTCAAGAAGGGCTTTCACAGACCCGCTGACTCAGGAAGAAGCATCGCATATAGAGGAAGCCGTTAAAAAAGCAGATGACGAATCAGGTCTCACGATGGAGCTCGTGCTGGACGCTTCAGGTGCTTTTTCAGATAAAAAATACACGAAGGGATTCATCAAAAATGCCGGTTCTGCGATTCTGTTAAAGGGACCGTCAGACTGCCCTGATCTGAAGGAAAAGTGCGGATATTACGGCGAAGGCATCGTGCTCGACATGGTCGACATGGGACTCGGTACCTGCTGGGTCGCCGGCACGATGAACAGAGACTTCTTCAATATAGCCGGCGGCGAGACGCTCGTGTGCGTGATTCTGACAGGCCACGTGGAGAAGCCGAAAGTGGCCGAAAAAGCCATCAGAGCCATGATCCGGACAGGGCACAAGACCCCTTCGGAAATGATTGAGAGCGACACGGAGATTCCTGATGAGATCATGAACGGAATGGAGGCGGTTTCGCTGGCGCCGAGCGCTATCAACAAACAGAAGCCTCATTTTGTGTATTCCGGCGGCGTCCTCACAGCGAATGTGCCGGATACTTATGCCATGGATTTCGTCGATCTCGGGATCGCAAAGCGTCATTTCGTAGAGGCTGCCGGTGGCAGCTTCGATTTCGGCAATGGCGGCGCGTGGCATCCGCCGCTTTCAGACGGGAAGAACTCGTGAAAAACGCCTGAACAAGCTCATGAAAAATACGCATGAAAAACACTTGAAAAGACGCAGGAAAAATACGCATGAAAATCGCCTGAAAAAACGCAGGAAAAATACGCCTGAATAAGCGCCATTAAAAGCTACGGCAAACAATCATAAAAAACAGCTGTGCAGCCCTGAATTGCAGGGAACTGCACAGTTGATTCTCCGCTGCCACATCTTTCTTTTTTCAGTCTTCTACTTTTTCAAGTACGAATGCCCTGGCCTTTATCATGTCTTTCAGCTCATGGCGGACGATCTCGTCCGATTCGAGTTCGAGAATGTGATAGTCGTATTCCATTTCGTCAGGATTGCTCTTGATATTCTCCAGACCGCGTCTCTCGACGAGGTTTTTTATGCTTCTTTCGTTGACACGTGCGCGCTCGTCCTGTGCCCATTTGTCAACCTGCTCGAGCCAGATGTCAAACAGTCCGCTGCTTTTCATTTCGGAAGCGAATTCTGGATCCAGCGTTTCGATATATTCTCTTATTTCAGGTACGAACATAGAAATCTTCCTTTCAGTTTTTCACTTTTTCCTTCGGTTTTTCAGTTTTCACTCTTCAGTTTTAAACGTTTTTATACGTTTGTCCGCGCGAAGATCTTCTATAATATTTCCCTTGAAGACTCTTCACGGCTTCGGGCCGCGGCAGAATGCTGCCGTCATTTCATTGTATCATTGTTGTGGCGCTGGTATACGATTGACGTTATAATACATATATCGGTTATACCGAAATATATTATAACAGAGAGGCTGATATGATTACTGAAAATACGACGGCCTGGATCGAAAATCTCGCGCCGAGAATAAAAGACTACCTGATTTTCAACGACAGGTACGAAGAAGTTTCCGAGGTCAGCGGCCTTGGCACCAAAGCATTGTATTATATGGGAACGGGTCTGCTGGAAGATTTCTTCGGGAGCGATTACTACAATCCTGATTTCGAACCGGGTCCGGAAGAGGGCGTGAAAATCCGCTCCGTACAAGATATTTCCAATATGGTTGAGAGCCCTGAAGACCGTGAAAAGCTTGAAAACTGCATCGAAGAGATGCTCGGCAGAATCAGCGGCAAGACGCAGCATCAGAAAGAGAACGGCGGAGAACATCCGGATCAGGATGGCTCAGGCATCGACAGGAGCAATCCGATGGTGAACGACTTTTTCAACATGATGACCGATTCGATACAGATGCAGGGATTTTATGACGGAATGGAAAGCCAGATTCAGGAAATACTGAACGAGAGCGGAGGCAGTCTCGACGAAGAGGTTGAAGAGCATTCCAGAGACCAGATGTCAGGAAATTTCGACGATCTCCTTGCCGACATGCTAGACGGGCATATCGATACTGGTGAAGAGGAAAAAGACAAAGACAAAAAAGACGAATAATATTTATTCCGCGCAGCTGATGCCACAGGCGATTCCGGCTGCGCATTTTTTGTAATGTCATCGACTGATTCCATCGGCGATTACTTGCAATTGTCAATAAAATAACGAAAATGAGCGCTAGACACGATTATTTTTAAAATAATTTCGTATTTTATATTTATTTTTAACGTCTGATGAGGATATGATTTCAAAAGAAATTTGCCGGATTTGATCATTTTTGCGGATTGAATCTGACCGGCACTGTTTTGCACGATAATCCCGGAAGGATACTTCAGAAATAAAAAAGACCGGGAACATTTTATATGGAAATTGCATAAAAGTGGCGGAGAGAGTGGGATTCGAACCCACGGTACCATAAAGGTACACTGCATTTCGAGTGCAGCTCGTTATGACCACTTCGATATCTCTCCGCATCAAGTTACCGGCATAGTTTATCATTAATAAATATATACGTCAAGTGATGATTTATTATAAATTTTTATTCGCGGGAGCCACCGAAATAATTCCGAAAAAAAACGCTTTGACTAATGAATAACTGTGTTTATTGAAAAACAAATGTGGAAATATTTTGTGTGTTGCGTTATTATAATAATGGAGTTTGATGATGATTCAGATCGTCTGAAAGTGTATTTGCGGCTCTTTCGGACTAAGGAAGTTGTTGATCCACCACCAAAATCTGAAACGTTATTTGCGGAACGTTTCAGAGCGCGGTTTCCGTCTGGGTTTTCTGAGAACATTACAATTGCACGATAATCGAATCAATTATTACTCAGCGGATATATTTATCCGAATCGTACAGGAGACAAGATGGATAGACAGGAATTAGCGCAGCTTATCAGCAACGCTACTGCCGATGATTTTGCGACTGACGTTCTGCTGGGTGGAAGCGCTAGCTTTAAACCGGAGGTTACAAATCCGTACAATATGCCTGAGTACGTAGGTTCCTACGAGTCGGGCAAAAACATCGGAATCGTAATCGCCAATCTGGACGATAACATCAGAAAGGCGCTTGATCTCGGTCCTGAGTATCATGCCATCGGCATGCTCAGCGGAAGAACGGGTGCCTGCACACAGGTAAATGCCTGTGATGTTGGTGTCAAGTCAACCAATACCATTATAAGCAGAGTTGAGCTCTGCCGTGATTCAATGGGTGGCGCAGGACACGGATGCACAGTTATTTTTGCTGGTGAAAATGTTGCTGATTGCAGGAGAGCAGTCGAAATATCTCTCGATGAACTCGAAAACACATATGGAGATGTATACGGCTGTGATGCAGGACACATGGAGATTCATTACTCCGCTAATGCAGGAGAATGTCTCGTGAAAGCGTTTGGTGCAGAATACGGCAAGCCGTTCGGCATGACTGTAGGAGCGCCTGCGGCTGTCGGAATGGTTATGGCCGATACGGCTCTTAAGCAGGGCGACATTAAACTTATCCAGTATATGGACTCACTAGAAGTGACAAAGATGACTAATGAGGTCAATATTACTTTCACCGGCGACGCGGCAGCTGTAAAAAGTGCTGTGCTTGCGGCCAGGGCAAAAGGCCTGGGTCTGCTGAGCAGCTGGGGTCAGATACCTCGTTCCATGTCCAAGCCAAATGTCAGATAATTTATTATCTGGTTCATTCCAGCAGTGTATTTTTAATATAATTTTATTATTTTGAAAATTACGCTGTTCACATTGATAAAAAAATGTATAATGAACGTGGAAATAAATTATCACTCTATCTAGTTCATATGGGAGATAATGCAATATGGCAAAAATGGATGCTTTAGGAATGATCGAGACTAAAGGTCTGATTGGTTCTGTAGAAGCCGCTGATGCTATGGTTAAGGCGGCGAACGTTACGCTGATCGGTAAAGTTCATATCGGCGGCGGTCTCGTTACTGTAATGGTAAGAGGCGACGTCGGTGCTGTAAAGGCAGCAGTAGATGCTGGCGCTGCAGCAGCTCAGAGAGTCAGCGAACTGATTTCTGTACATGTTATTCCTAGACCACATCAGGAAGTTGAGACTATTCTTCCTCAGAAACCTGATGCTGAAGGATATCGTGGAGCAGGTTCACAGATCTAAATCAAGATCCAGCAGTTTTATTACTGACAATAGGTTGCGATTAACTACAGGTTGCCGGAGATTTTCCGGCAGCCTGTTCTTTTTATAACGTGAAATCGCTTTACAGCCGTAATAGTGATATAATTCTAGAGTAAGATATTTTAATGATAGCGATCAAAGATGGAGTACAGAAATGGAAATCAGATTAGCGGCAAAAGACGAAATAGAAAACGTACGTGATTTTTACTTCCGACTGATAACAGATGCCAAGGACATGAAGTATCAGCCTGCCTGGAAGAAGGCTGTATACCCGTCTGACGTTCTGATTACCAAATCCATCGACAACGGCGACCTTTATGTCGTTCCTGCCGATGACGATGAAAATGATTATATGGGAGCAATGATCATCAACAGGGAGTACAACTTCGATTACAGCAAAGTTAAATGGAGCGTATCCGCCGGTCCGGAAGAGATTGCTGTCATACATCTGCTCGGAGTCGCGACGGCTTTCCAGGGGCAGGGTATAGCTACGAAGATGGTTGAGGAGGCAAAGAAGATTGCACGCAGCCGCGGAGCGAAAGTCATAAGACTCGATATCCTCGATACGAATCTTCCGGCGCATCAGCTTTATCAGAAAGCCGGATTCTCATACGTCGATTCGGTGAAGGAGCCGTATGAAGACGGGCAGCTCTCGAACTTCCTGCTGTACGAATATGTTCTCTAGCAGCCGTCAGGCAGTGTGAAAGCAGGAGGATGCGCTGTATCAGCGCGAGGAGATGAATCAGCGCGCGGAAGTGCGGAATTAATCCAGGGCAATATTACAAAGAATAATATTTTATTATTAATAGAAGAGCCGGACGATGTCCGGCTCTTTGTGTATCTGCAGGGCTGCTGCAGTATGTTTATCAAGCGTTTTGTTCAGGACCGTAATCCGGTTTTTTCAGGACTGCCGCAGTATGCGTGTTAAGTGTTTGATTTCGGACGTCATCCGAGTTTCATCGAAGACACTTAAAGCACTAACACTCTGAGTCAGGTCATGAAGAAAGATGCCGTCGTCATGCGTTTACGTTTCGTTTCGCGTTACATTCCGGAGTTTCGTGCTCACGTTTCAATTCGCGTTTCGCTGCTGACTTTTTTACGATTACGTTTCGCTGTGCATTTAGCAGAGGATTATATTATCTGCTTTCAGTTATCGCTGTTTTGCGCGGCGGCCTTTTTTGCTGCTTCTCTTTCTGCTTTTGCGGCTTTCTCCTTGGCTTTGACCATTTTCCATATGGCGAGACTTTCTTCAGGAGTATCTGCCTTGAGATCTCCGAATACGTGAGGATGGCGCCTGATCAGTTTCTCTGAGATCATCTGCACTACGTCGTCGAACGTAAACCAGCCGTTTTCCTCGGCTATATCGGCCTGCATTATTACCTGAAGCAGAACGTCGCCGAGCTCTTCGCACAGGTTTTCGTGGTCGTCGTTATCGATTGCATCGAGCACTTCCTGCGTCTCATCTGTGAGGCATTTTTTCATTGTCTCTAGAGTCTGAGCCCTGTCCCACTCGCATCCCTCGTCGCTTCTCAGGATCTTTATTATCTCTCTGAGCTCCCTGAAATCGTGAGGAGCCTTTTCGACGTATTCTTTCCCGTTGAATGTTTTCATCTTCGTCCGGCCTTTCAAAAATAGGATTTTAATTTCATATAGGAATAACTGTTTTCAAAATAATAACATAATAGAGTATAACACATATTCTGTTTCGGACGCTCTGTGAACAGCCGGAGCTGTCGCAGAGCCCTGTGCCCGGCACGAGCCGCCCGGCGGCCGGATGAGAGCATAAGCATATAAAAATCATAGGAATAGATACATGCCGATTTATTGCAAAATCAATATTTACATCAAATCTCACAGAGAATATAATTTTACAGTGTAAAGTAATAAAATGACGGCCGGTAAGCGGCCGGTACAATACATATCCGCACCAATTAAGGACCGGATGTTCAGAGAAAGGAATTTACGATGGATCAGCATATTGAGACAAAATGCGTGCAGGCAGGATATACTCCGAAGAACGGCGAACCGAGAGTGCTTCCGATTGCGCTCTCAACTACATATAAATACGATTCGAGCCAGGATATGGCCGCGCTCTTCGATCTGGAAGCAGACGGATATTTCTATACAAGGCTTGCGAACCCTACCAACGACGCGGTGGCAGCCAAGATCGCGGCGCTCGAGGGCGGAAGCTCCGCTATGCTGACCTCATCCGGCCAGGCTGCTAATTTCTTTGCAATGTTCAACATCGTCAGCGCCGGAGACCATGTCGTAAGTTCTTCCGCGATTTACGGAGGGACGTTCAATCTTCTCAATGTGACGATGCGCAAGATGGGAATAGATGTCACTTTTGTAGAACCCGACTGCACTCCGGAGGAACTCGAGGCCGCGTTTCAGGAAAACACGAAGTGCGTATTCGCGGAAAGCATCTCGAATCCTTCGCTCGTAGTACTCGATTTCGGTAAATTTGCCGATGCGGCTGAGAGACACGGTGTTCCTCTCATCGTCGACAATACTTTCCCTACACCTGTAAACTGCAGGCCGATCGAGTACGGTGCCACCATCGTGACGCACAGCACGACGAAGTACATGGACGGCCACGCTTCGACCGTCGGCGGCGTAATCGTGGACAGCGGCAAATTCGACTGGATGGCTCACAAGGATAAGTTCCCGGGGCTCACCGAACCCGATCCTTCTTATCACGGAATCGTTTACGCCGAAAAGTTCGGCGAGAAGGCGTTTATTACGAAGGCTACCGCGCAGGTCATGAGAGATCTCGGCTCGATCCCTTCGCCTGTCAACGCGTTCGTGCTCGGACTCGGCCTCGAAACGCTGGCTCTGAGAATGGAGAGACACTGCGAAAACGCTAAGAAGGTAGCGGAGTTCCTGAAAAACCATGAGAAGGTTACATGGATCAGCCACCCGGGCCTCGAAGGAGACAAATATTACGACGTGGCGAAGAAATATATGCCGAACGGCACATGCGGCGTGATTTCATTCGGCGTAAAAGGCGGAAGAGAAGCTGCTACTAAATTCATGGACAGCCTCAGACTCGCCGCAATTGTTACTCATGTCGCAGATGTACGCACATGCGTGCTCCATCCTGCGAGCACTACTCACAGACAGCTGAGCGACGAACAGCTGCTCGAGGCGGGCGTGGCACCTGACCTGATCAGGCTTTCGGTAGGAATAGAAAACGCGGACGACATCATCGCCGACCTCGACCAGGCTCTGGCGCAGATTTAACGCAGAAATCCTGATCTCAGAAAGACAGCAGACGGACTGCCGGCGCTACAATCAGAGGACAGCCCGGCTCCACAACCGGAAGGCGGTCCGGGAACAGCAGCCGGCAAAAAGCGATGATGCTCTGATAATATACATTTTTCAGGCAGTTTTAACAGTCAGAAAAAAGAAAGAAGAAAACAGAAGAGACAGATAATCCGGAGCACCGAATGCTCCGGATCGTCTGTCTCTTTTTTATTTGATGATATTTTTGTCGAGATAGCCGGTGTTTTTTCTTACTCTGCGAAGCTCGTCCCTGACGTTTACAAGGATCGTTCCCAGCAGATTGGAGCCCGGCCATTTCGACGGATCGTCTCTGTCAGGATCGTCTATAGCGAGCGATGATCCCCAGATTTTATCGCCCGGGTTCATCTCGACAGGAAGGGAATTCCCGGTTGAAAGAATGTACTCTCTGAGATCGAGGCTGCCGGCGAATTTAAACCAGCACGCCGTCAGTACGATTCTAGATTTGAACCGGTTCCATTTTTCGTCGTCGAAGTTCTTTATCCCTCTTCCGATTTTCTTGATATTCGCTGGATCGCTTTCCTGCATTATGAGTTCTGCCGATCCGGGATCTCCGAAGAGGAGGGCTTTCTTTTCCATCATGAACTGTTCTACGCACGAGTAGGTACGTCCGTTGACTCTGAAACTATCCAGGTACCAGTTGCTGAAGCAGTTTTTGGTCACGATCTTTTCCCGTTCGGGAATGTTCTCGAAAAATATGAACGGACGATGTTCCTCCGGGTTTACGGGAAGCGGTTCGCCGCTGTCGTTCCATTTGAAAATGGTGAGATTTCCTTCTGTGACTGTGTGCTGCCCGTCGTCGTTCCAGCAGACCGGCTCAGGGAAGAATACGTCGTATGCTTTCCTTGCCTCGTCCGAAAGGCTTGATTTCCACGCGGCAAATTCATTCATATATTCTTCGGGGCCGTCTTCGTTCCAGACCGGTGAGTTCTTCGTTAGGGAAGGATACTTGATCCACAAAGGCGGAAGAAGTCCTTTTATCGTCATCTTACAGCCTCCTTTCACTGAGACCACATGTGCATGAAATATGCTGCGGCTATACGTCAATTATACACTGAAAATCACACACTGAAAGCATATCCTTCGCCAGGATCTTCAGACTTTGTAAAAGTCATAATTACAGAGTATAATAGTATGACAGTATGATAAAAATTTTTCTGATTTTCAGAAGACAGCAAGGAGGTATATAAATGGACTTTCTCGAACTTGCCGGAGCAAGGTATTCATGCAGGAAATACAGTGACAAACCGGTTGAAACTGAAAAATCAAACAGAATACTGGCAGCGGCGGGCGTTGCGCCTACGGCCCACAATTATCAGCCTTTCAGAATATACGTTCTCAAGAGCAAAGAAGCTATTGAGAAGATAAGATCGATTACCAAGATGACATTTAATGCACCGTTGGTCTATATCGTCTGCACGGTTAAGGACGAGGCCTGGGTAAACAGCGACTTTGATCCTGATTTCAATTCAGCTGATCTCGATGCAGGCATTATCATCACACATATGCTGCTCGAGGCGAAGAGCGAGGACCTCGGATCGATCTGCGCGTGCTGGTTCGACAACGCAAAGACTAAAGAAGCGTTCGATATTCCAGACGGACAGTATCCTGTAGCTCTTGTAAGCGTCGGCTATCCTGCGGAAAATGCGAAGCCATCGAAGCTTCACACTCAGAGAAGAGACGTGTCGGATATAATCAAGGAGCTTTAATGAAAGACATGCCGTCTGTTCCGGAATTTCACGGGGCAGGCGGTTTTGCGGACCGGCGGTGCCGTTCTGTGACAGGGGCATCGCGCAAATAAGGAGTCTTTTCGTTCATATATCTGTTATCTGCTTCGTCCACTCATAATTATCGGATTCTAATAGTTTCGATATATTTTCATGCAGTGTATAATATCAGAGTAATCTTGAAAAGGGATAGAAAAAAATATATGGAAATTGTTAATAAAAGCATGGGCGATGGAGAAGCAATGCTTCAGGAGACGGACGAATCGCTGGAAAAGGTACCTTCCGGCGGAAAAGTTTCTGTCAGGAGAATCCTGATAAACGCTGCTATATTTTCGGCTGTACTTCTGCTGACGATGTTCGTCGTCTTCAGAGAGGAATCGCCGGAGGATATACTGAGTGCACTGGAGCAGCTGAGCCTGCCGTTCATAGCCGCGGGACTCGCCATGATGGGTGTCTACCTCCTGATGGAGAGTCTCAACATCAAGCGGACAATGTCTGTATTCGGAATAACGCTGAACTACCATATGGCGCTGAAATACGCGATAGTGGGATTCTTCTTCAGTTCCGTGACACCGGCGTCGACAGGCGGCAAACCAATGCAGATCCTGTTTATGTACAGAGACGGTTACAGCGTATCAAAAAGCACGCTGTCGCTCATTTTCGAAGTAATGAACTATGAACTGACAATGGCGGTCTACGCGGTTCTCGGCTATATTACGATGCACGATGTGCTCGTGATGGCGCTGGGAAAGGTGAGGTACGCGCTTCTGGCAGGAATCTTCGTAAACGTATGCGTTTCGGTGCTTCTGATACTGGCGGTGTTCTCGCCGAAGACGATTGACTTTTTCAGCCGCCTGGCTGCGAAGATCGTGGGCCTGTTCGCGAGAAACAAAGCGAGTGCTGCTGCGGCAAAAGTGAGATATTATGCATCCGACTACAGGAAATGCTCTGTTTATATCAAGCAGAACAAACCTGTGATAGTGAAGACGTTTCTGACTTCTGCGATTCAGCTGTTCGCTATGTTCAGCGTGCCGTATTTTGTATATATCGGCTTCGGCCTCAGAGAATACAATATTTTTCAGATCGTCATGCTCGAAGCGGTAGCCTACGTATCGCTGGCTTTTCTCCCGATTCCGGGCGCTATCGGCGCCAGCGAGGGAGTGCTCGTCATGATCTTCAGAATAATATTTCCGCCGGGGCTCGTTGCAACAGCTATGCTGCTTTCGAGAAGCCTGAGCTATTACCTTATCGTAATTGCTGCAGGAATTGCCGTTCTGATCTTCATAAGGATCGCGAACGTGAGGCGCAGGCGCGCTGAAAGAAGGAAAAGCAGCGGCGCGGAGAATTAGAAAATCTGCTGCCGGACATAATTCATGGCGGCGGCATATTTATATAAATGCAGCAATTCGTATTAAGAGGTAAGAATTATGATTTGTCCAAAATGTCACACTAAAGTAGCAGATACAGCCACGGTTTGCCCGGTATGCGGATTTGACCTGAGCAGTGTTGCAAAGCCGGAAGGTGAAGCCGGCGGACAGCCTGCCGGAAACGTATCCGGAGCAGGCGCAGCAGGAGAAAACGTAAATGCGTCTTCTGAAGCTGAAAAAATGAGTAAAGACGGAAATACGGCAAGTGCAGGTGCAGGCGCTGCAGCGTCTGGAGCCGGCAGACCAGAGGCCGGAAGCCAGCAGACAGGAAGCCAGCAGGCAGGAAGCCAGCAGCCAGGAAGCCAGCAGACAGGAAGCCAGCAGCCAGGAAGCCAGCAGGCAGGAAACCAGGGTGCAAATGCGTATCGTGCGTCCAGTCAGGGTCAGCAGCCAGGCGCAGGCAATTACAGACAGCCGAACGGCGGGCCTCGTCCAACAGGTGCTCCGGGTTCTCAGGGAGGCAGACCTCGTGGAAACCAGGGAGCCGGCTATCAGTACAACTGGCAGAAGCAGCCGGGCCAGCCGGGAATGCAGGGCGGCAGACCGAACGGCCAGGTTCCGCCGTACAGACCGGTTGAACCGCTTTCACCTGAGGAGGCCGAAAAGGTCAAGTCGGACCTCAGAGTCAGGAGCATTATCGGATTCATATGCGGAATACTCGCAATTGCAGGATGCGGAGTCAATATCGCATTCGCGATTATCGGCATCGTGTTCACCAGCATTGTAAAGAATGCATACAAAAGGCACGGATTCCAGCCGGATACCGATAAGAAACTCGCAGACGCCGGTTTTGTATGTTCCATCGTGGGAATAGTAGTCGGCGTCATACTTCTGATAGTGATGATCGCTTTCGCAGCCAGCCTGGGAGCACTGGTCAGCACTCTGATCTCTGTACAGAGCCAGTCATACTGGTAAAATACAAGCCGCATCTTTACTTTACATTAATATATAATCGACATGCCTCGTTTAATAAAATGAGGCATTTTTTTATTATTCCGGCAAATCACAGATGATAGTACGGATTTGTTAAAAATAACAGAAAAAATACGGGCATCATGTCATGGGAACGCGAAAAAGATGATATAATATTAACGTAAGAAAAAAATACAATAGTGCCATGAAAGTCATATTTATATGATTTTGTATAAAAAACGTATTGCTCAGAAATTTGAATGGTTTGCTTTCATTCACATCAATGCATTTCAGTGGGAACATATAAGGAGCAAATGAATGGCTAAGAAGAGTTCTGACGCAGGTTCTGATAAGGCTAAAAAGACTACGGCCAAGAAGACACCGGCACAGAAGGAAAAAGAAAACAAAGAAAACAAGCTCGCAGCGCTCGATCTGATAAGGAGAGACAGAATGAGAGACAAAGACAGACTGGATGATGCTGCGAGGGCTCTCGATATACCTGATATTTCTGGCCTTGATGTGATTCACAGGAAGTTCGGCGAGGGCAGGGTGACCGAATCGGCCGGCAAATATTTTGTAGTGAAATTCGAGAGTAAGCAAATGAAGATGAAGTTCCCGGACGCATTCGACAAGGGAATTCTCAAATTAAAAAACGAGAGCGACAGTGAGACGATCGACAAGATCTGTTCGATGTTCAGAAATCTGGACAATAGAAAAGAAGAAATGGATAAGAGAATCTACGACATTTCTGCGGAGATGTCCAGGATAAACCTGTGATAACATCGTTGGAAATCGCCATTATCAGTGCAGAATAATATAGAAAAGGCGGCATATGAAAATATGCCGCCTTTCGCGTCAATAAATAAAACAAATGAGCTTCCCTGCAGCCATCCCGCAGAGATGGTCTGCCGATCAATAATCGGTACTTCTCACGTGGTCGACCGTCAGGGTTGTATAGAGGTTGTCGTTCATAGGAGTGCCGACCTTGTGCTTTTGGCCGAGCTTTTTTACGAGACCCGCAAAGCACTCGACTTCCGTAGGACGGCCTGCCTTCGTATCTTGACGCATCGAAGGCTCTTTGTCTGGATCGAGCGTTTCGATGAGGTCGAGCCATTCGTTCTGTTCGTCTTCTGTGATTTCGATTCCCTCCAGATTTGCGAGCATGCGCGCCTCGTCCATGGCGTTTAGCATTGCGAGTCTTGCGATTCCGCCTTTCTGAACGCCGCCGTAGCCGCATTCGGCGATTGCGCACGCCTGGTTGACACCACAGTTGAGCATCCACTTGCTCCACATCGAATGGATTATATCGTCAGGAACCTCTGTTTTGATGCCTGCGTCCGACAGTATCTTTACGGCCTTGTCGAGCGCTTCGCTTCTGGTGTTTGATTTTTCGCCGATCGTAACGCTGCCGGGCGTCGTGTATTCGAGCTTGTATCCGTCTCTGGTGGCATCCATGCCCTGGACCGTACTGTAGAGCAGGTGATAAGGGTGGAGAGAGGCAGCGATTTCGTCTTCCGAAGTGATGCCGTTCATGAACGAAACTACTATTGTGTCTCGCCCGCATGCGTTTGCAGCGTTCTTCAAAGCGTCACCGAGTGAATAGTTCTTTACTGCGAAGATAAGGAGATCCACCTCAGGAGCTTCGTCAGGTGCAGCGAAAGAGAATTCTTTCTTCTCTCCGTTTACCGTGATCTCTTCATTTTTATACCGCTCTATCCTGTCAGGGTCTGCGATGAAAAAGATGTTGTCACTCCCGTATTTGTCAGCAAGTTCGCTGCCGAACAAAAGTCCGATGGCGCCCATGCCGATAATCCCTATCTTTGGTTCCATATTACTCTGCCTCCTTATAATTACGCGGCGCACTGAAATGTCATTAAATCAATGCGCCTCAGCTTGATGCCCGGTGTTTGATGATTCGTACAGATATTGTAAAATACAATCCGGATGTTTGCAATACCGGGCGGTGGTTAAAGCCTGGAAGACGGGTGATCTGTCGTAAAAAACGGACGAGGCTGCCTTAAACGGATAAAGCTGACTTAAAACAGACGAGGACGCAGGAAAAACGGACGAGGCTGCAGGAAAAATAGATGAAGACGCCGTGAAGACAGACGAGGCCGCAGGAAAAATAGATGAAGACGCCTTAAAGACAGACGAGGCCGCAGAGAAGAAGGGCGAGGGCGGCGGGAAAAGCAGACGAGGACGCATGAAAAATGAATGAGGATCAGGAAATACCGGCGCGGAATAAGTCTTTAATTGACGTAAAATCCGCCGGATAGTACAATATACGTGCAGCAATCATATTTTACGGGGATATAGCTCAGCCGGGAGAGCGTCTGACTGGCAGTCAGAAGGTCAGGAGTTCGAGCCTCCTTATCTCCACCACATTAAAACCGTTGAGTTTTCAAGGCTCAACGGTTTTTTTTAATTGCTCGATAATTCAATTGTTATTGACTTAAAATGACCTATTTTCACCTATTCGACGTTGCACCCAATGTTGCACCCTTTTCAGGTAAAACCGCTCCGATAGCATCCGCTGCAGTTATGACATCATCTGTTTCTAAATTCGTGTAAATGTTGGCTGTCATTTTTATGCTGGCGTGTCCCATAAGCTTCTGCGCTATGCGGATATCAACTCCGCGTCTTGCCAGCTCCGTGCAATACTCATGGCGCAAGCAATACGGCACTAAGTCATCAGAGAGCGGATAGGGTGGCACCAAAGCATTGCGGTACATCCTGCAGCCCATTGCAATATTGATCCGCCGCGTGAGTGAGTTCCAGATCCGCCGGCGGTTATTTATCGTGATCGGGCCTCCGCTGGCTGTCTGCGCTATATATTCATCTTTAGGCGTGCGTTTGATTTTATCCCATAATTCAAGCGGAACAGGGACAAACCTGTCCGCATGATCAGTTTTTGATCCTCTTATGTGCAGCGTAGGGACTCTGTCTCGAACCGACAGGTCATAACCTTTTGCGGCAGCTGCTTCACCTGGTCTGCAGCCGCAAAACAGCATCAGCATAAAATAAAAATAGCGCCGGTCCGTCAAGCCTACCTGGATAAAATAACGTCTTTCCGTCGCTGTCAGAGCCCTACGCGGGTGACTATATCCGGTTGGCTTTTGTAAATTCTCTGTCGGATCCCGCGCGATTAGATTGTTAATTTTGGCATATTTAAAGATGAATTTCAGCGCGTGATAGACACCATTGATCTGTGTTTTACTTTTATCGACTGTAGGTTTACTATCTGCTGGCATTGCATAGGCGTAATCTTATTAATTGGTAAATCTCCGATTTCCTCCAAGATGCAGTGCCGCACAAGCGCGATGTATTTCTTACGCGTGATTTCTCTTTGACCGACCTTGTAAGTATCTATGCATTGTATTGTCCATTCGCTAAGCGTAGTATCTCCAGAAATAATCTTAGTGCCGCTCTCCAGCTTGATCTTCTTTCGCTCCATTTTCTGATGGACTTCTTTCAGCGTGTCGCGATGTCAATCGCGGTAAAGACTACAGATCAAAAGATCTTCGTTGAGGCTATCGACTGCAGACCAATCCGCGCGACAAATCGCTGGATAATGGATTTCCTTCGCGCAGCATCCTGGAAAGAGGTCGTTATTGACGGGCAGAATGGGCAGAGGATCCTCGCGGATCTGATGAAAAGCAATCCGGATGTGTTGTTCGATTCGGCGATTCTCTCAGCTTTGATCGGCTCATGTTGCTTTATTTACATATCAGAAAACGGGGATGACGTGCCTCATATGCAGGTAATCGACGGTGCGAACGCAACAGGAATTATCGATCCAACGACTGGACTGCTGGAGGAAGGATATGCGGTGTTAAGCCGCGATCCGGACACTGAGAATGTGGTCCGCGATGCATATTTCCTTCCTGGCGAAACGACAATCTTTGATTATGAGGAACAAACGCAGCAGAAATTTACAAGTAATGCTCCTGCTCCTCTGCTCGTACCTATCATCTACAGGCCTGATGCACGTAGACCTTTTGGCCATAGCCGAATCAGCCGTGCTTGCATGAATATTCAGAATCAGGCGCGCATGACGCTTACCAGAGCGAATGTATCAGCAGAATTTTACAGCATGCCGCAGCGTTATGTGCTCGGACTGTCAGATGATGCAGAGTTTGAATCGCGTAAAGCTACTTACAGTTCATTCCTGGCATTTTATCAGGATGCAGAGGGCAACTCGCCTACACTCGGACAGTTCTCACAGCAATCGATGCAGCCTCATATAGATCAATTCAAGATGTGCGCTTCCGCTTTTGCTGGCGAGACCGGCCTTACGATGGATGACCTTGGATTCGTAACAGAAAATCCGACATCTGCAGAGGCAATAAAGGCAAGCCATGAGACTTTACGGCTTACAGCACGGAAAGCACAGCGCACTTTTGGATCCGGATTCTTAAATGCCGGATATCTGGCTGCATGCCTGAGAGATGACTACGCTTTTTCACGTGCTGCTATTTCTCAGACCATTCCGCACTGGGCGCCGATCTTCGAACCGGATGCTGCGCAGATGTCAGGCATCGGAGATGCTGCGATCAAGATTAATCAGGCAGTGCCTGGATACTTCAACAAGGATAGCCTTGAAAGACTGACGGGCATCAAGGGCGGTGAAGCGGCAGAGACTACAACGACTACAAATACAGCTGAAGGAGAGACTGTAAATGTCTGATATTGTACCTGATCTGTATAAAAAAATTCTGAGGGATTTCCGCAGTGCGGTTGCTCTGGATCCATGGATTAAGTCATTCAATAAGAGATTGGATGCCGGTAAAGCTACACAAGAGGATGTTCAGAAATACGCTGGAATTCTCGGCAGGACTGCATCGAAGGCACTCAACCGTGGGCTTACTCCAGAGAACCTTCCAGACGGAAAGATCTATTGGAATATAGCAAAACGCACGATTGAACCGCTACTTCGTGAAGTAACGGAAATGGTAAACGGCGCGATGGTCAGCATCATCGAAGTACAGCATAAGAAAAAGCGGATCGGGATTAAGCCGC
Organism: Anaerovoracaceae bacterium; assembly: GCA_050946535.1. Lineage (GTDB taxonomy): Bacteria > Bacillota > Clostridia > Peptostreptococcales > Anaerovoracaceae > RUG708. Next base: position 102,772 of record JBMNUZ010000003.1, read on the forward strand.
AGCGTGCGAAATTCAATCAAGATCGATGCGACGCGATTATAAATAAAATCGTGAATATGTCTTTGGGGGTAGTTGATGAAGAGTAAAGAAGAACTGAATAAGAACATCGATGACATCCTAGACAGAGCAATAGATAATTTTGCCAGAAGTATTCCGGCGGATTTTGTTGAAAGTAACGTCGAATTTGAGCAGCACGCTGGTATGAGGCCGAGAATCATCCGTTCATCTGCCGGTAAATGCTGTGCATGGTGTAGTGCTATCGCCGGAGAGTACTACGCTGATGAAGCGCCGGATGATATTTACAGGCGGCATGACAATTGTACATGTACTGTCACGTATATTTCTGAAAAAGGCGCGCAAGATGCGCATACGAAAAAATGGATAGGTAAACAAGAAACAAGTGCTCGTCGTGCAAGGATTGATAAAGATCAGAAGTACGCTAACGATCTGATACTTAAAAGGAGACGTGAGGCAGCAGAACGGGCTGGAATGGCGGAGAAATTTCGAAAGCAGGAAAGAGAAATCAGGAATATACACGCAACTGGTCGAAATACATTCAAGATGGGTTTTTCGCCACAGAATATTGAGAAACACTTCGGCCCAAATGGAAGCCATACAAAACAATATCCTGGATGGACTAAAGAAAAATACGAAAAAGAGGCATTAAAATTAGTGCAAAGTCGTACAACTGACGATATAATTGGGTATAAAACCATTGAAGGCGCTGTTGTAAGATATAGAAAAAGTACAAACGATTTTGTTGTCGGGTATCCCAATAATATGGGCCTTGCAACAATGTTTAGACCAAGAAAAAAATTGAAGTATGTATTGAACTATATGAAGAGAGAAGGAATAATACATGATTGAGCACAAAAGTAATAAAATAAAATGTCCGGTATGCGGAAAATATTACTTTAACGCACGTGCAAGTTTCGAAATTTGTCCGGTATGTAATTGGGAAAATGATCCCTTACAATATGATTGTCCAAACGAGGATGGTGGGGCAAATCAGATGAGCCTTAATCAGGCGCGTGCTGCCTGGAAGAAAGGCGAAAAAGTTATTTAAGCACCCGTTTCGGCGAGTGCTTTTTTCGTGGAGGCGTGAAGATGAAATACCGAAAGAAACCAATCATCATTGAAGCCTATCAAACTGACAAGCTGGTAGAAATCGAAACACTTGAAGGCGTGATGTATGCAAGCCCTGGCGATTACATTATCACTGGAGTGAACGGCGAAAAGTATCCATGCAAACCCGACATCTTCAAGAAAACATATGAACAAATCTAGACCTCGCGGACATCCGCGGGGTTTTCTTATGCCCAATTTCATGGAGGAGAGCATGAAGGAAATAAGAGCACCAGTAACACATAGCTGAAGGAGGGGAAATGGCAGACAGAATCGGACGCCAGACCCCTACACGAAGCTTTGTTTTACCATATAAAAAAACATCCGGAGAGGAAGCAATACAACTATACGAGCGATCCGGCCGCAAGGCAATGGACTGGCAGAAGCTGCTGGTTTATGACATGCTTGCCAGAAATAAAACTTCCGAGTGGACTCACATGAGTTTCGGATATGCTGTACCACGTCAAAACGGAAAGAATGAGATTGTTGTTATCCGTGAGATGTACGGACTGCTGCACGGTGAGCGAATTTTGCATACTGCTCACAGAACCGGCACCGCTCACGCAGCGTGGGAGCGTCTTGTGACAGTCCTGACTGATGCGAAACTGATTGATCCAGGGCTTAAGGATAAAGGCCTTTATCGTGCTAACGGGAAGGAACATATTTATCTTGATGCTTATGTAGAGGGCGGCGGGAGAATAGAATTCCGTACCAGAACCAGCAAGGGCGGCCTCGGAGAGTCTTATGATCTTCTGGTTATTGACGAAGCACAGGAATATCAGGACGATCAGAAAGCCGCGCTGCAGTACACGATTTCCGCGAGCGAAAATCCTCAGACTGTGTTATGTGGAACGCCGCCGACGGTTTCGTCAGTCGGGACAATCTTCCCGAAAATGCGCCAGTCAACTTTAGCTGGCGAGGCGGAAGAGACCGCGTGGGAGGAATGGTCCGTCGATCAGATGAGCGATCCACATGATCGCGATCTGTGGTACTTAACTAACCCCGCACTCGGAATCCGCTTGAAGGAAAGAACCATCCGGAATGAAATCGGAACGGATGACGTCGATTTTAACGTACAGCGTCTCGGACTTTGGCTGACTTACGCGCAGGAATCCGCGATTTCACAGAAAGAATGGGAGGACTGTAAGGTTGAAATCCTTCCGAAGCTGCGAGGCAAGCTGTTTATCGGCATTAAGTACAGTCAGATGCAAAATGTCGCGATGTCAATCGCGGTAAAGACTACAGATCAAAAGATCTTCGTTGAGGCTATTGACTGCAGACCAATCCGGGCGACAAATCGCTGGATAATGGATTTCTTTCGCGCAGCATCCTGGAAAGAGGTCGTTATTGACGGGCAGAATGGGCAGAGGATTCTTGCGGATCTGATGAAAAGCAATCCGGATGTGTTGTTCGATTCGGCGATTCTATCAGCTTTGATCGGCTCATGCTGCTTCATATACATATCGGAAAACGGGGATGACGTGCCTCATATGCAGGTAATCGACGGTGCGAATGCAACAGGAATTATCGATCCAACGACTGGACTGCTGGAGGAAGGATATGCGGTGTTAAGCCGCGATCCGGACACTGAGAATGTGGTCCGCGATGCATATTTCCTTCCTGGCGAGACGACAATCTTTGATTATGAGGAACAGACGCAGCAGCAATTTACAAGTAATGCTCCTGCTCCTCTGCTCGTGCCTATCATCTACCGGCCTGATGCACGCAGACCTTTTGGCCATAGCCGAATCAGCCGTGCTTGCATGAACATCCAGAATCAGGCGCGCATGACGCTTACCAGAGCGAATGTATCAGCAGAATTTTACAGCATGCCGCAGCGTTATGTGCTCGGACTGTCAGATGATGCAGAGTTTGAATCGCGTAAAGCTACTTACAGTTCATTCCTGGCATTTTATCAGGATGCAGAGGGCAACTCGCCTACACTCGGACAGTTCTCACAGCAATCGATGCAGCCTCATATAGATCAATTCAAGATGTGCGCTTCCGCTTTTGCTGGCGAGACCGGCCTTACGATGGATGACCTCGGATTCGTAACAGAAAATCCAACATCTGCAGAGGCAATAAAGGCAAGCCATGAGACTTTACGGCTTACCGCACGGAAAGCACAGCGCACTTTTGGATCCGGATTCTTAAATGCCGGATATCTGGCTGCATGCCTGAGAGATGACTACGCTTTTTCACGTACTGCTATTTCTCAGACTATCCCGCACTGGGCGCCGATCTTCGAACCGGATGCCGCACAGATGTCGGGAATCGGAGATGCAGCAATCAAGATTAATCAGGCAGTGCCTGGATATTTCGACAAGGATAGCCTTGAAAGACTGACGGGAATCAAGGGCGGCGAAGCGGCAGAGACTACAACGACTACAAATACAGCTGAAGGAGAGACTGTAAATGTCTGATATTGTGCCTGATCTGTATAAAAAAATTCTGAGGGATTTCCGCAGTGCGGTTGCTCTGGATCCGTGGATTAAGTCATTCAATAAGAGATTGGATGCCGGTAAAGCCACACAAGAGGATGTTCAGAAATACGCTGGCCGAATCGGGAAATATGGCGAGAATGCGCTGATTCGCGGGCTGAAAAAAGAAAATCTTCCAGGAGGAATTATCTACTGGAATATTGCAAAACGAACGGTCGAGCCGCTTATGAAAATAATGGCACAAATGGTTAATGAAGCATACACGGCAGAATTGTCAAACAGATACCAGAAGATGCACATCGGGATTAAACCTGTAACGGTGGAATTTAACCAGGAACGGTGTGATGCAATCATGAATAAGCTGGTATCTGTATTCATGGAAGCAGCAACGGAGGGCATGAATGAACAATGATAAAAAAGATCCTGTTAAAGATGTTCTCCAAGGGCCGGTAGAAAATGCCACGTGAAACATCATTGATCGAAATAATGAAGAAAATGCAAAAGCAGCAGATAATGCAGGACTTGAGGCGAAGATCGTCCGGAAGATGCACGGAGAAACCTGCAAATGGTGCGCAGAAAAAGCAGGCAAATACGAATACAGCCCTGATATGGATCGGGACGTATTCCGCAGGCATGATAATTGCGATTGTAATGTGGATTATGTCTGTGAAAAAAACAAGCAAAACGTATGGAGCAAGAAATGGAGAGAGCGCAGAGTCGAAGAGAAAAATTCAAGAGTTGCCTCTGATAAAAAAGCAAGTAATCAACTGCTGCTGGAAGACAAGCAGGCAAAAGAAAGAAGGATTGCTGCAGATAAGGCTTTCAGAGAAGAGCAGAAAATAAGAAAGACCAGCAACATGATGGGAGCTTATACGGATGATAACGACCCTTATTTTAAAAAACGTGATGCTGCAGCAGAAAGATTATACAAAGAAATTTCAAATCGAAAGAAAAAATATGAAGTAGCAGCTATTTCAAAGAATACAGGTATTGATGAAGAAGACGTAGGAAGAGCATATGAGCATTTATTTAAACGAAAACATCTTTTTAAGGATGGTACAGTAAAAAAATTTGATTCTGATTATTACATGGCGATTTCTTGGCAACGTTTGAGAGAAGGGAAAAACATTCAAGAACACGATTTGATTTTGCTGAAACATGAAATTGCTGAAGAAAAAATAATGGGGGATAAACTTGAAATCCCATACGAAAAAGCGCATAATGAAGTAAATAAGAAATACAATTACGCGGTTGCGTTACATAAATATTTAAAAAACCATGATGCGTGAGAGGGCAGATATGCTTCGTTATAAATTAGAATCTTATGAGAATGGATGTAGAATATATATATATTACCCAGAAGGCGAAATGAATGCACCTGGTAAGGTTGCGTTGTATGATGATGGAACTGTAATTATTTTAGAACCATCTGAAAGTGACGTAAAAAATATCTATGCTCATCATGCATTATCTGGGATAGATAAAGAAAAGGCAACTGGCACAGTTGCATGGTACTGACAACATAACACTTAATAAATGTGATTAAAGACAGGCCTCGCGGTTATCCTCGGGGTTTTCTTATGTTCAAATTTCATGGAGGAGAGCATGAAGGAAATAAGAGCACCAGTAACACATAGCTGAAGGAGGGGAAATGGCAGACAGAATCGGACGCCAGACCCCTACACGAAGCTTTGTTTTACCATATAAAAAAACATCCGGAGAGGAAGCAATACAGCTGTATGAGCGATCCGGCCGCAAGGCAATGGACTGGCAGAAGCTGCTGGTATACGACATGCTTGCCAGAAATAAAACTTCCGAGTGGACTCATATGAGTTTCGGGTATGCTGTACCACGTCAAAACGGAAAGAACGAGATTGTTGTTATCCGCGAGATGTACGGACTGCTGCACGGTGAGCGAATTTTGCATACTGCTCACAGAACCGGCACCGCACATGCAGCGTGGGAGCGTCTTGTGACGGTCCTGACTGATGCGAAACTGATTGATCCAGGGCTCAAAGATAAGGGCCTTTATCGTGCTAACGAGAAGGAGCATATTTATCTCGACGCTTACGTGGAAGGCGGCGGGAGAATAGAATTCCGGACCAGAACCAGCAAGGGCGGCCTCGGCGAGTCATATGATCTTCTGGTTATTGACGAAGCACAGGAATATCAGGACGATCAGAAAGCCGCGCTGCAGTATACGATTTCCGCGAGCGAAAATCCTCAGACTGTGCTCTGCGGAACGCCGCCGACGGTTTCGTCAGTCGGCGTCGCATCGCTCATAGTATCGATCATAGTTATTCTAAGGAATAGTACAAAAGATGAGACGGAGAGCGCGAGAGAGATGGGCGAACTGAAAGCCGATATAAAACATATCCTTAGCGAGCTTCAGGCATTAACAGAAAAAATCGACCAGCTTGAAAAGGATAGGGCTGATCAGGATCGCCGCTTTCGCGAAAAAATTACAGACCTTGATAAAAGGGTCACAACTTTAGAGACGCGAATAGTGTGAAAATGTTGCACCCAACGTTGCACCCATACGGGTAAACATTGAAATTTCAACAAAATCATACGGACTGGCAGTCAGAAGGTCAGGAGTTCGAGCCTCCTTATCTCCACCACATTGTCCTGAAACGATTTTCAGGGCTTTTTTTAGTCAGAAACGTTATTTTTACCGAAGGGAGCCATAATGAAATTCTTTCATTTATCGGATATTCATCTCGGAAAAAAAGTCAACGGTTTCAGCATGATCGAAGACCAGCAGTATATACTTCGAAGCATACTTGAGGCGGCTGACAGTGAAAAACCTGACGCCGTGGTTATCGCGGGCGACATATACGACAGAACGTATCCCTCGCCTAAAGCCGTGGCACTGTACGATGAATTCCTCTATCAGCTGTCGGAGAAAGAGATAAGGGTGTTTGCCGTGAGCGGAAATCATGATTCAGCGGAGAGAGTCGCTTTCGGGTCAAGAATATTGAGCAGAGACGGAATATTTCTTTCGCCAGTCTACGACGGCCGTATCAGCCCTGTCGTCATGAACGACGAGTACGGTGCCGTCTGCTTCTACATGATACCGTTTGTCCGTCCGGCGGATGTGCGCCCTTATTTCCCTGACGACGATATAGAAACATACAATGAAGCCGTGCAGAAAGTGGTCGAAGAGTGCGGAGCAGATTTCAGCATGAGAAACGTCATGATCACGCATCAGTTCGTCGCCGGCGCGAAAAGCTCCGATTCCGAGGAAGTCACGGTAGGCGGCACGACGATGGTGAACGCCGGCATTTTCGACGGGTTTGACTACGTGGCACTTGGTCATCTCCACAGGCCTCAGAATATAAAACGCGATACTCTGCGCTACTGCGGAACGCCTCTCAAGTATTCGGTCTCGGAGGAAAACGACTGCAAATCGATAACGGTGGTGGAACTGAGGGAAAAGGGTGATACCGAGGTAAGGACGATTCCTCTCACTCCGCTTCACGACGTGAGAACGATACGGGGGCATTTTGACGAACTGGTTTCCACACAGTTTGACTGCGGAGGAGATTTCGAGGATTATCTTCATATAGTGCTTACCGACGAAGATGACATTCCTGATGCCATAGGACGGCTCAGAAGCGTGTATCCGAACGTGATGGCTCTCGAGTACGACAACACGCGCACGAGAAACCTGACAGAGCTGGAGTTTCCCGATGAAGAACTATCTGCCGGCAAGAGCCCTGAAGAGATGTTTGCAGAGCTTTACAGGATGCAGAACGGCAGGGAAATGTCCGATGAGGAAACGGAAGCAGTGCACGAAATCATGAGTGAAATCCAGGAGGCAGGCAGATGAGACCATTGAAACTTACGATGTCGGCGTTCGGTCCCTATGCCGGAAAGACAGTGCTCGACCTCGACAGACTCGGAGACAGGGGACTCTACATCATAACGGGAGACACAGGAGCCGGAAAGACGACGATCTTCGATGCGATAACCTTCGCGCTTTACGGCAGCACGAGCGGCGATATCAGGCGCGCGGATATGATGCGTTCGAAATACGCCGAGGACACGGCGGATACCTACGTCGAACTGGATTTCGAGTACGGCGGAAAGAAATACAACGTGAAGAGAAGTCCTGAGTACATGAGGCCGTCAATGCGAGGAAACGGCATGGTCAAAAAGTCTTCGACGGCCGTTCTCACACTTCCTGACGGCACGGTCATTTCGAAGATAAAAGATGTAGATGCGAAGATCAGGGACATCACCGGTCTTACACGCGACCAGTATGCGCAGACGACGATGATAGCCCAGGGAGATTTCAGGAAACTGCTTTTCGCAGATACGAAGGCCAGACGCGATATATTCAGAAATCTCTTCAAGACAGATAATTTCCTGCTGTTTCAGGACGAACTCAAGCGCAGAGCCATCGATCTTTACAGAACTATGGGCAACCAGAGAGCTGTAAGGGATCAGTATCTGGCGGGACTAGAATTCGACAGTGCCCGTTCGGAAAAATTCGGCGGGTTACGCGGCAAAGCCGGCGCAATGTCAGAAATCATGAGCCTTGCCGGGGATATGATAAATGAAGATACATCGAGAGCAGGCGTCCTCAGCCAGAAGGTGGACGAGGGCAGAAAGCAGCTTGAAAAATACGCAGCCATGATAGCTTCTGCCGATCGCATGGATAAAGATAAAAAAGCTCTCTCAGCAGCTTCGGAGGAGAGAGAAAATACCGCGGAGCAGCTCAAAGCGGCCGAGAGTTCGTTCAGAGAACTCGAGGCGAGAAAACCAGAACTCGAGAAATCGGCTGCCGAGATAGCAGCAATCGAGGCTTTGATGCCGCAGTACGATGAGCTCGAAGAGCAGAAGAAAAGTCTCGCCGAAGTCAGGCGCAAAGCCGCGGACACATCACATTCACTCGAAGAAAAAGCAGGGAATCTGAAAGAGCTTGAGACAAGGCGGAACGGCCTCAGCGAAGAGCGCGAAAAGCTCAAAGATGCGTCCAGCATCCTCGAGAAACTGAAATACGAGAAGACGGGACTGACAGAAAAACATGAAAATGCAGTCTCTTTGTTGAAGAAGCTGACAGAGCTCGAGAGCAAAAGAACAGATCTTGCAGAAAAACGAAAGATGTACGCGGAGGCTGCATCCGACTATTCGAAAAAGAATACGGAATATGAGCGGGAGCAGGGAAGATTCCTCGACCAGCAGGCAGGAATACTCGCTGCATCGCTCGAACCAGGAATGCCATGTCCAGTCTGCGGCTCGACGGAACACCCGTCGCCGGCGGAGCCTGAGGAAAATGCTCCTGACGAAGCAGAGCTCCGCCGCATGAAAAAGTCCCGCGACGACGCCGAGAAAAAAAGAGCGGATCTGAGTTCCGACTGTTCGCTGCTCGAAGGATCGGTGAAATCGCGTTCAGAAAACCTGAGTGCGCGTTATCAGGAACTTTCGGGCGTAGAACTTCCGCAGGAAAATGCCCGCGGTGCTATAGAGTCTCTGAAAAAATCCGCTTCCGACATGCTTGCCGGAAACGAAAAGAAAATAACGGAATATACCGATAAAAGCGAAAGGTTTGAAAAACTCGGAAGCGAGATCGAATCACTGGATAAGAATATAGAGCTTGCCAGGGAGACGATAAACGGGCTGGAGAAGAGCAAGTCGTCTTTAGAAAGCGCTGCTGCGGAAAAAGAGAGACAGTGCAGCCAGGCGGCAGAAAAGCTCAGCTTCATGAGCAGGCAGGAAGCCGAGAACAGGATTACTGAACTCAGTAACAAAAAAGCGGCGTTCGACAAAGCGCTGAAGTATGCAGAGGATAATACCGCCGGAATAAGACAGAAGCTGAGCGGCCTCGAAGGGCGCATCGAAAATCTGAAGGAAGGTCTCAAAGATCAGAAGCAGATCGACCGCGAGAGCGCAGAGAAGAGCCGCAAAGAGCTGAACGATGAGATCGAAAACCTGTCGTCGGAACGCGACAAGCTGGTGGCCAGAAAACACGCGAACGAGCGTGCTCTCGCCGGCATCGGTTCGGTTTCGAAGCAGCTCGAGGAGACGGAGCGCAAATACATAATGTACAAAAACCTGTCGGACACGGCGAACGGAACTCTCTCAGGACGCGAACGCATTTCTCTGGAAACGTTCGTTCAGACGGTTTATTTCGACAGGATCGTGCAGCGTGCGAATATAAGGCTCCTGGTGATGACTGACGGACAGTACGAGCTGAGGCGCAGCCGCACTCAGACGGGAGCGGCTCAGAGCGGACTTGACCTCAACGTGATAGATCATTACAATGGCACCACGAGAAGCGTCAGGACACTCTCGGGAGGCGAGACGTTCAAGGCTTCGCTTTCGCTGGCGCTCGGCCTGTCGGATGAGATTCAGTCATCGGCGGGCGGTATAAATATAGAAACGATGTTTGTAGACGAAGGCTTCGGCTCTCTCGACGACGAATCGCTCGGACAGGCTGTGAAGGCGCTTTCGGATCTGTCTGCCGGCACGAGACTCATAGGAATCATTTCCCATGTCAAGGAACTTTCCGACAAGATCGAGAAGAAGATAATCGTTGAAAAAGATATAAGATCGGGTAGCCGAGCGCGGATAAGCGTGTAGAAACTTTCACAGCGGTCTTTTGTATACTGTCTGCTCAGACGCCACGCAGCATATATGCGTGCAGGGCGTCACGCAACAATAATGCGCGGCTGACAAAGAGAGACAGATCCGCGGCTGCTTGCTGGATCATTGCGGAAAGAGCCGTGCGGAGAGCGTGGATACAGGAGGAGATTTTTGAAAACAGGACTGATCATGGAAGGCGGTGCGATGCGCGGGCTGTACACCGCGGGCGTTACCGACGTAATGATGGAAAACGGAATAGAGTTCGACGGTGCGATCGGAGTGTCGGCAGGCGCAGCGTTCGGATGCAATTACAAATCGCGCCAGATCGGAAGAGTAATCAGGTATAACAAACGCTTCGCACACGAGAAGCGCTTCTGCAGCCTGTATTCGCTGATCACCACAGGCGATCTGTACGGCGCCGACTTCTGCTACAGGCTCATGCCTGACGCTCTGGATCCGTTCGACACATACACATATGAACACAATCCCATGGAATTCTACGTCGTCTGTACAGACATGGACACCGGGAAACCGGTGTACCACAGATGCGATACCGGCAATTCGGAGGACATAAAGTGGATGAGGGCGTCGGCCTCGATGCCGATAGCCTCGAGACCGGTGAAGATAGACGGAATGAGGCTGCTCGACGGTGGAATTTCCGATTCGATACCTGTAAAATTCTTCGAGAGCATAGGCTACGAGAGAAACGTAATCATCCTTACTCAGCCTGCGTCATACAGAAAAGAAAAACTCAAGTTACTGCCGCTGCTGAAGATGAGGTATCCTCACAACCGGGAGATGCTGGCAGATCTGGCGAAACGCCACAAAGTATATAACGAAACGCTGGAATATGTGTCTGAATTAGAACGCGAAGGGAAGGCGTTTGTCGTCCGACCGGCTGCTCCGCTCAATATCGGGAGCACGGAGCACGATACTTCCGAGATGGAGAGAGTTTATCAGGAAGGGCGCCGTGTGGGAACGTACAATCTGGCGGCTATGAAAAGATTCCTGGAGAAAGCGGAAGCGGAAGAATGACAAAAAAGCAGAGAACCGGCCTTGACGCCGGTCTCTGCTTTTTCTATGCATTGCGTTATATTAAAGGGTAGTTCGCTTGTCAGTCCGCCGGTTTGATGCTGAATCCCATACCGGTCAGCATTTCTCTGTCCCCGTCGATGGTGTTGCCGCTCGTCGTCAGCATATCTCCGGTGATAGTAGCGTTTACTCCTGCGTGGAATGCTGCCTTTCCGGAGTCTTCCATGAGGATGCGTCCTCCGGCGAGCCTTATATATGCTTCCGGATTTATATACCTGAAGTATGCCGCGGCTCTCATTATCGTTTCAGACGATGGAGGCTTCAGCAGCTCGAGCGCCGTTCCCTTGATCGGGATGAGTGCGTTGAGAGGAATCGATTCGACGTGCTCTTCGGCAAGCGTGAACGCCATATCGATTCTGTCGTCCTCTGTTTCTCCCATTCCGAGGATTCCGCCTGAGCAGACTCTGAGACCGGCGGCATGCGCCTCTCTGATGCCCTTTATCTTGTCTTCGAATTTATGCGTCGTGCATATGTGTGGAAAATATCTCCGCGAAGTTTCGATGTTCTCGTGATACGTCGAGACACCGCTTTCCCTGAGTCTTTTGAATTCTTCCTCGCCGAGCAGACCGTGGGAAGCGCAGAGTTCGATTTTGTCACCGTACTTCTCGTGCATTTCGCTGTATGCTGAGCACGCCGCGTCGAGATCTTTTCCCGACAGCGTTCTGCCTGCCGTCACGACCGAATATCTGTCTATTCCTTTTTCTGCATGGTACTCACAGTCTTTCAGCAGCGTCTCCTTGTCCAGGAAACCGTATTCTTCTATACCGGTGTCGTGGCGGCCGCTCTGCGCGCAGAACTTGCAGTCCTCGCTGCAGCGCCCGCTTCTTCCGTTGATGATGGCGCAGAGGTCGATGTGGTTTCCGCAGAGCTGTTCGCGTATGTAATCGGCGCCTCTGAAAAGCTCTTCGTCGGGAGCATCCTTGAGCACCGAAACGTCATCGTCCCTCGTGAGGCGCCGTCCATTTACTATTTCTTCTGCAAGTTCGAATACTTCGCTCATTCTTATGCCTCTTATCAGATCTTCATGCAATCAATATCAAGTAAAATTAAAGGATATGAGCCTTCTGAAGGCGTTTTTTTATGGCTCCGCCGGCGAATACTGCGACGATCATCTTTGCAAGGTCTCCAGGAATAAAAGGAATTACACCTGCGAAGAGCGCTGCCTTGAAACTCATGCTGGCTTCAAACGCGAGCCACGCGGTTCCGAAAGCATACGTGACTAAAGTGCCGAGTATCATTCCTGCAAAATACATCGCGTATTTTCCGTCGAATTTTTCTACGAACAGGCCGGCGATGATAGTCATGAATATGAAACCAATCAGGTATCCGCCCGTAGGGCCGAGGAGCTTTCCCGGACCGCCCGTGAACGATGAGAATACAGGCACGCCGCAGAGGCCTATCAGAAGATAGATGATGTAGCTGACGGTTCCGCGCTTCCAGCCTATAAGCATGACCGTGAAGTAAATAGCCAGATTTGTCAGCGATATAGGAACCGGTGAAATCGGCAGCGGAATCGAAAGCGGGCCGAGTATGCAGATCAGCGCGGCCATAAGCGCTGTAAAAGTCAGGTCGACGACCTTCTTAGAACTTCTTTTCTGAGTATTTTCCATGAAGCAAACCTCTCCTTTGATTGTCAACTATAAATATGTTTACAATCGATATATTATTATTTCTCAATCCTATTGTCAACTAAAAAAATATTAAGGTTGACAATGACTGATGCGCAGGAAAGATAACACGCCGCAGGGATCTGAAATTCATCGATGAAGACCGGCCCGCTGTTTCGTGTGTTCAAAACTCTGTTTTTCTGCAATATGCCGGACGGTGATGATATAATTATTTTGATAAATGCAGTCAGCGCAGGGGAACAGAGATGGCAGAGAAAAGGACTATATTCCACGTCGACGTGAACAGCGCTTTTTTAAGCTGGACGTCTGTAGAAAATTTAAAAAACGGTACCGGCCCGGATCTGAGGAAAATTCCTGCGGTCATAGGAGGCGACCGTGACAGCAGGCACGGAATAGTTCTCGCGAAATCTGAGGCCGCCAAAAAGGCAGGCATTCACACTGCCATGACGCTCGGCGAAGCGTATGCGCTCTGTCCGGGACTCGTGACGGCTCCGCCAGACAGGCGCAGCTACAACATGTACAGCAAGAAACTCGTCGGATATCTGAAAACCCTGACGCCGGTCGTCGAGCAGGCGAGCATTGACGAAGCTTATCTCGATATGACAGGCATCCGGGATGCGGCCGTCTCTCCGGTCGAAACAGCCTGCAGAATCAAGGACGAAATCCGGCGGAGATTCGGATTCACAGTAAATGTAGGGATCTCCGAAAACAAGGTCCTTGCGAAGATGGCTTCTGATTTCGAGAAGCCCGACAAGGTCCACACCCTTTTCAGATACGAAATTAAAGAAAAAATGTGGCCGCTTCCGGTATCGGATCTGTACATGGCAGGAAAATCTTCTGTGAAACGGCTCAACGACCTGGGAATAGAAACGATAGGCGAGCTGGCGCTCAGCGATCCCGCGTTTATCGAGCGCAGGCTGAAAAGCCACGGGAAGATGCTGTGGCAGTTCGCGAACGGTATAGACGATTCGCCGGTGAGATCCGTGCGCGACGAGCCGAAGGGCGTCGGCAGCTCCGTCACGCTTCCGTCCGATGTGACCGACGAGGCACACGCTTTCACCGTGCTCGGGAAACTCAGCTCCGAGGTTTCGAGACGCCTCGAGCGTTCGGGATATTATGCGGATAACATCTGCGTGGAGATAAAATACAGCGATTTCACGAAGGTCTCCAGGCAGCACATGACAGGCAGGCCGCTGATTTCCGCCGGAAGCATAGCAGACGAAGCGGAGGAGATCTTCAGGGAGCTCTGGAACGGAAATCCAGTGCGGCTGCTCGGCATAAGGGCTTCTAAGCTCGTGAAAAAGGGCGAACCTGTCCAGATAACGATGGACGATCTCGACAAGCCTGAGTATCAGAAAGAGGAAAAACTCGAATCGACTATTTCTGAGATCAGAAAGCGGTTCGGCAGCGATTCTGTAAGACGTGGTAATGAGATCAAATGAATATGACCGGAAATGCTGCAGACGGCAGATGAAATAAAAAAGCCTATAAAGTCTTATTGCAGATTTTACATAATTATGAATGGAGAATGATATGAAACAGATTACACTGGGGAGCACGGGCATTACCGTACCGCAGAACGGGTTCGGCGCACTTCCGATTCAGAGAGTGAGCGTCGATGAAGCGGCTGCTCTCGTACGCGGAGCGTACGAAGGAGGAATGACTTTTTTCGATACCGCGAGAGCCTACACAGACAGCGAAATAAAAGTGGGAAAAGCCATTTCCGATGTCAGGGACAAAATATTCATCGCGTCAAAGACTCAGTCGAAGACGCCTGATGGATTCTGGAAAGACCTCGAAACCACGCTCACCAATCTGAAGACAGACTACCTCGACATCTACCAGTTCCACTGCGTAGATCAGTGCTATGCTCCCGGTGACGGCACGGGAATGTACGAAGCGATTCTCGAGGCGAAAAAGCAGGGCAAGATCAGGCACATAGGAATAACGACCCACAAGATCGCGATAGCCGAGGAAATATGCCGCAGCGGCCTGTATGAGACACTGCAGTATCCACTCAGCTATCTGTCGAACGACAGAGAGATAAAACTCACCGAAATGTGCAAAGAGCACAATATGGGTTATATAGCGATGAAGGGACTCGCAGGCGGACTCATCACGAGATCGGACGCAGCGATGGCTTTTATGTCTCAGTTCGATAACGTCGTTCCGATCTGGGGAATCCAGAGGCAGAAAGAGCTCGACGAATGGCTTTCGTTCTTCGAAAAGACTCCTGAGATGAATGAAGAGATCAAAGCCTTCATCGAAGAAGAACGAAAGAATCTCTCCGGCGACTTCTGCAGAGGATGCGGTTACTGCATGCCTTGTCCGCAGGGAATCAAGATAAACGACTGCGCGAGAATGTCTCTCATGATAAGGCGCGCTCCGTCGGATGCATGGCTGAGCGAACAATGGCAGGGCGAGATGCAGAAGATCAACGACTGTGTCAACTGCGGCAGCTGCATGAAGAAGTGTCCGTACGAGCTCAACACACCGCAGCTTCTGAAAGATAATCTGGCCGACTACGAGGATGTGCTCGCGGGGAGAAAGAGCGTGAAGTAAGAGCAGAAGAAGCGGAAGAAAAATTCTGAAGCGGAAGAGAAATTCTCACGCGATGACGAATTTGATGACAAGAAAAAAGGGAGCTGCCACGTAAAGACAGTTCCCTTTTATTTTTGATCCGGACCGCCAGGAGCGGGTTTCCTGATTATTCTTCCTCTTTGTCGGCAAAGCACTTGAAGATCGCAAAACCAACGCATGCTGCCACGCAGAGCAGCATCATTATTCTTAAGAATTTTCTCACTGAAACAGCCTCCAATATATTAAACCTGGGAATTATTTCATATATTTAATTATCCTTAAAATGCATATTTTTTCAAGTCCGTTTTTCCCAAAACAGCTATTTTATTATGAAATCTCTGAACTTTTTTCGTCCGGACCGTGCCCGGATACAGTCAGTATTCAGAAACACTGGCCTTCCAGAGGTTTAACCGGACCTGGGCGGGCACGGTCAGTCCCACGAATTCATGCCATGCCAGAGCCTTTCCAGCCCAGTCCACAGTTCTGCCTCGGAGCCCGTTCTTCCCTGTATCAGCACACCGGTGCCGGCCGGGCCTCACTCACCATCCGCCATGCCTCACTAGCCGGCCGTAGTCTGCCAGCCTGGTCTCACTCGCTGGCAGTGCCGCAGTTTCTTAATTTTTATGAAAAGATGCCTCTGATGCAGGAAATATTATTTCTATCAAGTACAATGATTATATGAGGTATAGATACCGGAGTGTTTCACGCAAATATTATTTTACAGTTTCAGCAGTTAATTTTTGCTGTATAATGAACATTGTTTTGCAGGTGATACGTAATGGGTATATATAGTATGGCCTTGGATATATGGCCTTGTGCATAACTTCATGATTATGCACCTGTATACGCTGCGGCCTTTACGCAGCAGATGTATTATCTGAAAAAATAAAATTCATATACAGAAGGGAAAAATAGTTCTGATGGGAAAAATCGTAAAACTGAAATGCGGATTGAGACTCGCTCTCGAAAAAATACCTTACGTTGAGTCCGTCACGACCGGAATATGGGTCAATGCGGGCTGTGTCGATGAGAGAAAGGGCGAAAGCGGCATTTCTCATTTTATAGAACACATGATGTTCAAGGGCACTTCGAAACACTCGGCCCGGGAGCTCGCTACAGAAACCGACGCGCTCGGCGCTCAGACGAATGCCTTTACCGCCAAGGAAAACACCTGTTATTACGCCAAGTCACTCTCATCAAACATGAGCGAAGTCTGTGACATACTTCTCGAGATGATGACCGATTCACAGTTCGATCCCAAAGAGATGGGAAGAGAGAAAAAGGTCGTCATGGAGGAGATGAAGATGGTCCGCGACAACCCTGAGGATGCTGTCCAGGATTTGTTCTACGAACAGATTTTCAAGGGTGAACCGCTCGAAAGACCGATTCTCGGAACGCCTGAAAGTCTTGAGGCGATTACTCACGATGATATAGTAAATTATATAAAAAGAGAATATGCACTGGACAATATAGTCGTGTCGGTTGCCGGCAATTTCGACGAACAGCAGGTATGCGACCAGTTTGAGGAAAAGCTGTCCGGATTTTCGCCGGTGAAGCCGGAGAGAAAGGCGGTGGTTCCAGATTATACTCAGAGTTTTAAAACCGTTGTAAAAGATATTGAACAGTCGCATCTCGTCATCGGATGCAGAAGCGTAAAATACGCCGACGACGATGCATTTGCGCTCTCCCTCCTCAACAATATCATGGGCGGCAGCATGAGCTCGAGACTTTTCCAGAGTATCCGTGAGGAGAAAGGTCTGGCCTATACGGTCTATTCATACAACCAGCCTCACGATACTACAGGCTTTTATGCCATCAGCGCCGGCGTGGCTCACGATAAGATCGAGGACACCGTGGCAGCCATAAAGGAAGAACTGGCGAAGCTCGCGGACAAGGGCATCACCGACAGAGAACTCGAAATCTCGAAGCAGCAGATAAAGAGTTCGTTCATATTCGGTCTGGAGAACACCAGCAGCCGAATGGTTGCAAACGGAAAAAGAGCGCTGCTCAGAAATTCACTGCTCACTCAGGAAGAAGCGATCGAAAAGATCGACGCCGTCACTATGGATGACATCAGAAGAGTGAGCGGCATGATCACAGACATCGATTCCTACTCGGGAGCTCTTATCAGCAACAGAGACGTAGATCTCGAAAAACTGATACGCGGATGAGGTCCCCTGTAAAATAAGTTGATTCAATTACATATCTTCCAGAAAGTCAAAGGAGTATTATTTAAATGGATAATACACAGAAAGAAGTTATAAGTATTACCAATCTGCCAGAAGATACAAGTCAGATATTCGGTGCGGCTGATTCGCTGAAATCGATGCTGATGCAGTACAGCTGCGCGATAAGAGAAGTCAAGACAAAACTGGAGGTGCTGAGTGACGAGTTTTCTGCTCAGAATAAGAGGAATCCGATAGAGTTTATTACGTCGAGAGTAAAGACGCCGAAGAGCATTATGCAGAAACTGCACAGGCGGAATCTTCCTGTCACGCTGGAATCTGCGGAAAAGAATCTCTGCGACATCGCCGGAGTCAGGGTGATCTGCTCGTTCGTCGACGATATCTATTCCGTCGCCGATATGCTCATAAGCCAGGACGACGTCGAGCTGGTAAAGACGAAAGATTATATAAAGAACCCGAAGGAGAACGGCTACAGAAGTCTTCACCTTATAGTAAAAATTCCTGTGTTCTTCTCGGGCGGCAAAAAGAAGATACCGGTGGAGGTCCAGATCAGAACGATCGCGATGGACTTCTGGGCGAGCCTGGAACACGACCTCAAGTACAAAAAGGTCGTGCCTAACGTCGAAGAAGTGCAGAGAGAACTTAAAGACTGCGCCGATACGATCGCCAACACCGATCAGCGCATGATGAAGCTGCGCGATGAAATCGACAGAATGAAGGTTCAGGAAGTTCTCAAATTCAGCACCGAGACCGAAGAGAAAGACGATTCTGCCGAAAACGCGTGACGGACGTGCCCGGCATGCCGGCATGAGAAAAAGAGTAGTAATGAGGAAAAATGTCTTCCAGATCTAAACATAAGAATATCAAGACGAACGCGATGAGGATGCTCGAAGACGAGGGCATCGGTTATGAAACTTTTGCACATGAACTGAAGGACGGCTTTACGAGCGGATCCGATCTGGCCAGGATGTTCGGCCAGAATCCGGAGCAGGTTTTCAAAACGCTGGTTCTCTACGCAAAGCGCGGTGAATACTACGTGTGTGTGATTCCGGTCGACGAAACGCTCGATCTCAAAAAAGCGGCTTCGTTCTTCGGCGTGAAGAAGCTCGAAATGCTTCCGATGAAGGAATTGCTCGGAGTCACCGGATACGTCCACGGCGGATGCTCCCCGGTAGGCATGAAAAAGGCTTTTCCCACGGCTGTAGACGAGACAGCGGTGCTGTTCGACGACGTTTTCGTCAGCGGAGGCCAGATCGGACTGCAGATAAAACTGAAGCCTGACGATCTTATCAGGGCGGCTGGAGCAGAATATGCAGACCTTACGGCGGATTAACCGTAAATATTAATTTGTTGTAAGGTAAATGCATTTATGATAAACTAATAAAAGTTTTCCAGCCGGCGTGATGGAATTGGCAGACGTGCGGGACTCAAAATCCCGTGGTGGCAACACCGTATCGGTTCGACCCCGATCGCCGGCACCATCATCATTATCCGGAGGTAAATTTATTAAATGAGTTCATCATCAAGTTCGTTTTTAACAGTATTTCTTCCTCTTATACTTTTCTTCGTAATAATGTGGTTGTTCCTCGTGAGACCTCAGAGAAAAAAAGAAAAAGAAACAAAGGAAATGAGAAACAATCTGAAAGTCGGAGACGAAATAACGACGATCGGAGGCATAATCGGCAAGGTACTCGCTGTCAAGGATGATTCTATCGTCATCTACTGCGGAAGCGACAAGACAAAGATGGAGTTCAAGAAATGGGCCGTCGCTGAAGTCACGAACAAAGACCCGAGAGCGTTGAAAGCCGAGAAAGCTGCTGAAAAAGCTGAAAAAGCCGAGAAGGAAAGAGAAGAGAAAGCGGCCGAAGAAGAAAAAGAGGCTGCTCCAAAGATCAGAAAGCTCAGCCGCAAGGATGAGAATTCAGACAAATAGTTCACCACAGAAAAATCGAAATACTTTTGAAAATCATGAGGAACCGCACCTGCGGTTCCTCTTTTTATCCCTGTTTCCCGGGCGGCATGCACCTTGCTTGACACACTCCATTGAGTGGGTTAAAATACCTTTATTAATCGGATATTTGTGCGCTTTTTTGAAAAAGCGCTTGTTATAAGGAGGTTATTATGAAAAAAATCAAGACTATTGCGAGACCAGCTTTAAAGGATGCAGCATGCACTACTGGATGTGGTGAATGCCAGACATCGTGCCAGTCAGCATGCAAGACTTCATGCACAGTAGCTAACCAGCAGTGCGAAAACATAAAAAGAAGATAGTCGGCATATTACGTATTTATGAAGGTGTCCGAAACGCTTGTTTTCTGCAGGCGGTATTTGCAGGCACATTTGCCTGCGCAATACCATGGCCAGGCGTTTTTGACAGCTTCTTTTTTTGGAAAGGGGAGAAGTGCTTGATACACAAGTATATCTTCAAGGGCGAGCACATCGTGATGGACGTAAACAGCGGGGCCGTTCATGTGGTTGATCCCGTCGTCTACGACGCCCTCGATTATATCAGCGGCAGCGGGTACAGCCGTGATCAGGTCAAGAATGCTCTCGGAGACAGATACAGTTCAGAAGATATAGAAGAATCCATGTCAGAAATAGATGAGCTCGTGGCTCAGGGCATGCTGTTCACCGAAGACGAGGTCGACAGATCTGTCTTCGATGACAAACAGCCGGTCGTAAAAGCCATGTGTCTTCACGTGGCACACGACTGCAACATGAACTGCGAGTACTGTTTCGGCGACAAAGGCGCGTTCGAAGGGATCAGGTGCCTCATGTCAGCGGAGACAGGAAAGCGCGCGATCGATTTTCTGATAGAGAATTCCGCTTCCAGACATAATCTGGAGGTCGATTTCTTCGGCGGAGAACCGCTCATGAATTTCGACGTCGTAAAGGAGCTCGTGGCGTACGGCCGCGAGCAGGAAAAGCTTTACGGCAAGAACATCAGATTTACGATTACGACGAACGGCATTCTGCTCGACCAGGAGAAGATCGACTATATCGACGAGAATATGGTCAATGTAATTCTTAGCATTGACGGCAGGCCTGAAGTCAACGACCGCATGAGAAAAACCGTAAACGGCAGAGGCACATACGACATAATCACACGCAATTATAAAAACTTTATTAAAAAACGCGAAGACAGACAATATTATGTGCGCGGTACGTTTACAAGATATAATCTCGATTTTGCCGACGATGTCAAACATCTGCTCGATAACGGATTCTCAAACGTTTCCGTGGAGCCTGTCGTAACATCCGGACAATACGACTATTCGCTCAGGGAAAGCGATATCGACACGATACTGGGTGAGTACGACAGACTTTCCGACATGTATATCGATTATGCAATGAAAGGCAAACCGTTCCGTTTCTTCCATTTCAACGTGGACCTCGATCAGGGCCCGTGCGTTATAAAGAGAGTATCGGGATGCGGTGCCGGAACGGAATATGTCGCGATTTCCCCTGAGGGAGACATATATCCGTGTCATCAGTTTGTGGGCAACAAGCTGTTCAGACTCGGCAGCATATTCGACGAAAAATTTGAAAACAGATTGTTTGATACTTTTAATCAGGCACATATCTACAATAAAAAAGATTGTTCTGAGTGCTGGGCGCGTTTCTACTGCAGCGGCGGCTGCCACGCAAATGCCTATCACACCAATGGCGACATTCTGAAGCCATACCGTCTTGGATGCGCTATGGAAAGAAAACGTCTTGAATGCGCAATAGGTATTCAGGCTTATCTTGCAGAACACTTACAGGAAGGAGCTTAAATCAACTCATGAAGAATTTCAGAAGAGTAGTGGCTGTAGTCGTTCTTCTGGGCATTATCTTCGGCTGGTACATCACTTTTTTCGGTCTCGGAGACAAGGTCGGAAATATCAAGGACTACATGAAGCTCGGCCTTGATCTTCAGGGCGGTGTTTATGTAGTTCTCGAAGCACAAACCGATGCAACGGGCGAGGAACTGACACAGCTCATGCAGCAGACTCAGACTGTCATCGAGAACAGAGTTAACGAACTGGGACTCACAAATCCAGTAGTTACCATCGAAGGCAAAAACAGAATCAGAGTCGAGCTGCCTGGCGAGGAGGATGCCGATTCGGCCATCCAGACCATAGGAAAGACGGCGAAGCTGCAATTCATTACCGCTGACGGCAACGTCATACTCGACGGAGGAAACGTAGAGGATGCGGGAACGGCGATGAACCAGAACGGAGCCGGATATGTAGTAACTCTCGAATTCGACAGCGATGGCGCGACAGCATTCGAAGAGGCTACGAGAAAAATAGTAAACAACGAGATAACGGCAGATTCGAGCACTGGAATGAGTGCGAATACGATCGCCATCGTGCTCGACAACGAGGTTATTTCGAATCCGTCTGTAAGCTCTGTAATCAGCGGAGGCAAGTGCCAGATCGAAGGAGACTTCACTCAGGAAGAAGCATCAAACCTTGCCGCACTCATCAGGGGCGGCTCGCTGCCTGTAGACCTGACCGAAGTAGAGACGAGTATCGTAGGACCTACGCTGGGAATGGATTCGCTGTCTGACGCAATCATCGCAGCGGCTATCGGCTTCGGCATAGTGCTCCTGCTCATGCTCATTGTTTACAGGATTATGGGTCTCGCCGCGGATATCGCTCTCTGCGCATACTGCCTCATGTATCTGTGGCTGATCGTTGCGTTCGGAACGGTACTCACATTGCCTGGCATTGCCGGCATGATCCTCACGGTCGGCATGGCGGTAGACGGAAACGTAATTATTTTCTCGCGAATACGAGAGGAAGTAAGGAACGGAAAGACGATCCGCGTCGCCACATCGCAGGGTTACAGACGAGCTCTCAACACGATCATCGACTCACAGGTCACTACGCTTATCGCAGGCGTTGCGCTTTATGAGTTCGGTTCAGGAGACGTAAGAGGATTCGCCGTTACACTCATGATAGGAACGATCCTCAGTATCTTCACATCGACGCTCGTCACAAATCTCTACCTGCTTCTCATTTCGGAGAACAAACATCTTGCAACCAACTTCTGGTTCGGTATCAGGATGCCGAAGCCGGCGGCAGAGACTGCGGGTGCAGATGCGTCGCTGCCTGAGGGATCCGGAGAAAATGCAGAATCGGATAAAACTGAATCCGGCAAATCGAAGAAGAAGAAAGCAAAGAAAAACAAGGCTGAATCCGGAAAATCTGAAAAGGATGCTGACGCAGACAAGTCTGGAGCTGGCGAACCTGACAAGGCTGAGGACTCGGATGAGTCTGGAACTGACGAACCTGAGAAGGCTGAAGAGACAGACAAGTCTGGAGCTGGCGAGCCTGACAAGGCTGAGGACTCGGATAAGTCTGAATCCGAAGGATCGGACAGTGAAGATGATAAGGATAAATCTGGTGACTCTTCAAAGGAGGTGGATGATTAATGTACGATTTGCTTAAAAATGTCCACTTCATGAAAAACCGCAGGATTTATTACATAATTACGATATTGCTCATCGTAGTTTCCATTACGATCGGATGCGTGCGCGGTTTCAATATGGGTATTGACTTTACAGGAGGCACGCTCCTCGAATTCGAGATGGGCAAAGAGGTAAAGATCAGTGATGTTCAGGATGTCCTGAAATCACAGGATCTCAGCGGTACTGTAATGTATGCCGGAGAAAACAATAAGGACATCATTATTAAGACCGGAGATTCGCTCGATACAGACACGAGATCATCTCTTCAGGATGCCATGAACGAAAAGTTCGGCATCGATGACGATGCGCTCATATCGGTAGAAAACATCGGACCGTCGGTCGGAAAGTCACTGAGGACCGGTGCGGCCAAGGCTGTTGCGGCTGCTGTTATACTCATGCTTATCTACATAGCGATAAGGTTCATGTTTAAATACGGCATCGCAGCCATTCTTGCGCTTGCAAACACGATACTGCTCATGATCGGCTTCTACGGAGCCTTCCACATAACGATCAACAGTCCGTTCATAGCCGCGGTTCTTACGATACTCGGTTATGGTATCAACGACACGATCGTAATATTCGACCGTGTCAGAGAGAATACGGGCGGACGTGCGGCCAGCAAGAGCACGGCGGGTCTCGATGTGCTCGTCGACGAAAGCATCAGGCAGACCGTCGGACGTTCACTCATGACATCGATAACGACCATCAGCGTTATGGTTCCGCTGATCATCATCTGCGGAACCACGATCAGAGAGTTTATAGTTCCTATTCTCGTAGGTGTTATCGCAAGTACGTGTTCTTCAATTTTCATAGCGACTTCGCTGTGGTATGATATTATGAGGCTCACGGATAAGAACTCTCCGAAGAACAGAGAACGCGCGAAGAAAAAGCGCGAGAGAAAGCTCGAGAAGGAGAGACAGAAGAGAGAGATCGCAAAGGAAAAAGAAAAGGCCGCAAAGGAAAGAGAAAGGCAGGCTAAACAGGCTGAACGCCAGAGAAGAGCCGAAGAAAAGAAGCAGGAAGCTGAAAGAAAAAAGAGAGAAAGAGAAGCTGAAGAAAAGAAAAAACAGGCTGACGACGCTTCCATCGCAGAATTAGCCTGAAGATGCGTCCGTGCAGCTTTTTGGTTCCAGCGGCGGAGCCGGGACGGCATCGTTTCAAGTAAGCTGAAACTATGAAACAAGCTGACCATACACGCAGCATCCGTGCTGCGTGTATGGTATTGTTTTATGAAATGGTAATTATTATGACATCAGAAGCAATTAAAGAGACAGAAAAAAAGGATAACAGCGATTCGAAGAGAAAAGAGGAGTTCCTGGACTATCTGAATTCGCTCGAGCGCAACTACGACCTCGAGGAGATCGGCAAAGCGCTTGACACCGCGTCCGAGATGCACAAGGGCCAGCTCAGGAAATCGGGCGAACCATATATCATTCATCCGATCGAGACTGCGAAAATCCTTGCTGAACTCGGAATGGACGATCAGACCATAATCGCAGGGCTGCTTCATGATGTCGTTGAGGATACTTCATATTCCGAAGAAGATCTGAAAGAGAATTTCGGCGACGAAGTGGCTCTCCTCGTGGACGGAGTCACGAAACTCGGGTCGCTGGTATTTGAAACAAAAGAAGAAGCACAGGCGGAGAACATGAGGAAGATGTTCCTCGCCATGTCGAAGGACATAAGGGTCCTGATCATCAAACTGGCGGACAGACTCCACAACATGCGGACAATAGACTACATGCCGCCGGAAAAAATCAAGGAAAAATGCCAGGAAACACTGGACATCTACGCGCCTCTCGCAGACAGGCTCGGAATGTTCCAGATGAAATTCGAGCTTGAGGATATAGCGCTCAAGCACCTTAAACCTGAATTCTACGCCAATCTGGCGAAACAGATAAATGAACGCAAGGAACAGCGCGAGGAAAATATCAGACAGATCATCGAGCAGCTCAAGACGCAGCTCGATACACTCGGCATCCATTACGAAGTGTACGGAAGATCGAAGCATTTCTACAGCATTTACAAGAAGATGCGCGACAAGCACAAGCAGCTCGACGAGATATTCGATCTGCTGGCGATCCGCGTGCTCGTGGATACTGTAAGGGACTGCTATGCGGTTCTGGGTATCGTCCATACTATGTGGAAGCCTGTCCCGAAGCGTTTCAAAGATTATATAGCTATGCCTAAGTCAAACATGTACCAGTCGCTCCATACGACTGTGTTCGGCAACAACGGGCAGCCGTTCGAGATACAGATACGTACCTACGAGATGCACAGAATAGCCGAATACGGTATCGCCGCGCACTGGAAATACAAGGAAGGCATCAAGTCGGATCCTGAAGAGGGCAAACTCGCGTGGCTGAGACAGACGCTCGAGTGGAACAAAGAGGTAGGCGACTCGAAGGAGTTCATGGAGACGCTGAAGGTCGACCTCTTCTCGAATCAGGTATTCGTATTCACTCCTGCAGGAAAAGTCATAGAACTTCCGGCGGGTTCCACGCCTATAGATTTTGCATATAAGATTCATTCCAACGTCGGCAATCAGTGTATCGGCGCCAAGGTGAACGGCAAAATGGTCACGCTCGACCACGTGCTCGAAAACGGCAATATCGTCGAGATCATCACGTCGCCTAACAGTAAAGGCCCTAACGTCGACTGGCTCAAGATAGCCAAGAGCAGAAACGCGAGAAACAAGATCAGGCAGTGGCTTAAGAAGGAAAACAAGAACGAGAACGTCGAAAAAGGAAAATCGGCTCTCGACAAATATGTGAGAAGAAAGAGATACGATCCTGCCCAGATTCTCAGGCCTCAGAGGCTCAACAAGGTCGCTAAGGAACTCAATTTCCCGACTCTCGACGACATGTATTCGTCGATCGGATACGGCGGAACCATGCTTTCCAAGGTTCTCGACCTCCTCCTCAAATCTTACGAGGACGAGAAAGAGGCTGAGACAAAGTCGAGGAAGGAAATCAAAAACTTCGAGCCGAAGAACGCCGGCAAGAGATCTCAGTATTCGGGCGGCGTAAAGGTCAAGGGAATGGACAACCTGCTGACTCGTCTCGCCAAATGCTGCAATCCTGTGCCTGGAGACGACATCATCGGATTCATAACGAAAGGAAGAGGAGTCACCGTCCACAGGAAAGACTGTCCGAACATCACCTCGCTTCCTGAGGAGGACAAGAGCAGATTCATCGAAGTCGAGTGGGGCGACATAGACAGTTCACCTCATACTTTCGAAACGGATATATCGATTCTTGCCGAGGACCGCAAGGGCATGTTCGCGAACCTCTCTAAGATATGCGAGGACATGGACGTGCACATCACAGGCGTAAACGGCAGGAGCAACAACGACAATACAGCGAGCATTACCCTTACAATACAGATAACAAACGTCAATCAGATCTCGCGGATGATGAGCAGATTCCGTGCCCTGAGAGGCGTTATCGAAGTCAGGAGAGGCAATGCCAACTACAATTGACATACGATTGACATGGAGAAAGAATTATGGACATCAAACAGTATTACACGGGCCCGATCCAGGTAAACACATATCTCTGTGCTGACGAAGATTCAAAGGAAGCATTCATCGTCGATCCGGGTGATATCTGCAAACCGCTCGACAACTATATCGAATCGAACGGCTACAAAATCAAATACATCGTTCTGACTCACGGCCACGGGGACCACATATGCGGAGTTCCGTACTACAAAGAGCGTTTCAACTGTCCTGTCGCGGCCAACAAGAAGGACAACCGCTACTTCAACGATCCGATTTCGAATCAGTCCAGGCCGCTCTGCGGCCGCGATGTGGCATTCCTGCCCGACATCTATCTTGAGGACGGAGACACGCTTCAGGTCGGAAACATGACGCTTCACATCATGTACACGCCGGGGCATTCGCCGGGCGGAATTTCGATTCTCGTCGGAAACGTCCTTTTCAGCGGCGACACGCTGTTTAGAGAATCGATCGGCAGGACGGACTTCGTGGGCGGCTCGCTGGTCGACCTGAAAAAATCGGTGCGAGAGAAGATGTTTGTACTTCCGGACGACACATTCGTGCTTCCGGGCCATATGGGACATACGACGATAGGACATGAAAAGAAATACAACCCGTTCTTCAGTTATTAAGATAGATCTTGCAGATCACAAGTCGAGTTACGAACTCGAAGAGCTTATACGTGAGTTTCTTCGTCCGTCGGAGTGCATCGTGACAAACGGATGCAGAAAAAACGGACAGGCTCCGGAAGAGGCCGGAGCTGAGGATATTCCTGCGGACATTTCCCTGGCAGGAAAGGAAATGAACCGGGACGAAGCAAAGAGATTTCTCTTTTTCGAACTGTGCAGGCTTACTGGATACAAGCCCGAGTGGGGAACCCTCACGGGTGTGCGTCCGGTAAAAATGGCGAACGAACTCATGTATTTCAAGGGAAAGAGCGAGCAGGAGACCAGGGAAATGTTTCTCGGCCACTACTGCGTTTCTCCGGAGAAGACGAATCTTGTGATGGAGACCAGCAGGGTTCAGAGCAGGATTACCAGAAAAAAAGCGGGCCGGACCATCGGCCTTTACATAGGCATCCCGTTCTGTCCGACGAGATGTCTTTACTGCGCCTTTACGTCGAACCAGCAGCCTTACAGCGAGATACAGAGATATCTGGACGCCCTCCTTTTCGAGATCGAGACGGTAGGCAGGCGTTTCACCGGGCTCGGCGTTTCACCCGAGAGCATCTACATCGGCGGAGGCACGCCTACTACGCTTCGGGCGTCAGACCTCGACAGGCTGATGCAGGCGGTCGCCGATTCATTTATCATGGACAACGTCGTCGAGTACTGTGTGGAAGCGGGAAGACCCGACACGATCACAGCAGACAGGCTCGACGTGATCAGCCGCCATGGTGCCACCAGGATCAGCATCAACCCGCAGTCGATGAACGACAAGACGCTCGAGCTCATCGGAAGGACTCACAGATCAGGCGACATCGAGGATGCGTTCGGACTCGTATCCGAATACGAAAGTCTCGGCGTCAACTCAGATCTCATCGCGGGTCTGCCGGGAGAGAACTACGAGATGTTCAGAGACTCCCTCGAAAAAGTTATCGGTCTCGGGCCGCAGAACATCACCGTTCACACGCTGGCCGTCAAGAGATCGTCCAGGCTTCACGAGATAGACGCGGAATACAATTACGATTCAGCGGAAGGAGTCGGGAAGATGGTGTCCGACGCAGGCAGAATACTGAGGGAAAGAGGATACAGGCCGTACTACATGTACAGGCAGAAACACATGGCCGGCAATTTCGAGAACGTGAGCTACGCGCTGCCGGGCAGCGAGTCGGTTTACAATATAAGAATTATGGACGAGCACCAGACGATCGCGGCTCTCGGTGCCGGCGGCATAAGCAAGGCATATTATGAAGATACTAACAGGCTCGAAAGAGTGCCGAACGTATCGAATTATCAAATATATATAGAAAGAATCGCTGAAATGACGGAGCGCAAAGAGAAAAAGCTCTATCTGCCGTTTGAGCGATAGACAGTTTTCATGCTGATAGGAGGGATTTGATGCTGACAAAAGCGCCGAAGGGGACGAAGGACATTCTCCCCGAGCAGTCAGTGAAATGGCAGTATATAGAAGAGAGATTCCGTGACATCTGCAGAAGATACGGGATCAGGGAGACACGCACGCCTGAGTTCGAACACACGGAGCTCTTCCAGAGAGGCGTGGGCGACACCACCGACGTCGTTCAGAAGGAAATGTACACGTTTGAAGATCATGCCGGAAGGAGCATCACGCTCCGCCCTGAAGGCACTGCCGGCGTGGTGCGTTCGTACATCGAGCACAAGGTGTATGCCGGAGTGAAGCCGGAGAAAGTCTTCTATATAATTCCCTGCTTCAGATATGAAAGGCCTCAGGCAGGCAGGCTGAGAGAATTCCACCAGCTTGGAACGGAATTCTTCGGAACAGAGAGCATGATGGCCGATGCGGAAGTCATTTCGCTGGCCATGGATTTCTTCGACGAGCTCGGAGTAAAGGATCTGGAGCTCAGGATAAACAGCATAGGCTGTCCTGAGTGCAGAGCGAACTACAGAAAGGCTCTGCAGGATTTTCTCAGACCGAATTACGACAATCTTTCCGATATCTCTAAAGACAGGTTCGAAAGAAACCCTATGCGCATTCTCGACAGCAAGGACCCGGACGACCAGAAGATCGCCGAAGGGGCTCCTGTGATGCTCGACTATCTGTGCAGCGGCTGCAGGAAATCCTTCGAGGAACTGCAGGAAAATCTCACGGCTCTCGGCATAGAGTACACTATCGACCCCAAGATCGTGCGCGGGCTCGATTACTACACGAAGACGGCGTTTGAAATCGTCACGAATACCATCGGCGCTCAGGGCACCGTCTGCGGAGGAGGAAGATACGACGGCCTCGTGGAAAACCTCGGCGGTCCGTCGACTCCGGGAATAGGATTCGGACTCGGCATCGAGAGACTGCTGATAGTCATGGAAGCGTGCGGAGCATATCTGCCGGAGAATCCGCCGGTTGATCTTTTCGTCGCTTTCGTCGGTGACAGAGCGAAGAGCTTTGCTCAGAGACTGGCGCACGATGTCAGAAAAAGAGGTTTTTCAGCTGTAACAGATATAGCCGAAAGAAATATCAAGGGACAGTTCAAATATGCCGACAGAGTCAACTCACGCTTCACCGTAGTCATCGGCGACGACGAGATAGAGAGCGGGGAGCTGACTATTAAAAATATGAAAACAGGAGATCAGAAACACATCAGGCTCGAAGAGCTCGACACGATTCTGAAATCCGAAGAATAAACCGCAGCTAATTGGAGGAAATGATGAGAGAAGTTTTTAAGAGAACCGACATGTGCGGCGATCTACGAATGGAGGACGCCGGGCGTGAGGTTGTGCTTAACGGCTGGGTAGCGAAAAAGAGAAATCTCGGCGGACTGATTTTTGCGGACCTGAGAGACAGGACAGGAATCACGCAGATAGTGTTCGACGACAAGACTGAAAAACCGGTCTTCGAACTTGCAGATACGCTGAAGAGCGAATATGTAATCGGTGTGAAAGGTACCGTAACAGAACGCGAATCAAAGAATAAAAAGATCCCTACAGGAGATATCGAGGTGAGAGCGACAGAGCTCACAGTCTATTCGAAGGCTGACACGCCTCCTATCTACGTAAAGGACGACGACAATGTAGACGAAAACCTCAGGCTGAAGTACAGATTCCTCGACCTGAGAAAACCCAAGATGCAGAGGAACTTAGCGTTCCGCCACCACGTGGCGCAGGTTACCCGCCGCTTCTTCTCAGACGAAGGCTTCCTGGAGATCGAAACCCCAGACCTGGACAAACCTACTCCTGAGGGCGCGAGAGACTACCTGATTCCGAGCAGGGTAAATCACGGAAGATTCTACGCTCTGCCTCAGTCGCCGCAGCTTTACAAGCAGCTGCTCATGGCGTCTGGATGCGACAGATACTTCCAGATCGCAAAGTGCTTCAGGGATGAGGACCTCAGAGCAGACAGGCAGCCCGAGTTCACACAGATCGATATGGAGCTGTCGTTTGTAGAGCCTGACGACATCATGGAAATACAGGAGCGCTATCTGAAGACGCTGTTCAAGGAGACTCTCGGCGTCGATCTCCAGATTCCGTTCCCGAGAATTCCTTACGACGAGGCTATGGACAGATTCGGCAGCGACAAGCCTGACACGAGATTCGGCTTCGAGCTCAGGGATCTTACAGATATCATGAAAGGCTGCGGTTTCAAGGTATTCAGCAGCAATATCGAAAACGGCGGCGTCGTAAAGGCAATCTGTATTACAGGCGGAGCAGACAAGTACAGCAGGAAAGAGATCGACAAGCTCGGCGAAGGTGCGAAGGACTACGGTGCAAAGGGCCTCGCCTGGATGAAGGTTACCGGTGACGGAGTAACATCTCCGATAGCCAAATTCTTCGACGACGATCAGAAAAAAGCGATCCTCGGAAGAATGGAAGCAAAGCCGGGAGATCTCATCCTGTTCGTTTCGGACAAATACAAGGCAGCCGTCGATTCGCTCGGCTTCCTGAGGCGCCACATCGCAGACCAGCTGGGGCTTCTCGATCCGAAGCAGTTCAACTTCCTCTGGGTTACTGATTTCCCTATGTTCGAATACAGCGAGGAAGAAGGAAGATGGCTCGCGATGCATCATCCGTTCACGATGCCTCGCGAAGAGGATATCGATAAGATGATGACCGATCCGGGCAGCGTCAAGGCAGAAGCATACGATATCGTTCTCAACGGCGTCGAGGCCGGCGGCGGCAGCATAAGAATTCACGACAGGGAGCTGCAGAAGAAGGTTTTCAAGGCGCTCCACATTTCGGACGAACAGGCGCAGGAAAAATTCGGATTCCTGCTCGAAGCGTTCAGATACGGCGCACCTCCTCACGGCGGACTCGCTTACGGCATGGACAGGCTTGTAATGCTCATGCTCGGCGAATCGAGCATCAGAGAAGTCATAGCGTTCCCTAAGAATGCAAACGCTCAGTGCCTTATGTCAGGAGCACCGGGGCTCATCGAGCAGAGTCAGCTCGACGAACTTGCGATCAGGACAGTTCCTGACGAAAATTGATCAATCGGAAAGTCAGGTATCTTTCATGAAAATCGGTGTTTTCGGAGGAAGCTTCAATCCAATTCATTACGGGCATCTCGTGCTTGCGGAGCATGCGCGCGACGCGGCAGGGCTGGACAAAGTGATCCTCGTTCCGGCGTTCGAATCGCCCTTTAAAAAGGGAACCGGAGGAGAAAGCTCAGTTCACAACCTCGAAATGGCGCGCCTCGCCGTAGAAGGCAACGACTGCCTCGAGGTGTCTTCGATAGAAGTCGACAGAGGCGAGATGTCGTACACCGTGGATACCATGCGGAAAATATCCGGAAAATGCGGCCCTGACGACAGACTTTACTTCATCATGGGAGCCGATTCGTTTTTCGGACTCGAACACTGGATGGGATCGAAGGAATTGCTGAGCCGCTATTCGTTTGTGGTAGGAAGGCGTCCGGGATGCGAGACCGGAAAACTTGAGGAAACCGCTGACTGGTTCAGAAAACAATACAATGCGGATATCCTGATCGTTCCCGTACCTCAGGTAGAGATTTCCTCTACGGATATACGCGAACGGTTCCGCACTGGCAGAAGCGTAAAATATTTAACGCCTGACAGCGTCATCGATTACGTGATGCGTCACGGCCTGTACAGAGAATAGACGGGAGATTACTGACAGTTTATGGACAGAGAATTTGTAAACAAACTGGATGAATTTGTTAAGATCAGACTGACTGAAAAGCGATACCGCCATACGATGGGCGTAGTAGAGACAGCAGGCGCTCTCGCTGAGAGATACGGCGCCGACCCCGACAAGACATATATCGCGGCGCTCTTCCACGATGCCTGCAAAAATCTCGACAGCGATGAGATGAATTCGCTGGTGGAAAAATATAATCTGGACGAAGTATATATCGACAAGCCTCAGCTTGCCCACAGCAAAGTTGCCGCGGAGATACTCCGCGACAAATTCGGCGTTGATGACGAGGAAATTATCAATGCTGTCAGTTATCACACCACCGGAAGAGCGAATATGTCGCTGCTCGAGAAGATAATATTCGTAGCGGATGCAGTAGAGCCGCACCGCACTTATCCTGAAGCGAAGATGCTCAACAGACTGGCCTTCGAGGACATCGACAGGGCAGGCTACGAGATTTCGTGCAGGACCATCAAGCGCGTGACTGACACAGGCATGTACCTCGATCCGAATTCGATCGAAGCCAGAGACTGGTTCGAAACTATTCTCAAGGGAGATTCGCTCGACAACAGCAGAAATTTCGCTGTCTACGCCGCAAACGTGCTGGACAGCAAAAAAGGCGAGGACATCATCGTTCTCGATATCGCGGAGAAATCTTCGTTTGCGGATTATCTGGTGGTAGCTACAGGAAACAGCATCAGGCAGGTTTCTGCGCTTGCAGAGGCGGTTCAGAGCAGAGCCGACATGCAGGGCAGATTCGTTAGAGGCGTTGAGGGCAAGAACGGCTCGGGCTGGGTGCTCATGGATTACGGCGACGTTGTGATAAACATATTTACACCTGAGAAACGCGACAAATACAATCTTGAAAAGATCTGGAGCGACTGTGAAAGAGTTGACTGGGAGGCTTAGAATGTCGGACAAATATGATTTTCACTCTATCGAGAGTAAGTGGCAGAAATACTGGGAGGATAACGAAGTCTTCAAGACAGAAGAAGATTACGGCAAAAAGAAGTATTACGCGCTTGAAATGTTCCCTTATCCTTCCGGAAAGATTCACATGGGTCACGTGAGAAACTACACGATCGGTGACGCAGTCGCAAGATATATGAAAATGAAAGGGTTCAACGTGCTCCATCCTATGGGCTTCGATTCGTTCGGACTTCCTGCGGAGAACGCGGCGATAAAGAACGGCATCCGTCCTGACATCTGGACACGCGAAAATATAGCCGAGATGGAGAAACAGTTCAGAACGCTGGGACTCAGCTACGACTGGGACCGCGAGGTACTGACGTGCCGCGAGGACTACTACAAGTGGACTCAGTGGTTCTTTATCCAGTTCTATAAAAAGGGACTCGCGTACAAGAAAAAGAATGCCGTCAACTGGTGCCCTTCCTGCCAGACGGTTCTCGCCAACGAGCAGGTAGTCGACGGCAAGTGCGAGAGATGCAAGACTCCGGTAGGAAAGAAAGAACTCTCGCAGTGGTATCTCAAGATAACGGATTACGCTCAGAGACTTCTCGACGATCTCGACAAGCTTCCGGGATGGCCTGAGAAGGTAAAGACCATGCAGAGGAACTGGATCGGCAGGAGCGAAGGTGCAGAGATCGATTTCGAGATCGAGAATTTCGACAAGAAGCTCAGGATCTTCACCACGAGGCCTGATACCGTCTTCGGCGTATCCTGTATGGTTCTCGCTCCGGAGCATCCGTACGTAAAAGAACTCGTTACTCCTGAACATCAGGCAGAGGTCGACAGCTTCATGGACAAGCTTCAGTACCTCAGCGATATAGACAGATCGTCGACCACTCTTGAAAAAGAAGGATGCTTCACAGGAAGCTATGCCATCAATCCGTTCAACGGTAAAAAAATTCCTGTTTTCATAGCTAACTACGTATTGATGGATTACGGAACAGGCGCCATCATGGTAGTACCTGCCCACGATACCAGAGACTTTGCATTCGCGAAGAAATACAATCTGGATATCATTCCTGTAGTCGATCCGGGCGATCCGGAGATAGACGTGAACAACCTGAAGGATGCGTTCGTGGCAGAAGGAACGATGATAAATTCAGGCGAGTTCAACGGAATGGACAACAAGGAAGCCATTAAAAAGATGTACAGCTACATCGAGGAAAAGGGAATCGGCAAAAAGACCGTCAATTTCAGGCTCCGCGACTGGCTGATTTCAAGACAGAGATACTGGGGCGTTCCTATTCCTATGATCTACTGCGAACACTGCGGATGGGTTCCTGAAAAAGAAGAGAATCTTCCTGTACTGCTCCCGACAGACGTTGAATTCACAGGAAAGGGAGCTTCGCCTGTCGCGACCAGCAAGACATTCGTGGAGACAGTATGCCCTATATGCGGCAGACCTGCAAGACGTGAAGTCGACACGATGGACACATTCGTGGATTCTTCTTGGTATTTCCTGAGATACACAGACGCTCACAACGAGAAAGAGCCTTTCAGCAAGAAGAAGGCCGATTACTGGATGAACGTCGACCAGTACATAGGCGGGGTAGAACACGCCATTCTTCACCTGCTCTACGCGCGTTTCTACACGAAGGTGCTTCACGACATCGGACTCATAGACGCTGACGAACCGTTCCAGAATCTGCTCACGCAGGGCATGGTTCTCAAGGATGGCGTAAAGATGTCGAAATCGGTCGGCAATATAGTTAGTCCTGTTGAAATAATCAACAAATACGGCGCCGACACCGCCAGATTATTCATACTGTTTGCAGCGCCTCCGGAAAGAGACCTCGACTGGTCGGACACCGGAGTGGAAGGCAGCTACAGATTCCTCAACAGAGTATGGAGGCTCGTCGTCGAGATCATCGAGAAGGACGACGGCAGCTTCAGCGGCAAGGTTGAGGGAAAAGACGCCGGAAGCCTGTACTATCAGCTGAACAAGACTCTGAAGAGAGTCACTGACAGCATGCAGAGCGGTAAATTCGGATTCAATACAGCAATAAGTTCAATCATGGAACTGGTAAATGAAATGTACCGTTACAAAGAGACAGAGGGAGCGGATTACGCTCTTCTGAGATCGTGTGCGGACAAACTTGTCCTGGCGCTCTCGCCGTTTACGCCTCATATCTGTGAGGAACTCTGGCAGAGGCTCGGACACGAAGGATCAGTATATTTCGAGAAGTGGCCTGAATACGACGAGTCGGCTCTCGTGCTCGACACTGTGGAGATCGCCGTTCAGATCAACGGAAAAATCAAACACAGAATGAACGTGAGCACAGGGCTGTCAAAGGACGAACTTTCAGAGACTGCTCTCGCGGACGAAACGGTAAAGCAGCTCGTAGAAGGCAAAAACATCAGAAAAGTCATCGCCGTACCGGGTAAGCTCGTAAATATAGTGGTCGGATAACCACGGAGGTTTTTTTGAGAAACAGAAATTCAAAATCGAGAGGAAGAAACAAACAGGAGAGTTCTGTTCAGGTAATTCCTCTGGGAGGACTGGGTGAGATCGGAAAAAACATGACAGTCCTCCGCTACAAAGATGAAATACTGCTCATCGACTGCGGCATGACATTCCCGAGCGACGAGATGTACGGAATCGATATCGTCATTCCAGATATGTCATACCTGATCGATAATGCAGACAAAATCAAGGCAGTCGTCGTAACGCACGGACACGAAGACCACATCGGCGGCATACCTTATCTGCTGAAGCGCGTCTCGGTTCCTATCTACGGAACCGCGCTCACGCTCGGCCTCATACAGAACAAGCTGACCGAGCACGGACTCAAGGCAGACCTCAGAGAGATCGAGCCGGGGGACAGACTCCAGATCGGCTCATTCAAAATAGAAGTGCTTAATATAACTCATTCGATCGCAGGATCGTGCGCATTCGCGATCGATACTCCTGCAGGACTCATATTCCATACTGGAGATTTCAAGATCGACTACACGCCGCTCAAGGGCGACCCGATCGATTTCCAGAGATTTGCGGAAATAGGGCGCAAGGGAGTGCTCCTGCTGATGGCAGACAGCACAAATGCCCTCAGAAAAGGCTACACGCCTTCGGAAAGAACGGTAGCGGCAACGCTCGACAGCATTTTTGCAACGGCCAAAGGCAGGATCATAATCGCGACGTTCGCATCGAACGTCAACAGAGTACAGTACATCATGAATCTCGCCAGGGAGCACCGCAAGAAAGTAGCGGTTTCAGGCAGGAGCATGATAAACATAGTAGATATAGCTTCGGAGCTCGGATATCTCGAAATACCTGAAAACACCATGGTCGACATCAGCAGGATCAATTCCCTGAGAGACCGCGAAGTGGTGCTGATAACGACAGGAAGCCAGGGCGAGCCTATGTCCGCTCTTACGAGAATGGCGTCTGACGAGCACAAATCTGTAAAGATCAAGCCGGGAGACACGGTTGTGCTTTCGTCGAGCCCGATTCCGGGAAACGAGAAGACTATTTCAAACGTAGTCAACAAACTCCTCGAGAAGGGAGCGAACGTCATCTATTCGGATATCGCAGACATCCACGTTTCCGGACATCCGTGCCAGGAAGAGCTGAAGATGATCCAGATGCTTCTCAAGCCTAAATATTTCGCGCCTGTACACGGAGAGTTCAAGCACCTGCACACTCACGCTGAAATCGCTAAATCGCTGGGTATGCCCAAGGAAAACATATTCCTGATGCATAACGGAAGCGTTCTCGACGTTTCGAAGAGCGAAGCGAAGCTCGAGAAGAAGGACGTTCCTGCAGGAAGCGTAATGGTAGACGGACTCGGTGTCGGCGACGTAGGAAAGATCGTGCTCAGAGACAGAAAGCTCATGTCAGAGAGCGGCCTGATCGTAGTCGTCACAGCCGTCGAAGCTGGTTCGAACTACATTGTTTCGGGTCCGGAGATCATATCGAGAGGATTCGTCTACGTCAGAGAGTCAGAGGAATTGTTCAACACCGCGAAGGTCATCGTGACACAGGCTCTCGAGGACTGCATAGACAGAGGACTTACAGACTGGTCGTCGATGAAGAGTGCGGTAAGAGATTCTCTCAGAGAATTCGTTTACGAACAGACGAAGAGAAGCCCGATCATCCTTCCTATATTCATGGAAGTATAAACAGAAATATACATTACAGGATTAGAGGCGAAAGACATGGAAAAAGAAGAAGAGGAACTGCTTGAAAAGCGCATAGAAGCCGTGCGCAGCCGCATGAAGGAAAAAGACTGCAGCGCATTCCTCGTTTCAAAGACGGAGAACAAATATTATCTTTCACGTTTTCATTCATCTTCGTACTTTCTCGTGATCACACCGGACACAAACTACGTGATCACGGACTTCAGATACAGGGAGGCCGCTCAGAATCTGGCTCCTTTGTATCAGCTGGCAGAGGTAAAGGCGGGATATTCGCTCGCATCTTTTCTGAACGAACAGAATTACAAGACCCTGGCGGCCGAATACGAGGATATTTCCGCTGGTTTCTTCGGCAGGCTGAAAGATGCCGTACCGGATACTGAGATAGTTCCGTTCGACGGAATCGTCGAGAAGATCAGAAGCGTGAAGGACGAAACCGAGATAGATGCCACGAGGCATGCGGAGCATATCGGCGACAAGGCGTTCGAATACATCCTCGGCGAGATAAGACCGGGCGTAAGCGAACAGGAGATAGCTGTAAAGCTGGAGCTCAAGATGCGCGAACTGGGAGCATCCGGGCTTTCGTTCGACACGATATGCGTTTCAGGCGTGCGTACATCTATGCCTCACGGCGAGCCGAGCGGCAAGCTGATAGAAGACGGCGACTTCGTGACCATGGACTTTGGCTGCAAATACAAGGGTTACTGCTCCGATATGACGAGAACCGTAGCAGTGGGACATGCGACCGACAGAATGAAGTTCGTCTATAATACTGTACTGAAAGCGCAGCAGGCCGCCGCGGATACGATGAAGGCGGGAGTGAGCGGTTTCGAAACCGACAAAGCTGCGAGAGACGTGATCGACAACGCTGGCTTCAAGGGCTGCTTCGGCCACGCGAACGGGCACGGCACCGGTCTCGAGATTCACGAGGCTCCGGTAGCGAGTCCCGTCAGCAAGGACATTCTCGAAGCCGGCATGATTATTTCCAACGAACCGGGCATATATATTCCGGGCGAATTCGGAGTACGTATAGAAGACTTGTCGGTTATTACGGAAAATGGTATAATAAATCTCACTGAATCAGACAAACAGCTGATTATTTTATGATTTTTGATATAACGGAGGACTTGATATTATGGTATCTGCAGGAGATTTCAGAAAAGGCGTAACATTCGTACTTAACGGCGAGCCGTGCGTCGTGCTCGACTTCCAGCACGTTAAGCCGGGCAAGGGCGCTGCATTCGTAAGAACAAAATACAGAAACATTCTCACAGGAGCTACGAGAGAAGACGCGTTCAACCCTAACGAAAAGTTCGAAAACGCCGTCATCGAAACGAAGACCATGCAGTACAGCTACAACGACGGTCAGCTCTACTATTTCATGGACGAAGAGACTTACGACCTCATCCCTCTTTCTGCAGACCAGGTTGCAGATGCGATAAAGTACATCAAGGAGAACGACGAGGTTACGATCAAGTTTTACGAAGGCAACGCCTTCCAGGTCGAAGCTCCTAACTTCGTAAATCTCGTAGTTACAGAGACCGAGCCGGGTGTCAAGGGCAACACCGCTACAAACGTCACCAAAGCCGCTACAGTTGAGACCGGAGCAGTTATCCAGGTTCCAATCTTCATCGAAGAAGGCGAGCTTATCCAGATCGATACCCGCACAGGTGAATATCTCGGCAGAGCAAAGGCTGATAAATAAGATCCTTTAAATATTATGCTGTTTCGGAGCCTTCACTCTGAAACAGTTTTTTTTCTGTTGAAAAACGGCTGCACCGGGTGATGAGCTCCGCATGGCAACGGTTTCTGTCCGCGGGAGCGGACGATATCATTTGAGCGCGCGGCTGCTGAAGCGCGCGATCACATTTGAGTGCGTGATTACTAAAGCGCGATTACATTTCAGCATACGCTTGCTAAAGCGCGTGATTGCTGAAGTGTGCGATCACATTTCGGCGTGCGGTTAGGTTACCAAAGCACGCGATTAATAATAATAAAAGGCAGAGAATACCATGACTACGAAAAAGAAAAGCCACAAACTCAGAAACATACTCATAGTAATTCTGGTGCTGGTCGCTGTTGCCGGCGCAGGCTTCATCTACATCTACGGCCAGACGACGAAGGCCGCAGACAGAAGCAATACAGATGAGATCAGCGTCGAGATTCCTGAGGGAAGTTCGACGTCAAGCATCGCAAAGATACTCAAGGACGAGGGGATCATCGACAGCGAAGCGGCCTTCAAGCTTCGTGCAAAACTGGACAACGCTGACTACAAGGCCGGAACGTACAATCTCTCTCCGTCGATGACGATGACTGAAATTTCGGATATTCTGATCGAAGGCAAGGATAATTCGAACACGGTGACCGTCACTATTCCTGAAGGCTATACAGTAGCACAGATAGCGGACACAATGGAAGAAAAGGGTGTCTGCACCGCAGACGAATTCATTTCAGAGACCGAAAACGGACAGTTCGACTACAGCTTCCTCGACCAGGCCGTGACAGGCGAGCACCGCATGGAAGGATATCTCTATCCTGATACCTACGAGTTCTACAAGAACGGCGGGGCTCACGACGCCATAGACAAGATGCTGGCGAGATTCGACGAGGTCTATTCAAAAGAACTCGAATCGGCCGACAGCACGATCACTTCAAAATACACAGAGAACGAGATCGTGACAGTAGCGTCGCTCGTCGAGCGCGAAGCAAAGCTCGACAGCGAAAGAGCTACGATTGCGAGCGTCGTATACAACCGTCTCGACAAGGGTATGAAACTTCAGTTCTGTTCCACGGTTCAGTTCGCTCTTGGAAAGGTAAAGGAGAGGCTTTACAATTCGGATCTGGCGGTAGAT
Source organism: Anaerovoracaceae bacterium (assembly GCA_050946535.1). GTDB lineage: Bacteria > Bacillota > Clostridia > Peptostreptococcales > Anaerovoracaceae > RUG708. The sequence continues at coordinate 143,113 of JBMNUZ010000003.1, forward strand.
TCGCCGTACAACACTTATCTCTACGATGGCCTTCCTCCTGGACCGATCGCTGCTCCGGGCGAAAAATCGCTCAACGCGGCTCTCAATCCTGAAAGCACAGACTATCTGTATTTCGTGGTAAGCTCTGAAGGAGACGGTTCACATAACTTTGCCTCTACAGGAGATGAATTCTCTGCATACAGAGATGACTACCTCTCATCTCTTACCGATTAATATGGAGAACAGATACATTACAAACCAGAAGATAACAGACTACCTCGACGGATTCTACAGGCCGCTGACTCCTGAGCTCGGGCGGCTGCGGGACGAATCCGAGGCGGCCGGCATTCCCGTGATACTCAGAGACACGGAACGTTTTCTCGTCACGCTTCTTAAAATAGTGAAGCCGGAAAGGGTTCTGGAGATAGGCACAGCCAGCGGCTTCTCGGCTTCATGTTTCGCGTGCGTGCTGGGAGACGGAGCCGACATAGTCACTATCGAGAAGGATCCGGATATGGCTGAAAAGGCGCGTGCCAATATAGAAAAACTCGGATATCAGGACAGGATAACTGTCGTGGACGGAGACGCGCGCGAGAAGGCTGCAAAGCAGGAAGGCGTGTTCGATTTCGTATTCATCGATGCGGCCAAGAGCCACTACCTCGAGTTCTGGGAGGCTGCAGCGAAACATGTGAAAGCCGGCAGCGTGATAGTCTGTGACAATATACTTATGCGCGGATCGACGGCGTCAGACGAATACGATTCACCTAAAGGAAAGCACAAGACGAGCATAAGGCGCATGAGAGAATTTCTTGACAAGATCGTTCACGATGAAAACTGTGAAACATCGCTTCTGGCTGCAGGAGACGGAATATCGGTCTCCGTAGTAGAAAGGAAGATTTAATAAAGTGGATAAGATCGAACTGCTGGCGCCTGCAGGCGATGCCGAAAAACTGAGGGTTGCCGTCGACTACGGAGCCGACGCCGTTTACTTCGGCGGAGCAGGCTTTTCTCTCAGGGCAGCGGCCGGAAATTTTACCGCCGATGAGATGAAGGAAGGCGTAAAATACGCTCACGATCACGGCGTGAAAGTCTACATGACGATCAATATATTCGCACACAACGACGACATAGCGAAACTGCCGGATTTCCTCGATTCGATAGCAGATATAGATATCGACGGATTCCTCGTTTCCGACCCTGGAGTGATGATGATCCTCAGGGAGAAGAGACCCGGCGCGGAGATACACCTGAGCACTCAGGCGAATACTACGAATTACCTGACAGCACGCTACTGGCACGACCAGGGTGTGAAGAGAATCGTGGCTGCGCGCGAGATGACTCTCAAAGAGCTGGAAGAATTCAAGAGAAATCTTCCTGACGACATGGAGATAGAAGTGTTCGTCCACGGTGCGATGTGCATGTCATACTCCGGCAGATGCCTGCTCAGTAATTACATGACGGGCAGAGACGCAAACAGGGGAATGTGTGCGCACCCGTGCAGGTATCATTACGCTCTGGTCGAGGAGAAGAGACCCGGCGAATATTTCCCGGTCGAAGAAGACGACAGAGGTTCATATATTCTCAACTCGAAGGATCTCTGCATGATAGAGCATATGCCCGATCTGATAAAACTCGGAATAACGAGCGCCAAGATAGAGGGCAGGATGAAATCGGTGTTCTATCTGGCGAGCGTAGTCAGAGTCTACCGCGAGGCGATCGACACGTACTACAGAGATCCGGAGCATTACAAATTCAATCCAGACTGGCTGACCGAACTTTCGAAGGCCAGCCACCGCCGTTTCTCGACGGGATTCTTCTATGGAAAACCTGGAGCGGAAGCGCAGAATTACGAATCGAGCGCTTACATCCGCGAGTACGCGTTTATCGGTATTGTGAAATCGTACGACGGCGGGACTCATACGGCGGTGATCGAGCAGAGAAACAATTTCCGCGTGGGAGACGAGATAGAGATCTTCGGACCGGGCAGCGCAGGTTTCTTTACACAGAAAGTGGAAGACCTGAGAGACGAAGACGGTGTGAAAATAGATGTGGCACCGCATCCTCAGCAGATCGTGAGCATGCCTGTGAAATACCCCGTTGCTCCCGGATATATGCTGAGAAGGCGCAATATAGAAGACTGAGGCGGTTGTCGTTATGGCTAAAGAAGACGAAAATACTGTTCTGGACGAAGAAGTGGCATCGGCCGCTGCGTCGGCCGCGCTGAAGACGGTGGGAGTCTACTCGCTCGTCCCCGGGATAACAGAAGCGATACAGGAAAATATCCTGGGCAGGACTATAGAAGCTCCGGGAATAAAGATCACGCGGAAGGGCGAACACGTAAGCATCGATGTCTCTCTTGTAATAGAATACGGATATCAGATTCCTTCGGTCGCCTGGAACATACAGAACAATATCAAGGAACAGGTTGAAAAGCTTGGAGACATCAAAGTGGACAGCGTGGACGTGCACGTGCAGAAGATCCACTTTAACATCGAATGACATACAGGGGAGAAAGATGAGCAGAAAATCCGACAGAGAAAATCTCGTAAAGATGATCTATGAGATGGAAATCAACCACGATTTCAGCAGACCTGTCCACGATGGTTTCGTTGAAAATGTTCCGGCAGAAAAGCCGGGCGAATATTTCGGGAAAGTTTATGAAATCATAGCCGGGCACAAAGACGATATAGACGAACAGATAAACGAACACAGCATCAAATGGAGAACTGAAAGAATGGCGGCTGTCGATCTCGCAATACTCAGAGTGGCGGCGGCCGAGATCCTCTATGTCAGAGAGGTTCCCGAATCGGTTTCGATCAACGAAGCGGTAAATCTTGCGAAAAAATATGGAACGGATAAATCCTCCGGATTCATCAACGGTGTTCTCGGCGGCATGGTGAACAGCAATGAAGGGTAACAGAGCTGTACTGGCGTTCGACACGAGCGCGTACACGACTTCTGCTGCGGCAGTGGACGAAGACGGCTCCACTGCCGCCGACGAGCGCATACACCTGGCTGTTGACAAGGGGGAAAGGGGTCTGCGGCAGTCGCAGGCCCTTTTTCAGCATGTGGGCAATATTCCTGAAGTGGCTGAAAGAGTCTGCGCAGAAATCGACAAGGCCGGGCTGAAAATCGCAGCGGTCGCGGCCAGTTCGAGACCGAGACCGGTGGAAGGTTCGTACATGCCGGTTTTTTTAGCCGGATTGAATACCGGCAGGAGCATAGCCTCGGCGCTCCGGGTTCCGTTTTTCGAGTTCTCCCACCAGGAAGGGCACATAGCGGCAGCGGCGGGCGTGCTGCCGCCTGAATCGGTAAACCTCGCATTTCATCTTTCAGGCGGCACGGGTGAGATCCTGCTTCTGCACGGGTGCATGCCTGTGAAAACAGTGGGCGGCACGCTCGACATCTCGTTCGGCCAGCTGATAGACAGGGCCGGTGTAGCGCTCGGCTCCGGCTTTCCGGCAGGTCAGTTCATGGACGAAGCGGCGCTCAGAGGCGTTCCGGAAGTCAGATTCCACTTTTCGCGCCGCGGAAACCGCGTATTCGACGATCCGGTCCTGAGCCCCGTGCACATCACGGGCAGCCGTGCGAATCTGTCGGGCATAGAGACATCGTGCATCCGCGCAGCCGGAGCCGGCGTGCCGCCGGAAAGGCTTTCTGCCGAGCTGTTTCTCAGGATATCAGATGCGGTCGCAGAGATGACCGCTGCCGCATGCAGGGAGGAAAAGGCAGAAAGCGTAATACTGGCAGGAGGAGTCGCTTCGAGCGCTTTCCTGAGAAAGGAGCTTTCAGAGCGCCTGAACCGGTTCGGAATACGAGCGGTATTCGGAGAGAGCAGTCTTTCGTCCGACAATGCGGTCGGGACTGCCCGCCTGGGCATGGCGCAGCTTCTCGGGGAAAATGCCTGATGAACAATGCCGGATGAACAATACAGGATTGTTTTTAGTGCTTTAAAGAAGAATATCGTCCTGTATATAATGGACATCGAAAAAAAAGTATTATATAATTTTATTCAACATATTGCCAGCGCGGCCGATACTGCGCAGGCATTCAGAATAAACGTTTCAGGAGGGCCAATATATGAAAACCGTCAATGCAGGAATCCTCGGTATAGGCAACGTGGGTACAGGGACATACCGCACGCTGCAGCTCAACAGGGAAAAAATACTTGAATCCACGGGAATCGATCTCAGGATTACAAAGATACTAAACAGACATCCTGAGAAGGACCGCGGAATCGCTATAGACAAGTCTGTTTACGTACAGGACGTAGATTCTATTCTCAAAGATCCTGACATAGACATCGTCGTCGAACTGATTGGCGGTATTGAACCGGCCACTACGTACATGGCCGAAGCTCTGAAAAACGGCAAACACGTCGTGACTGCCAATAAAGCGGCTCTCGCCAAAAACGGCGAGATGCTCCAGAAACTCGCGACTGAAAACAACGTGATGCTCCGCTTCGAAGCCAGCGTAGGCGGCGGAATACCTATCATCAACGCTCTTACAAGTGCTCTGCTTTCGAACGACTTTACGGAAGTCCTCGGCATATTAAACGGTACTACGAATTACATTCTCACGAAGATGACCGATTATCAGATGGATTACGACGTCGTTCTCAAGGAAGCTCAGGCAAAAGGCTTCGCAGAGGCGGATCCTACGAGCGACGTAGAGGGCATAGACGTTGCGAACAAGCTGTCGATACTCATGTCTCTCATATTCGGAGTAAACGTATCTCCGTCTGAGATCCCGACACAGGGCATTACCAACATCAATCAGGTCGACATCGAGTACGCGAATCAGTTCGGCTGCAAGATCAAGCTCCTCGCCGCAGCGAAAAAGGTGGGCGACAAGGTAGAATGCGACGTTCAGCCAGCCCTTATAGACAATGAACATCCGCTCGCTTCGGTAAACAACGAATTCAACGCGATATTCGTCAAAGGCAACGCCGTCGACGACATTATGTTCTACGGAAAGGGCGCCGGTCCTCTTCCTACAGGAAGCGCGGTAGTAGGCGACATGATCAGCATAGCGAGAAATATTGACAAGGACAGCGCATACGACATGAAGCCTCTTCTCAGATACGATTCGGACCTCGAATACGTAGGAGAAGGCATAAATCAGTATTACGTAAGACTTTCCGTCGACGACAGACCGGGAATCCTCGGAAACATCTCGTCAACTCTCGGCAGATACGGGATCGGAATCGAATCCATGATGCAGAATATCAAGAGCAGAAATGAAGACGAAAGCGTTCCTCTTGTATTCATATTCTACGAGACAAACAGAGAGGTGCTCGACGAGGCTCTCCAGGAGATCACGAACAGATCGTTCGTAAAATCTGTAGACAGCGTAATCAGAGTGCAGAAATAATGATGTCTGTTTCCGCGCCGCAGATCATTTCCGCGCTGCAGATCAAAAGACTAATTTGACTTCAGGAACTCTCCGCTTTGTACTATTGAGGCGGAGAATTCTTTATTTATTCTCATATGCGGAATAATTATACTTATAGATGATTGGAGAAATAAAATGCTTACACTTGATATGATATATCATGCCGCTTTCGTGCTGAAAAACGTGGCCAGAAAGACTGATATCATCAAAGCTCCGAGATTGTCGGACGAAGCGGACGTCTACCTGAAGACCGAAAACCTTCAGACGACGGGAAGTTTTAAGATCAGAGGGTCAGGCTACAAGATCAGCCAGCTGACCGACGAGGAGAAGAAGAACGGAATCGTCGCATGCAGTGCCGGAAACCACGCTCAGGGCGTAGCGATGGCTGCCACAAAGAACGGTATAAAATCTACAATTTTCATGCCTGACGCGGCTCCTATCAGCAAGGTCGAAGCTACGAAAAGACTCGGAGCAGAAGTCGTTCTGGTTCCGGGCGGATACGACGCCGCTGCCGCCGAGGCGGAGAAATTCGCCGAAGAAAACAAGGCGACGCTCATACATCCGTTCAACGATGATCAGGTGATTGCAGGCCAGGGAACGATCGGGCTTGAGATACTCGATCAGATGGAAGACGTGGACGCCATCGTCGTCCCTGTCGGAGGCGGCGGCCTCATTTCGGGCGTAGCCTTTGCGGTCAAGAGCCTCAGACCGGAGGTGAAGATCTACGGAGTCCAGGCGGCGGGTTCACCGAGCATGAAGGAGAGCCTCAGGCACGGAGAACCGTATATGATCGACGACGCATCTACTTTTGCAGACGGCATAGCTGTCAGATGCCCGGGCGACAAGACCTTTGAGCTCACGAGCAAATACGTGGACGACGTGGTCACGGTTTCCGAAGACGAAATCGCTACCGCGATCCTCGCGCTCATCGAAAAACAGAAGCTCATCACTGAGGGCGCCGGAGCAGTAAGCGTTGCAGCGGTCATGTTCAACAAGATTCCTGTCAAAGGGAAGAAGGTCGTCTGCATTCTTTCGGGCGGCAACATCGACGTAAACATCCTCAGCAGGGTAATCACGAGAGGCCTCGTAAGGAGCGGAAGAAATGTCGACCTCACGATAGCGCTCGAAGACAAGCCTGGACAGCTCGAATCGGTTTCGAGAATCATCGCCCGGTGCGGAGGCAACGTCGTCTCTGTCCAGTACGACCGCAGCGACGTCAACATGGCTATCACGAGCTGTTTCCTGAAACTCGCCCTTGAGACGAGGAACAGCGATCAGATCGAAGCGATCAAACGCAGCCTCACCGAGGAAGGCTTCAGAATCGTTTCGTAAGAATAGTTAAGAATAGTTTCGTAATCTATCTCAATCAGCAGATCAAATCATATTAAAGGCATTTCATTATGCAGGAAGGATTACAACAATGAAGGTACTGAATACAGACAAGGCACCGGTTCCTGTAGGTCCGTTTTCACAGGGTCTTGCGTCCGGAGATTTCGTTTTCGTATCGGGACAGATTCCGCTCAATACAGCGACAGGCAAAATCCCTGAGGCGATCGACGATCAGGCGGATCAGTGCATCTCGAACATAGAAGCCGTGCTTGCCGAATACGGCATGACTCTCAGGAATGTAATCAAGACTATGGTTTTCCTGACAGACATCAACGATTTCGACAAGGTCAACGCCAGATATGCGGAGCGCTTCGGCGAGCCTTATCCGGCGAGAAGCTGTTATCAGGTCGTTGCGCTTCCAAAGGGCTGTGAGATCGAAATAGAAGCAATTGCAGTCAGAAACAGCGAACCCAGATAGCTTCCTGTGGAACAAAAATCTATGAGCAGCAAAAGAAGAAACAAAATATTGAGCAGCCGGTGGTTTCAACTTGCTGTCGCTTTGTGCATCGCGGTCTGCCTGTATCTTTTCCTGGAGCATATAGACCTGCTTTTCAAGGGACTGGGCAGTCTTTTCAACTTCATTTCGCCGGTGATAATAGGTATCATCATCGCGTATGTGATGGACCCGTTGGTCAAAGTGTTCGAAAGATACGTTTTCAAGAAAGTAAGAAGAGATGTGACGAGGAGAACCCTGTCAGTAACATGCACGGTTGTCATGGTAATCGTGCTGCTGGTACTCCTGCTCGTCGTGCTCATTCCGCAGCTGATATCGAGCATTTCATACTTCCTGAATCACATGGATTCTTATGTTTCCCAGCTTCAGAGCCTGGTCAACGAAGTGGCAGGAAAGTCGGCGGCGAACAAGCTCAACCTCGACAAGCTTACTCAGGCCGGAAACGATGTACTGGACAAGATAACAGAGAAAATCAGCGGCAACGTGGGAGATATCGTGAACACGTCGGTGTCCGTCGGCACAGGCATGTTCAACTTCGTGATTTCGTTTATTCTGGCGATATATTTCCTGCTCGACAAGAAGGGTCTTCTCAGAGGATGCAACAGGCTGATGATGGCTGTCATGAAGGACAGCGTATATGAAAAAACCATCGACTTTCTCAGCAGATGCAACAAGATCCTCATCCGCTACATCGCGTGCGATCTGCTCGACGGATGCGTCGTGGGCGCTCTTAATTTTATATTTATGTGCATAGCCGGCTATCCGTACAAGTGGCTGATTTCGATCATCGTGGGAGTTACAAATCTGGCGCCTACGTTCGGCCCTATAGTCGGATGCGTGATCGGAGCATTCATTCTCTTGCTGGTAAATCCGATATATGCGCTAGTGTTCATATTATTCACCATCGTCCTGCAGACGTTCGACGGATATGTTTTCAAGCCGAAGCTGTTCGGCGACACTCTCGGAGTATCTTCTATCTGGATACTCATCTGCATAATCGTAGGCGGGCGCATGTTCGGAGTATGGGGCATACTCCTCGCAATACCGTTCGCGGCTATATTCGACTTCGTATACCATGAAACGATCATGACACGTCTCGAGAAAAGGAAGAAGCGCAAGGCAGAAGCTGCAGAAGCAGAAAATTCCGGCGGTTCAGGTGGATCGGGCGGATCAGAAGGAACGCTGCCGGAGGATCATGAAACCGGGCCTGGCGGATCAGAAGAAACTCAGCCGGAAGATCCTGGAACGGGTCCCGGTGCAGGGGAGCCAGCGGGAGATTGACTCCAGAGCACGGATTAATTGGATGTTCGGAGAAGCGAAAGGTTTTTATGGATAATTCAGAGAAAAATACAAACCGTTCAAAAACCAAAAAAGCAGCCGCCAGATGGATCGCAGCAGTGATTGCGGTCCTTCTAGCGGCTCTCGCTGTTATCGCGGCGATGAACGCTGTGGTCGATCCGTTTTTCCACTTTCACGGACCGTTAGACGGTCTGCAGTATCCGATAGACAACGAACGCTACCAGAACGACGGCATAACCAGAAATTTCGATTACGACGCGATCATCACAGGATCGTCGATGGCCGAAAACTTCAAGACGAGCCAGTTCGACGAACTTTTCGGAGTGAAGTCCATAAAAGTTCCTTTCTCGGGCGGCCGCTACAAAGAGGTAAACGACAACATCACGCGCTCGTACGAGTCGGGCCACGATCTTAACATAGTATTGCGGTCGCTGGATTACAGCCTCCTGGTGCTCGACAAAGACGATGTATATCCAGGGGCTGAGTATCCGACTTATCTCACCGACGACAATCCGTTCAACGATATCAAATATCTGCTGAATCTGACAGTGTTCTTCGACGACACGCTTCGCGTGTTTTCATATACTAATTCGGGACAGAAGACGACTTCGTTCGACGATTACCAGAACTGGATGGACGATTCAGAGTTCGGCGCCGACGTGGTCTTCAGCACATATACGCTCGGGACACCGGCCAAAACGGAGAAGAAGCTTTCGGATCACGACAGGGAACTCATACGCGGCAATCTCGAACAGAACGTGATCAGCCAGGCGGAGGCGCACCCGGAGACGACGTTCTACATCTTTTTCCCGCCGTACAGCATTGCTTACTGGGACGAGCTGAACAACGAGAAGAAGATAAACTGGCGGATCGACGCCGAGGAGTACGCGATAGATATGCTGCTCAAATGCGACAACATAAAGCTTTTCTCGTTCTCAACGAGATACGATATAACGTGCAACCTCGACAATTACAAGGATCAGGCCCATTTCAAGAGCTGGATAAACGATCAGATACTGGAATGGATAAGCAGGGATGAATATCAAATCACCGAGCAGAATGAAGAGGAATATATTTCGGAGATCCGGAACTTCTACGGTTCCTACGACTATTCGTCTCTTCATGGAGATAATTAAGTATGCTGTTTAATTCGTACATATTCATATTTCTGTTTCTGCCGCTCGTGATGATCGGATATTTCTCGCTGAATCACTTCAAGAAGTACAAAACCGCGGAAGTATTCCTGATAGGCATGTCGCTGTGGTTTTACGGATACTACAACCCGAAGTACCTTTTCATCATATGCACGAGCATAGTGGCAAACTATATACTTTCGAGAGCGCTCAACCATATTTCCGATGCGAGAACCGCACTCCGGCGTCTGGTTCTCATCATCGGCCTGATAGGGAACGTCGGGGCTATTTTCTATTACAAATATTACGACTTCTTCATCGAGAACATAAATGCTGCGTTCGACACGTCGTTCAATCTGCGGCACGTCGTTCTTCCGCTCGGTATAAGTTTCTTCACATTCCAGCAGATCTCGTATCTTGTCGATTCTTACAGGCGCGAGACGAAGGGTTACGGTTTCATCGAATACGCGCTTTTCGTAGTGTTCTTCCCTCAGCTGATAGCTGGGCCGATCGTGCTTCACAGCGAAGTGATACCGCAGTTCAGGGATATCAAGAAGAAAAAGATCGACGCGGAGAATCTCTCGCGCGGCATCTACACATTTTCCGTAGGACTTTTCAAAAAGGTAATATTAGCGGACACATTCGGCCGCGCGGTGACGTGGGGATACGGCACGACGGACACTCTTTCCTCGATGGAGGCTATAATCGTGTCGCTCTGCTACACGTTCCAGCTGTATTTCGACTTCAGCGGCTACTGCGATATGGCGAACGGGCTCGGGCGCATGCTGAACATAGAGCTCCCGTGGAATTTCAACTCGCCGTACAAAGCGACTTCGATAATAGACTTCTGGAACAGGTGGCACCTGACGCTGACGCGATTCCTCAGACAGTACATCTACTTCCCGCTCGGCGGAAGCTACAAGGGAAACTTCAGGACATACCTCAATATCATGATAGTCTTCCTCGTAAGCGGCATCTGGCACGGCGCCGACTGGACGTTCATTGCCTGGGGCCTCATTCACGGAATGTTCAACTGCCTCGAAAGAGCATTCAAGAAGCAGCGGGCGAAGATGAACGGCATATTCCAGTGGATACTTACATTTTCTCTGGTGAATCTGCTCTGGGTTCTGTTCCGTGCCGACACTTTCACACAGGCGGCGGCGATGATAAAGAAGATGATCGTGATGGACGACTTCACGGTCCGCGGCGATCTCACAGGCTGCTTCAACCTCAGCGAACTCAATTTCCTCGATTCGCACGTGGGAATACTCGAGCTGCTCTCATCGAACATCTGGGGATTCAATATGTGGTGTTTCCTGATAGCTGCGCTCGTGATAGTGCTCAACTTCAAGAACCTGAGCGAGATAGAGTTCCGCCCGACAGCCGGAAGAGCCGCTGTATCGGTATTCTTCCTCTTCTGGTCGATCACGTCGCTCACGGGTGTATCGGTATTCCTTTACTTCGGATTTTAACGGCCGGTATCTGACGGGCGGCAGGAACGCTGCTGCAGCACAGATGCAGCTCAGATGAAACGTGGCAGGAACATAGATAAAGCGTGCCAGGAACTTGAAAAGTTAACGGAAGATTGTTAATTATTACAAATTCTCATATGGTACCAAAGGTATGATTTTTACTTGTGTATAGCTATAATTTACGCTGCAATGTAGAGAATAACCGGAAAAGATGTTAAAATTAATACTAAGTATACAGACGATATTTCTCTATTGATGATTATTCAGATTTGGAGGGAAGTTATAATGGATTTTACACTGACTGACGAACAGAAAGCCTGGAGAGACAAGGCGAGAAAATTTGCTGAGGAATACATCGAGCCGGTAGCTCCGGAGCTCGATGCCAAGGGCGAATTCCCTTTCGATAACGTAAAGCGCATGGCAGATCTAGGATTCCTCGGCATGCCTTTCCCGAAGGAATACGGCGGCCAGGGAACTGACTACGTTTCCTATGTTACATGTGTAGAAGAGATAGCAAAGAAGGACGCTTCCCACGCTATCATCCTTTCATCCAATAATTCACTCGTAGGCGGACCTATTTACAAATTCGGTACAGAAGAGCAGAAGAAAAAATATCTGCCTGATCTTCTCACAGGACGTAAGATCGGTTCGTTCTGCCTGACTGAAAAAGACGCAGGCACCGATTCCTCGAGACAGAAGGCGACTGCGGTAGACAAAGGCGACTACTTCCTGCTGAACGCAGACAAGAAGTTCATCACGAACGGCGGAATCGCAGAGACCTATATCGTTTTCGCCATGACAGACAGGAGCCAGGGCTTGAAGAACGGCATTTCGGCATTCATCGTCGAAGGCGACTGGGAAGGCGTTTCGGTGGGCAAGATCGAGCAGAAGATGGGTATCAGAGCTTCACAGACCGCGGAAATGCACTTCAAGGACGTAAAAGTCCCTAAGGAGAACCTGCTCGGAGAGCTCGGACAGGGCTTCTGGATCGCGATGGATACTCTCGACGGAGGCAGAATAGGCGTAGGAGCACAGTCGCTCGGCATCGCTCAGGAAGCTTTCGACCTCATGACGAGCTACATGATGGAAAGAGAGCAGTTCGGAGTCAAGCTCGGAAAACTCGATACCCTGAGATTCGAAGTCGCAAAGACAAAGATACAGCTCGATTCCGCTAGACTTCTCGTGTACAGAGCTGCAAACTACAAAGATCTCGGACTTCCGTACAAAGAGGCGGCAGCTATGGCCAAATATGCAGCTTCGCGCGCAGCCGTAGATCTTACAAGACAGTCGATACAGTATCACGGCGGATACGGCTACATGACGGATCGCCCTATCGAGCGCATGTACAGAGACGCCAAGATCACTGAAATATATGAAGGAACAAACGAGGTTCAGCAGATGGTTATCGCATCGTGCACATTCGATGTTCCGCAGAACAAATAATATTAAGGAATCAGGAAAGACAGGAAGTACCAAATGGAAAAAGATTTCAGCAAGAGACTCAGTTACGAGGCAAAGTGGGTAGAAGTAGACCTTGATGCTCTGGCATTCAACATCAAAAGCATCAGAGCCAAGGTCGGAGACAAACGTTTCTGCGCTGTAGTCAAGGCAAACGCAGAGGGCAACGGCGTCGAAGGCGTCATCAATACATTCCTCGAGAACGGAACGGATCAGTTCGCCGTTTCATCGCTCAATGAAGCGCTCGAGCTCAGGAGATTCATTCCTGAAGACATCGACGTTCTCGTTCTCGGAAACATGCCTTACGGAAGCGAAGAAGTTTCGATCAATGCGAATCTCCAGCATGCCATCACTTCATATGAGAAGGCAGAGCTGCTTTCCAAGACTGCTGTAAAGCTCGGAAAGAAAGCGAAATGCCACATCGCTGTGGATACAGGAATGACGAGAATCGGATTCATGCCGGATGAAAAGGGAGCGGAAGAGGTCGTCAGGATCTCAAAACTGCCGGGCCTCGATCTCGAAGGTATCTTCACTCACTATGCAAGAGCCGACGAAGCTGATAAATACTGGGCGAAGAAGCAGTGGAAGAAATACACGGACTTCGTGGATCTGCTCGCTTCAAAGGGCATCACGTTCAGAATCAGGCACACTTCGAACAGTGCGGCCATCATGGAGCTGCCGGAGACTTACTGCGACATGGTAAGGCCTGGCATCATCCTCTACGGTATCTACCCATCATCAGAAGTACTTCCTGAAAACCTTGAAATAAAGCCTGTTATGACTTGGAAGACGCGCATCACGCACGTCAAGACTCTCGAAGAGGACAGACAGGTCGGATACGGCGGAAAGTACACGGCACATGCCGGAGACAAGATCGCCACACTGGCTATCGGATACGCTGACGGTTACACGAGAGCGCAGAGCGGCCACGCTGAAGTTCTCTACAAAGGAAAGAGAGTTCCGATTCGCGGAAATATCTGCATGGACCAGTGCATGATAGACGTTACGGGATTCGACGATGTGAAGGTCGGCGACGAAGTAGTCCTCATGGGAGTTTCGGGCGACGAATTTATCTCGGCCGACGAGATAGCAGCAAGATACAATACGATCGGATATGAAGTCGTCTGTGCGGTAAACAGACGTGTCCCGCGCTACTACTTCAAGGACGGAAAGCTCGTCAACTGCATCGATTATCTCGAAAGATAACTGGGCAGCTGGACCGCTGCAGGAATCTTATGCGGGGGAGCATCTGATCACTCGCAGGACGTTTCCGGTTCCAAGAGATTTCCGGCAGATATCGGCACATATTATGATATTAACAAAGCCTGTTCCGCTGATGCGGAGCAGGCTTTTCTGCTTTTTGACGTAAATTCAGTTTATCTGTAAATTCAGCTCATTTGTGTTTGTTCATCGGCTAGTGTCAATATTTGTTCGCAAAAATTTTTTCGGGCTCATGCATGAATGATTACGCTACCTCTTCATTAAGCAGGGAGGCAACAGCCTCTTTACGTATATAGCTTGTGGATGTTGACCATTCCTCGGCATATTCCATCAGATAGGTTGTAATCAGACGCACGTAGGAAGATTCATTCGGAAAAATCCCGATCACATTTGTTCTTCGGCGTATTTCCCGATTCAGCCTTTCGATCATGTTGCTGGAAGAAATCTTTCGATGGTCCATTTCAGGAAAACTAAAGAATGTAAGGGAATCTTCCAGTCCATCCTCAAGGCAGCGGATTGCTTCTGAATATCTGGAACCGTACTTCTTGATCAGGATTTCAGCTCGTTCCCGTGCTATGTCTGCGTTTGGAGCAAGCCAAATCATCTTCAACTCTGCGGCAATAGTTTTCTTCTGCCTCTGAGGTATATGAGCCAGTATATTCCGCATAAAGTGAACCTTACAGCGCTGCCAGGAAGCCCCTGGGAAGCTCTGTTTAATCGCGGTAACAAGACCTTTATTCGCATCGCTGATGATCAGTTTTGGTGTAACAAGCCCTCGATCCTTCAGCCCGTTGAAAACGCATTTGTATGCATCGCAGGATTCGTCTGCCATCGGGTCCACGGAAAGAATATCTCGCTTGCCGGTTTCATCAACACCGCAGACAACAATGATTGCCTCGCTGATGACGCGACCGTCAATGCGAACGTCCTCGTAGAGAGCATCCGTCCACAGGATCGGATATTTTTTCCCTTCCAAAGATCGATTGCGGAAAGCATCAACTTGTTCGTTCAGACCGCGTGTCATTTCGCTGACCTGCGATCTGGAGATATTCTCAATGCCAAGTTTCTTTGCCAGCCGTTCAATCTTTCGGGTGGAAACACCGTTAATGTAGGCTTCCTGAACGACCTGCACCAAAGCTGCTTCGCTGCGTTTGTAGGCATTCACGAAAAACGGAATATAGCCGCCCTTACGAACCTTAGGTACCATTAAGTAAATCGTTCCAAGGCGTGTATCCAGGCGGCGAGGGCGGTAGCCCGAACGATAACCGGATCTATCGTCAGACTGCTCGCTTTTAGCAGCGTTCAGCTGAGCTGATACTTCAGCCTCCATCATTTGCTCACAAAGCCATTCCAGCATGCTGAGCATAGGATCAGGCTGATTCATAAAACTGAATAGTAACGATGAAAGATTTGTGTTATTCTGAGTATAAGCCATTGAGAGTTCTCCTTTGTAAATGAGTTTTTTTAGTCACAAATCATTCTACATGAGCCTCAATGGCTTTTCTAGTCTATTCAATTTTTGCGAACATTATTGTACTCTATCGTTCATCGTTCAGCCGCCGTTTATTTATCGTCTCCAGATTCAGCTCCAGATTCAACGCCGAGGCGTTCGAGCGCTTCGATGGCGTTTTCCTCACCGGCATCGGCGGCCATTTTGTAAAGCTCGACGGCGCGGTCCATATTTTTCTCGATACCGTAGCCTTCTTCGTAAAACAGAGCCATGTTCGTGACAGATACAGGATCGCCGATGGCTCCTGCCATCATGAAATTGTAGTATGCTTTCTCGGGATCCTCTTCGGTGATTTTTCCTTCTGCGTAGATTCGGCCGAGCTCCCTGTAGCATCTGTAGTCTCCGTCGAGGGCGCCTTCCGAATACAGTGCGATGGCCTTCTCGTAATCAGGCTTGTCCAGAATGCCTTTTTCGGCGTATACGGCGAGAAAATAGCAGGCGCCCTTCCGGCATCCGCGTTCTCTTGCTATTCTGAAGACCTGATGAGCCGTCTTGTAGTCTGGTTCATCATTCCAGCCCCAGAACAGGCTCTTTCCGTAATTGTAGATTCCTTCAGAGCTTCCGGCAAAACCTGCGAGCATATACCAGCGTGCCGCTCGCCTGAGCTGCTGCTGAGCTTCGTGTTTCATGCCCATCGCATTCATCGCGTCTGGCTTGCCGTCGAGCGCATCTTTCTTCAGCTCTGCAGGATCGACGGCCAATGCTTTCTCGAGAGTGCTGTATTTTCCGTAGATGTCTTTCTTTTCTTCGTCGCTTGCCATTTTAAACCTCCGGTGAGTGCTTAAGCGGGTTATAACATTCGGTTCCCTAATAATAATATTCTTGCCGATGAAACGATTTGTCAATACAACATTTTTCTAAATACATCTTACCATGAGCTTATCATGCTCGCGATTTCGGTAAATCCAACGGATCTGAGCATCGGAAACATGCGCCGCAAAATATTCAGTATGTATTTATATAAATACATACTGAATATTATTGACAACCGGCAATAAATGATTATTATATAAATATAAACATATAAGCAATCACACATATGTTTGCAGCGACAACTGCCCTGAGCCAGTGACGTGCCCGGGAGCAGACTCGAAAGGAGGCAGACTTTGCAGATGAGAGACAGAATAGATGACCTGGATCTTTGCGATGAGACATGCGTACACGAAGACAAGCTTAAAATAGCCAGAGAACACATGCCGGAAGACGAAGAACTGTACGATCTTGCGGAATTCTTCAAGATTTTCGCTGATTCGACGCGTGTGAGGATGCTGTTCGTGCTGCTCGAAACGCCTCTTTGCGTCTGTGACCTCGCGGAGGTGCTCAATATGAAGCAGCCGGCCGTTTCGTACCAGCTCAGAATTCTGAAGCAGGCGAGACTCGTCAAGAGCAGGCGCGAGGGCAGAACCGTCTATTATTCGCTTTCAGATGACCACGTCAGAGGAATTATAGAAATGGGACGCGATCATCTCATTGAGAGACATCAGGAGGGATTATCATGATCAAGAAGTATAAGATGCAGGATATCGACTGCGCCGACTGCGCTGCGAAGATGGAGAGAAAGATCAGGAAAATCGACGGCGTAAACGATGCGACCATCAGCTTTATGACACAGAGGCTGACTCTCGATGTCGAAGATGACAAACTCGACAGCGTTCTTGAAGAAGCGCAGAGACGCGTTTCGAAGGTGGATTCTGAGGCGAAGATTTTATACTGATTTGATTATTTGATCGAAAAGCCCTCTGATCAGGGCTGCATGGAAGGTGTATAGTTATGAAATCTTTAAATAAAAAGCAGCAGAGATGGCTGATCCGCATTCTGATCGCGGCGGCTCTCTACATCGCGGCAATAATCATTCACAAAGCAGGAATTATAGACGGAGACAAACATCCGTGGATAAGCTTCGGAATCTTCATGATACCGTATCTTACCGCTGGATACGACGTGCTGAAAAAATCATTCATCAACATCTCACACGGACAGGTTTTCGATGAGAACTTCCTGATGATGATAGCTACGTTCGGCGCGCTCGGCATCAGGGAGTATTCAGAAGCCGTCGCCGTCATGCTCTTTTACCAGGTGGGCGAGCTCTTTCAGGACTATGCGGTTGAGAAATCGAGAAAATCCATTACGGATCTGATGGATATCGTGCCTCAGTACGCGAATCTGGAAGTAGGCGGAAATGTAATGAAAGTCGACCCTGACGGTGTCGACATCGGCAGCACGATCATGATCATGCCGGGAGAAAGAGTACCGCTCGACGGAGTCGTCATCGAAGGTTCTTCGATGCTCGATACGGCGGCTCTTACCGGAGAATCCGTCCCGAGAAGAGTATCGGAGGGCGGCGAAATATACAGCGGCTGTGTAAACGGAAGCGGAACCCTTAAGGTCAGAACGACGAGCACGTTCGAGAATTCGACGGTTTCGAGAATACTCGAGCTCGTTGAGGATGCCAGCTCGAAGAAGGCGAGAACCGAGAACTTCATCACTCATTTCGCGAGGTATTACACCCCGGTAGTTACGATCGGGGCGGTTGCTCTCGCACTAATTCCGACGATTTTCTTCGGAGGCGAGTGGAGCGACTGGCTTCAGAGAGCATGTATATTCCTGATCGTTTCATGTCCGTGCGCGCTCGTAATATCGGTGCCGCTTGGATTCTTCGCAGGCATCGGCTCGGCGTCGAGATCAGGCATTCTCGTTAAGGGCAGCAATTACCTGGAAACGGCCTCGGAACTCAAGACGGTGGTATTTGACAAGACCGGCACGCTGACGAAAGGTGAATTTACTGTTCATGACATCTGCCCTGCAGAAGGAATCTCAGAAGAAGAGCTCCTCGAGAAGACTGCGTTTGCGGAAGGATATTCGAACCATCCTATCGCTCAGTCCATAAGAAAAGCTTACGGCAGAGATTTCGACGAAAATATCGCGAGCGGGACCGAAGAGGAGGCAGGCAAAGGTATCGTCACTCATATCGGCGGCAGGGAAGTCCTCGTCGGAAATGCGGCGCTCATGGAGAGCCACGGCATAGAGTTCACTGCAAACAGCAAGACCGGTACGGTTGTGTATACGGCTGAAGACGGGAAATTCCTCGGCTCGATAGTCATAAGCGATACTATCAAGGATCAGAGCCGCAGCGCTGTCAGCGATCTCAAGAAGAGCGGAATAAACAGAACCGTAATGCTCACGGGCGACAGAAAAGAAGCGGCCCTCGATATCGCCGACAAGATAGGCA
The DNA here is from genome assembly GCA_050946535.1 of Anaerovoracaceae bacterium. Classification (GTDB taxonomy): domain Bacteria; phylum Bacillota; class Clostridia; order Peptostreptococcales; family Anaerovoracaceae; genus RUG708. Next base: position 161,651 of record JBMNUZ010000003.1, read on the forward strand.
TCGACGAGGTACACGCCGAGCTCCTGCCGGGCGACAAGGTCGGAATGGTCGAAACGCTGCTCGAAAGAGAAAGCAGCGAGGGCGGAAAACTTGCATTCGTCGGTGACGGTATCAACGATGCGCCTGTGCTCATGCGTTCAGACGTGGGAATAGCCATGGGAAGCATGGGTTCTGACGCAGCCATAGAAGCTGCTGATATCGTAATCATGGACGACGACCTCGAAAAGATACCTCTGCTCATGCGCATCGCGAGAAAGACGATGAGAATCGTCCGCCAGAACATCGTGTTCGCGCTCGCAGTCAAGATCTCGATACTTATCCTGGGAGCATTCGGACTCGCAAGCATGTGGGAGGCAGTATTCGCAGACGTAGGCGTCGCAGTCATCTGTATCCTGAATTCGATGAGAATGCTCAGAAAAACGGAGTAGCCGTCTGAAGGACCGCGTATCTGACGAGGCCATAAACCATGTAAATGAAATGACCGCAAATCGTGTTTCTTACAATAAATCGTGTATCTTACATGAATATGATAAATCACTGAAAAATATTGAAGATCGGGAGCACCATTCAGGTGCTCCCGTTTTTTGCGTACTCTGCCTGAGGTTCTTAAGGTACCGGACTCGTGCGGAGGGCATTGATAACAGGAAAGAAAAGAAAGGTGCATCGACATGCCTGCTGCCAAATACGATTTCAGTTTTGTTTACAGAGGAATTTTATCGCAGAGGCAGCCGGTAATAATTTATATATTGAGTACCGGACCGCGAGGCGGTTTTGCCGCCGGGACATGCATCCGAAAAACTCACCCGGAACATGTATCTGAATCCGGTCGCTGGATCGCGCGCCGTTCTTATTACAGGATTGCGTTGGTTCATACTACGGATCATCTATTAGGTATATACTGATCCGGTCGCCGGTCATAATCGCCTGATCGTGAGCCTGATTCATGCAGTATTTTCGCGCTGGAGCCAAACTTTATATTTTGTTTAACGTTCCTTAATTTATCTCTAATTTATGCAACATAAAATATCGAAGAAAAGAGAAAGAGAGGAATGGCAGATATGAAGGTACTCATAACGACCGATTGGTACAAACCTGCAATAAACGGTGTCGTAACTTCCGTGCTGAGTCTTCGCGCGGGTCTTGAAAAGATGGGACACGAAGTAAGAATATTGACTTTATCCGGAGACAGGCACTCCAGACGCGAAGGATGCGTCACGTTCGTCGGCTCGGCGGGCGCGGGGAAGATCTACCCGGGAGCGAGATTTCTGGTTACGACAGGCCGAAGCTATATAAGAGACATCGTGGAATGGCACCCGGATGTCATTCACAGCCAGTGTGAATTTTTCACATATTTCCTGGCGAGAAGGATTTCGAAAATGTGCGGATGTCCGATAGTCCACACATATCATACCGATTATGAGGATTACACGAGTTATTTCTGCCCGAGCAAGAAGATGGGAAAGCGCCTGGCCGCTCTGTATTCCAGAATGATTCTGAGAACATCTGACGAGGTGATAGTTCCTACTGAGAAAATAATGAATCTGCTCGGAGGCTACGGCATAAAGACGCCGGTGTCCGTCATTCCTTCGGGTCTCATGCTCGGACAGTTCAGAAACGTGGACATGAAAAGCGTGGATGAGCTGAGAGAAAAGTACGGAATCGGCAGGAATATGAAAGTTCTCGTCTATCTCGGCAGGCTCGCTAAAGAGAAGAGAGTGGACGAACTGCTCAGGCTCGTCAGCGAACAGAACGATCCGGGGATCAGGCTCCTCATAGTGGGAGACGGTCCTTACAGAAGCAGGCTCCAGGAGCAGGCAGAGAATATGAACATCGCGGACAGAGTTATTTTCACAGGAATGGCAGAGCCGTCCGAGGTGGCACGGTACTATAAGCTCGGTGATATCTTTGTAAGCGCTTCACAGAGCGAGACGCAGGGACTGACCTACATAGAAGCCATGGCCAGCGGGCTTCCGCTTCTCTGCAGGGAGGATACATGCCTTAAAGGCGTGATCAGAAACGGAATAACAGGATACACGTACAGCAGCGGTGAAGAGTTCGCATCGAGGCTCGAAACGATGACCGAAAATCCGGAATACATGAAAAATATGGGCGAAAATGCTGAGAAAGCAGCTTTCTCCAGGTATTCGGAAACGGCGTTTGCGGAAAAGGCAGAAGCCGTATATAAGAGAGCGATCGCAGAACACAGAATCGAGAATGAAGTGCAGGAGACACGGATTCAGGCAGTTTAAGAAAAACAACGGAAGCATGAGCTGCATATATTTGCATCGGCTTTAATTCGCGTAAGTTCCAAATTCGCATAAATACAAATTCGCGTATGCTTCAATTCGTGTAAATTCCAAATCCACATAAGTTCCAATTCGCGTACGCTCCAAATTTGCATCAGTTCCAATTCAAATCGGCATCAATTTCCATCAACTCCAATTTGTATCAAATCCAATTCGCATCAACTTCAGGACATATGTAATATCCTGGAGTTGTTTTTAGTTTTTGATGAACTTATCTCAACTTTGTACCTCATCGGAATATGCACGGCGTTGAATATACATGCTAAAACTGATATACTGAAATTAATTTGGAAAAGCGCGGCCTGACCGCGGTATTCCATTGTATTTCCATATACGTTTTTAGGAGGAAACGGATGGTAAGAAGAATATTTGTCGAAAAAAAGAAGGGGTTTGATGTCGAGGCGCAGGGGCTCTGTGCAGACATTAAAGATAATCTGGGAATCAGCGGCATTAAGTCGGTAAGAATATTGAACAGATACGATATCGACGGCGTAGACGATGAGCTCTATGAAGAGGTCAAGACGGAAGTCTTTGCAGAACCTGCCGTCGACAGAATATATGAAGAGAATGTCGACATTTCAGACGCGGACTACAGCTTTGCGTCCGAGTTCCTGCCTGGCCAGTACGACCAGAGATCAGACTCGGCGGCTCAGTGCATCCAGCTTATAAGCGTAGGGAAAAAGCCTGAGGTCAAGTCGGCCAGGATCGTGCTTCTCTACGGCGATATCACAGCAGAACAGGGAGAAGAAGTAAAACATTATTTCATCAACCCGGTCGACTCCAGGGAAGCTTCCATGGAAAAGCCGGAGTCTCTCGCAGTAAAGACGGACGTACCGCCAGACGTCCCTGAAATCAGGGGCTTCATGAACATGTCGGATCAGGAGATCATAGATTACAGAATCCGCATGGACTTTGCCATGAGCGACGAAGATCTGCTGTTCGTAAGAGACTACTACAACGCCGAGGAGCACAGAGAGCCGACGCTCACAGAGCTCAAGGTCATCGATACTTACTGGTCCGATCACTGCAGACACACCACATTCGCCACGAGACTCTCGGACGTGGAGTTTGACAAAGGCAGATATTCTGAAATCATCGAAAAGGCTTTCGAAAGATATCTCGAAATCAGAAAAGACGTATACGGAGACGCTGCCGAGACGAGAGATATAACCCTGATGGACATGGGTACCATAGGTACAAAATACATCAAAAAGCTCGGGCTCGCCGACGATCTCGACGAATCCGAGGAGATCAACGCATGCAGCATCAAGGTTACCGCAGATGTAAACGGCAAGCCTGAAAACTGGCTCGTAATGTTCAAAAATGAAACTCACAACCATCCGACGGAAATAGAGCCTTACGGCGGCGCGGCGACGTGTCTCGGAGGAGCCATCAGAGATCCGCTGTCGGGCAGAGTCTACGTTTATCAAGCTATGAGAGTGACAGGAAGCGGCGATCCGAGAGCGAGCATCAAGGACACCTTGAAAGGAAAGCTTCCTCAGAGGAAAATCACAACGGAGGCGGCTCACGGATACAGCGCCTACGGAAACCAGATCGGCATAGCCACAGGAAAGGTAGCCGAAGTTTACGACGAAGGCTATATAGCTAAAAGAATGGAAGTCGGAGCAGTCATCGGCGCGGCTCCTGCAGAAAACGTGGTCAGAAAGAGACCCGCACCGGGCGACGTGGTAATCCTCGTAGGCGGCAGAACCGGACGCGACGGATGCGGCGGAGCGACAGGCTCGTCGAAGAAGCACACCGAGCAGTCCATCCTCACTTCGGGTGCAGAGGTCCAGAAAGGTAATCCGCCTGTAGAGCGCAATCTTCAGAGACTCTTCAGAAGGAAGGAGATCTCGACTCTCATAAAACGCTGCAACGATTTCGGAGCAGGAGGCGTTTCTGTCGCGGTCGGCGAACTCGCGGACAGCCTCGAAATATTCCTCGATAACGTACCTAAGAAATACGAAGGCCTCGACGGCACGGAACTTGCGATTTCTGAATCGCAGGAAAGAATGGCTGTAGTCGTCGATGCTGCAGACAAAGATAAATTCATCGGCGCTGCGGCGGAAGAGAATCTGGAAGCCGTCGTAGTAGCAAAGGTTACAGATACCGGCTACGTGAGAATGTACTGGAGAGGAAAGTGCATATTCGATCTCCCGAGGAAGTTCCTCGATACGAACGGCGTCAAACAGAATATGGCTGTTCACGTAACCGACAGCACCGGTTTCAGCAAGCTCTATCACGATGAAGACAGGGATCTCATGAGCCTGCTCGACGACCTCAACTGCGCGAGCCAGAAGGGTCTTACCGAAAGATTCGACAGCACCATCGGCGCCGGCTCGGTGCTCATGCCGCTCGGAGGCAGATACCAGCTTTCGCCTGCGGCAGGAATGTCCGCAAAGCTCCCGGTGCTCCACGGCGATACGGACACGTGCACATTCATGACTTACGGATTTAATCCTGCAGTAGCAAAGGCGAGCCCGTTCCACGGCGCGATCAACGCCGTAGTGGACAGTACGACGCGCATCGTCGCTATGGGAGGCGACTATAGAAAAGCAAGACTTTCGTTCCAGGAATACTTCGAGAAGCTCGGAGACGATCCCGAGAGATGGCAGCTTCCGTTCGAGGCGCTTCTCGGCGGCGTGCTCGCACAGGCCGAGCTGAAGATTCCTTCTATAGGAGGAAAGGACAGCATGTCCGGAACATTCGAGCATATCGATGTTCCGCCTACGCTGATATCGTTCGCTGTTGCGGCCGGCAGGACGGAAGACGTGCTTTCGACGGAATTCAAGAAGGCCGGAAGCTATATCGTTCACGTGACTGCTGGACATGATGAAAACAATGTTATAAACTTCGATCAGTACAGAAAGAACATGGCTAAGGTCATGGAACTCACTTCGGCGGGCAAGGTGCTCGCGGCCGACATCATCGAGACGGGCGGCGTATTCGTCACGGCAGTAAAGATGGCGGCAGGCAACATGATCGGAGCCGATCTCAGCGGTTCTTCGGCTGAAGCGCTCAGAAACATCGACTGCGGAGGCATTCTGCTCGAAATAGACGGAAGCGAGGATCTCGGCGCGCTCTTCGGAGACGTTCCATATATCGTGGCCGGAAAGACGACCGCAGACAAATCGATCGTTGCCGAAGGAAAGACATTCAGCCTCGGCGAGATAATAGAAAAATGGACGGCTCCGCTCGAATCTGTATTCCCTGCTTCGGCTCCTCACTCGGATAAACCGATTACGAGCTTCGAATGCGAGGACCGCACACCTTCGAGAAAGAAGCACGAGCCTGTATTCCGCACTGTTTATCCGGGTTCGACTGCAAAACCGAGAGTGTTCATTCCTGCATTTCCGGGCACGAATTGCGAAGTCGACAGCGCCAGAGCGTTTGAAAGAGCCGGCGCTCTTCCGATAGTACAGAACATCACGAATCTGACTACCGAGAGCCTCGACAGATCGATCGCAGAAATGGTAAAGAACATCAACAACAGCCAGATCATAATGATCCCCGGAGGATTCTCAGGAGGCGACGAACCTGATGGCTCTGCCAAGTTCATCACTGCCGTATTCAGAAATCCGGCGGTGAGCGACGCCGTAATGAATCTGCTCGACAACAGAGACGGCCTCATCCTCGGCATCTGCAACGGATTCCAGGCCCTGATAAAGCTCGGCCTCGTTCCTTACGGAAAAATTACAGAGATGAAGGACGACAGCCCGACTCTGACTTACAATACAATAGGAAGACATGCTTCGTGCCTCGTGCGTACCAGGGTGGCATCGGTTCACTCGCCGTGGATGGCAGGAGTGAACGTAGGCGATATCCACCTGATTCCTGTATCGCACGGAGAAGGAAGATTCATCGCCGACGACAAGCTCATAGCTCAGCTCGCTGCAAACGGCCAGATAGCTACACAGTACGTCGATCCGGAAGGAAATCCGACTTCGCTCACAGCATACAATCCGAACAATTCTGTTCAGGCAATAGAGGGAATCTTCTCTCCTGACGGCAGAGTGTTCGGAAAGATGGGACACTCGGAGCGTACCGGCAGGAACCTCTACAAGAATGTTCCCGGCGAAATGGATCAGAAGCTCTTCGAGTCCGGCACGGCATATTTCAGATAAGAATTCGCGGTGGCGGCCGCTTCAGGCCGTCATCGTTGGTTTACTTTTTGATCAATTACTTTTTCAGTTAATGAAAGGACAGGCATATATGAAAGTTGGAATCGTTATGGGAAGCAAGTCGGACTATCCCGTTGTTGAAAAAGCAGAAAACATGCTGAAAAAATTCGGCGTGGATTATGTAACCCGCGTGATCTCAGCACACAGGACACCGCTTGCAGCTCAGAAATTCGCTTCTGAAGCAGAGGAAAACGGTATCGAAGTTATAATCTCAGCGGCGGGCAAAGCAGCCCACCTCGGCGGAGTGCTGGCATCCTACACGACAGTGCCTGTAATCGGACTGCCGATCAAGTCGTCGACGCTCGACGGACTTGATTCTCTGCTTTCAACGGTTCAGATGCCGAAGGGAATTCCTGTGGCTACGGTCGCGATCAACGGTGCTGAAAACGCAGGAATACTGGCTGTGCAGATGCTTTCGGTCAAATATCCTGAACTCAGGGAAAAGATGAAGGCGTACAGAAAGGAAATGGCTGATTCCGTAACTGCCGACGACGAAGCGATGCAGGCAAAATAAGCCCTGTATGTCAACCTGTTATTGAAGAAATTAAGTCCGGAGAGGAAAAATATTAATATGGAGAACAATGAATGGGTCAGAGAACTTCTTGATGACGACAAGTTCCACGATGAGTGCGGAGTAATCGGCATCATGTCTCCAGGCCAGAAAAACGTTGCAAAGGATATATATTTCGGTCTGCATTCCCTGCAGCACAGAGGGCAGGAAAGCGCCGGCATAGCGTCCAACATGTACGGAAACATCAACTGCTACAAGGAGATGGGACTTGTCCAGGAGGTTTTCGACGACGATATCATGTCTAAACTTCCAGGCGATATCGGAATCGGCCACGTGAGGTATTCGACCGCAGGCGGCAGCAGGGTCATAAATGCTCAGCCTATCGTGGTCTATTCCAAGTACGGATCGCTCGCAATCGCGCACAACGGAAATCTCGTCAATGCAGTTGCGATGAGAAATCAGATGGAAGACCAGGGTTATATTTTTCAGACAGACATCGATACAGAAGTTATCGCGGCGCTGATCGCCAGGAATCTCAGAAACGGAACTCTGGAGGAGGCCGTCAGCAAGACGTGCCTGATGGCTCAGGGCGGATTCGCTCTGGTGATGACGATGGGCAGCAAACTCATAGGCGTCAGGGATCCGCACGGAATCCGTCCGCTATGCATCGGAAAGACTGAGAACGGCTATATCCTGTCGTCCGAGAGCTGCGTATTTGCGCTTCAGGGCGCCGAATTCGTCCGCGACGTGAAGCCGGGCGAAATGGTAGTATTCGAAGACGGCGAGATGAAGAGCATCATGTACGGATCCGCCGAATGCAGGATGTGCTCGTTCGAGTACGTGTACTTCGCGAGAACAGACAGTTTCATCGACGGCATCGGCGTATATCAGTCGAGACGCAAAGCCGGAAGAATCCTCGCACGCGCCGACAAGGACGACACAGACGCGGATCTGGTCATAGCCGTTCCTGACTCCGGCACTGTCGCAGCCATAGGCTATGCGGAGGAATCCGGCATACCGTTCGGAGAAGGATTCATCAAGAACAGATATGTCGGACGCACATTCATACAGCCTACCCAGGAGATGAGAGAGCTCTCCGTCATGATGAAGCTCAACGTGCTCAAAGGCAACATCGAAGGCAAGAGAATCGTCATGATCGACGACTCGATCGTCCGCGGCACGACGAGCGTAAAGATCGTGAAGATGCTCAGAAAAGCCGGAGTAAAAGAAATACACATGCGCATAAGTTCGCCGCCTGTGGCATATCCGTGCTACATGGGCATAGATACGCCGGACAGAGACAAGCTGATGGCTGCCAACAAAACCGTAGAAGAGATGAGGAAGCACATCGGCGTCGATTCGCTCAAATTCCTGCCTGTGGACGGACTCAAGAAGTGTATCGGCCTCGGCGACAACATATGCACGGCATGCTTTACAGGAGAATATCCGGTGGAGTTGATCGACCAGAATTACGATACCAACAAGCTTTACAACGATGACCGCATGGTCGGAGAATACGACGACCTTCATCCGGAACAGAATGCGGATGGATTGAATCCTATACAACGTAACCGCAATTAAGGAGAAAAAACAGAAAATGGCAAAGTTAACATACAAAGATGCAGGTGTTGATACTAAAGAAGGCGGACGCGCAGTCGAGCTCATGAAAGAGCACGTAAAGCGCACGTTCACCGACAAGGTGCTTACCGGACTCGGCAGCTTCGGCAGCCTCTACAAGCCTGATCTGTCGGGAATAAAGGAGCCTGTCCTCGTCGCAGGCACCGACGGAGTCGGCACGAAACTCAAGGTGGCATTTCAGCTCGACAAGCACGATACGGTCGGCAGAGACTGTGTGGCAATGTGTGTCAACGACATCGTATGCCAGGGAGCATCGCCTATGTTCTTCCTCGACTACATCGCTACGGGAAAAGTAAAGGCTGAGAAGATAGCGGACATCGTTAAAGGCATTGCAGACGGCTGCATCCTCGGAGAATGCTCGCTGGTAGGCGGAGAAACAGCCGAGATGCCTTCGTTCTACGGTGAAGACGAATACGATATGGCTGGTTTCGCCGTAGGAATCGTCGACAGGGATAAAATAATCGACGGGAGCAAGGTCAGCGAGGGAGACATGATCATAGGACTTCCTTCCAGCGGAATACACAGCAACGGCTATTCCCTTGTGAGAAAGATCTTCTTCGACAACGAGAACATGGACGTCCACGATTACATCGACGAGCTCGGAACGACTCTCGGCGAGGCTCTCATCGAGCCTACGCGCATCTACGTGAAACAGGCCAAGGTAGTGTTTGAAGAGTGCGACGTCCACGGTGTCGTTCACATCACGGGCGGAGGATTCTACGAAAACATTCCTAGAATCATTCCTGATGGCCTCTGCGCGGAAATCGTGAGAGGAACGTGGGAGGTTCTCCCGATCTTCGATTACATCCAGAAGAAGGGCGGCATCGAGACGACCGAAATGTTCTCCACATTCAACATGGGAATCGGCATGATGTTCGTCGTCGACAAGGACGATGCTCCGGGAGTGATGGGCGCTCTCGCAGCGAACGGAGAATTCCCATCGGTGATTGGGAGAATAGTGAAGTCTGAAAACAAAGAAACCGTAAGAATCGTTGAATCAGTATAGGTGGACCAGATGACAAAGATTTCAGTACTCGTGTCCGGAGGCGGCACAGACTTTCAGTCTATAATTGACAATATCGAAAACGGAAACATACCTGACGCGGAGATCGTTCAGGTGATCTCGAGCAAAGAAGATGCCTACGCTCTGGAAAGGGCGAAGAAACACAACATCCCGGGGAAATTCATAGGCAAAGGAAATTACCCCGATATGGGCAAGCGCACTGAGGCGATCCTCGCCGCTCTCGACGGAGCAGACACGGACCTCGTCGTCCTGGCAGGGTATATAAGCATCGTACAGCCCGAGATCATAAAGAAATACAAAAACAGGATCATCAACATTCATCCTGCGCTCATTCCGAAATACTGCGGCAAAGGATTCTACGGAATCAGAGTCCACCAGGCCGTTTTAAAGGGCGGAGAAAAGGAATCCGGTGCCACCGTGCATTTCGTAGATGAAGGCGTGGACACCGGCCGGATCATTCTTCAGAAAAAGGTTCCGGTTCTCGAAGGAGACACTCCGGAAGACCTCGCCGCAAGGGTCCTTGAGATCGAGCATCAGATACTCCCTGAAGCTGTACGCATGTTCTGCACAGGAGAACTCGGAAAGAAGATACTCGTAGTCGGCGGAGGCGGCAGAGAACACGCCATCGTCTGGAAGCTCGCGCAGAGCTACAAAGTCGGCAGAATTTACTGCGCACCGGGCAACCCGGGAATCGCAGAACAGGCCACCTGCGTTCCGATCGGCGCCGAAGATCTGGAAGAGATCAGAGATTTCTGCGTCGAGAAGGATATAGACATGGCCGTCATCGGTCCTGAGGTTCCGCTTTCGATGGGGATCACCGATCTCCTTAACGAGGCCGGAGTAAAGGTCTTCGGACCGGACAAGAGCTGTTCGCGCCTCGAGGGAAGCAAGTCGTTCACGAAGTCGTTCCTGATGCGCCACAACATTCCTACTGCTAAATACAAGGAATATACGGACGCCGATTCGCTCAGAAAAGACATAGGCATATTCGGATATCCGATGGTTCTCAAGGCGGACGGCCTCGCCGCAGGCAAGGGAGTCGTTCTCGCAGAGAATGCAGAGGAAGCAGAAGCTGCAATCCACGAGATGATGGAGGAACACAAATTCGGCGGAGCAGCCGACAAGGTCATCGTCGAGGAGTGCCTCAGAGGAGTGGAAGCGTCTATGCTCTGCTTCGTGGACGGCAAGACGATCGTTCCTATGGAATCGGCTCAGGACTACAAGCGCATCTACGATGACGACAAGGGCCCGAACACAGGAGGCATGGGATCGTACTCGCCGAGCCTGCTCTTCAACGAAGAGCTGGAGAAGCAGATCAGGGAGCAGATCCTCGATCCTACTATCAACGGTTTCATAGAGGACGGACTCGATTTCCACGGCGTGCTCTTCATCGGACTCATGCTCAGCGAAGACGGCCCTAAGGTCATAGAATTCAACAACAGATTCGGAGATCCTGAGACTCAGTCGGTTCTCATGAGGCTCGACAGCGATCTCGAAGAAATATTCGAGGCCTGCATCGACGGTACTCTGGCTGACACAGAGATCAAGTGGAGCGGCCGCAGAGCCGTCTGCGTCGTTCTCGCAAGCGGCGGATATCCGGGAAGCTACGAGAAGGGCAAAGTCATAAGCGGTCTTGGCGACGTCGACGATGACATCGTGGTATTTCACGCGGGCACGGCTTTGAAGGACGGTAAGATAGTCACATCCGGAGGCCGTGTGCTCGGAGTGACGGCGACTGGAAAGACGAACGACGAAGCGAGGGCCAGAGCGTTCGACAACGTGAAGCGCATAAGCTTCGACGGCATGTACTACAGAAACGATATAGGCAAGGTAAACAGACATTGATTTCGGCAAATGGCAAATGAGTGATAAAAGAAAAGAAGGCGGACAGCACGGCCGAAGTGCAAACAGACAGGGAAAAACCGGAAGAGAATACTGGAGACCGGGAAACATGCTCTATCCCCTTCCGGTCGTTCTCGTAAGCTGTGCTGACAGTGAAGGAAAACCTAATATTTTTACGGTCGCGTGGACGGGAACCATTTGTTCTGACCCTGCGATGGTATATATTTCGGTGCGTCCGGAAAGATATTCCCACGACATACTCGAGGCAGCGGGAGAATTCGTGATAAACCTCACGACGGCGAAACTGGCCAAAGCAGTCGATTACTGCGGCGTGAAGAGCGGCAGGGACGTAGACAAGTTCAAGGAATGCGGTCTCACTCCGGTTCCGTCCGGACACGTATCGGCTCCTTCGATCAGGGAATCGCCTGCGTCGATCGAGTGCAAAATCGAGAGGATAGAGCATCTCGGCTCTCACGACATGATGATCGCAAAGGTGCTCGGAGTATCGGTGGACGAAAAATACATAGACAATTCTGGCAGGCTCATGCTTGAAAAGACGGATCCGCTGGTTTACTGCCACGGAGGATATTTCGAGCTGGGCAGCTACATAGGACATTTCGGTTTTTCTGTGCGCCGCAGGAAGACGGGCAGAAGCACCAGGATCAGGAGAAGATAATTGAACGATATTATACTGTTGGTGGCGGCAACCCCGCCTTTGTTTCTGGTATACCAGATTTATAAAATCGACGCTGTCGAACACGAACCGGTAGGACTTATCATAAAACTACTGGTAGGAGGCGGTGCGGTCACGATAGCCGCATCGCTGCTTGAATACTTTTTTTCGTTTTTATATGCCGGAGATATATCTGCTCTTGCCGCTCAGCTGATTCACTATTTTCTGGTCGTCGCGGTGATCGAAGAGTGCTGCAAATATGTCGTTCTGCGGCTGATGACCTGGAATAATCCGGCGTTCAACTATACGTTCGACGGCGTGGTATACGCGGTGTCTGCATCGCTGGGATTCGCTCTCGTGGAAAACGTGATGTACACGGCTGCCTTAGGAATTAAAACAGGGCTGATCAGAGCATTCACAGCCATCGTACTTCACGCAGTGTGCGGAGTGTTCATGGGCTGCTACTACGGAGCGTCAAAAAAGTGTTCGGTTTCAGGAAATGCCAATGCAGCTTCGATGATGAATGCGAGGAGCCTCATAGTTCCGATTCTGATTCACGGAACATACGATTTCTGTGCTTCGAATTCGAGCACGATATATACGGCGGCGTTCTTCATTTTTCTCATTTTCCTGTATTTTATTGCATATAACAGGATCAAATCGCTCGAGAGAAACGACACGCCGATACAAGGGCCAGGACCAGGATCGTTCGGCGGCGGATCATACGGCGGCGGAGGATACGGCGGTGGATATGATTCCGGCAACTATAATTCCGGCGGCTACAATGACAATGGCTACAATTCCGGCGGCTACAATGACAACGGCTACAATTCCAACGATTATAATTCCGACGACTACAGGAGATACTGAGGTATTCCGCATGGCATGAAACTGCCATTTTCGAATAAAGGAGGACTTATTAAATGAAAATTGCTATTGACGGTATGGGCGGAGACAACGCTCCTCAGGAAATAGTAAAGGGCTGTGTGGAAGCAGCCAGAATGATCGACGACGAGATATACATAGTCGGCGTCGAAGATGCAATCAGGAAAGAACTGAAGAATTACATTTCAATTCCAGGCAACATAAAGATTGTCAATGCGACACAGGTAATAACAGGCGAAGACCAGCCGGTAAAAGCGGTGCGCGCTAAGAAGGATTCCTCGCTTATAAAGGCGATTTCGCTCGTGCGCGAGGGGATCTGCGACGCCGTCATTTCCGCTGGAAATACCGGAGCGCTTATGGCAGGATCACTCTTCATACTCGGGAGAATCAAGGGCATCGAGCGCCCGGCGATAGGCACGTCTTATCCGCAGGCTGACGGCAGTCCGACTTTCCTGGTCGACGCGGGAGCAAACGCCGAGTGCAAACCATCGCAGCTCGTGCAGTTCGCGACGATGGGAAGCATCTACATGGAGAAGGTAATCGGAGTCGAAAATCCTTCGGTCGGTCTCATAAATATAGGCACAGAAGAGCACAAGGGAACTCCGGTGCTGAAGGAAACCTACCAGCTGCTCAAGGAAAGCAATATCAATTTCTGCGGCAATATTGAAGCGAGAGATATTCCTTATCATCCGGCGGACGTTTTCGTTTGCGACGGTTTTACCGGAAATAACATCCTCAAGCTCACCGAAGGAATGGCTCAGCGCTACATGGCCCTGCTGAAGGATATGTTCAAGTCGAATGTGGTTACGAAGATGAGCGCGGTCGCCATGATGGGAAAGCTCAAGGAACTGAAGGAGCTCATGGACTATTCCGAATACGGTGCGGCTCCTCTGCTGGGAATAAAAGGCGTAGTGCTCAAGATGCACGGATCCTCGAAGTCGAACGCGGTCAAAAACGCGATCATCAAGGGCAGAAAATACGTCGAAGAAAATGTAGTAGGAATAATCGACCAGAACGTGGCGAAATACGGCCTTGAAAACGCGGCGAAACAAGATGACAAGGCCGATGCAGCAAACAAGGGGGCTTAATAGTTGAGCAGAAATCTCGACGTGCTGAGTGAAAAACTCGGATACAGATTCAAGAACAGAGACCTGCTTGGAAACGCACTCGTTCACAGCTCATATGCGCACGAGCACAACATGAGCTACAGCGCAAACAACGAAAGACTGGAGTTTCTCGGAGACGCCTTCTTCGACGCAGTGATAGCTGAAAAGCTCTACTTCCTTGAAAGAGAGCAGGAAGAAGGTACTCTGAGCAAGCTCAGAGCTTCTGTCGTGTGTGAGGAATCACTGATCAGAAAAGCTGACGAAATAGGACTGGCCGGATACGTCCTGCTGGGCAACGGAGAAAAGACTAATGCGGTCGCACTGGGACACAAAGCATTTGAAGCCGATGCCCTGGAGGCGGTATTCGGCGCTGTTTTTCTTGACGGAGGATATCCCGCGGTGAGGGATGTAATCCTCAGGCTGTTCAGCGACGTGATCGACGACGCCCTTCACGGCAGACTCAGCAACGATTACAAGTCGAGGCTTCAGGAAGTCCTGAACGCCGGCGGTCAGGCGCATCTCGAGTACGCTGTCATCGGCGAATCGGGGCCGGATCACGACAAGACGTTTGAAGCAGAAGTACGAAACAACGGAGAGATCCTCGGCAGAGGAAACGGAAAGACGAAGAAACAGGCGGAGCAGCATGCTGCCAGAATGGCTCTCCGCTCGATGGAAGCTGATGAAAACGGCGAACCCGTGGCAGCAGAGGTAGAAAATGAGCAAAAAGACAGTTAAAAAGCTGACGATGAGCGGATTCAGGTCGTTCGCAGACCAGGTCAGCATAGATCTTTCGGGCGGAAGCGCCGTAGTATTGGATTCAGACAGTGATGCGGCATCGGATATCTCTGCCGCTCTGTGCTTCCTGACTGACAGGCCGTCTGACAGGATGAAAAGCGTCAGCGACATAATTTTCAACGGAAATTCTTCCAGACGCCAGGCACCTTACGCAGAAGTGTCGCTAACCATCGCGGACGGACAGGATACGAAGCTGGTTTCGCGCCGTATGTATTCCGACGGCAGAAGCGTCTTCTACACAGACGGAGACGAATGCACCAGAGACGATGTGAGAAAATCGGCGGACAGAGCGGGCCTGTACGGTTATTCCGTCCTGGACCACAATACGGTTACGGATATAGTGACTTCGAGATACGGCAGCCTTTCGTACATGATCGAACAGGCTTCAGGATTATCAGAGACGAAGGAAAAGATCGCAGAGGCTGAGACTGAGCTTGCCGCCAGAAGAGAAAATCTGAAAAGCATCAATTCGGTCTATGAAGAATGCGAAGAAAAGAAAAACTCTCTTCAGGAAGAAGCCATAAGGGCAAAGGATTACAGGACGCTCAACGAACAGCTGAGGACGAATGAAATCAATATCGTGCTGAGAAAGATCGAACAGTGCGAACGCAGCAGCTATCTCGACGACATACAGATACATGAGCTCGAGCAGCGCATAGCCGAAAACGAAGAAGAGCGCAGTGCAAAGGAAAATACTATTCTCGGAAAGAAGAACAGAATCAGGGAACTCGACTCCGAGGACTTTGACAACCGTGACAAGTCGATGGGATTCATGAGCGGCATAAACGACACGAAGGCCGAGATCGACGTCGTGGAAGGAAGTATAAATACGATCACCGAAAATATCGATGTGATCAACTCCGACTGCGTCAGTTTAAGGAATAAAGCCGACAGCGACAGAGAGCTTCTCAGGGAATTCGACAAGAAGGGCGCTGAGATAGCAGGCAATATCACGAATAACAGGAGGAAGAGCGAACAGAACAGCGATCTCCTTAAAAAGCAGAAATCGGCGCTCGCATCCCTGAAAAACGAAGAAGAAGAGATAAAATCGCAGATCAGCATAGAGCAGAGAAATCTGGCTGCTGTCACTGCCGGGTACGAAGGCGAATCGAGGATCGCAAGGATTCTGAACGATCAGCGCGAGGGCCTGATCAACAGCATCGAGGCGAGGGAGGACGAGCTTCCGGATGAAGCAGTGCACAGATCGGATCTCCGCACGATAGATTCCCTCGAAGCAAAGAAAGATCAGCTCGCTGTCCGCCGCAGTTCGATCGTGGATGAAATCGGCGAGCAGAAGAAGAAAATATCGAAGCTCGAGACGAAGAGAGAGCTCACTTTCAAGAATATGAACGAGGAGAGGACGCGTCACGACGTCCTGCTGGACCTCGATAAAAATTACGAAGGCTACAGCGAATCGGCCAGAATTCTGCTCGATTCTTCATCTATAAACGGAATCTACGGAGCGGTCGGAGAGCTGATGACTGTAAGAAGAGGATACGAAGCCGTCATAGAGAGAGCGCTCGGCAGAAACACGGAGAGCATCATCTGCGAAGACAGCCAGTGCGTAAAAGAGGCGTCTTTGTTCCTCAAATCGAAAAATGCCGGAAGACTCGTGTTCATACCGCTCAAGGATATAAATACAAGTCATGTCAATGTCACGGAGAAATTCACCGGCGCTGAAGGATACCTCGGAAGGGCTCTCGATTTCATCAGCTTCGATGCTGCTTACTCGAAAGCCTTTATATTCCTGCTCGGCAATACGGTGATATTCAAGACACTGAAGGACGCCGAAGCGGCAGGACACATCGACGGCGTCAGAATAGTCACGCTCGACAACGAGATCCTCTGTGAGGACGGAAGGATCGAAAGCGGTTCGACGAAAGAAAAGGAATCAGTCATCTTCGAACGCAAGAACCGCCTCCACGAGTCGGAATCCAGGCTTTACGCATATGAGAAGGATTTCAACAACACCGATTCCGATTACAAGAGGGCGTGTGAAGAGCTGGACGTTCTCGAGAAGAATCTCAGCGATACCGACGGTGAGATCGAACAGTGCAGCAGCGATATATCGGCTATTTCCAACAAGAGCGAGATCATAGGCGAAAAGATAAAATCGGTAGGCAAGCTGATCTCGGCAATGAAGAACGATCTCAAGAGAATCGAGAACGAGCTCGAGAAGCGGAACAGCAGCCTCAGCGAACTAGGCAAAAAGAAGAATTCGATCGAAATTGCGATCAGACAGCTGGAACAGAGCTATTCGGACAATTACAAAAAGATCGAATCCACGGAAGCGAAGATCAGAGAACTGAAGCACGAACGCGAGGACATCGGCGCCGAAGCGTCGAACCTCGAAAACCTGAAGGCCGCCAACGATTCTTCGTGCGAAAGTATAAGGAATAATATCGCTGCGGCGGAAGCCGATATAAAGTCAAAGGAAAAGAATATCGAGGAAGTAAAGGAAGAACTTGCTTCGGCCCGCAGAGAACGCGATACGCTCGAACAGAAATGCCGCATTCAGGAGATGAACTACACCGAGAGGAGTACTGCTCTCGGGAAACTCAGAGAAGAAATAGACGATTCACGGGACGAGATAGACAAACTTATGTCAGAAAAAGAACTCCTCGAGAAGGAATACATCAATTTCGTGACAGACAAGCGCGCGCTCGAAGTCAGGAAGGAATCGTCCGACGCCGAAGCCGAAGGGCTGAAGAAGGAAATATGGGAATCGTACGGCATCTCATATGCAGAAGCGCTGAAAAACAAGGAACCGGTATTCGTGCTGAGCGAGGGCGTGAGGGAATCAGGCCGGATCAGAAATTCTCTGGCGGATCTCGGAGAAGTCAACATCGGTTCCGTCGCCGAGCTGGAGAAAGTCAAGAAAGACCTGGAAAAGCTGGCCAGCCGGCACAGCGAGGAAGAAGAAGCTGTGGGCCGTCTCGAACACGAGATAGTCAGGATGAAAGTCAATTCGTCTTCGCAGTTCAAGAATATGTTCGAGGCGATAGACGCCGACTTCAGAAAGCGGTTCGGCGCCGGAAACGAAAATTTAAAAGCCAGGCTCAGGATGACGAGCAACAGCGAAACGCTCGAAAACAGCGGAGACATCGTAGTGAGAAGGCCGGCCGGAAAGAGCAGGCTCATCTTCCGGGAGGACGACAGCGTGAAGACGGACGCTTTCATAGCTCTGGCTGCAGCGCTGTACGGCATGGCGCCGGCATCTCTCGTCGTCGTAGAGAACGTCGACAGAGAACTCGGTGCGGACGGCCTGAGGCGGCTCAAAGAGATTCTGGAAGACAACCCAGATATAAGCTACATACTCATCACAGGCGACAGTAAGGCTGCCGGCGGAGCAGAAAACGTCTACAGATTCGCAGATAACGAGGATCAGACAATAACACTTGAAAAAACCGACGGCAGCATACCGGACGGCAGCGCTCCGGAAATAGCTGACAGACAGGGAGAATAGAACATGGCACAGAAAAAATCATTTTTCGCCAAATTGAAGGAAGGACTCACAAGCACCAGAAGCAACATGATCGGCCGCATCGAAGACGCAATCATGCAGCGTCCGGATTTCGACGAGGACACGCTCGAAGATCTGGAAGAGGCGCTTATCCTTTCGGATATCAGCATGGAGACTACCGAAAAAATAGTAAACGAGCTCAGAGACGATATCAAGAAGCTCGGTCTGAAAAAATCGGCGGACGTGCTCCAGCAGATCAAGAACATCATTTCATATATTATCACCAACGAATACGGCAACGAGCTCATAGAAGATCTGCCGCTCGTAATCCTGATGGTAGGCGTGAACGGCACAGGCAAGACGACTTCGATGGCAAAGATCGCCTACAGCCTGAAGCAGGAAGGAAAATCCGTCATGTTCGCGGCGGCCGATACGTTCAGAGCCGCCGCGGCCGAGCAGCTCGAGATCTGGGGAGAAAGAGTCGGAGTGCCTGTAATCAAACACGCCGAGGGAGCGGATCCTTCGGCTGTCATCTACGACGCGTGCCACGCCGCCAAGGCGAGGGGTATCGACGTGCTCATCTGCGATACGGCCGGCAGGCTTCAGACCAAGAAGAACCTCATGAACGAGCTCGAAAAGATGAGCAACGTGATAACGAACGAATATCCGGAGGCTTCGAGAGAAACTCTGCTCGTGCTCGACGCTGCCACAGGCAAAAACGCGATTTCGCAGGCCGAGCAGTTCAACGATGTGACAGACATCACGGGCATCGTTCTGACCAAGCTCGACGGTACGGCAAAGGGCGGCATCGTAATAACTCTTGCAGACAAGTTCGATATTCCTGTAAAATATATCGGAGTCGGCGAAGGCATGGAAGACCTTCAGCCGTTCGACCCTGACCAGTTTGCCGACGCTCTGTTCGCAGGCTCTGTCATAGGAAATCACGACGACGAAAGAGAGAGGGAAGGCGCTCTCTTCACGGGCAGAGACGAAGAAGCAGCTGCGGGAGCAGATGAGGATGAGGAACCGTCCGAAGGTGCAGATGAAGACAATGAGACGGCAGGAGAATCGGCCGGAGAAGAATCCGGATCTCAGGACGATGAAGGCTGATCCGGAGAGAATGAAGGATGATTTCAGGCCTGCCCGGCACACCGGGCAGGCCTTACAGAAAGGATAAAAATAATGAGCAAACCTGTAGTGGCTGTTGTAGGAAGGCCGAACGTGGGAAAGTCGACCCTCTTCAACAGACTTGTGGGCAGAAGGGTTTCGATCGTGGAAGACACTCCTGGCGTGACGCGTGACAGGATTTACGCCGACGCCGAGTGGAGAGGAATTCCGTTCGTGCTGATAGACACCGGAGGCATAGACAACAGTTCCGATGAGATAATACCTTCTCAGATGAGGGCGCAGGCGGAAATAGCTATCGAGACGGCAGACGTCATAGTGTTCATCGTCGACGGAAAGGCCGGAATGACGTCGGCAGACAGAGAAGTCGGCGAAATGCTTCAGAAGAGATCGAAAAATGTGATACTGGTGGTAAACAAATCGGATACCGCCAAACTGCCTGATTCCTATTACGATTTTTACGAGCTCGGCCTCGGAGATCCTCTGCCGGTGTCGGCGGCGAACATGCTCGGTCTCGGCGATCTCCTCGACAGGATCACGGAGAGTTTTCCGGAGCAGGATGAAGAGGACGACGATACGGAAAATATCAAGATAGCCGTGATAGGACGTCCTAACGTCGGAAAATCGTCGCTCGTAAACGCCATAACCGGCGAGGACCGTGTAATCGTAAGCGATATAGCCGGGACGACCAGAGACTCGATCGATCTGCCTTTCGAATACGAAGGGCAGCAGTACACACTTATAGATACGGCAGGCATCAGGCGCAAGAAGAACATCAGCGAAAACATAGAAAAATACAGCGTGATCAGATCGATTTCCGCGATAGAGCGGAGCGATGTGTGCGTGCTGATGATAGATGCTCCGGAGGGTGTGACCGAGCAGGATAAAAAGATAGGCGGCATGGCGCACGAAGCAGGAAAGGGCGTCATCATAGCCGTCAACAAGTGGGATCTTGTGGACAAAGATTCACACACGATGTCGAAATTTGAAAAAAAGATCAGATCGGAGCTTGTATTTATGCCTTACGCTCCGATAGTATTCATTTCCGCGGTCAGGGGACAGAGACTGCTCAACGTGCTCGCCCTCGCAAAGAAAATAGCCGGGAACAGGGCTTTCAGGATCCCGACCGGCCAGCTCAACGCTGTCATCGAGGATGCTGTCATGATGCGCCAGCCTCCTTCGGACAAGGGCAAACAGCTCAAAATTTATTATGTGACGCAGGTCGGAGTGAAACCGCCGCTGTTTTCGTTTCAGGTAAACAATCGCAGTCTCATGCACTTTTCATATTCCAGATATCTTGAGAATAAACTCCGCGAGGCTTTCGATTTCAGCGGTACGTCGCTGAAATTCGTATTCAGGGAGAAGGGAGAAAAGAACATTGACTGATGCTATTTCATGGAGTATGATCGCCGGCGCGGTCGTCAGCTATTTTCTGGGAAACATCTCGCCCGCAACTATTATGGGGCACATTTACGGTGTCGATATAAGGAAGGCCGGAAGCGGCAATCCCGGCACGACCAATACGCTGAGAGAGATCGGACCTAAAGCAGCGGCGATAGTCCTGCTTGTAGACATCCTGAAGGGTGTTGCAGGATCCGCAATAGGCTGGGCCCTGTCTGACGGCGGCATCTGGATGTACGTCTGCGGCACGGCGACATTCCTCGGCCACATATTTCCTGTGATCTACAAGTTCAAAGGCGGCAAAGGCATTGCGACCGGCTTCGGAGCCATACTCTTCATCGACTGGAAGATCGGACTCTGCCTGCTGCTTATAGCAGGAGCCGGAGCGTTCATTTCGCAGCGTATGTCAATCGGTTCGGTCGCAGCAGCCATCGGCGTTCCGGTGCTGTTCGGCATTACGAGAGGACCGTATTTCGCAATATGGGGCGCTTTCGTCGGATTTTTGGTAATATGGCGCCACCGCGGCAATCTCGTAAGGATCGCCCGGCACGAGGAGCCTAAGATATCGTTCTTCGAGAAATACGAGAAAAAGAAGAAAGCGTCAGCGGCCGGAAAGCCGACTGAAGCCGGAGGGCCTGAACAGGCACAAAATGACAGAACCGAGGCAGCAGAGCCGGAAGAGGCTGGTTCGCTGGACAGCGGCCACACTTCAGAGAGTGAACCCGATCTTGCAGAGCAGGACATGAGCCAGTCATCAGCTGGTGAGACCGGCACGGCGCGAAATAACAGAACCGAGGCAGATTCTCAGGGCAGCACTGGGGCAGCAGAGCCTGAAACGGCTGGTTCCCCGGAAAGCGGTGATTCCGCTGAGGAAGCGGAGCCAGCAGAAGATAAATTAGAAGGAAAGAGTGGAAAGGAGAATAGCAGTGACAAATAACAATCAGAAACAGACCGTCGCCGTTGTAGGAGCAGGCAGCTGGGGTACGGCTGTCGCTGTCTCTCTTTCGTCCGGAGGCCACGGCGTGGTGCTCTGGGGCCGGAACCACTCGATGATGGAAAAAATCGACCAGACGAGGGAAAATACGAAGTACCTGGCAGGCGTTCATATTCCTGAGCAGATAGAAATCACGAGCGATCTCGAATACGCGGTCAGAGGCAGGAAAATAGTCATCTTCGTCGTCCCCGCGCAGGCGTTCAGAGAGACGTTTACAAATGCGTCCGGATATCTCGGTGACGATACAATCGTAGTCAACTGCGCGAAGGGTATAGAGCTCGGCACCCACAAGCGCATCTCCGAAATAGCTAAGGAGATCAGATCCGATCTGCCGTTTGTAGTCGTTTCGGGTCCTTCCCACGCCGAGGAGGTCGGCAGGCTGATGCCGACTACGCTCACAGCCGCTTCGGAAAACGAAGAGGATGCAAAACTCATTCAGGATCTTTTCATGACTGAGTCCATGCGTGTCTACACGAACGACGACGTCATCGGCGTCGAAGTGGGCGGAGCCCTCAAAAACATCATTGCGCTCGCAGCCGGAATTTCAGACGGAATGGGTTACGGAGACAACGCGAAGGCAGCCCTTATGACGAGAGGACTCGCGGAAATGGCTCGCCTTGGCGAGAAACTAGGCGGAAAGAAGCTGACTTTCATGGGCCTCGCGGGTCTCGGCGACCTGATAGTTACGTGCACGAGCATGCACAGCAGAAACAGGCGCTGCGGCATACTGATCGGAAAAGGAGAGGAGCCTGATGAAGCCATAAAACACGTCGGAATGGTCGTGGAAGGCATTCATACGACAGAAGCCGTCTATCAGCTGGCTGGCGAGCTCGGCGTCGAGATGCCGATCACGGAGCAGCTGCACCACGTTATCGAAGGCAGCGTGAAAGGTCCGGAAGCCGTCAGGAACCTCATGCTCAGAAAGAGAAAAAACGAAGGTCATGACTAATAAAGGCAGCTATGTCTACATGCTGCTGTGTTCCGACGGAACGTTGTACACGGGCTGGACGACCGATGTACAGGCGAGGCTGAAAACACACAACAGCGGGCGCGGAGCCAGGTATACCAAGACCAGACGCCCTGTCACGCTGGTATATTTCGAAACGGCTCCGGACAGAGGATCTGCGCTCAGCCGTGAAGCACACATAAAGAAGCTCACGAGAAAGCAGAAAGAGAGTCTGATCTTTTCAGACAGCAATCTCCTTCCGGCGGATGAAAAGAAGAAATTATCTTCTCTGCTGTCATCCTTCAGGAGAAGATGAACATTATTCTGCGATGCCCGCAGGGGGACACGGGCAGGAAAATATTGATTTATGGACGGGAGTTCAAAAATATGAGATTAAATAAATATATTGCACACTGCGGCGTCGTTTCCAGACGCAAGGCGGACGAGCTCATCGCAGCCGGACGCGTAAAAGTGAACGGTACCGTGGCACCTGTAGGTTGGGACGTGAAGGACAGCGACGTCGTCGAAGTCGAAGGCAGGGTGATAAAGCCGGAGAAAAAGCTCGTCTACTACATGCTCAACAAGCCGGTGGAATATATCACGTCGGTGAACGACGACAGAGGCAGAAGCACGGTCATAGACCTCATGCCGGATGTAAGGGAAAGAATCTACCCTGTCGGAAGGCTCGATTACAACACGTCCGGACTTCTTATACTCACGAACGACGGAGAAATGGCGAACAGACTGATGCATCCGTCAGGCGAGGTGAAAAAGACGTATATAGCAGAGGTCAAGGGAATGTTCCACATCGCCGATGCGGAAAAGCTGAGGCACGGCGTCGACATAGGAGACGAAAGAAAGACAGCACCTGCTGACGTCGAGATACTGAGCCAGAATGATTCTTCGTCAGTAGTAGAGGTGAAGATCATAGAAGGAAGAAACCGCCAGGTGAGGAGGATGTTCGACGCCGTCGGGCACCCGGTAATCAAGCTCACGCGCACGGCGTACGGAAATCTGCAGCTCGGGCATCTCAAGACGGGCAGATACAAGAAGCTTTCGCAGAATGAGATCAACTATCTGAAGTCGCTGTAAACAAGCTTATGGATCAGCTACGAAAAGTAATATAGTACTGAAACCGCTCTGAATCAGCTTCAGTAAGCAATATCATTCTGAAGTTGCTGTAAACAAGTTTCAAAACCAGCTTTGGTAAGGAATATCGTGCTGAAGCCGTTGTGAACTAGCTTTCAGGAAGTAATATCTTGTTGAAGCCGCTCTGAATCAGCTCCGGTAAGTAATATCGTGCCGAAGCAGCTTTTAACCAGATCTGGGAAGTTATTTTGTGAGGCCGGCGCAGCCGTGTACCGTTACAGGAATTCAGGAACATGCAGCGCAGGCTCTTTTTTCGTCTGCATATTGACATAATATGTAAGAAATGATATATTTTACATGAAAAAGAAAAGCGCCGGCCGCGGCATCAAAAAATGGTACATGCCCGCATACCGGCGGAAAGAAGGGATTGAGGTGTATCAGGGGTAAAGATGCTGATAAGAATAATGACTTCAAGAGCCTCTCAGTACAGAAAGCTGATCGATAAGTACAGCGGATCGGCAGACTTCGTCTGCGATGGTTCGGCCGATTCCGTCTTCGACAGCGGCGAGAGCGGCAAGCCTGATATTATAATAGTGGATCCAGCCTGTCTGAGCAGCAGCTTTACGGCGGCGGCTATCAGAAAGCGAGCTGCGTCCGAAAAGACAGATGTTATAGTAGGAGATCCCGGCCGCCCGAGAAGTCTCGAGCGCGAGCTGGCGGCGGCCGGCCTTACGGCGGTGGAATCTGAAAACACGAGCGGTGATATCGTACCAGCGGAAGCAGAAACTGCAGGAATATCCCGCTGCAGAATAGGCATCGCAGGGCTTACGGACGATTCCGGGGCAGAGCTGATCACGATGATGCTCGCGGAAGAGCTGGCTTCCGAACTGCTCGGTACGGGAGGGCTCGTTACAGTCTACTCGCCGGGCGATCCGTATTTTTACCGCGCGCTTTCGCTCGGCAGCAGATTTCCGGACGGCGGCTTCAAAGACGTGACGGCGATGTATCGCGAGATGGACGAGGAAATCCGGATCGGGGAAACTCAGTCAGATCCACATGCGGCTGCGGCAGGAGAACGGGAGGCAGACGAAAATATTGCTCATGAAGAGCAGGAGGACTTTCCCGGAGGAGTTTATTCAGGATTCCAGGGACGAGGTCCGTTCGATGAGCCGAAAGAGTTTCCCGGACCGGAGGAGTTTTGCAGACCGGAGGAGCTTCGCAGATCGGAAGAGTTTTCCGGATCGAGACCTGCCGCGGATGGTTCAGAACTGCTTACTATCAACGAGGACGAGGGCATCTGCTGGGCTGTTTCGGACGGCTCACCAGCAGCCGACTGCGCTGTTTCCGAGGCCAGAGCGTCTTTTGCAGACAGGCTCGAAGGAGTTTTCGTACTGAGAAAATACACGTGCAGAGAACTTGCGGAGGAGCAGAGCTTCATACACAAGTACCTCGACGCGGTTATCGCAGTCGCGGACCCGCTGCCGAGCAAGATGGCGAGATCGGCGGAGAGCCTCAGGATTATTAAAGAATGCGGCGTGCCGGTTATATACGCGGTCAACAGAATGAACAGCGGCGTCGACGGTTCGGAAATACTGAGGTTCCTCGGCACATACGACGCCGTGTTTCTGCCGCCTGCCGATCCAGAACTCGTCTACAGATACGAATATCTCGGAGTCAATCCCTACAGAAATGAAAAAATCCGCAGGCAGCTCATGGAGCCGCTGTGCGGATTGTCGGACAGAATCAGAAGCGTGTGTCAGATCAGTGGCATCTGATTACTCCGTTTTCGGTAAATATGTAATCGCATTTGATGTCGTTTTCATCCTGCGGAATGTCTTCGACGATCTGTATTGCCCACGCGAGGGCGGCGAGAATAGGAAGCTTTCCTTCGCACATGCCGAGAAAGCGGTCGTAGCAGCCCTTTCCGTATCCGACCCTCGATCCGCTCTTGTCGAATGCGACGCCTGGCATCAGGATTATATCCGCGTCTTCAGGCGTTATGTGATCCGTCTTTTCAGGGTCAGGCTCTGGAATTCCCATTGACGACGGTGCAAGGTCTTCCAGCGAATCTACAAGACACGCCGTGATGCTGAAATCCGGCCCGGTATAAGGTACGGCGAGACGCGCGCCCGAATCGAGCAGCATCTGGTTTACAGACTTCGTAGGAAATTCGGTTTTATATGACATATATGACATCACGGTAAGCTCATCGAGACTGCGGCCGGTTACTTCCTCGATAAAAGATTTTACCGCTTCGCCTGCGTTTTCGCTGCAGTCCTCTATCTCGACGGATGAAATTGTGCTGCGTCTGCGGAGCACATCCCGGCGGATCATCGACTTTACTGATTCTACATCCATTTGGGAAATCTCCTTTCTTTATATAATACGTGTGTTGTTATTTACTGCAAAAATCATTATAATTAAAATATTGTAAAAATCAAAGATCAAAGATGTAAAAGCTTTTTTATCAGAAAGCAAAAGGGGACATAGATGATTCAGTTTATTAACGTTTCTAAGAATTATCCCGAGGGAAACGGTCTTTCTGAGGTTAATATACGTATCAGCGACGGCGAGTTCGTGTTCCTGGTAGGACCGAGCGGCGCCGGAAAAACGACATTCATAAAACTTATCCTGAGGGAGATTGTTCCGGACGAAGGCAGGATTCTTTTCGACGATTACGAAGTAAACACTCTTCCAAACAGACTAATTCCATATTACAGAAGAAATATCGGGATTGTATTTCAGGACTTCAGGCTGCTCCGCAGAATGACAGTCTATGAAAATGTAGCTTTCGCCATGGAAGCAGTTCACCAGAAGAAAAAACTCATCAAAAAGCAGGTGCCTCATATTCTCAATCTGGTCGGTATCAGCGAAAAGGCCGATCATTACCCGGAGGAACTTTCCGGAGGAGAGGCGCAGAGAGTAGCGATCGCAAGGGCTATCGTCAACAATCCCAAGATACTCATCGCCGACGAGCCTACCGGAAATCTCGATCCTGAAAAGTCGTGGGAGATCATGAACCTGCTGAACCAGATCAATCTAAGGGGAACGACGGTAGTCATGGTCACGCACGCGAAGGACATCGTCGACAGGATGGAAAAGCGGGTTATCCAGATAGAGAAAGGCAGAATCGTCAGAGACGACGAAGAAGGACTGTATATAAGGAAGCGTTCTGTGGACAACAATCTGCGGAAGGCCGTAGATGCGGACAGTTTCGAGCAGCGCGTAAGGGAGCGCAGGTATCAGCAGAGGCTTAAAGCATTGAAAAACAAGAATAAAATCGAAATAGAAGATGAAAACGAAAGTGACGCTCCGTCTCTGAACAACAGCATCAGGCAAAGCAGCAGCATCAGGCACGGTGACGATAAATGATAAGATCTCTCGCATATACTATAAAACAGGCGTTCAAACAGACCGCCAGAAACAAGACGATGATGTTCACGTCGCTTTTTTCCATTACAGCAATGATGCTCATTCTTGGGCTTTTCCTGATACTCGCGGTAAATGTCAATATCATGACAAGGAACGCTCAGGAGGAATTCGACATGGTCGAGATCTACCTGGAAGACAGCGTTACGCAGACTCAGATAAACGACATGAAAGACGAGCTCGAAAATCTCGATTACGTCAAGAGCGTCGAGTACGTCAGCAAAGACCAGGCGATGGAGATCATGAAGGAAAGATGGGGCGACAATGCTTATCTGCTCGACGGTCTTACGGAGAACCCGCTTCCGGCATCTCTGCAGGTCAGGGTTAATAATATCGAGGACGCGGACCGGCTCGTCAGTTACGCCGAAAATATGGACGGGGCAGAGGACGTCGCGTACCGTCAGGACGAGATAAACAAGATACTGAAGATAACGAACGCGATTCAGATCGGAGCGCTCGTAGTCATCATATTCCTGGTTATTGTATCTATCGTGGTCGTGGCCAACACCATAAAACTGACAGTGCTTGCCCGGGGGCGTGAGATAAGGATAATGAAATACGTGGGGGCGACCAACTGGTTCATCCGGGGTCCGTTCCTCACCGAAGGCATAATCATAGGAATAATAGCGGCGCTGATTTCGTCGGCTATCGTCGGAGGTTTATACTCCGCGTTCGTGCAGAATTCGTCGCAGAAGATACTCGTCATGTTTTCGACGAGTCTGATTCCGGTATCCAGCCTCGTATTAAACGTGATAGTGATTTTCCTCGCGCTCGGAATCAGCATCGGCGCCATCGGAAGCATCATTTCCATGAGGAGATTCCTCGACACGTAATAGTCTGCAGGCAATATGCTTCTGTCGTCAGAATGCCAGGGAAATTCTTAGATACATAAATAACTCGAAGTATGATAATCTATTGTTAATAGATTTTAACATTTTAAAGCTGTTTAACAGCCGGATCATGGTCAGATCATTACCGGAACGCAGCCGGAACATAGCCGGAACGTAGCCGGAACATAGCCGGAACATTGCAGGGTCAGGGCTGTTTCACAGCAATACAGCAATATTAATATAACAGCGTCGCCGGAGAATCAATCCGCAAGGAGGGTTGCACTTGAAAAGAAAGAAGATAACTGCACTGGTTCTCACGCTTGTGATGGTGTTTGCGGCCGTGCCGCCAGCGGTATCCGCCGCCACATCGAGCAGCAGTATTCAGGATCAGCTGCAGGATGCTCAGAATCAGCTTAAGGAAGGTCAGGAAAAACAGAACAGTCTCATCGAGCAGATCGACAGCATCAATTCTCAGATTTCGCAGATCGAGGAGGAGATAAGCGCTGCGGACGAAGAGATTGCAAAAAAGGAGACTGAGATACAGGAAGCCCAGGAAAATCTCGATAATCAGAAGGCCAAGATATCCAAACAGAACAACGACCTCAACGAGCGTCTCCGGGCGATGTACAAGAGCGGAGAAACAGGAATACTCGAAGTACTGCTCGGTTCGTCCGATATTACTGAGCTGATCTCCAACCTCGACATGATCCAGCTGATCTACTCGAACGACCAGAAAGTGCTCGAGCAGATGAAGACTCAGTACAGCGCGATCGAGGACGAGAAGAATACGCTGGAGAAACTCCAGGAACAGCTGAAGGAACAGCAGAACGAGAAGAAACAGAGAGAAAGCGAGCTTGAGTCCAAAAAAGCTGATGTAGAAGAGCTCGAACAGCAGGTGGCTCAAGACAACGAAGCCCTCGAGGCTCAGATCGACGAGCTCAATAAAGAAGCTCAGCAGATTACCTCGGAAATCCAGCAGGGAGAGATCGAAGCGAGCACATCCTCGGATTCGACTTATTCAGGTTCGACGATGCTCTGGCCTGTGCCTTCGTCACACAGAATAACTTCGGAGTACGGCAACAGGTACCATCCTATCCTTCACGTTTACAAGTTCCATTCCGGCATCGATATAGGCGCGTCCCAGGGCTCGCAGATTCTCGCCGCCAACGACGGAACTGTAATATATGCGTCGACCAAGGGCGGATACGGAAACTGCGTCATGATAGACCACGGCGGCGGTGTCGTCACGCTTTACGGCCACTGCAGCAAGCTGCTGGTAAGCACCGGCGAGAAAGTTACGAGAGGACAGAACATCGCTCTCGTCGGCAGCACAGGCCAGTCGACAGGTCCGCACTGCCACTTCGAAGTCAGAATAAACGGATCGACGACGAACCCTA
This sequence comes from Anaerovoracaceae bacterium, assembly GCA_050946535.1. Lineage (GTDB taxonomy): Bacteria > Bacillota > Clostridia > Peptostreptococcales > Anaerovoracaceae > RUG708. The sequence goes on from JBMNUZ010000003.1 coordinate 191,286, forward strand.
TGAATTACCTCTAGAGACTGTTAATAATATAGATTACAAGGGGCGGCCCTGCGGGGCCGTCTTTGCTGTGATAGATAATGAAATCGATGACGAGATCGACAACAAAATTGATAATGAAATCGATGACGGCATCACTAACGCAGGCGAAAACGGAATCGAAACGAGATCGATAATAAAGAGATCGATATGAACTAGATCGACAGCGAGATCTAAAACGAATTCAATAATGAAGTCGATGACAAGATCGACAGCGAAATCGATACATATATATAGATACAAATACAGATACTGATATGAAGATGAAGCTCAATCCAATAATAAAAAAGATATTGTCAGACAGAGGCATCGTAACCAGGGAACAGATCAAGGAGTATCTGTCGCCGGTTCCGCAGAGTACATACGATCCATTTCTGCTGAAAAACATGAACGAAGCCTGTGACAGAATCGTAAAGGCAGTCAAAGACGGCGAACGCATATGCATCTACGGCGACTACGACGTGGACGGAGTCACATCGGTGACGCTGCTGTCGGAAATCCTCGGAAGCGTTACGGAAAACCTGACATATTACATACCGTCACGTTTCACCGAGGGATACGGCCTGAACATGGGAGCCGTGGACAAAATGCACGCCGACGGAGTTTCTCTCGTGATCACCGTCGATACCGGATGCACGGCCAGAGAAGAAGCGGCCCACATAAAAGAGCTCGGAATGGACATCGTGGTTACAGACCATCACCGCGTGGATCCCGACAGAAAGCCAGACTGCATAATGATCGACGCGAAGCAGGAGGGAGAGACGTACCCTTACCGCGATCTCTGCGGCTGCGGCACTGCTTTCAAGCTCGCGCAGGCTCTGCGGACGAGACTCGATATTCCCAGAAACGTCCTCTATCACTGCCTGGATCTCACAGGAGTTGCGACTGTAGCGGACGTCGTCCCGCTGACCGACGAAAACAGGACGTTCGTCAAGTACGGCATCGACCGCATCAGAAAGCAGGAGCGCCCGGGCATGAACGCGCTTCTCAGGACGTCGTCGACAGATCTCGCGACGCTGAGCTCATACGACATTGCATTCAGGATCGGACCGAGGCTCAACTCCGCAGGCCGCTTGGAAACCGCCGATGAGAGCGTCGAACTCCTGAGAGCAGAAGACGAAAACGAAGCGATGAAGCGCGCGCAAAAGCTGGAGTCTCTCAACAGCGAGCGCAGAAGCCTTCAGGACGCGATCTTCGAAAGCGGAGTGCAGTACATAGATGAAAATCTGGCGGACGATCCGTTCATTGTATATATTGCAGAGGATGCGAACGAAGGAGTCATGGGCATAGCGGCCGGAAAGCTCAAGGAGAAATACAACAAGCCGGTCATCATCATGGCGCCGACGTCTCCGGAGGGATACCTGAAGGGTACGGGACGCAGCGTCGACGGAGTCGATATCTTCCGCATGCTCAATGCACACGTTGAATTGTTCGAAAAGTTCGGCGGACACGCGGCGGCCTGCGGCTTCACTATCAGCGAGGAGAACGGCCTGAAGCTGCGCGGCATACTGAACAGCGACATGAAGAAAATAATAGAGGCTGATCCTGACGTTCTCGAAAGGAAGATAGAGACCGCTGCAGTAATAAAAGCTGACGACGCCAGTCTGGATCTAGCGCTGCAGCTCGAGATGATGGAGCCTTTCGGATGCGGAAACGAGAGGCCGCTGTTCACGGTCGAAGGGCTTGAAGTAACCGACGTCTACTCGATGGGTGCCAGCGGGCAGTACAGAAAATACGTCTGCAGGACGTCTTCCGGCAGACTAGATGCCGTCGTGTTCGACAACGAAATAGACGGCTACGACACTGTAACCGCAGGAGACACGCTCGATGCAGTGGCCGAGATCTGCGTCGACCGCTGGAACGGAAGATCGAGCGTGCAGCTCATTATCAAAGAGATACTCGAGCGCTGCTGACTGCAGCGCTTCGCCGCCAGCCAGTCCTCCATTACCACCTTTCCAATGCCTGACAATCCGATATCCATCGCCTGACAAAAAATTCAAAATAATTGATCAAAGCTTGCGGATTTAAGCTGTAATGTTCTGTATACATGAGGGAATTCCTTCTTGCCGGTTGAGTTACTTCGCGCTTTAGTGTATAATACTGTGAAGTGTAAAAGCAGAATTCGTTTCATATATTCAAATAAATAATCTTATCAGGGAGGGAAGTGAACAAATGGCTTTCGAGACAAAGCTGAAATCGGAGGAAACAGACGAGCTCTTTAAGGCAATGCTGACGCTGGACAATCTCGAGGACTGCTACAGGTTTTTCGAAGATCTCTGCACGGTCAAGGAAATACACGCTATGGCGCAGAGATTCGAAGTGGCGAAGCTGCTGATAGAGCATAAGACATACAGCGAGATCGAGTCCGAAACAGGAGCGAGCACAGCTACGATCAGCAGAATCAACCGTACCCTGCAGTACGGCGCGGACGGCTACACCAGAGTCATTCAGGCGCAGAAAGAGAACGAGTCTTCAGGCGTCTGACGCGCATCGAATCCTCCGGGATCAGGCTGACGTCATCGGCGTCATTCGGAGAAATACAGACGTAACACCAGTGAAAAAAGAATATTTGCATTTAAGCGCGTGTTTTGTACGGCATACAGGCCGGCGGGACAGCGCTTTTTTTACATCGCCTTTACATTCGCAGGCTCACTAATAAAAATTCCCGCGCAGACAGATCCGCGCAGAGCAATCAATTCAACGCCTCGCGACCATTTTAGCAGCCGTGTATACAGACTGGCTGCTTTATTATCTCATGAATACATTCCAAATTTCTTGCATAAATTTGTCTGATATGCTAATATCTATTTTGTTATCGCTAATAACCTTGATATCTTCCTGTTTTGTTTGTAAAATGAAGATGTTGAGAGGAGAGTATCTGATGAATAATCCTGTGTTTTACAATTATTCATACAGCGTTTGTGCGCTAGTAATTGTATTTCTATCCTATTACGTACTCGTGACAAGAAAAGACATGCGCCGCAAAAACAGCAAGCTGTTTATGGCCGTACTGATCGTAAACACTATAGCGATTATCACCGATATCGTCTGCTGCATCATGGATTCCAATCCGGCAGGTTATTCTGTTCTTGTGCGGACGACGGTACAGTGTACCTTCATGATTTCGCATCTCAGCATGTCCCCTCTGATCACCTGGTATTTCATCAATTTTACCGGCATGAACCACAATATGGGGAAAGTGATACGTGTGCTTTTCGTGCTGCCTTTCTTGTTCCTGACCGTTCTGCCGGTTCTCATAGGGCCGATCAGACAAAATGTCTTCTATTATGATGCAAGCGGGGCGTTCACCCTCGGACCGTATTACTTCTTCACGGTGCCTATGGGAGGCCTGGTGTACTGTATAGTTATCGCGTACGTTGCCTACAAGAACTTCCACCGTCTGAGCCGCGAACAGAAAAACGCGATCGTTTTCCTGATCATTTTCTGTTCGGTACCTACCTTCGTTCAGAATATCTGGGTCCCGACGGAGAGATTCAATATTTTCTTCGAGACGGTCGGTATATTTATGGTACTAATCACGTTGGACAATCAGAACTGGGTTTACCACAACGCGACGCAGACGTACAACCGTCTGACCATGCAGCGCCATCTTCAGGGCGACCTGGACAACAAGGTCTCGTTCGGCGTGCTGCTCATAACGATCGACCGTACTACGTATTTCAGAGCAGCGACGATGAGCAACGAAGAGTTTCAGCGGCTGATGGCATCTATAGGAAATTATATGAAAGGTCTTCACGGCCGGCTTAACATTTACTACTGCGAACGCGGTACTTTTGCTATACCGGTCTACAAGGACAGTCCGTGGAAAGCCGATGATCTGGAGAAAGAACTGCAAAGACGATTCGAGAGCACATGGACTGTATTCGAAGAAGAGGAAGAAGGGGAAAAAGAGATAAAGATTCCGATCAGGCTGACTTTCGTCAGGATTCCTGAAAACGTGAAGACACTCGACGAGCTCTTCAACATTGCCGATTTCCCGTATGACGCTGAAACGGACGAACCTCTGGTCGTAAGTGCTGAGACGATGAAGATCGCCGTAGATCAGTTCGATCAGGTAATACTTTCCGATGATAATGACGACGGTTCGGAAGAAAACATCGAAGAGCTTCCTGAGGAACTTTCCGAGATGATGGACGACTTCACGAGCCATATCGTCGAACTGACGCAGATGGAACGAAAAGTCCTGCTGTACTATATTAATGGATATGAAATAGCGGATCTGCCGGATCTGCTCGGCGTAACGATCAACACGGTCCGCAAGCACAACCGCAGCATCTATAAAAAACTGAGAATAGGTTCAAAAGCTGAACTGATGATCTATCTGGACATCCTCGACAGATGCGGACGTCTCGAGCCGATAGAAGAATCCCTCGGAGAGGACTGCGGAGAAGAGATCAAATAAAGAGACGAAATAAATACATATATGATATGAATGTTAATCTGAACATTTGTTAGGAAATTAAATATCAGATACGACGTAGAGAGCGTGTAAAGAAATGACATTCATTTCTTTACACGCTCTTTGCTTTATACGCTCTTTTGTTATGCACGGAATCACGTCCGGAAATGCTTTTCTACCTGAGTATTTGCTGAAGTAATTTTGTACATTTTAGACCGTGAGCGCGGATTCGGGACGGGAATCAGCTGAGCCAGGATTTAGCAGAAAAACGCGCAAAGCCTGTAATTTCAAGTGAAATCGAAAGGTATCCTGTGAACCGTTGACGGCAAAATTGATTTTAAGAAAATGTGACACACAAGTACACGGGGAATACCACCCTTAATTTAACAGGATGGTATTTTTGGAATAAGAAAATATAGGAAAAGTGTAGGGAAATTGAAAATTGAACATGCCAAGCACTTTCTTCGGTATCAATTTGGACATATCACACGGGTAATTGACACTATTAACCAGAAAGGCTAAGTTAGAACCAAGAAATGAATAAATGATTTATTCTTAACGATCATTGATCAGTGATCATTGATTTAGTTTAAGCTAACCATTTATATGTCATTTTTTCCATCTTTTCGCAACACGGGCGCGAAAGTCGTGCTGCGGCATACATATATATAGTAGACAGATGCGAGATGGAAAGATGACGGGGAACAATTTGTTCCTATTATATATAAGGTTCGTTTTGTGAGAGAAATGTTCCATTCAAATAATCTGCAAGTTGAAATCCAGGTTTGTTAAAAGCCGTAATAATGATATGTACCCAGAAAACTGGACACATTGATCTAGGAGCCAAACCTAACACATGGATGCTTCCCTGTACTTTGCAGGGGGCATCCAATTTGTTTTCTTCTGGATCCGCTCATTGTTGTAATAATA
>JBMNUZ010000004.1:0-144457 GCA_050946535.1 Anaerovoracaceae bacterium
ATCCCCTCCGGAGTTTCCGGATAGACCCCGTCGCGATACATTTCGATACATTTTCTTTTGAACTCGTATGAGTAGCGCATGAAAATACCCTCCTTACCGGATGTCCAGTAAAGAGGGTACATATCATTCCGGCGTTATTTCATAACCATTTCCGGTGTACATTAAACGGTTCCTGAAGACGATGCCGACGATCCTGAGCTGGTCGAAGCCGCTGAGCCGTCATGATCGCAATGGTCGTCCTGGTCTTCATATTCCTTGTGATGATTAGTTATCGAACCGTCGTCACATGAAACATTGTATTCGAATTCGCAGTACTGGTCGTTCTTGTCCATGGCATCAAAGGTAACTTCCCAGACATATTTTCCGCCTTCATATTCCTTCTCGACATCGAGGTCGCAGACCGATGATTCCTGGATGCCGTAATCCGAAACGGCGGTGCTGATCGCTGTGTCACTCGCGGTTGAGGAAGAAATTGTGTTTCCCTGGTCCGATGAAGACGTTGTTGTCGAAACACTTCCCGTACCTGATATCGTGTTGTCTGACCTGGTTCCTGCATAGACGCAGATGGTAATTCCAACTACTACAGCTATCACAACAACTAATGTTATTATCAATTTTCTGTTCTTTTTCATTTTTGTCCTCCTCCTGTTTATCATTGATCTCTTTTGTGATTTTAAAATATCATTCCGGAATTAAACGTCCATGAATCGAACATTAAAAATCGATTAAAGCAGGCTGCGTTTGGTTTCGGGATATTTCTCAGATATCAGTCGCGGTCGATTTCCCACTTTATGATCTCGCCCGTGGTGCCGTCGATCTCAAACTCATATTCATATCCGTTGTACAGGAGCTCGCCTTCATAAACGAACTGGCCGTCGTCCTGATCTGCTTTAATTTCGTGTATATTGCTCTCATCTGCTCCTTCAACGCGGCTCAGCACGATCTGAACAGCCTCTTCCTGGCTGATGCCCTGGCTCTGTGATGAGGTGGTACCGGACTGCTGTTCATCTTGCTGCGTGTACGCGCTTTCTGTATTCTGCACCGGTGTCGTTTCTCCTCCGCTGTCTGAATCATGCGTCGAGCAGCCGGCAAAAAGAAGCGTGGCGGCGAGCACAATCGCTGCGAGTAAAGAAATCATTTTTTTCATGCCGGTTCCTCCTTTCCGCTTCCGTCGTCTTTATTTTCGCTGCTGTCGTCATCAGCTAAAGGAAGCATTACATTAAAGACAGTCTTTTCATACGGACGGCTTTCCGCTGATACGCTGCCGCCCTGGGCTTCCGCGAGTGCTTTGACGATCGCGAGCCCTAGCCCCGACGAGGCTTCCCTTTTCTCCTGCTTTCCGCTCTTATCGTAACGGTCCGCCGCGCTCCCGCGGTAAAAGCGCTCCCAGACACGTTCCAGCTCGTCTTCCGGAATTCCCGGGCCGTCATCCTCAACGCTGAGGCACGCCATGCCGCTTTCCTGATCAGCGCTGACTCTGACTGTGACACTACCGTTGCCGGTAACCGTGCCTGTTCCGGAACCTGCTGTACCGGAACCGGAATCTGTGCCGGAACCTGCTGTGCCAGAATCGGCCCCTGTCTCGCCTTCCGCACGCTCTCCTCCGCCGTTGCCGTCCGCACGTCTGCCGTATTTCAATGCGTTCGAAATCAGATTCAGCAGGATCCTGATCGTCATGAATTCATCGGCGCGGACAAAGACTCCTTCTTCTGCTTCACAGCTCAGCTCCATACCGGCTGCTTCGGCAGCGGTCTCCTGCTGTTCGGCGACGTCACTGCTCAGCGACCCGAGATCCAGTCTCACAGGATGTACTTCCAGCCTGCCGGCATCGCCGCGGGCAAGCATCAGAAGCTGATTCACCATCTGCGACATCGTTTTCGATTCCCTGTTGATGACTTCGAGCGCCCGCTTCTGGTAGCTTTCATCCTCCAGCGCGTATTCGCTCTGCGATTGAATAACGGCGAGCGGCGTCCGGAGTTCGTGCGCAGCGTCGTTCGTGAAACGTTTTTCGTCCTCCACCGTCTTTTCGAGCCGGTCGAACATGCCGTTGAAAGCGTCCGTCATACGGCTGACCTCGTCTCCGCCGCTCAAGGCCGGAAGCCTTCTGCTCAGGTCGCCGTCACGGGTGATCTCCGCTGCAGTTTCTACCGCTTCTCCTACCGGGCGGAACGCTCTTTTCGTAATCAAGTATCCTCCGACAGCAGCCGCAGCGATCAGAAGCGGAGTTCCGATAATCAGGAAACGCAGAAGCGACAAAAGCGTGTTATTTTCCGTAAAATCGTTCACATAGCCGCGCACCCACAGCGTTTCCCCGTTGAGGTCAAACCGGCTGTCGTACACATACCAGATGCGCCCTTGTCCGTCCTTCACTCTTCTGAGAGCCTTGTCCTGCAGCTCCAGCGTAGTGCTGAGAGCCGCCGGCCGGCGTCCTTCGAGCAGCTCTTTATTCTCGTCGAAAATGCTGAGATAGACGCCGTTGTGGTAATACTGTATGTCGCTGTCCACGGTGAAGCTCGTGCCGCTCCGGTCGATTTCCTCGCTGGCGTCCGTTACTTCTTCCATCAGTACGCGCCGCGCGGACTCACCCGCCTCGTTGATCCCGGCATAGACCATTGCAGCCAGGAAGACAGCGGAAATGATGATCAGTGTGATCATATAGAGGAGTGTGATTTTCGCTGTTATTGAAATATGTTTCATCTGGATCTTTTCTCCTGCGGTCCGTTCAGACCAGTTTGTACCCGACGCCTTTTACAGTCGCGATGTGGGGTTCCTTCTCGCCGCTGTCGATCTTCTTCCTGAGATGATGCACGTAGACATCGACGACATTCGATCCGCCGTCATAGTCGAAATCCCAGACGCGGTTCATGATCTTTTCTCTGGACAGAACGTGGCCCGGCCGCTCCATCAGGCATGCGAGGATTTCAAATTCCTTCGGCGTGAGTTCGATCTTCCTTCCGCCGCGCGTGACTTCCATCGTATCACGGTTCAGACTGAGGTCCTTGAACGTCATGGTCCGGTCCGTCATCTCGCCTCCGCGCCGGAGCATCGCCCTGACCCTCGCCAGGAGCTCATCGAACTCGAACGGCTTCACCAGATAGTCGTCCGCTCCGGCGTCCAGACCCGCAACACGATCATCCAGATCGCCGAGTGCTGTCAAAAGCAGCACCGGAGTACTGTCGCCTTCTGCTCTCATCTTCTTAAGCACACCAATTCCCGTAATACCGGGCAGCATGATATCCAGAATGACTCCGTCATAATGCGCCGCCTGCAGATAGTCGAGCGCCTCGTCGCCCCGCAGGCAGTAATCCACCGCGTAGTTTTCTTTTTTCAGTTTCCTGACGATGATCTCATTCAGGTCTTCCTGATCTTCAACAACTAACAGCCGCATGTTATCTTTTCCTCCTCTGTGATGAAATGCTATCATACCGGCATTAAGCGAATATTAAACCGCAGACAGCTTACGCTACATCTCAGTATATCCAAAAATGCACCGTCCGGATACCACATTTCTTATATTCTGGCAGCAGCCGCATTTCTTCACGGCCGGCACGTGACTGTCATGTACCCTTTATCCTTCATCGCGCAAATTTCTCGTGTAAATTCATCGCGCAGATCGTTATTTGTTATCTGCATTCGGCTGCAGCGGTGATTCCGTACAACCGTACAAAAAGAAACCGGAGAACGCTTTTCAAGTGTCCTCCGGTTAATAACCATCTGTTCATCAGTATTTCAGCGAAAAGTGATAATCTTTATTTACGGAAGCAGCCGTTCCAGCGATGTTATTCAACCCACTGAAAATTTTCTCTGCCTGCACCGAGTTCGAAATGGTATCGGATCAGGCCCCTGTTGACGCCGGTGAATATTCCATTGTCATTATTGATCCTGACTTTGCTTCCTTCTCCGATGATCATATATTCCTGTTTGTTAAGTGCCGTCGGCGCGAGCAGTGATGCCTCAACACCCTGAACAAACCAATCCGGAGCATTTCCTTTATATACAGATACTTCCGACGGCTTTTTCGATTTATGAGGTTTTCCACTGTTTTTCCCGTATCCGACAGCTATAATTCCTACTGCCCTTTTGCCTTCCACAAATCGTGAAACAGAATGGTTATATGTACCGCCCACGTACCATGTATTCAGGCCCAGGGTCTGCGCATAAAGCATAAGATCTGCAGCAGCGTACCCGAGTTTTTCATCCAGATCCGAGCTGTCATCTCCGGCGAGAATGAAATAATTTTTCACGCCTCTGGCAAGGATCAGTCCGATCAGCGCGTTAACCGCATGATCATCGTGCACCATCAGCCGGATGAATAAGTTCATCCGGTCGTTATTTTCCTTAACTCGATTTTCAAGATCTTCAATTACATTCTCTTCCAAAGGCTTGTCGGTATACTTTCTGACCATGTGGCGCGCATACATAGCTTCTTTCATATCCATGATTACTCCTCCGCCAGATGATCGCTGATCCAGTCACAAATGAATATCGATGCAGCGCCGTAGCCGCCCATCTGCGAATGACACTGCGCAGCAGATGTCTCGTCAAAAAGTTTGTATTCCTTCGGGCAGTTTGTAAGAGCCTTATAGAACTCCTCGGAAGCGCCTTTATTTATTTCAGCGGTACCGTCGAGAACGAGCGTGTCACAAGTGATTCGATCTGCTATATCTGTATAATCATATTTTCGCAGTTCATCAATTATCTCATCGGTGGAAACACCATGCTTCCATGCATAGTCCGCCATCATGTTCGTCAATGATTCCGGTCTCATCGCGGCCGGAGCTTTCTGAGCTTTTTCAAAGATATCGGCGAAATGACCTCCCCAGTTCAGATTGCCCGGATCTGTCACACAGACTTTGATCCGCTTATCAAATGCGCATGCTCTCGGGAGCAGGAATCCTCCGAAGCTGATGCCCAGAGCGCCGATCCTGTTTTCGTCAATTTCCGGGAATGTCTGCAGCGCAAAATCAATTACAGGTGTCATTACATTCTCCCAATCGAAGCGGAACGGCAGTTTATTCAGGCGAAGTGCGAATCCCTGCCCTGGACCGTCAAAGATGAGGCAGTGAATACCTCTTTTCAGCAGCCCGTCATAAATCCATCTGGTATCTTCCGCCCATGTATCTCTACCCGGAATCAGGATCATCAGGGGTGCCTTTTCTTCCGCATGCGGGGAACGATAAAAATATCCCGGCAGGAATGTCCCTTCATACGGAATTTCAATATAGGTTCCCGGGTAGCCGGACAGCTTCAGATACTTCTCGTAGCAGTCATGACTGCGATGACAGTAATCTTCCATACGCGGATCCGACGGATCACTAAAGCACATGAGCGAAACGCGCCAATACGTCGATGCTCGCAGATACAGGCTCTCTGCGGACGCAGGATATCCGCCTTTTTCCTTTTCCTCTGCCTGCTCGGTCAGACGACCGGCGATGTCGGCCCACTGCGCAATCCATGTTTCCTCGCTGCTGTCTTTTAAATGACAATACGTCTCCAATACTTCCCCGGCATCAGTCATGCCGTATGAAGCCATTCCCAGAAGATGTCTGGCCAGTGCGTCCATCATGATATGAGGATGCATCTTGATCTGATCCCAGTGTTCGCTTTCCTGTATAAGTGCTGCCATAAAGAACCTCCTTAATTTCATTAATATAGATATACTATTTCTGCTTATTTTCTGCTTTTGATCTTTTTCCAACAGGCATAGAAATGCATATTGACAACGAAGTTTATTGACAATATGATAATAATCAACGATCGTCTATTATTCAATGAACGAAAACTTCGTTCAGTATCATATGCGACTAATTGAAAATATTGTCGAGTTATTGAATGCTCCAGGAGATAATCATGGCCTCAAAACAGGATTTACGTGTAATAAAGACAAAACGTGCTATACGGCAGGCATTTGAAAACCTGCTGAAGACTCACCCTCTTTCAAAGATAACGGTTACAGAGCTTGCAAAAGAAGCTGAGATAAACAAAGCTACATTTTATCTGCATTACAAAGATATTTACGACCTTTATTCCCAGTCGCTCAGCGATCATATGGAGACACTCGCCGGCAGAATCGATTTCATCGATCTGTTTTTTACGGATACAGAGGCTTTCGTCTCTGAATTGATCGATCTCTCGGACAATCGGCCGTTTTTTGAAAATGACCCTTACATGACGCAGGAAAACATACAATATAACCAAATGGCAATGCAGATTTTCTGCGGAAAGATAGCTGATAAAGCACTTGCAGCCGGCTTTATTCCTGCAACGGATGAAAACAGAATGAAGCTCATTTTTCTGTTCTCCGGGCTGGGAACGTTGTTCCGCACATTGCCTGATGCAGAGCACCGACGTACAGCCGCTGATATTTTTCTGAAAGCCTCCGGCAGCTTGTTCAAAGAAGTTCAAAAGTCAGTGGAATCTGAATAATATAAATTCATTGCTCTGCCACCGCACCTTGCAAACAACATCTGATCCGGACGGCCCTCGTCCTGTAAAATTGGTTTTCAGCCGCGGATTGATCTCGTGGACTCCCGCAGCCTCGCCCATTCCAATCAATAGAAAAAATTGCAGGTATCGATGAATTTCCACCGATATTTAACAATTTCAGGCTTCAAAGTGATATATTCAACGTGATATAAATAAATTGAACACTTTAATATAGCGTAATTTGAATATGGCGTAGTACAACTACAGCGTATTACAAATACAGTGAAATACATCAGAGGTGAAACAATGCAGTCAGGAAAAAACAGATTCGAGCTGCTGATCGAAACGGAGCAGTTTCAGAACTACGGCGGATGGACACTGGAATCTCAGTTTCTGGATGAAATGGGATCTGCGTATCTGCTGGCACACGGCATCGGTGAACCAGTCGCAGACGCTTCGACCAATATCGTGATTCCCGAAGCAGGAGAATATCATGTCTGGGCCAGGACAAAAGACTGGGTTCCGGATGCTCACCCGGGAACATTCCAGATTCTGATAGACGATGTGCCTGTCGATAAAACATTCGGAGCAAGCGGCAAAGGATGGTCGTGGGAACTGGCCGAACACGTGCAGCTTCCAAAAGAAGAAGTCAAGATTTCCCTTCATGACCTGACTGGATTCGAGGGCCGCTGCGATGCTATTTACATCACAAACACAACCATCGTTCCTATCGATAAGCCTGATGCGGCAGGGCGGAACTGGCGCAAGAGACTCCTTGCCCTTCCGGAAGAACCTCAGCAGACTACAGAATACGACGTAGTCGTCATCGGAGGTGGCATCGCCGGCTGCTGCGCAGCCTATACGGCAGCAAAGTCAGGGTGCCACGTGGCACTGCTGCATGAAATGGAATATCTGGGAGGAAACGCGAGCGCCGAAGTCGGTCTGACGCCCGAGGGCAGAACCGGCGGTCTGGTAGACATTCTCTCTGAAAGACTGGAAGACGGCGATATCGCAGCGAATAAAATTTTAAACGGCATGGATAACTGCGACGTATTTCTCAGCGAACATGTTTATCAGACACACTGCAGCGGAAAGAAGATCGTTTCCGCCGACGCCGTCAATGTGAAGACAAGCGTTGAAAAGCGATTCCGCGGCAAGGTATTCATCGATTGCAGCGGCCAGGCCATACTCGGTATCCTCAGCGGCGCTGCTACGATGGAAGGACAGGAAAGCCAGTCTGATTTCGGAGAAAGTCTTGCACCGCAAAAGGCTGATTCAATGCATCACGGCGATACGGTTCTTTTCCGCACCGAAATGGAAAAAGAGCCGGTAGATTTTCCTGAAGTTCCATGGGCTGTTAAAGTGGCTAAGGATTATTCAGACCTCGGCGGGCAGATCGGCCGCGTGACTTGCCTCTGCGGAAGAGGCCCTTACGAAAACCTTCCTGGTCCATACGTCGGCCCGAAGAAGGTGCGTCCTGTAAAAAGAGCGGACGGCGGCTGGGATCACGCGATGAATCTCACGAAATCACACTTCTGGGAATACGGCCAGTGGCTGGATCCGTATATGTGCAGGGAGGAAATACGCGATCATCTTTTCTGCGCCATTATCGGAACGTATGTGAACGTCCGCAGTAAAGATCCTGAAAAATACCGGAATCTGAAGCTCGTTCATCTCGGCAACGTGCTGGCTACAGGCGCGTTCCGCAGCTATCTCGGAGATTATATTCTTACAGAAAACGATATCCGCGATCATACGGATTTCCCTGACGCGATAGTAGAAAATGCCGGCGCGTTCTGTCTGCATTATCCCGGCAATCCGAAATACGACTTCCGTCTCGGAAACTGGAAATGGGTAGAAAGGGATTTCAAGCCTTACACGGTTCCGTACCGCTCCCTGTATTCCGCCGACATCGACAATCTGTTCTGTGCCGGAAAGCACATCAGCGCGACTCATATCGCATCCTCTACGATCAAGCTGATGGGAAACTGCGGCCACCACGGTGTAGTGACGGGTGCGGCAGCGTCGCTCTGTGTAAAGTACGGCATGACGGCGCGCGAACTGGGAGAGCAGAAACTGGAGACACTTAAAGCGGAGCTTGAGAAGTACCAGGAAGCCCTGCCCGCGCAGGAAAACTGATTACGGTATATCATAGGATTTGTCAGCGGGTCAGAAATATTTTGCCCACGCGGCAAAATTAACTCCGGTGTGTTACTGAATTTCTCAGCGGCAGAGATAACCCTGACCGCACGAGAAAACTGATTCCAGTGCGTTACCAAATCCGTCAGCAGATCAGTAGATATTACCCACACGGAAAAACTGAGTACAATAGCTAAGGACAGTCAATATGGATTTAAGAAAAGCAGAAGAAAAAGAGGCAGAAGCCTGCTATCAGTGCATCGAGGACGCCAGAGCCTATCACAAATCGATGGGCTTCGAGCAATGGCACCCCGATTACCCTACCCTGCAGACGATACTCGATGATATCGCTGACGGTACAGGGTACGCCTTCGTCAAAGAAAATAAAGTCATCGGCTACTGCTGCATCAAATTCGGCAATGAGCCGGCATATGACGTTATCGACGGAGCCTGGAAGACGGACAGGCCGTACGCTGTCGTTCACAGAATGGCATTCAGCAGCAAAGCGAGAGGAAAAGGTCTTTCAAAGGAAGCGATCAGCCTCATCAAGGAGCTGTGCCGGAAAGAACACATTAATGCGATCAGAGTCGACACGCAGGAAGAAAACAAGGTCATGCAGCATATCGTCGAAAGAGAGGGATTCTCATACTGCGGTCTCGTTCAGTTTGACGGCGGTCCTAAACTGGCTTACGAATGGGACCGATAAGAACGAACAACCCGGAACGATTGCCGAGAGCTTGGCCGGGAGCTTGAAAGAAAGGACATAGATAGTTCATGACGATTCAAAAGTTAAAATATGTGATTTCTGTCGTCGAAAGCGGCTCCATCACCGAAGCAGCAAAAAAACTGTTCATTTCTCAGCCGAGTCTTTCGAATGCGATTAAAGACATCGAAAAAGAAATCGGAATTACCATTTTCATAAGAAGTCGTTCGGGAATCGCTCTGACCAAAGAAGGAACCGAATTCGTAGGATACGCCAGGCAAGTGCTGCAGCAAATGAACCTGCTCGAAGACCGATACATCACCGGGCTGCCTGAAAAAACTCGCTTTGCCGTATCCACCCAGCACTATACATTCACGACAAATGCATTCGTGGAAATGGTAGATAAATTCGGCCAGGACCGTTATGAATTCATACTAAATGAGACTCAGACGCACCAGATCATCATGGATGTGAAAAACCGCTTCAGTGATCTCGGGATTTTATACCTCAGCAATTACAACGAAGTCGTCATGCGGAAAGAATTAGAAGAAGAAAATCTCGTGTTCACCGAGCTTTTTACGGCGACGCCGCATGTCTTCCTCAGAGCATCGCATCCTCTCGCAAAGAAGAAATATCTCAAGCTGGAAGATCTGAAAAGCTATCCAAGGCTCAGTTTCATACAAGGCAATTACGAATCAAGCTATTATTCCGAAGAATTGTTCAGCTGGGTGCCGTCCGACAAAGTCATCCGCATCAGCGACCGGGGCGCCATCGTGAACCTCATGCTCGGAATGAACGCGTACACGATATCGAGCGGCATCTTCCCTCAGTATCTCGACGGCAGGGATATTCTTGCAATTCCGCTGGAGGAAAATGAAGAGATGCACATCGGATATATTCTGAATGAAAAGCAGGAATTGAACGAACTGAGCAAAATCTACATCGAAGCATTAAAAAAATACGGGGAATGATCATATAGCCTGAAACTATGATATAGCAATCTTTATATGTATTTTCTATCTGCTCTTACTGTGTGATACCATTTTCACGGAGGTTAAGAGCTATGTCAGCGTATATAATCGGCAATTTTTTAATATATTGTATTATCAACGCATTTACACCGGGGCCTGGAAATATACTGGCTCTGAATACGGTAACGAATTACGGATGGCAGAAAGGCAAGCCGCTTTTTTTCGGTATATTCGCAGGGTACTTTTCAGTACAGCTCCTGTGTGCGGTATTCGTCTACGGACTTAATTCTCTGCTGCCGAATGCGCTGGGAATACTGAAGTATATCGGGGCGGTATATATCATAGGACTGGCGATTCATATCGCGATAAGCAAGCCTCCGGAAGAAGACACAGAGGAATCTGCGTCTTTTACGAGAGGATTCATACTTCAATTCGTAAATGTCAAGATCTTTATGTTCGGAATCACGGCACTGACCGGATACATTACGGGCTTCAGCACGTCGTTTCCGGTTCTCGTGACAGCAGAACTTTTCATTGCCACGATAGGCTCAATCGCTACAATGACATGGATCGGGTTCGGCGTACTCATACAAAATTTCTATCGCAGACATTTCCGCATCATCAATATTATCCTCGCGCTTACATTGCTGGAATGCGTCTACAGCATCTTGAAAGTTTAGACAACAAATGCAAATTCGTCCGGGCTTTGGCAGGAATTCCTCTGCTCACGCACTCGCATCACACACTCACGGGTTCTGCTCAAGCACTCATTACTCTGCTCTCGCACTCGCCTCACACACTCATGGTTCCTGCTCGACTATGCTTATTCACTGGCCACAAGATATGACTCGCATCACACACTCGCACTCACGAGTCCTTCTCACACTTACAAGTCCTGCCCCGGGCTTATAGTCCGGAGCACGAGCATTAAATACAAAGCACGAAGCCAAAAGAAGCTGCCAGGCGCCACAACATACCGATGTTTCATCTATGCGACACTTCATCTTTGCTCATCCTTGCATGGATCCGGAGCACGAAACGATGCAGCCCGAGTCTGCAAAAAGGCAGCCGCATAGCAGCTGCAGAAAGGAGATTATTCCGAAAGCTTTTTATTGATTCGTTCAAGCATGTCGTGAAACGTCTCTCTCTCATCCTCTTCAAGAGCGCTCAGAATTAGTTTTTCTTCATTTCCACGTTCTGTTCCGGATTCGTCGATCATCTCTCTGCCTTTCTGAGTCAATCTGGCGGTTTTAGCACGTCCGGAGCCGGCGGATTCAATCACGATAAGATTTTTCTCAGCAAGGCGTTTCATAATTCCCGAGACTGTAGGCTGTGATGTCTGAAAATGTTTTTCTGCATCTTTGAACGAAACTGGATCGCTGCTCTGGTTAAGATATTCCAGATATCGATACTGAGACGCAGTGAGATTTTTCTTGTTCAGAAGTTTATTGGAATGACTTTGTATATTATCTGAAATCTGTTTTATCAACATACCACAGTCAATGTACTCTTCCTTATTGTCTTTCATAGATTGCTTTCCCTCCTGCACTGCTGCCGTATGATGCGTTCAGCTTTTCAGGCTTCGCAGTCACAATTTTATAAATAATGATTTCAAGAATCAACGATAATACATCTGCTACAGGCTGTGCCCATGCAAGGCCGTTTAAACCGATAAGCGCTTCCAGGATGAATACAAAAGGAATATATATCAATCCCTGTCTGCATAATGAGATTATCAGTGACGGACTCGCTGCCCCGATCGCCTGCAATGCATTCATCAAAACATAGAATATACCAAAAAGCCATGCCGTTGTAAGCATAATCCTTGAAAACTGAGTGCCAAGTGACAATGATTCTTTATCTGTCAGGAATGCTGACACGATCTGAGGTGCAAAAGCATAACAGAGAATCGTAAGTGCCAGGCAGAGCATAAAAGCGAAGAAAATGGAAAAGTGGAGTGACTTCTGAAATCTCTCTTTGTTCCGTGCTCCGAAGCAATATCCGAGGAGCGGCTGTATCCCCTGTCCGATGCCAATTCCTACGAGTGAAACGATCATCAATACCTTTGCTGAAACACCATACGCCGCAACAGCCATATCACCATATCCCGACATACGGCTGTTTGTAATAATCTGCGATATACTCATCAGAATATTCCCGAGAGCCGCAGGAATGCCAATCGATAACACTCCAGTGCAGATCTTATCCTTCATGCTGAAATCAGATAATTTTATGCTGAGGATAGATTTGCCCTGCCAGAAATAGATCAGATAGTAAAGTGCTCCGGCTGCGTTGCCTATGACTGTGGCTATTGCTGCACCAGCGACTCCCCAGTTGAACCCCAGGATCATGATCGGATCCAGGATCACATTCAGCAGGTTGCCTAGAAGGGTTCCCATCATGGCAGTCGTTGATTTTCCTTCTGCACGGATAATATTTGTATAGCAGTTTGAGATGATAGAGAATATCCCGCTCAGAGATACGATGCTCAGATAGGTCTTTGTGTAACCAAGGGTTTCAGTGCTGGCACCGAGCATAACAGCCAGAGGCTCTGCAAAAACCAGAAGCAGTATGGAGCAGACAGCACCAACGGCGACACCCGCCCACATGCAGAATGACGAAACTTTTTTTGCATAATCCATCTTCCCTGCTCCCAATGCACGGGAAATCAAAGAGGTGCCGCCCATCCCGAAAAGCGTACCAAGCGACATGAACAGGAGGAATACCGGTGTGGCAAGATTTACTGCGGCCACCATATAATCATTGTTTGTCTGCCCGATGAAAAATGTGTCAGCGAGATTGTAAATCAGCACCATTATCATTGCTGCGATCGCAGGCACTACGTTTCTGAGAACTGCAGAACTCACAGATCCCGACACGAAATTGTTCAGTGATGATTGTTCTTTATTCAAAGTCATTACGTCCTTTCTTTTGAATCATTTTTTGCATTATAATAGCGTGCTATCATAGCACGCTATTATAATAAATCAATTATTTTAAAATGTAAAGCATTTTTCATCAATATCACGAACAATATTTTTTGGGCTGCCGAAATAATATTTAACTATATTTTCTTCTTTCTTCTTTCCTTCTGAGAAAAACTCGTTCTCTGTTCTTCAGGCAAGCAGCTTGAGCAGGCAGTAATAGACGATTTCATAAATGGATATCGAAGGATGAGGTATCCCTGTCGCATCCATCGCCTTGCACTGTTTCTCCGTAGGCTCCGTATATGGAAATGCACCGTAGATAAACGGGAAGAACGAATACTGAAAGTGCATCCTATCTTCTTCGTTCATTTCCGGCACAAATTTTTCCAGTATAGAATTCATTGCTGTAATCGCTTCACGCATGGACCGCTTGAAATCTATCAGCCGTTCCAGCCTGCTGTTTTCCTCCAGCTCATAGAGATTCGTAGACTGAATACGGAGCAGTGTTTTCCTCGGCTCCAGTGTATGAGCGATTTCAGAAGCCAGCTCTTCCCTGCTCATGGAATCTTTATCGAGCAGTTTCTTCAGGTCTTCAGCCCAGCGGTCGTATTCCCGCTGCAGCAGTCCGAGGAAAATTTCTTCGATCGTCTGAAAATAGTTATAGATCGATGGCCGTGAGAAACTCGTATATGTTGAAATGTCTTTTACCGTAACGTCATGAAATGACGATTTGCGGTACAGCTCATCACAAGCATCCAGAATCTCATTTTTCCTCTTTTCTGCAAAGCCATCCGGCATCTTAGGCATATTATCCCCCTGTCTTACAAAATATCTCCGGTAACTCTTCCGTTCAGCAGTTTGCCGCCGGCAATATCAAGCTCAGGATACGTCTTCTTCAGCTCAGCGACTGCTTTCCTGATTCCGGTGCCGCCGGACGTTGCAAACAGCATGATCGTCTTTCCTTCTAAATCGGCGCTGTCGATGAACGTGTTTATAACTCGCGGTGCCTCGCCCCACCAGATCGGAAAGCCGATGTAGACAGTATCGTATCCTGACACATCGGTTGTCTCTTTTATTTCCGGACGCGCCGATTTATCGTTCATCTCCAGTGTACTGCGGCTTTTCCTGTTCATCCAGTCAAGATCCGAGCTGGTGTACTTCTGTACCGGCTCGATTGAAAACAGTTCCGCACCTGTCTCTTTTGCAAGTGCCCTGGCTTTATCAGCTGTTACGCCGCTTGCCGAATAATATACTATTAATTTTTTACTCATGACAACCTCCACTATCTCTTACAAAATTAATGACATAAATGACCCATTCAATATAACTGACACCGTGTCATTGATTATTTTATACTGCAAAACTGACACTGTGTCAATATTATTTTTATAATTAATTTTTCCAGTAAAGATTGTCTGAAGAGTTCCTGCAGTTTTGCTTAGAACTTCAATCACTGTATTTCCACTGAATTATGATGTTCGCTGATTTCGGCAGATCCACTAAACTGGTCCGATAAACGTAATCTTTCATCAGCATTCATTGATACTGCTTTTCCACGATCGAATACAGAATATCTCCGAGTTCACGCGGCTTTTCACTGCATCCCCTGTCAAGCCATTCCCGTATCACGCCTATGGCTCCATAATAATTGTACTGATATGAAACAGTGAACGTCTTTTCATCGTAGGTTCCTCTGCGGATCAGGGTTTCCTTCATTTCCTCATACATTTTCTCAACGGTTTTTCTGATATACTGGCTTTCCAGATGGGAGTCAAAGAATTCACGGTAAAACGGCTGGTTCTGATAAATAATTTCCAGAAGTCTGTACCGGTCTTTCTCGATATCATTATCCTGAAAGGCTTCTTCCGTAAGCTGCTCCTCGAGTTTTTCAAACAGATCATAGATATCCTGATAATTGCGATAAAAGGTAGCCCGGTTGATATCAGCCAGTTCACAGAGCTCCTTCACTGTTATCTCCGAAAGATGTTTCTTCTCCAGCAGTTTATACAGAGAATCCCTGATCACCATTCTGGTATATGCTGTCCTTCTGTCCATAAAAATGCTCCAATCCGGCGGCCGTCCGCCCTGCTAATCCATCTGCCTGTCAATCTTCTATTCCGGCAGCAGCACACTTGTTAAATCGGCGTATGCCAATCCGCTGCGCCTCATACAATCCTTTTTTGCAACAATTCATCGGCCAGTGATGCATAAGTATCAGAAGCCATATGATTGATGCTTGTTTTCTTATCGACTAACAGTTTAATATACAAGTGAAAGATTTGCAACACACGACGCATTTATCCGATATCATTTCTTCGGTGTGTCTGTTTGTGCAAAGAAAAATAATACTTAGCGCATGATTTAAAAATGAATTAAAACAAGAAGCCAGAATAAATGGCTGCAATAATTCTGAATTTCAGGAGGTAAAGGCAAAAATGGAAAAGCAGTTTGATAAAGTACTCGTTACTGGCGGAACCGGATTTCTAGCAGGTTGGACGATCAGGAAATTACTCGAAAATGGATACAGCGTACGGACGACGGTTCGATCTGAAAAGAAGACCAGCGCCGTCCGGGAAATGCTTACAAAAGAAGGGGCAGATATCACGAACCTCTCTTTCGCCTTTGCAGATCTGACTAAAGCCGAAGGGTGGCACGAAGCGATGGAAGGAATCGATGCCGTTCTGCACATCGCGTCACCGCTCGGAGGAAACGATCAGGAGGATCCGTCGCTGATCCCGACCGCAAAAGCCGGTGTGGAAAACGTGATACAGGCGGCAATCGATGCCGGTGTAAAAAAAGTAGTCATGACCTCTTCCGAGGCTGCCTGCTATCCTGGGAGAAAATACAGACAGGCAACAGCAGATGAATCTTTCTGGACAGATGTAAACAATAAAGAGATCACCAACTACATGCGTTCTAAAATCATTGCCGAAAAAACGGCATGGGAGCTGATCGGCAGACAGAGCCATACAAAGCTCGTCACACTCATGCCCGGTGCGATTCTTGGTCCTTACATGGCCGGCAAGAGAAGCTCGACCGATCAGATTTTTGAGATGCTCCTGAAAGGCACCCCGAGTCCGAACGTCGTCTACAGCGTGAGCGACGTGCGTGATCTCGCCGCACTGCATATATTGGCTATGGAAAATCCGGCTGCTAACGGACAGCGTTTCCTTGCTCACGGCGAAGACATGACCATGCCCGAGATGTCCAGAATTCTCAAGGCTCAGTATCCGGAAAGAAATATTAATACATCCACTGTTCCCGATTTCATCGTGCACTTCATGGCAAAATTCCAGACATCGATGAAAGTTCTGAATACTATGGTAGGAATGAAATACAAGCTGGACAGCACGAAAGCGCGTAAAGTCCTCGGCTGGAATCCACGTCCGGCAAAGGAAACCGTGCTGGATACGGCTGACTATATGATAAAATACAAAATCGTCTGACAGAATGGGAAGGCTTCTGTCATGGGAGCTGCAAAGTATAAATCACTAAAAAACAGAGCACTAAAATAACCGTTGGGTCACTGCAATAAACAGTGTCCAACGGTTTTCCGGAGTACGTGGGCCCGGCAAACAGCCGCGATCCCTTTAAAAAATCAAAAACTATTTCTTTTCGACGATAACCTTGACTGGCAGTCTCAGGCTGTTCAGCACCGGGGAATAATCCAGAGAGTGCTGCGCAAATTCTTCTATATGCTCTACAGAAGCATCGGAATCCACTTTCAGCACGATGTATGACTGGGCAATGCCGTGCTCACCGCCGAGAACAGTGTCGTAGAACACGCTCATGTCGACATCGCTTTCAAGCTCAGCCTCAAGTGATCTGATTTCAACATTCTTGCTGCTGGCAGCCAGAACTACTCCTACCGTGAAGCACCCTAACGCTCCCGAAAGAAGATATTCTATAGGGTTCGGACCTTTATCCTGGCCCCCGATGACAGCCGGCTCGTCCACAGTAAATGGTTCGAAATCGCGGACTCTGATTTCCGAGGTAAGAGCTTCCTTCCAGTTCAGCTTGATGTCATAATGATCCAGCGAAGTTGTACGGTTTTCCGCTATCTGCCTGCCAAGACTCTTGTATGCGTTCATGTCAACCTTATTCATCGTCCTTCCTCCTCTAAATTATTACCGAAAACTATACCAGAAAATGATTTGTAAGTTTATTATATGTGATATACTATTCTTATCAAGTACGCAAAAAATACTTACCTGATACAGCAGAAATGAGCAGGAACGAATTTTCTTAGCAGAGCAGAATTTTCTGAGTACTGAACTGAGTACTGCAGAAGGAGGCACAGAATGGCAGAAGAATGCAAGAGCAGCATCCAGAGCGCATCGGCGGGCGGAGCTTCCGATGCAGAGGTGGGCGGAGCTCCCGATGCAGCAGCGTGTAAAGTTCCAGAAGCAGCGGCAGAAGCAATGTCTGAAAACGGCCCCGGCTGCATACTTAAGCGCGTCCTCAATGTCATCGGCGGGAAATGGAAGATCCGCATCATATGCACAATCGGCAAAAAAGGCTCCATGCGATACAACGAACTCAGACGCGAAGTTGATGGCATTACGAACACGATGCTTTCCAAATCACTGAAAGAACTGGAAAGCGATGGCTTCATACGCCGTACGCTCTATGACGAAAAGCCTCTTCGCGTAGAATACGATCTTGCAGAGCGCGGCGAAAGCATCATGCCGATCCTTCTAGAAATGGAAGACTGGGGCCGTGAAAACCTGCTTTAAAGTTAATAAATATCTGAAAAACATGTAAAACGATTTGCAAAGTAAAGCGGACCCCGCCAGGTGTATTCCTGACGAGGTCCGTTTATTTTTACGGGTATGTCCAAAATCTCTGTAATCAGCTTTATTCAGAACTTCTTTCAGACATGGTCAGATCAGGTCTGTACCCTGCTCCACGAAGAAGTATCCTCACAAAGCGCTGCCTGTATCATACTTTTGCGCGCTTTGTCTTTCCGTCACGGATGGACCGAGGTGATCCGCCGCGGATTGACTCTATGTGCTCCGCTAATATTCCGATGAAAAGACTGCCGATCAATAGCGTCGGGACGATATACCGGAAGTCCATCGAACAGGTGAATGGATATCGAATGCAGAACACAACGTATTGCACCATAAGCAGAACATAGTACCCACCCAGGAACAATTTCATCACGCCGTCCAGGAACCGGTTCTTCTTAATCAAAAAGAATACCATTGCGAAAAGGGCGATGCCGATCAGAATTATATTCAAAACAAGAGCTATCCAGCAAAGAGGTACAATCTTTGAGGTGAAACTGCCCCCGAGATTCCATTCCCCGAAAAGTGATGTCTTCAGAATAGCAACGATGATATTGTGTTCTGTCCCATCTGCACCCCGGTTTAGGAAAATGCTGCGGAACGGATGATCTGAGAAATCGAAAAGCCGTTCGAACAGACTATAGTTTCCGATATACTGGTCGGATTGTACCGAATCACTTGGCACATATCCAAGAGGTACCCCGAACTTGACAAGATTTCTCACGCTGTACCAAAGGCTGAGAGGTGCACTTATGGCCAGAAACAGGCAATACTGTTTCAGATACCGTTTCCATATTTTTTTCTCTTTGAACCACTTGATAATGAACACCAGAGCAATCGGCAGCGCAAGAACAGCCATTGACAGCTTCGTCATCATGCCGAGCCCGAATGACAGCGCAATCCAGATGATATTTTTCGTGGTTGGATTCTGATACCAGCATATCGTCGCATAGACAGCCAGGAAAATGAACAGAATCGAGAGAATATCATTATTGATGCTTCCGGACAGAATGACAAATGTCGGATGAAATGCGATGACAGCCGTGGCAATAACCAGGCCGGATCTTTTAAGCCCGATCTTTCGGAAGATCCGTTCCGCCACAAACGTACATGAGCAAGAATAGAACAAAGTCAGGAACTGCACACCTGCAATCGCGCGTTCATATCCGAGCCCTGTAATTGTCTGCATATGCACCCACAGAGCCGCAATGAAATGATGCAGCGGCGGATGATAAAACTGATATAAAGTCCTGGGATCCTGATCGATCAGCTTCAGTCCGTTCTCATAGAACCATTGAATATATCCCGCATGGCCGGACCCGTTGTAAAACTCACCGAAGTCATGCTGCATATCCGCCTCTTCTGCGTTAATCGGTACATATAAGACATAGCAGAGCTTAATGATAAAGGATGCGGCAAAAATGAGCAGGATTATCCGGCCCACGGTGAGTTTCTTCCGGCGATACCAGTACACCCCGATTAGTATCAATGTAACGAGAATTATTGCTGCAGGGCGAAAGAAGGAAGTCCGCTGTGAGCTGTCAAACATGAAGGCCGCCAGTACGCAGAGGTACGCGCAGAGAATCACACAGCCCGGATACAGTCTTCTCGTTGATGTATCTTCTCCCTGAATGTTCCTATTCCCGTGGTACAGGGAATGATTTTTGCCTGAATTATGTATGTACATCATGGATTTTTCTTCTCTGCCTCATCACTTTCTATAGACCGCCAGCACACGGATCAGATAGTTATACACAAACACGATTCCTGTTGCGATCACTTTCGCTGCCATATCCCAGAGTCCGAGCTGCCCATGTAAAAGCCACATGAGAAACATGTTCATGAGAAGGCCAACGATGCTGATCGCATAGATTTTCGCGATCTCTTTCAGGACCGGCTGTTTCTCCGCATTCCGGAAAGTCAGAAGGCGCCCGAAAGCCCAGTTTGAAAAGGTGGATATGATGATTGCGAGAACCGTGGATATCAGGTACTGAATGGACAGGATATTGCTGAAAAAATAGTAGAATCCCCATTCCACTACGGTGGCTCCTCCACCCACAATGACGTAAGATAAAGGTTTTTTAAATTGACTGAGGATCTGACTTATTGGTTTCTGCTTCTTCATGGTATTCCTGTTCCGTATTCACACTCCAGACGTTCGTCTTGTCCTCCCGGCCTGAAACGATGTTCTTCACCGCCTCAAAGGAGGTACACATGGAATGATCGATGTTGTTATAGCGGTGCTGGCCGTTTCTGCCCACGCAGTAGAGATTAGGTATGGCAGAGAGATAGTCCACCAGCTTGCCGATCTCATCATAGGTGTCAAAATACGCCGGATAAGCTTTCTTCACCTTTTCCATGTGCGTGTCCAGAACATCATCCGCACTCTCGATGAGCCCTATCTTCAGCATCTCTTCAACACCGATTTTAGAGAATTCCTCCTCCGTCAGATTCCAGTATTCGTCCCCCTCGTTGACGAAGTATTCCAGCCCGACCCAGACCGTGTTTTCAAGATCCTGCACCATGTATGGGGACCAGTTGTTGTAGATCTGGAAGCGTCCCATCTTCACCTTTCGATCCTGCACATAGACCCAGCAGTCAGGGACGATGTTTCCGATCGTCTTTCTGTCTGTTTCATTTTTCAGGGCCAGCTTTTTCACCAGAACGCCGAGTGTCATGTAATCCCGGTAAGGAAGACCCGCCGCGATGGCCGCAATGTTCTCCGGCACATCATTCATACCACCCACCAGATCTTTCAGCGGCATGGAGGAAATGACTATTTCCGCCGGCTCGCTGACGATCTGCCCGTCTGTCTCATAGTCCACGGATGTAATGACACCCGCCTCGTTCTTGTGTATGCGCGTGACTCTGGCATTTTTCCGGATAGTACCGCCGAGAGATATTACCTTCTCTGCCGTCACATCCCATAATTCGCCCGGACCGTATTTAGGATACTTGAATTCCTCTATCAGGGAAGTCTCGACCTTGCGGTTTTTCTTTCCGAACGTCCGCTCGAAGACATCTTTGATGACGGCGAAGATGGAAAGCCCCTTCACGCGCTGAGCGCCCCAGGAGGCATCGATATCACGCGGGTGCCGTCCCCACAGATTCTCCGTATAGTATTCAAAGAACATGGAGTAAAGTTTCCTGCCAAATCGGTTTATGAAGAAGTTTTCCAGATTATCTTCAGGCTGTTTGTGAATCATGGCCTTCAGATAACTGCCTCCTACACGGACAGTGTTGGCAAAACCCATATTCCTGAATGTCTGCAATTTGAGCGAAATCGGATAATCATAAAACTTGTCATCGAAGAAGATACGGGAGACGCGCTGACGTGTCAGCATGACCTTGTCTTCGGTTTCCGGATCGGGACCACCTTTCGTAAGCGGAATCGTCCGTTCGAGTTTTCGATCGTCCCTGGCAGGCGCTCCCTGCATAGGCAGCATTTCCTGCCACCAGGCGTTAACTTCCGGTATCTTGGAGAAAAAACGATGCCCACCCATATCCATCCGGTTGCCCTTGTAATTTACCGTCTTTGAAATTCCGCCGTAACAGCTGCTCTCCTCGAGGACGATGACCTGGTATTCCTCCGGGCCTTCCGTGTTCTTTTTAACAAGCTCATAAGCCGCTGTAAGTCCCGCCGGTCCAGCGCCGACAATCACGATTTTCTTCAATGCCACACCTCCTCATTTGTCTGATAAGTGGCTTTCCATCTGCTAAACCAAATAAAAAAGGCGCATCCGTCCGTGTAACAATGACAGAATGCGCCAAAAAGGCAATACAATATTAAACTGTAAAAATTCCTCTTTATATGGAAAAAGGACGACCCTCAATTACGTGGCTGCAAATATTTTGCAGTATCACGTAATATCTTTCAAGCCCTCCTAAAAAAACTACACACAGTATATCATTGGTATCTGTAAAAAACAATGTAATGTATTTACATATACAGCCACCTTACCTTCAACCCAGGTAAAATCGACCGATGTGTATGACCTTACCTTCAACCCATGTAAAAATCAACCGCCGTGTATGACAGCCTCTCCTGATAGAAAATAGTCAGAGTGCTGTCTGCATCCTGGGACTTCTATTCCCTTGCGTCCGTTATTCCTCACATGGTAATATTTAATTATCTATTGACGCAAAAATAATTAACGCCGGAGGATTCTCATGACTGCATCAAAAACATCAAATAAAAACAATACCGTAAACGGCGGCCCGGAACATACTGATATGCGCGTGGCACGTACACGTAAGGCCCTTCGCAGTGCTTTTACCGATATGATATGCGAAATGGATTACGAACAGATTACCATCAAGGAATTGACGGAACGGGCTGGAGTCAACCGCAAAACTTTTTACCTTCACTACGATTCTCTGGATGATCTGCTGGGCGAAATGCAGAATGAGATGAGCAAGCGTTTTTTGGCGCGCATCAAAGACCTTCAGCCGCCTTACGACATGGATAAAATAACCCGCGCTTTTTACCTGAGCATGGAGGAATCCGGAAAATTCGGAGAACGTCTCGCCTGCAGCGGAAATTATCACTACATCAACCGCCGGATGGTCAGTTCCATCATGAGAAATACGTGGAAAAAAGAGAACGAAAAGGCGAAAGACCCGTATCTTCAAAATATCGTGATGGCTTATGTATCGCAATCGACTCTTGCCATCTACAGGCAGTGGGTCGCCGATAAGAAACGTATACCGCTTGAAGACATCATTGAAACCACAATCACCCTTGTATGCAACGGACTCGATACATGGCTCAAATCATCTGGCAGCACATCCAGATAACGATCACAGCAGTTTCTTTGCCTTTGCAATAAATTCATTCACATCGGTCTCAGATGTTTCCATCCGGTCTCCTCCGCCGGAATCAAACTTTATCTTCATGGAAAGAGGAAAGTCCGCTCCTGAGCATTCTTTTTCCATGTCTTTGATGACATGACCCGGCCATCCGCCGTTTGTCATGAACGGGATGACGGTTTTCCCCTTCCAATTCTGGCTGTGCAGGAATGTGTGTACCGCCGGTGCCATGGTGTACCACCATGTCGGTGTTCCCACGGCGATGACGTCGTAATCATCGATGTCAGCGTTCAGAGGCTTGATCTCAGGCATATAGCCCTTTTGAACTTCCCTGTGGCCCTGTGAAACGACTTCATTATATGAACCTTTATACGGAGTAACGGTCTCGATCCGGGCAAGATCCGCACCGGCTTCATCTGCCAGCCTTTCTGCGATTCTCTTCGTATTTCCGTTAGACCATGAATAATAAACAACAAGCATTTTCTTCATAAGCAAATGTCCTCAATATCATCTTTCCTTATTTCTGTGCATCATAATCAGGATGCGGAACGTCCAGGAACTGCTTTGCGTGTTCCTCTTCCGTAGTGTTATCGTAGTAGTCCTGAAAATAGCTCCGGTTTGTATCCAGCCCGCGGATCTTTTCCATTTCTTCTTCAGTGAGAGCAAAATCAAAGATATCAATATTAGATTTAATATGCTCCGGATTCGTGGATTTAGGGAGCGGAATGAATCCTTCCTGCTCATGCCAGCGGAGAATGATCTGCACCACCGATTTACCATATTTATCTGCTAATTCATTCAGGACTGGTTCTTCAAGCAGTTTCTTGTCTCCATGTCCAACAGGATAGTAACATTCCACCTGAATACCGTACTTCTTCAGCAGTGTGCGGATTTCGTGCTCCTGAAAATACGGGTGGCATTCGATCTGATCTACTGCAGGCATAATGCTGGCGTGGGAAACGATGTCTTCAATCTGGGGAGCTTCGAAATTCGAAAAGCCTATGGACTTCACTTTTCCTTCTCCGACTGCCTCCTCCATTGCCTTCCACGCGCCAGGATAATCACCAAACCGGATGTGAAGCAAAAGCAGATCAATGTATGGTGTGTCAAGACGCTTCAGTGTCGCGTCGATCGCTGCTTTTGTCTTTTCATATCCGAAATCAACCGGCATGATCTTAGTAGTAAGATAAATCTCTTCTCTCGGAAGTCCGGATTTTTTCATGGCGCGGCCTACAGCACGTTCATTCATATATGCGTTTGCCGTGTCAATCAGCCTGTAGCCGTCCCGGAAAGCCTCGAGTACGGCTTTCTCACACTCGTCCGGCGACATCATAAACACTCCGAAACCGATCCTCGGGATTTCCGTCCCGTTGTTTAACTTGTAAGTTTTCATCTCGTTCATTTTCAGTATCTCCTCTTCATCCTACTTCAGACTGTTTTCTGCCCATTTCTTAATCTTCTTTTCTGACTGCTGTGTACGTGATCCAGTAATGGACAATCCATTATCTACTTTCGCATTGGCGGCATATTTTCTGATGTCATCGACCGTTGCAGAAAGGCCGCTGCCTTCGTTGGAACAGAACGGAATAATTCTCACACCCGTCCAGTCATAATGCTCGAGGAAGCTCACAACCGGCATCGGCAAATGGCCCCACCAATTCGGATATCCAAGGAAGACCGTGTCGATTCCTTCTATGTCCGGATAATTTTTCAGCGGCACACGAACGCCGTCATTGTATTCGTCCTGCGCTTCGTGAATCAGTTCGATGTGGTCTTCCGGGTACTGCTTGTCAGGTATCAGCTCATATGTCTTTCCGCCGACAGCACTCTGGATATAACCTGCAGCCATTGCCGTATTTCCGATTTCCTGATAGCGGATTTCCATAGATGGTCCTATCGTCTGGCCTTTAATAGAAAAGAATATCGTCATCACATTCGCCATGTTTGTTTTGCCTCCTTGTATGTGTATGTTTTCCCCTGTTTACATTTAGAATTCTAATCGAGCACTCATCTTTAATCGACATCATGAACGCATAGAATGGGTATTATGCCACACATTCCGCGCCTTTGTGGTGTATATGCCAAAGACAAAGCATTATGATAAACACGATCAAAAGACAAGTTGATCTATATATGGAACTTATGGAACTGAAGAAAATATCAAAGGAGATTTTAGATAGTCTATTTTGCCTTTAAGGTGCATGATTGAAAGGAAGTGTGCAGGAATGGAAAAACTTTCGTATCCGGAGAATCGGTCTGTGTATCCGATTCCTGAAAACGAAAAGAATCTGCCTTCAGTGACGGCAGAACTATTTGTAAAAATACCGATGGACGATGTAAAACCCGGTTTGAATATTCTCGAAGGCATATGCTTTGACCGGAATGGCGACATGTATCTTGTCGACTGCCCTGTGGGACGAATCTACAAGATAGATATGCCACGGGGAAACGTGCACCTTTTCAGGCAGCTTCCGGAGCATATGTCTCCGAGTGCCATCAAGATTCATAAAGACGGACGGATCTTTGCGACGATTGCCGCGTCCGACAACGGGTCCATGATCATCGCCATGAATCCTGATACTGCTGAAATCACGAGCCGCATCTGGGAAAACAACGGTCACATGATCGATGACATGGTATTCGATGCTAAAGGCGGATTTTACTGCAGCGACCTTCAGGGAACCGCCGCCGATCCTTGTGCCGGCATCTTTTATATCGAACCGGATGAGAAAACCGTCCATCCGGTCATCCCGACCGGTATGGCAGCAACCAACGGTATAGGTCTTAGTCTTGACGGAAGAAATCTGTATGTCACCGAATTCAGCAGAGCCCTGCTGCACCGCATCGGGTTGTCGAAAGACGGCCTGTCACCTGCGCCTTGTGAATCTAATGTACTCTATCATTTCACAGGCTATGAAGGACCGGATTCCCTCTGCATAGACAAGGACGAAAACATCTATGTATCCATGTGCGGTCAGGGAAGATTCCTGGTCTTCAACCGCTATGGCGTTCCGATCGGTCAGATCCTGATTCCAGGAAGAGACGAGGGCAGGATGCTCAAGTCAACTCACATTCAGATCCGCCCTGGAACAAAAGAAGCCTACATGTGCACTGCCGACATGAAGACCGGTGAATCAGCCGTCTACAGAGCGGAGGTATTTGCAGAGCCTTTTCCCAGCTATCAGTATCAATAACGAAGAAGCGGCAGCATATATCCTGTTGGTTTCAGCCGTATTTCTGCATTCAGCCGTATTTATTGCATAATAAAGATAAGCATAAAAAATCTCCGGATATCTCGATTATCCGGAGATTTTGTATTATACGTATTCGATTTTAGAAATTACCAGTTTCTCAGCCGCTCGTCCGCTTCCTCAAGAAGCTGTGGAACATCGATTCCTTCTGCCGTACCAGTACATTTCCCGCAGCGGTCGCAGTCTGCAGCTTTTCCATATCCATCGAGGAAGATGTCGTAATAGATCGGGGTGTTGATCACCTTCCCGTCATTGACGGAGGCTTTGCGTTCATTCAGCATCTGTACAATCCTTCTGATGCCTATTTTCTTCGGACAGACTTCTTCTGCTTTCCTGAAGTCCTCAGGATTATACGGCATGGATTCGCGAAGTGCCTTCTGTACTTCCCTGATGATGGCCTGTTCTTTGTCACTCAGCGGTTCAAAATTTTCCATATAGGAAATGTTGTCATTCATCTGCGCCTCGTCAGACATGCCTGAAAGCACCATATATACATTATCATAGCTCGCTGCGTAGCGTATTCCCCAGGAAGCGATAGACTTGTCCGGATCTTCCGCCTTCATCTTCGCTTCAAGATCTGATGGCAGTGAGGCAAGATTACCTCCTTTCACCGGTTCCATTACGATGACCGGTTTGCCGTGCTTCCTGCAGACTTCGTAGTTTTTCCCTGAAGCAATGAACGGAGAATCCCAGTCAAAGTAGTTCAGCTGCAGCTGTACGAATTCCAGTTCCGGATGATCCGTCAGGATCTGATCGAGCAGCTCAGGACTGTCGTGATAAGACATTCCGATGTGCTTTGTCTTCCCTTCTTCCTTCAGTTTCTTAAGGGCATCAACCAGACCATACTTCTGGACTTTGGCATACTCGTTTCGGTTGATCGCGTGAAGCCAGTAATAATCTACGTGATCAGTGCCGAGACGATCCAGCTGCTCCTGAAATATGTCAAAGAACTGCTGCTGGCTTTGAATCATGAAGACCGGAGACTTCGTCGTGATGGTAAAAGAATCTCTTGGATACCGTTTTACCAGTGCTTCTTTAAGAACCTTTTCACTGTTTCCGTCGTGATACACATAAGAAGTATCAAAATAAGTAAAGCCCTTTTCAATGAATGCATCTACCATTCTGTTCAGGACATCCATGTCAATGCTGCCGTCCCCTTTAACGGGAAGGCGCATACATCCGAATCCAAGTTTTTTCATTCTGAATCTCCTTTCAGTCTGCCGGTGTAAACTGGCTGAGTGTTCTTTCCTGATCTTTCAGAGATACGTTGTAAAAACGCTTCGTTCCTTCCATTTTCCTGATCTCGTCCATCTCTTCACCAGTCAGAGAAAAATCGAAGATGTCAAAGTTGTCCTTCATATGCTGTGGGTTAGTAGTCTTCGGGAAAACGATATTGCCTTCCTGGATGTGCCACCTCAGAATCACCTGCACATTACTTTTACCGTACTTCTTTCCTATCTCTGCAAAAAGAGGTTCGTCGATCAGGCCCTTGTCTCCGTGTCCGAGCGGGTACCAGCTTTCAACAATCGTCCCGTACTTTGCCATTCTCTTCTTCAGATCGCTCTGCTGCCAGTAAGGATGGCATTCCACCTGATTTACTGCAGGTTTGATCGTCGCTGCTTCACAGATTTCTTCAAGACGGTCAGATTCGAAATTCGAGATTCCGATCGATCTTACCTTTCCCTGTGCCACAGCTTTCTCCATATCCTTCCATGCTCCGAGATAATCGCCGAACTGCTGATGCAGAAGAAGCAGGTCGATATGATCTGTATCGAGTCTCTGCAGCATTTTGTCTATGGCATCCATCGTCTTTCCTTCACCGTATTCACTCGGCCAGAGTTTCGTCGTGATCCAGATCTCATTTCTCGGAACGCCGCTTTTCTTTACAGCTCTGCCAACGTTGCGCTCATTCTGGTAAGCATGAGCTGTATCAATATGACGGATTCCCATTTTCAGCGCTTCCAGGACAGCATTCTCCGTCGCGGGGCCGTCTGGTACCATGTACAAACCAAGACCAAACTGCGGTATTTTGTTTCCATCATTCAAAGTCACATATGTCTGTTCCATCTTTTTCTCCTTATCATCAAATCCTGTGTCATTAAGAATTGTTTCTATCTGTATTCTAGAAAACTTTCTCCCGCTGCGTCACATCACAACCCGGAGCTCTGGGGTTTATGCCCCACATTTTCACAAAATGGGGTTTATTTTTCATTCACTGCGGATGAATCGGCCGCAGCATATTCGCTCGACTGTTTCATGGCATACTTGCGGACGATTTCAAGCAGATGAAATCCCTGCGGGCACCTCTTGCTGCATATTCCGCATTCTATGCAGTCGATCGGCTGGCCGCCTCTTATACTGCTTTTTTTCCATCTAGCCATGCAGTCTGTCTTTACGGCTTGTTCGTCTTCTCCGGCACTGATCCTCTCTTCCACGATCAGAAGCGACGGGATATCGATTCCGGCGGGACATACACGGACACATCTTCCACAATTTCTGCAAAGCATGTCAATCCAGAGGGGATCTGCTCTCCCGGAAGACGAGGCTGATTTCTGTATTTCAGACATTTCTATCATCTTTGTGCTGTTAACATCCTCCTTCTTGTTTATTTCTTTTCAAAACAAATCATAGCCCGGTCTTCCCGGTATTACGACATCATGAAAGCCGAACCAGAGGCTTATGCCACACTTTCGCAAAATCTGGGCATCAGCTTCCTGAAAAAATGCCGGAGATACAATTGCATATAAAAACAGCAGCTCCATTGCCTGAAGCAATAAAGCTGCTGCCATAAACGCAAATCCCGAAAACAAGAATATCCTGAAACTGCATACTGGGATGCATACGGGACGAAATCATTCTCAATGTTCGGAAAGGCTGCCGTCTTCATTCCTCTGGAATTTCTGCATAAAATTCCACGCCAGCCCGGCATCATAAGAATGAACTCTGTGTGTCTCCCCATTTCTTCATCAGTAATCTGCAAACCTTTCATCCCGATCCAGATCATTGAGCCGGTTCATTTCTTCTTCGGTCAGTTCAAAGTCAAAAATATCATAATCCTCAGCTATGTGATTTTCATTGCTTGATCCTGGAATTGCAATATTTCCTGACTGCAGCTGCCATCGCAGGATAATCTGAGGAGATGTTTTTCCGTGAGTTTCCGCAATATCCACGACCGTCTCGTTGTTGAACAGTTCCTGTGTATGTCCTCTCCCGCCCAGTGGAAACCAGGATTCCATAATCGTTCCGTACTGCGCGATATGATTTTTCATTTCTGTACTCTGGTGATACAGATGCGTCTCGTTCTGCAGAACGGCCGGCATAATATTTACCTGCGATACCAGACGGTCAAAGTCATCAGGCGTGTAATAATTAGAAAGGCCGATACTCCGCAGTCTTCCGTCAGAAACCGCATTTTCAAGTGCATGATAAGCTTCTACATCATTTGATGGCTGCGAATGGTGTAAAATCATCAGGTCGATATAATCAAGCCCGAGCCTCTCCAGCGAATCGTCAATCGCCTCGTCTGCATCATCATAATAATCCGTCCAGAGCTTCGTTGTAACAAATATTTCTCCGCGAGTTACATAACCATCGTCAATTGCTCTCTGAATACCTCTGCCGACACCTTCCTCATTTCCGTATATTTCAGCAGTATCGATCAGGCGGTATCCGTCTCTCAGCGCCCAGTAAACTGAATTTTCCGCTTCACTTTGTGACAGATGAAATGTCCCGATTCCCAGTATCGGCATTTCTTTTCCATCGTTCAATGTCACCGTCTGCGTCTCAAAGTCAAACTCAGGTGCATAGGTGATATCAGATTCTGATTGTGAATCTGCCTCCCCTGCCGATGAAGAAACGTACGCTCCGGATTCATTCGAATCGGTTCCCGGACTGCCAGCAGTTCCACAGCCGCTGAATGCAGCAATAACAAAAATGAAGATAAGCGCCGGTATGATTCTTTGCTTTAATCTTTCCGACATCATAATTCCTCCCCTGTTCGTAAATACTCAAGGTCTTGCGTCACTAAGTCTTATTAACAGCTATACAATTGTTATCTTAATGCTTTCCATATAAATGACCACACCACCATTTATGTTGTGAGGCTTATGCCACACTTTCGATATTTTTGTTGAATATCTTGCCTGACCAGATACGATAACTGTATATTCTGCTCTCTGGTGCGGGGTTCAAGCTGCTATGCGGAACAGCATATTTATATAGGCAGGGGCATGTCTGTTTGTCAGGGATCACCGGAGATTCTATAAGAATGTCCTCAGAAGCACGCCCTCAGGCACGTTCGTCCTTAAAACTTCCCGCTTTCTTGAGCACAAAAAACGGAGCGGTTTTGGGATGAGCCCCATTTCTAACCGCTCCGTTTTCTGGATATTAATATCAATATTTTTTATCGTTACATTCTTTTCATCACTAACGATGCCTTTTTACAAATAACCGGGGAAATCACCTTTTTCCCTAACTGTAAATTTCACACTCTCTGGCAGCGTCACCATTGTTTTCGTCCTTAATTCCGCTGACTTTTTCTGATGGCATTTTATGAATTGCATGACGTACAAAAAATATGACTATTACCAGCGAAATCAGTTCTGCGAAAGGCTGTGCCGCGACTATTCCGGTCAGACCGAAAAATGCCTTGAGGATAAAGACTAACGGCACATAAATAATTCCTTCTCGTGACAGCGCTGCAAATAAAGAGGATTTGACTGCTCCGATTGCCTGCAGCAAGCTCATCAGGATGCAGAATATTCCCATAAATGAACCGGAAATAAGGATCAGACGAGTGAATTTCGTTCCATAGTCCAGAGCCGACTGATCTGTCAAAGTTATTTATATCTGTCTGATGCTTCTTTCAGCCTCAACGCGGTCTTCTCCTTCATTCGACCAATCCTCACGTAGTTTATCTACAGAGTATACCTCATCGTAGTGATCATGATCCGATATAGTAATGAGCTCAGAAAACCACTCTCCTTTGGATAGCATCAATATTCCAGTATCCATGTAAAAAACTATTGCCTGATCGAACTTCACATGATTATTCAGCGGTTGTTTCTCTTGTGTTTTCTGTACAGAAGTGCCGCGGCTGCCGCCGATGAGATCACGAGGCACATCAGCCAGAAGGCAATGTTACTGGTATCCCCTGTCTGCACTGCATTTTCGATGCTTGTCAACAGGTTACTGCTACTGCCGCTGCCACTGTCACTGCTTCCGTTTGTTGTATTCTGGCTGTCTTGCGTTACCGGAACATCCGACTCCGCAATATTAGTGACAGTCAGCCCATTTTCTATTTTCGTGTATCCTGAAGGAACCGAGTCCGTGCCGTCGGCATCGACCTCTTTGACAGAATATATGTATTCCCTGCCGGCGCTGTCATACTGCGGAAGATTATCCCAAGTCACAGTCGCGGTACTCGCTCCTGAATCCGTCACAACTTCCTTGATCTCAGCTCCGTCTACCGCAGCGGTTTCCCCGCCGACGACGCTCCTGTACAGCTTGAAATAAACCGAAGGATGATCGCTGGTATCAGCCGTCGTGCCGTCACTCTTTGTCCAGTTTTTCGTGGCTGTGACATCGATGTTATCAGGAGTGGTCGTTTCCGTTTTTCTGCTGTTCGTCACAGTCAGGCCGTTTTCGCTCTTCGTATAACCGGACGGTACATAGTCATTTCCTGAAGCGTCGACTTCCCTCACTGTATAGGTGTACTCATTGCCCTGACTGTTATACTGCGACAGATCGGTCCATGTCACTTCTGCTGAACTTTCACCTGCTTTAGTCACTACAGCCTTAATAGCTGTCTGGTCGTCAGTGAGATCGGAGTCTGTCAGAGCAGTACCGTTGCGGTACAGCCTGAAGTATACCGTTCGGTCCTCATCGCTGGTGTCAGCCGTCGTGCCGTCACTTCCGGTCCAGTTTTTCGTAGCTGTAACATCGATGTTATCAGAAGAGGTCGTCTCTCTGCTGTTCGTCACCGTCAGGCCATTTTCGGTCTTCGTATAACCGGACGGTACATAGTCATTTCCTGAAGCGTCGACTTCCTTCACGGAATATGTGTATCTCTGACCGGCACTGTTATACTGCGGGAGATTATCCCATGTCACCTTCGCAGTGCTTGATCCGGATGTTGTCTCTACTTCCTTTATCTCCGCCCCGTCTACTGCAGAGGCTTCTCCGCCGCTGACACTGCGGTACAGCTTGAAATAAACCGCAGGATGATCGCTGGTGTCAGCCGTCGTGCCGTCACTTCCGGTCCAGTTTTTCGTGGCTGTGACATCAATGTTGTCAGAAGTGGTCGTTTCCGTTTCTCTGCTGTTCGTCACCGTCAGGCCGTTTTCGCTTTTTGTATAACCGGACGGTGTATAGTCATTTCCTGAAGCGTCGACTTCCTTCACAGAATATGTGTATTGATTACCGGAATTATCATACAGAGGCAGATCTGTCCATGAAACTTCGGCTGAACTTTCACCAGCTTCGGTCACTACAGCCTGAACAGCTGTCTGATTATCCGGGAGATCCGTGTCTGCCAGAGCCGTGCCGTCGCGGTACAGCTGGAAGTATACCGTGCGGTCTGCATTGCTCGTCTCTGGTGTTGTGCCGTCACTCTCAGTCCAGTTCTTTTCAGCTGTGATCGTGTCGGTTTTCACTGAATTAGGAATAGTCTTCTGAGTTCCTGCGGTCCCGCTGAGTTCCACATAAACGCTTTCGATATCAGAAGTCGCGATCCAGTTCGGCAAGTCATCCGTAACTTCTACGAGTTCATAAACACCATCTGTCAATCCGGCGATGGAAGCGATTCCATCCTTGTCCGTAGTGATCTCCGCGTAATCCGCCCCGTTATACCATCCGCTCACACGAGTATGGTCTGATGAACTATTCACCTTATACACGCGGAATGTGATGCCTTCGATCGGATCTGTAGTACCATTTACAACCTTATTGATTTGAATAGTTCCTTTCGGGACACCTGAAATGGTGCCGCTTGAATCAGGAACCGTGACATTTGCGGTGTAATTATCTGCAATTGGCGTCGAATTTTCGTTTTCGTAATGAGACATGGAGATAGTATTACTTACTTTTGCATTGGCTTCAGCTGTCGATGTTGTATAAAATTTGACCAGTCCCGTAAGCCCGTTTAATTCATCAGCTGGAATAGTAATTGTAATTGTATTCGTGTCCTTATCATATACGATAGAACGGCCGCCTGTATTAAAGTTAGTTAATGAATCAGTCCCCTTCCAAGTATTGCCATCTGTGTATGTGTATGAAATAAAGCTGCTGCTCGCATCAAAGGTCTCGGTATCGGGCAGCTTATCGGTAATGACAATATTTCCAGTCAGATTCGTCTGTGCCGGATTGTTGATCCAGATCGACCAGTAAATCTTGTTTTCGCCTCCGG
Source organism: Anaerovoracaceae bacterium (assembly GCA_050946535.1). GTDB lineage: Bacteria > Bacillota > Clostridia > Peptostreptococcales > Anaerovoracaceae > RUG708. The sequence continues at coordinate 33,422 of JBMNUZ010000004.1, forward strand.
TGTCATAATATCCTTCCTTTGCACCGAAATCCGGTTCCGCACCCTCAATATATTTCACGGTCACTGTCTTCGTAACGGCACCGGACGTTATCGTGCCGGTTGAATCCTGACCAGAATCTGGATTTCCATAATTCCGAAGTGTAAAAGTCACAGAACCTTTGACATGCTGCAGGTTATTGACATTGTCATTAAAAGTTATTGTAACGCCTGTTTCTGTGACCTCTGCTACTCCGAGCTGTGTATTACTCGAATCCCCGTCTTGATAAAGCTGAATCGTGTCTGTATAACCCGTAAAAGTTACTCCTTCAGGGGCTTCCCAGGTAACATAAATCTTATCTCCGGCCTCAATATCCAGTCCGGATTTCTGCGTTCCGTCAGCATTGTCTTCGGAGAAATTTACAGTAACTTTGAAAGGTGTATATGGATTGACGCTTCCGTCTGAATTTACATTGTCTCCACCGATGGTAATACTGTCGACAGCCGGATCGGAGATATCTGTACTGCCACCTGATGTCTTGTACTGAGCTACTGACCCGTCTGTTCCGCTCCCGGCCGATGTACCCGCATACACAACCGCCCCGCAGGTAAATACCATCATACCGGCAAGTAGAAAAGCAAAAAATGTATTGATTTTCTTTCTCATTGACCTTTTTCCCCCCTGACACACGGAAATATCCGGCAAATTAAATACTATCCAGATAACATCAAATTGTGCTTGTTTTTTACTATTATATCGTATTTGCTTTGAATGAAATATCATATTATTAACATTATTTTCATTATTTTATTTAAAACTTATATATATTAATAAATGGAATATTATAGAGATGTCCGGCCGGCTGTACAAAACCTGATATTATACTTTGCGCTCTGCCGATGATATTATCTGCGCCATGCCACGGCTATTATCTGGTAATAATGATATTTCTGCACCTTCAATATGATTTCGTGGAAATGTAGGAATAGGAATCAGAGAAAGTTATTGCTTTTCATCGCCTTCATCTTTATTACAGGCAATTACAAGAAGTGTTCCATTATTGAAAATAAAAAAGAGGAGACCGTGAGGTTTCCCCTTTTCTGCTTCAAAGCATCCAGTATTCTGTTTTCAATAAATGCTCTCAGGCTGCTTTTATTCTTCGATGCAATATTTTATACATCGTATCTGGATCGCTACTTCATTCGCTTAATATATTTCCGTCATAATCCGTATATTGCTCGTACCATCCGGCATTGTCAAAGACGTATGGATTATCTTCGCTCTTCAATAATCTTTCCGGCATCTGAACTAAGAGAATTGTAAATACAACGAGGATGATCAATCCTCCGACGATATCCTTCCAGTGAATCCCGTTCCTGACAAACCACACGGTACCTGCGATGCCAAGCGGCAGCCAGCAGCACAGCGCTGTAATAAGTCCCGGCGCATAGAATCCGGTATAGATTCCTTCTGCATAAAACGCTGTCATGGATTGATACGCTAACAGGAAATGAACTCCCACTTCGAAATAACTGAAGACCGTTACGCAGAAATGCATCTTTCTGCCGTACTTGTTGGTCTCTGTAAGAATGAACCAGACGACGGCTCCGCCCAGATTCGTGATCATATCAGTGAGTTCGCTCATCGGGTAGCAGTCTCTTAACTCCGGGCTGGAACTGATATTGTAGATATAGTGGAATCCGCCCGGGATGACCCATTCCTCCCACACATGGAAGGTAAGAACGATCACGGCGAACGCTCCGAATTTTCTGATGCTGTCCCAGTCTTTCCAGTGCACAATCAGCTGTACTGTCAGGATGATGCTCATGACGATCATAAGATAGAGCCATCCCCATTCAACAAACCATAACCACATTTTAAAAACCTCCTGTTGTCTTTTGCCTGTTTATTTTTTATGAAAATGAATTGAGCTTAGCTTTACGAAAGTGATTTCAGCTTTTTCACACTGCTCAAAAGCAAAATTGCAAAGCTGGAATATGAAGCTTTCTTTTTCTGAAACTATTGTAGCGAAACAAATTTTGCGATACAATAGTTTCGAAACAAACGCTACATTGCAGGCAAACGTTGTAGCGAAAAAAAGGGAATTAATCCAGAAAAGAGGCAAAATAAGAGGCATAAAATGTACCATATTTCGAATGATAAGCGCGCAAAAAAGTCAGCAGAACTTATCTACGAGGGTCTGCTGACATGTCTTGAAAAGAAAAATTTTGACCAGATTACTGTGACAGATCTGCAGAAGGCGTCCGGCGTTGCACGCACTACCTTTTACCGCGCCTTCGACAATATCTCTGATGTTTTGTACTGGAAATGCGATCTCTGTTTTCAGGAAGTACTCGGTGGATTTACGGAAGAACAGTTTTTGAACGAAATGGATCTCGTCTATCAGTACTTCTCGTACTGGACAGATCATAAAGATATTCTGGAATTGTTAATGAAGATCAACAGATATGACATTATTTACGCATGCCACATGAATGCGGCATCGGCGGTACAGGAGAAATTCGGATCCCACCCGGAAATGCAGGGAGCACACAGCAATTATTTCCTGGCAATCCGGACCGGCTTTACGATCAGCATTCTGACAGCCTGGCTTCAGGGAGGCAGCAAAGAATCTCTGGATGAAATAATAGATATCGTAAAGGAACAATTGGCTTTGCTGCCTTCCGGCAGGATAAAACAGCCCAAATCTCCAGGTTGTTCAGATGATAAATGAACAGCCTCGCCTTTCAGAGGACTGAACGCAGCCGGATCTGACAGGCTGGCAGGCGGCGGACACACAGAGGAAACTTCCAATTTCTCATATCAGGAGTCCGCTCTTTACCACATCATCATGCTGCCTGCGCACGATCGCCGTGATCTCGTCCGGTGTCTGTTTTTTCCCGTTCACCATCCAGCCGCGGATCATGCCTACAAAGAACCCTGCACGGACTGAAATGAAGTAACTGTAGTCAGTCGTGTCCATGTGTATGCCTTCTTTTTCAAGAAATTTCATGAGAATTCCCGCCTTGTCTACAAAGGAATTGTATATTATGTCGAGCCGGTTTGCGTCCATGATTATGGACAGGAGTTCCATGTGGCCGCCTTCCATCCAGTAATTAAGAATATACCGTATCAGCACATCTTCCGTTGAAAGATCAGGATTTGATGTTGTAAATCCTGTCAGCATCTCCTCGAAGTTCTGCTCGCACTTCCAGCTGAGCAGGTCCGCGACTTCATCGAAGTTCCGGTAAAACGTCGCCCGGCTTACTGTAGATGCGCTGCAAATGTCCGACACGCTGACTTTATTTAACGGCTTGGTTTTCAGCGTCTCTGTCAGTCCGTCATAAAGCATTTTCGCCGAGCGTTCTGCCCTTATATCGTCACGTAAATGGAACATTACGCACTCCTCTCATTTTTGTATTGTATAAATCATATGTTTCATATATCGATTATACTGCAAAAAAACTGCGGGCTATACAAATAAGTACGCGCACGCAGTTTTTTGTTTATTCCTCCATGCCCTGGCCGGCCTCGAACCTGGCCAAGTATCCGTCACCCCAGGAGTACCTGTATGGACTCTCCTCGTCTCTGCACATCTTTTCCGCAAATGGAAGGGAGAGATAGCCGAGTCCCATGCTGCACGGAATGGCAAGCAGGTACTCCCACCATTGCGGACTCTGTTCCAGAAAGAACGAAACGATAATCAGCACTGCGACCGGTACATAGCCGAAGATCATAGTTGCAAAACCCGGGCTGTAGATTGTTTTCTTGCCTCTAGTGTGATACCTGCGGTACAGGAAGATGCCACCAGAGGTATGGCCATAAATTTCAGCTGCGCAGATGAACAGTTCCATCAGCAGAAACAGAGGCTGTACGCCGATAAGCAGTACAATGCAGGAAAATACGACGCCGATGAAGTTGGTCCACATATCCGAGAGCTGATTCATAGGATACCGGTCAGCCTTTTCCGGATCTGTTCCCTTCATGAGGTTGTACATCGTGTGGAACCCGCCGGGAAAATGCCATTCCTCTAATACATGAAGCGGCAGAAGAACAGCGGACAGAGCGTAGATCCTCGTCTGCAGCGTCCAGATGTCCCAATGTGCAATCGTGATTCCGAGAATTATGCCCGCAATACCTGTAATTACATAAAGCCAGCAGGAAAGCCAGACCATGGTGATACGCGTCCTCAGCGGAACGGTTTTCTTTTCTCCTGACATCGCATCGCCTTGATAATCAGTCAAACTTAGTGAATGCAGGATCGAAGTATACCTTGTCCTGATTTGCGTACAGAACAGGCGCTACGTCTTGGAGACGGCCGGACTCCTGAATATTGTGGTGAATCCACTGCATGCCCTGTTCCTTGGAATAAAGCTTCGGCACCAGAGCCTTGTTGATCAGCTTTGTATCTGGCTTGTCTCCTGACAATCCTACGAGTGTCTCAGTATAGAATGTCGATCCTTTTCCGTCTTCGGTCGGGCCATAGACATGTTTTACATGACCGGTCGCCTTGCCGTCCTTCATTACATTGAACGTAAACTCATGATCGTTCAGCACAACCGTCTCCATCTCGTAGTAAACGACGTCATTGACTTCATTCGTAAGTTCGTGAATACGGCTTTTCGCTCCCTGCAGAAAACCGAGATTCTTCGTCCCGTCCGGTCCGTCGGTAAGCGGTGTAACTGCAACATGGTCACGGTTATGCCACAGGTGATAGATAGAAATTTCAGGTCCGTCGAATCCTTCGCCATCCCAGTTTGTGCAGCAGCCGAGGTGTTCGAAGAACCACTTGATCATCTCAGGGGTCACGCCTTCGAGATCCTCATGCTGGCATTGTGCCAGCATCTGCCCGTTCGGCAGAACTGAGAAGTCTGTCCACTTTGCGGTATCGTCCATCTTGAAATGCGGCTTTCCGGCACGTACAAGTGCTTTCTTTGCTAAATCGTGCTTTGCGCGTAAACCTTCGATATCTTTAACGTAAGTATTGTGATCTGCCATGATTTTTTTCCTCCTTAGAAATTGCATGATGATTGCCTGAATGCCCGAACACTCTGACGCTCTGGTGATCGAATGCTCGAATGCTCGAATGCTCGAACGTTTCATTTGTTCTGTATGATTCATTTGTTTTGTACAATCAGAATGTATCATATTTATCATGTCCTGACAAGGGGGTTGACAGTTATAAGGCAGGAAATGTGAAACCGGCTTGTACGAGCCAGATTCCTGCATTTTGTCGCATAACAATCAGAAGGCTTGCGGATGCCACATACTATTTATATCGTGCTCCCATCGTTCATCGTTCTTTTAACGATGTTTTCAGATCTTTGCCGCATTCCTTTTGCGGATTCCTTTTTCGGATATAAAAAAACGGGATAAGTGCCATGCAAATCCACTTGCTGCCTGGCAGTTATCCCATTGAAAAATATTATTCTGCTTTCTATTCTGTGTCTATTAGGCCTGCTGCTTTTCAAATTCTGCGGCGACCTGCTCCAGAAGATCGCGGATCGGCAAATGCTGAGGACAGACTTTTTCACATCCTCCGCACTTTATGCAGTCGCTTGCCTTTCCATTCCCATTCTTTGTCAGGGTGCTATAGCGATGATCCATGAACTTGTTGTGGAAAACCTTCTTCGAGTTAAGGCATTCGAAGAGATGCGGAATACGGATGTGCTCCGGGCATTGATTTTCCTCGATGCAATAGTGGCAATCCGTGCATGAAACTACATTAAGTCCCCGGAAAATCCTGTTGACTTTCTTCACCGCTTCCATTTCCTGATCATCGAGAGGCTGAAAATCCTTCATAGTGGACACATTGTCCTTCATCTGTCCGAGATTGCTCATTCCGGATAAAACGATCCGGATCCCGTCAAAGCCCGCGGCAAAACGTAATGCGTAGCTGGCGTTGGAACCGCCGTGCAGCCCGTCAAAAATCTTCTGCGCTTCTTCCGGCAGATTGAACAGGCTTCCGCCCTTTACAGGTTCCATAACTATAACCGGCTTGTTGTGCCTGCGCGCTGCTTCGTAAACCTTGGCGCTTTCTACGAAAGGATCATCGTAGTCGAGATAGTTGAACTGAATCTGTACGACCTCGATCTGCGGATACTCGGAAAGGATCTGGTCGAGAACAGCCGCCTTGTCGTGGAAAGAAATACCGACGTGACGGACTCTGCCCTCTTTCTTCAATGCGAAGGCTGTCTCATAGGCGCGGCATTTCTTGAACTTCTCGAACTCCTTTGCGTTCTGCGCATGCATCAGATAAAAGTCAAAATACTCGACGCCGGTGCATTCGAGCTGCTTCTCGAAAATCGGTCTTATATCCTCTTCTTTATCGAAGTAAGATCCCGTCAGCTTATCCGTAAGGATGTATTTGTCTCTCGGATACCGGCTGGTGACAGCATCTTTAATGGCAAGTTCTGATAAGCCGTTGAGATATCCGTGCGCCGTATCGAAATAGTTGAAACCGTTATCTAGAAAATAGTCGACCATGGCCTTGAATTCTTTCATATCAACCTTGTCATCATTCATCGGCAGACGCATGCATCCAAAGCCGAAATTGCTGTTGATTTCAGGGAATGAATTGTCCATTTTGCAGCCTCCTTTTCGAATATTCTGATATCTTGATCACGTATTATTGAGATTCAGCTGCTTTTCGCATTGCCGGCAACATCTTTTGCAGCTGCACCAACTGATTATGTCAGCTGAATATATAATAACATTTTCAGCAATCATAACTCCAAGGCAGAATTCAAATCTGTTCTTTTGCCCAGCTTGAAACTTTCTGTTCGCTTTGCGGCGCATCTGCGCCGTGGACGGCCAGCGCTCCGCCGAAGGAAGGATTGCCTTTCAGATGTTTTTTCATATCTCTTTCGCAGCTTGCGAGACCGCTTCCCTCATGAGTTACGACGAACATCACCTTCTTGCCGGCAAAATCCAGTCTGTCCGTCAGGGAATAAATCGCCATCGGGTATATTCCCCACCAGCATGGGCCGCAGATGAATATATTGTCGTAAGAAGAAATATCATCCAGATATTCCTTCAATTCCGGGCGTGCCTTCGCGCGCAGTTCTTCCTTCGCTTCGTCTATGCAGGTCATATAGTCCGGGGAATATTCCTTTACCGTCTGCACCTCGAACAGGTCGCCGCCTACAGCTTTCTGTATGAATTCTGCAGCATATTCTGTATTTCCTTTCGAAAGATTTTTGATGCTGCCGTTAACGTAATTTTCTCCTTTACGGGAATAATAAATTATCAGATTCTTTGCCATTTTGAATTCTCCTTATTCTTCTTATGTTCAGTTTTTCAGTTTTCGGAAGGCTGCAGCGGTCCGTAGAAATAGGACGAGGTTGCGCCTCCGTCCATCAGAAAGGTGGAGCCGGTAATGAACGCGGCTTTATCGGAAAGCAGGAGCTCCGCCACATTGGCGACTTCATCCGCCGTACCTGGGCGGCCTGCCGGGCATTTGGCAAACATGTTCTTATAGAAATCGCCGCGCGGTCCATTGAACTCATCCAGCGCCAGCGGGGTCACGATGATGCCCGGCGCAATAGCATTGATGCGGGCACCGCGCTTGCCCCATTCGACTGACTGGCCCATGACGCGCTTTTCATTGCAGCGCTTTGCCAGCTGATACGCGTGCAGCGTATCCCGGATATTCTCCGGCTGAAGCAGGTCAATAGAAAGAAGTTCCTCCGCCGGTGCCGTCGCCAATGCGCGGTCTTCCTCTGCAGTAAGCTGCGGCATACGCCATCCGGACTGACTGGATATCGTGATTCCGCATCCGCCTTCTTTAATGACCTTGCCGACTTCTTCCAGAAGCACTGCGGTTCCATACAGATCTACCTTCAGGATCGTTTCTACCGATGCCTGGCTTGGAGAAACACCAGCGCCGTTGATCAGCATCGCAATCTCTCCGTATTTCTGACCTTCCGCGATCATGGTCTGTATGGATTCTCTGGAAGAAATATCAGCCATCATCGATGTCACGTCAAAACCAGCCTCTGTCAAAGTTTTTTCAGCGGTCTTCGCGTGCTCTGTGTTCTTGTCGCAAAGTATGATTTTTTTGCCGTATCCGACGCGTCTGACGCAAGCCATGCTGATCTGTCCGGCGCCCATCACTAACAATACATCTTTCATCTTCGGCTCCCTTCATTTCTGTTAAAACATTATTTCTCTTTATGCTGTTATATTACCGTCATTAAATTATGTTTTCTAATTGTAATATTCGATTTATAATAGAATTATTAAATAAGTAACAGAAGCTGAGGAATTATTTAAGATGAATACCAAACAAATAGACTATATTCTTGAACTCGCAGAAACACTGAATTTCAACCGTGCTGCCGAAAATCTGTTCATATCCCAGCCTACTCTGACCTATCAAATCAAAGCAGCGGAACAGGAGATCGGCTTTTCGATTTTTAACAGAAGCGGAAAAAAGACAAGCATCACGCCGGCAGGTCTGCAGTTTGTAGCCAGTCTCCGTGGTATCAGGGCTGAACTGCGCAAAGCTGTCGAACAGGGACAGAACTATTCTTCTATATACAGGGAAAATATACGTATAGTGCTTCCGATCCGGTCTGCTCTGTATTTTCTTCCGCAGGCGATCCGGGAGATTTCAAATACCGATTCCGGAATTCTCATCTCACCCTCCTTTGACTGGAATCACAGTATTGATTCCTTTCTTCAGGGAGAACAGGATATTCTTTTTGCCTTCAGAGATGAAGTCAGCCACATCCCGGATATCCGTATCCACGAACTGTTTAATTCCCGCATTTATCTGGTAGTGAGAAAAGATGACGACCTGGCAGAGAAAACAATAATTGAACCAGCTGATCTCGACGGCAGAACGCTTATGGTCGGAGGCCCTTCCCAGGCTCCTCTCAGACGTGTTCAGCAGCGAATGATCGAGACCCAGAACATAAGTTATTTTAACAGCGATGATCATGACACATCCCTGACCAATGTCGCAGCCGGACGTGCCATCGTACTTTCACCGGGATTTCTCAACGATCATAACGGAGAATTCTGCTGGATTCCATTTGACTGCGAAGAGACAATCCCTTGTGTGCTGTGCACCCGTGCCTCAGACAGCCGGGCTGTAGTTTCAAACTTCATAGGGATAATTCAGTCAATCTACCGCAGTCATCCGGATTTTGCGGTTTAAATAAAATTCAGTAGATCGTCTGGAAGCCGGAGGCGCAGAGGAAATGTCACGTGTTGCGTATTTTCCGGATGTTCCGATTCATGAGATGGCGTCCGAGGTTCTGATAAAGTAATGAACGAACAGGCGTCAGGTCCTGATGATATTGTGCGAAAAGTTCGTCCGGACTGTTAAAGATCCCCAGATCCTCGGTAATTCCTTCTTTTTGAATATATGTGTTATTCCTGTTGAAATCGATCTCCGGATGATCAAAATCATTTACCGCAACGCCGTAACCTGAAAATCTGCCGTTTCGATCAGGGAACTTCCGATGAAGTCCATCCAGATAGGATTTGTCAAGGATGATCCCCTCCAGGTTATACCATGTGCCGTCAAGGCAAACCTCCACCCAGCTGTGGAGAATGCGGTCCGGCGCATTTCTGTAAACGATACCAGTCATTGCGCCTTTCTGCAGTTCTTTGTCGATCATGAAGCCATGAATGCGGCAGGGTATGCCGACTGCGCGCAGCAGTGCCATGAACAATGTGCTTTTTGTGTTGCATTGTCCGTACCCGTCCCGGAGGACAGCAGACGCTGTGATATTATCATCCTTGTTATAGCCGAAAAGGATCTCGTCGCGGACAAACAGATAGATCCTGTTCAGCCGTTCAAAGTTTCCTTCATTGCGCCACGCTCTCTTGCTGATCAGAGAAGCGATCGTCTTATCGGAATAGTCTAATAGAGTAGTTTCCTGCAGGAGAATATCCATCAAAACCTCCTGTTTCTTTCTTTTCCTTTGAAATTAATTGAAGCAAATATATTTATCATTTACATAATAACAGACAACAAGAGATGAAAAAAGACGCCTGCCGTTCATACGATCTCCATGAACATGCGCTTTCCCGGCGGTTGTAAAAGACCGGTTAAGTCTTGGAAAAGTTTGCCTCATTTTCAGCTGTGGTCTTTTTCAGAAAAATGTGAGATGCTATAGTTACAGAAGAGGAAAGATCACATACTGTTTCTGCAGGGAGAATGCGAATGACCATGAGCGGCAATAACCATCCGATACATACGAGCGGCAATAACCATCCGATACATACGAGCGGCAATAACAATTCTATACATACAAAAAAGGCCAGAAGGCTGTTTGCCGGATGCCTTGTATTCCTGATGGTCCTTTCGTCCCTTTTGACCTTAACCGGATGCAGCAAATATGACATCAGATCGAAGGACGCCAAGGCAATGGTAGACGAACTCAGGCAGGAAGGATATGTCCCGGATGACTGGGTCTACATCGACTGCAGTTTCCCGGGCGGAGGGCTCTTTGATTACAGCAAAGTCATTTTGGCGTACATCGACAGGGACCTTTATGATTCTCACAAATCCTACTGGCTGGAAGGGGTCGATGAAGAGGACCTCTATCCGGGATTCGGGCCGGAAGAACCGGAAAAAGTCTTCCATCTGGTGAGGATCGATTCGCTGGATGACGGCACGTACAAGATGATCGTCTATATGACAGGGACATATTATAAATACGTCGACCGGACGCAGGCCAACTACCATAAAGAAGGCACGGAGTATACCGTCTATCGGAAAATGGAACCGGAGGGATCGCTTCCTGTCGCTCATTTCCGGATCAAAAAGAAGTTCTTTGGCGGTTATTCGGCGGCACTGATGTACGGGCAGAACGAGGATGACGCTGTCAGCGAAGAGTCCGTGAAGGAGACGATGCACGATAAGAAATGGACGGAAAACTATTATGACATCAATCCACGCGGAACCGGAAAGGAAATCGCCGCCGCCATGCAGCAGCAAGGCATGATACCAGCAGATACGCGCTTAGTTTATACAGACGGTGAAAAGAACATCTACATCCCATCGGATCTGTACGATTCGTACAAGAGCTATTGGCTGGAAGGAACAAACGAGGAAGACCTGTATGAAGGGATCAATCAGGAACTCCGGGAGAATGGAGATCATGTCTTCTGGGAGATCGAGGTCACCGGAATCTCCTACTATTCTAAACAGAAAGAAAAATACGGCATCACTTTCAAACCTGACACGTCCTATTACTGCGCAGTAATCTACCAGGACTGCCTTTTCTACAAGACGATACTCCATTATTCATGGGAAGGCTACCATCAATTTACATGGAAAGATGTCGAACCCGTGACCGATGGCGATTCATCAAGCGAAGACATAATGAGCATGTACTGGTGCCATTACGAGGACGGAGAACTTGTCATAGAAAAAGCCACAGAAGAATGAAACAGGAGTGGCATCACTGGTTGAATATGCGGTTGAATTACGGTGGCACGTTAATTTTCAGGGTCAAATCTCTGCCGTCCAGAATGCTGTTTCCACCTGCGTAGTACCGCTGTTTTCATGATATCTGGTGAAGAGTGTAAAACTGCCCGGCTTCTCGATCAGCTGGCTCAGCTGAAACGGGATTGAGATCTTCACCTCGCCGGCTCCCTGCGGAACCGGAGCATCGGCATAGTAGACGTATCCCTCTTCCGCTTCTGCTTCCTGCCCTTCTTTTCCTATGCCGCTTTCTGCCGGCACCTTCAGATTCAGCGGCCTCGTGCACAGTGCGTCCTCATAGAGCTGGTAAGAAAAATAGTAGTCCCACGCGAAGGGAATATACCTGCCAGTCTGCCAATCCGGTCCGAAACTGACGGTCTCCCGGACATACAGAATGCCATCCCGGATTATATATCCGTCCAGCACGGCCTTACAGCAGCCGAGAGATAAAGTACTCCCGAGCGTGTTTTTGGTCTGCAGCTTGTACGGAAAAGAAAGGTCCAGCGTGTTTCGGTAAGGTTCATCGGTGACATCGTCCCTCGTGAACTCGATCATCGTGCCAGTCACGTCGTCTTTGAATCTGGTCCGCAGGTAGTAGAACGTGAACCGGCTGCTGTCCTTCGGCACCATAAAGGGATATGCAAATAGAATGGTACGGCGTGGATACAGACTGATTTCACGGATATCCGTAAATACATGATCCTCTGTGATCGGCGGAAGCCCGGCCTTGATCCCGCACATTTCACCGTCCGCCAGCAGCAGGAAACTATTCATCAGATCTACGTTGAATCCCCGATTATTTGTTTTGTTGGTCAGAGATATGTAGACCAGCAGGCAGTCTTTGTTTTCCGTACAGAATTCTTTCCACGGACGCACCGTGTGAACCGTGAAATCGGTTGCACCGTCATCAAACAGCACAGGAACGCCGAACGCTGCGGGCGGCCCCTGCCTGAGAACGGCCAAATACGGCTCGGCCTTGTCTTGTAAATCTGCCAGAGGATTTTTGGCGTGCCGTTCGCTCCGCTTTGGTTTTTCTTCCTCCGGAACGTACAGGTGCATCATCTCGAGGAACGGAAACATCCTCTCCTCGACGAAGACCGACCTTCTTGACGGACATTTTTTCTTCAGTTCCTCCAGACTTGCGCCGTGCAGATACTTGACAAATCCCTTCAGATTTCTGGACCTGTCATTGATCTGATAACCCTCCCGGTCCCCGCGTATGAGAACGCTCTCGCCATCCTCATCGTACAGAAAAACGGTTCCGACATCGCTGTCGAAAATGGAAAATCCCATCGCAGGGACGTGCAGACGGTCGTAGACAGCCTTAGGGAGAATGTCCATCTGGAAGGAAAAATTACTGTCCCTGAAGCAGCACCAGTCCTCTTCCTGAACACCGGGTCCCATTTTGATCAGGCTGGAATTGTACTGGTCGAAAAGTTCCTGGAGCGTGGCGGTTTTTTCACTGTCATTCAGGTCCATCCGCACGAAAAGCAAGTTTAAAAAAAGGCCCATGGTTTTTCCTCCATATCATGCTGACACAAGACGCTGCCATTTATATCACCGGCATAAGAAAACATAACTATAAATTCATTACCGCTTTCGCTGTTTCCTGCCGGTTTCGCTGTTTCCTGCCGGTTTCAATGTCCATCCAGGCTGATCTAATGTAAAACTGCCCTTTGCAGAATTATTTTTCATTCAAGTGGATTCCCAGTTTTCCGGTACATCTGCTCCACCAGGCGAAATCGAATAAATGTGATCTGCTGTTGATTGGTAATCCCAATAAACAATATAGCACTCATCTGTTTTCCAGTGTGCTTGATACGGAAACTTCTCCGGTATTTTTTTCTGTGACTCTGTATTACTATTATTTGCTGTTCCGCATGCCGCCATGCTATACTCATTGCCAAAGCTCCTGCAAGCAGTGCTTGTTAACATTTTTTATTTCTATTGAAATGAAAAAGACGTCTGTCTGCCAGCTGAGCGGCAGATAAACGTCTTCGTGTATATAGTTAAATATTTTTAAATATTTATTTTCTTTATTTGCGGCAGCGTAAAGAACATTAGGCTGCATCAAGATTTGCAGCGTGGAAAAGTCAAGCTGTTCTCAGCGATATCTTTACGCTGTTTCCTGCGTTTCAGTTAAGCTGTTCACTGCGCTAACTTTACGCTGCTTCCTGCGCGCTGTTTCCATCGATTCAGTTAAGCTGTTTCCTGCGCTTCCTCTACATTGTCGTAAACCGTCTGCACGCTGTGCTGCGCCAGATCGTTTTCAAATCTGTTGTTGATCTCTTCGAGCATGCCGTCAAGCGCCCTGTGTATGTTGCCTCCGACCGGACACTGCGGGTTCGGATGCTCGTGAAAGCGGAACATGTTATCCTCGCTTCTCGTCTCTACAGCTTTGTAGACATCGAGGAACGATATGTCTCTGAGGGGTCTGGTGATCGTGATTCCGCCCGGCCCGCGCTTCACATTTATTATTCCTGCATCCTGCAGCTGCAGCATGATGTTCCGGACGATTACCGGATTGCTGCCTATGCTCCCGGCAAGAAACTTGCTCGTTATCTTCATCCTCCTGACTTCCCCGAAGAACTTAGTCGCTACGAGGATATGCACAGCAATCGTAAACTTAGTCGATACCTGCAAATATTTTCACCTCCTTGAAATCTTCTTATATTTTTTAGAATCCGCACCCCTCAGCAGCTTCTGGTAGATTTCCAGATCACTGTCCTTGAATACGTTGAATATTACCCTTTTCATACAGCTGTCCGGGTGCTCATCCAGCCACTTCTTCACGGTCTTCACAGCGATTTCCGCAGCCTTGTCATGCGGGAACATGAATACTCCCGTTGAGATGCAGCAGAACGCGATGTTTTCGCATCCGTTCTCTGCCGCAAGATCGAGGCTCGCGCGGTAGCACTCTGCAAGCTGTTCTTCATGCTCCTGCTTTAGATATGGAACAGCAATCGGACCTACGACATGCACTATGTGACTGGAAGGCAGATTATATGCCTGTGTGATCATCGGCACCGCAGTCGGCTGCTCGTAGTCAGCTCCGTGAATCTTTCTCATCTTTTCCATGTACTGAAATTCCGCCCAGCGAAGTTCGATTCCGCTGTATGTGCCGACGAAATTGTCCTCGCAGTTGTGAAGCGGCCTGTAACAGCCTGTCATCTGGCTGTTTGCCGCATTTACGATGGCATCGCACCTGAGCGTCGTGATATCGCCCTGCCATATGTAAAGCCGCGGATCCCGGTCCAAAGGACTCAGCCTGTCAATATCTATTATACCCCTCTCGCGTGCGCGCTCCTGCAGATATTCGTCCTGTATCCTGAGAAATTCCTCACCGGCCGGCGCTGGCAAGCGGACATTGAACAGCGCCCTGAGCAGATCCCGCTGCCCCTGCTCGTCTGACGGCATCTCGTATTCCGAATATTCAGGCATTTCTTTCAATAGTTCCTGAATGAGATATTTTCTCCGCTCTTCCTGTGTCATGATAAATCCCCTTTCAAAATACTTGCCTCCGGGCGCACCGCCTTTTTTCAGTACAATTACGACATTTCTGTTTTGATATTATTTTTCCACTATTTGCATTTTCCTGCAACATGGTTCGCTCATTAAAACATGATTCGCTTACGGTTGTAATATATCATATTACATTAATTCTTTCAACATTTTTCTTTTGTCCGGCCGTACGCTGTCTGCCACGTCTTGGCTGCCGCATCTTTTTACAACATTTGTTCACTATCTGTTGATCATTGATAAAAATTAATTTTTTCAGATCGTTCAGGCAGGTAAATATCTGATAGAATTATTCATGACATTCGAACGCAATTATCTGGAACGTAGTTACTTGAATGTCGTTACTTGAAACGCGGCTATTTGGAACGTCGTTACTGAACGTCGCGACTTGGAAGGTTATTATTTGAACGTCATTATTGAACGTCGTTACTTGAAACGCAGTCACCTGGAACGTCATTACTTGGAAAGTCGTTACTTGAAACGCTGTTACTTGGGACATCGTTACTGAACGTCGCGGCTTGGAAGATCATTATTTTAACGTCATTACTTTGACGCCGTTACTTGAAACGCGTCTATTTGGAACGTCATAATCATTGTAATAAGTCATATACCGTTTTTTCTGCGCCTCGCCTCTGGTTCCGGCTCGGTCAAGGGACGAAAGGGACGGCCGCTGGAAAGGTTGCAAAGACTGAAAAGGCCGAAAAAGCTGCATTTCAGCCGGCGGCAGATACGCAGAATGAGAGTGAAAGCATCAGGATATCAGAGAGATGAAAAACGAAAAGTACTACTCGACAGGAAAAGCGAGTAAAATATGCGGCGTCTCGGCGCGGATGCTCCGCTATTATGAGGAAATCGGACTCATAATCCCGGACCGCATAGATAAGAAAAGCGGATACAGATACTACCTGCCCGAAACACTTCTGGCCATACAGGGCGTCCGTTATATGGCAGACTCCGGATTTTCCCTCGAAGAGATCGGCAAATTCTGGCACGAAGATCCCGACTACATGAAGAAGACATTCATCGAGAGCATCGATAAGACAAAGGAAAAAATAAACTATCAGATTCACCGCCTCGAAAGCCTCAAAGACTGGCTGTCGCTCTTCATCGAGGGCGACAACGTAAGGCAGCACAGAGGATCGTTCGACGCCGACATTAAATATTGCCCTGAACAGAGGTATTTCAGCTTTACGAGAGAACATCCCGTCGATGAGGAAAAGGCTGATATCACGACCGAAATACAGTATATGACGGCATCAAAGCAGGACGGACGCTCGATGGTCGACGTCGGCGGAGCCATGATATTCGTCTACGACAATTACGAAGACCGGATGAGCGGCAATATCACCAGGGAAACGATCTGCCAGACAATCTACAGCAACAGTGCCAACCTTGAAAATACAAAGATCTGCAGCGGCTTTCTCGGAGTATCGTCGTATCATACCGGTTCCCTCGAAAATGTCAGCGAAACGTATACGAAGATGATCGAATGGGCTGAAAACCACAACTTTCACCTCAGAGGCGACTCGATGGAACGGCGTGTCATAGATCATTTTTCGACAAAAGATCCGTCGGATTACGTCACGAATATAATTCTTCCTGTAAAGGAGGACAGCAGCTACATGCAGCTTATGTACGAATACAGCCATGAACGGCCGTAAATTTCAAGCTCCGCAGAGCTTTTTCCAAACTCTTACCTAGTGTAAGAGTTTTTCTTTTTGCGTTTGAAAAAGAGGCTTAAAATCTATGCCTGCTACGCCGAAAAAAGCAAAAAATAACATGATTTTTGAGATAATTATACAAATTTCTTAAAAAATTTCGGTTGAAAAGTTCAAATATTGTGTTGACTCTTACGTTATGTAATGGAGTTTAATGTAGTTAGTAAAGAATAATTAACTCAGAAAAACAGTTCATCTTTATCGATATATGTAACCATCGGAGCTGTCGGATTCGATCAGCTCAAGCCATTCTGGCAGTTCCGGGCCACCTCAAAACGAATATCGCAGCACATCGCATAAATCACATTATGCGTCAGACATGCGAAACTCTGTTACAAAAGAAAAACAGAAATAAAATGCTGCAGCCGCTTTTCTCCTTTTGCCACACTTATCCAAAGCCAGGCGCAGCGAAACAATAGATTTCGGCAAGCAGACGCATTTTTCAGATGCGTCTGTTTGCCTTTTTTGCTATAATAGTCCGGTTGTAAACGTTATTACTAAAATGGTATTCAGAAAACAGGAATGTCCGCAATAATCCGGCTGACGTCCTGTCTTCCGCCCGGGGTCCCAATCCCTCTGCAAGTCCGGCTCAGCGTCATTGCCTGCGAAAGAGTCTGAACCGTTCTGCATCGTCATCATGCATTGTTCAATGGAATACGGATTGTGGATCTGTGCGTTTTCCTCTGGAATATCGATGACTGAATGTTGATGACTAAGGAAGAACCCCCGGCTTCATATGCTGCATATATGCACATACAGATATACACAAACAGAGCAGCGGGCGCGGTGTCTGCAGCCGTTTCCTTAAAATCTCTCTGCAGACAGGAACTGCCTTTATCGTGTGCAGCTGCAGCAGGCATAATCGTTATTTCTGTTAAAGAATCAGCCTTTATGGCTGAAAAGGTAAATGCCATGTTTCACATCACTACAACGGTCGCGTACATAATGCTGGGTATATCGATTGCATGTGAACTTGTTTCTGCATCGTTTACTACAGCGTCCAAGGGCTGGACCGTCCCTGTTCCTACGGCGATAACCATTTCAGGTTATGCGCTCAGTTATTTTTTCTTCGGTCTCTGTCTTTCGGAAATTGACCTCAGCATCGGATACGCCACATGGGGTGCTGTCGGTACTATAGTTACGCCTATCGTCGGCAGAATCATCTACAAACAGAGAATGACCAGAGTCGGCGTCTTTGCCATCATTCTTATAATCATTTCTGTCGTAGCACTCAATCTTTACGGATAGAAGGAGCGGAAAATCATGTTAAACGTATCAAAACCTGTCGCATATCTGCTGCTGGGCGTATCAATCGTACTCGAAATCATCGGATCCGCATGTATCGAGGCGTGCGACGGATTCCAGAACGTAAAGTACACGATCATACTCATCATATGCTATTTCTTCGCATTCGGCATTTTCTCGAAGATACTTCATATCATCAATCTCGCAGTAGCATATGCCACATGGTCGGCCGTAGGCGCAATAGCCACTTCGTTCATCGGCGTGTTCTATTTCAATCAGCCGCTCTCGCCTGTCGGCTGGTTATCCATTCTCGGCATGTCGACCGGTGTAGTTCTTCTGAATCTTTTCGGAACGCCGAAAGAAGACGATGAAAAATCCGGTGAATCAAAACAGCAGATCTCTGAACAGAGCAAGTCGTAAAGCGAAATCGTAAGATAGTTCAACGAGTCTGAAGAAAAATTAACAAAAAACTTCATAATAATGCAATTCCGCGGCTGGCAGGCACCGGCAGACGCATAACCGATTTAAGCATACCGGCAGACGCATCACCGATCGCGGCGGACCAGCAGGCACTGGCAGACGCATCATCGATCGCGGCGGACCAGCAGATGCTTTATCGATCGCAGCTGATGGGCAGGTACTTCATCATTCCTGAGGCACCTGCCTTTTTACTATCAGAAAATGACCGCTCAAAGGCTTCAGAGTAAGGATGGATGCAGCTTGATGACCCCTGGAAAAATGTCCGCTTATCCTGCTCCCCGTCCGCCCTGCCAGCAGAAAAATGGCTTTTCTGTCAGACGGAATCAGGCGTCTGCCGCCAGAAAATTCCTGCCCATTATTTCTGTCTGAAATAAAACAGTCAGTTGTTAAAAATTCTCTTTATCGTAATCAAATAGTATTGTATAATACAGTTGAAAAATCAGATCTCATATTTTCCTTTGCGCAAATGACATTTATTTCACAGATCGTCACGGATCGAGAGTCCATTTTTCAAAATCTGAAGTCTTGTTACAACTTATGGATGATAAATGGCTCTGCCAAATGAGAGGTCATCGGGTATATTCAGGAAAACTCACGTTCTTTCGACAAATATGAGCTTGAACAGAAGAAACCTGTTATGTGCTTCAGGAAAAATTGTTATAAATCTAATCGGACCTTTTATTTATACTGTTAATGTGAAAAGGAGATATCTTAATGGCTCTTCCTAAAGAAGACGTGCTGTCTATATTCAGACAGGCTCACGTACTGGTCGATAAATTCGACCGCGAAAAAGCGAATCCCGATATGTCGTTCAGGGAAAAACTGCTTATCAACCTCGAGGAACCTTACGGGAAGATGTTCAACGAGGACGAGATGAGAGACGCCATAAACGGTGCCATTTCTGAAACAGATGCTGAAATCTGGTTCGCATTTCCTGATTTCGACGTTCACGCCGACCCGGTAACTATCGAAGAAGCGAAGAAACACATCAGGCCTGAGCTCTACAGTGAATTAGAGGCTTCCATGGACAATCTCAGGGATAAGAATATGCTGCTGAAATGCGGCACCAACGACAAGGGCGAAGGCTTGTTCATGAGATCATATCTGTTTGACATGGTCCAGTCCTACGTCAACTACAGCGATCCTCACGCCACTCCTATGGGAGAAGCTCTTCTCAGATGGTGGATTCAGACGAACGAAGGCGGATCCAAGGACTTCCCGAGAACGTGGCCTCCTTACCGTATCCCGCCTCACGAGGGCACCCTTACCGGCAAGGACAACTTCGGCAAAGTTCCTATGAATCTCGAAATTCCTGACAAACGCGACATCGTTTCCATGGATATGCTTGGAGACATCTTCAGAAGAGCCCGCACTCTCTCGGTTACTACTTGTATCTGCAGAGTAGCGCAGGAAAAGAACGGAACGAGAAAGTGCGACTTCCCGCTCGACGTATGCATAAGCTTCAACGAAGAAGCCGACGGAGTAATAGCTGCAGGCGTCGGCAGACAGATCACTGCTGACGAGGCTATCGGCATCGTAAAGAAATGCCACGAGATCGGAATGATGCAGATCATCAGCAATACCGAAGATCCTCTCGCACTCTGCAATTGCTGCAGATGCTGCTGTGGTGTCGTAAAGTCGATGGCACGCTTCGAAACTACGATCGGTACTGTTTCACGTTATCTCGCTACCGTCGCCGATCCTTCAAGATGCATAGGCTGCAAGACGTGCGTGAGAATGTGCCCGAGAGAAACGATCAAGTTCGAAGACGGAAAGATCTCCATATTCGAAGGCAACTGCTTCGGATGCGGTCTCTGCGTCAGCAAGTGTCCTAAGGGCGCTCTCAAGATGAAGAAGCGCACCGATGCGGTAGACGGATACTATCAGAAGGAATCCGAACCAAGATCATATATGTAATCTGAGATATTACCTGCCGGATTTACGACCCGGCAGATAGTGAACGGCCTGTCTCTGCGACTACAAGCGGAGGCAGGCCGTTTTTATTTTCCTCACGCATGCCGCCGCTGGACTTGTTAATGTTATATAGATTAAAAAAGTCATATCGATCTCAATTTAATGTTATATAGATTAGCAAGTCGTATTGATCTCAATTTAATGTAATATAGATTAAAAATCCGTATCGATCTCAATGTCATATGAATATTGGAATATATTGCTCTGTTTTTTCCGTGATATAATTAATTGGCAAACTTGTAACTATTCATTCTGTTCCGTAACAGGACAGACGGCTATATCGTCAGGCCGCGGCTTCTTTTTGCGGCCGGTGGAAATAAATCAACAGGTAAAGACAAGACAAAGGGGGAATATTTTATGGCACAGCCTGATGAAAATATTATAGGCATATTCAGACAGGCTCACGGTCTTATAGAGAAATTCGACCGCAGTCAGGACGATCCCGATATGGGATTCAGAAAAAAGATGCTCTATTCCCTTGAGGAACCTTACGGAACGATGTTCAACGAAAGCGAAATGTACGAAGCGATCTGCAGCACCGTTTCCGAGGAAGAAGCTGAAGCTTGGTTCTGCTACCCTGATTTTTCATTTAAAGAAACTCCGGTCACGATGGAAGAAGCATCTGCAGCGGCGGGATCCGGTGTCAGGGCCTCATTCAAAGATCTCACCGAATCTCTAAGCAACAAGAAGATGCTCATAAAAAGAGGCGAAAAAGACGGCAGGCCGGCGTATATGAGAACATATATGTTCTATCTGACGCTCGCGTACGTCAACTACGACGATCCTCACAAGACGCCTCTCGGCCGTGAACTCCTCAGATGGTGGATTCAGACGAACGAGGGCGGTTCAGGAGACTTCCCTACCCCTTACAGGCTTTACAGGATCATGCCTCACGAAGGCACGCTCACCGGCAAAGACAACTTCGGCAAGGTTCCGATGAATCTTGAAATTCCTGATACTCGTCAGGTTCTCGACATGGATCTGCTCAGCAAAATTCTCAAGGAGCGCCGCACTATCGCCGTCACGAGGTGCATATGCAGGAATGCTCAGGAAAAGAACGGAACCAGAAAATGCGATTATCCTCTGGACGTATGCATCGGTTTCGATGCCGTGGCCGACGGTCTGATCGCCTCCGGTGCCGGAAGGCAGATAACCGCTGAAGAATGCGAACGAATAGTCAGGACATGCCACGAAATGGGAATGATGCAGATCATCAGCAACAGCGACAAACCGCTCGCTATGTGCAACTGCTGCAGGTGCTGCTGCGGAATCGTGAAATCCATGGCGAGATTCGAATCGTCGCTCGGAACCGTATCGCGCTACGTCGCTTCGATGACAGACGCGAGCCTCTGCGTTCAGTGCAAATCGTGCGTAAAAGTCTGTCCTATGGAGACGATAAGCATAAAAGACGGGCACGCTGAAATCTTTCAGGGAAACTGCTTCGGATGCGGCCTCTGCGTAAGCAAATGTCCGAAGGGCATCCTTACGATGAAGGTGCGCAGCGATGCCGCCGAAAGCACTTTCACAACCGAGCAGGAAAAGAGACTTTATATATAAATAAGCTTCATCTTCGCCAGTTATCCATCTTCGCCAGTTATCTGACGGTGATTTGCCGGCTGCGAATATCTGCCTCATGAGCGATGCCTCATGAGCGCTGAGTCTCTGGCCAGTCAGTCGTTCCGAAGTTCGTAATAAATAATAAAAATCACAAAATGCCGCCGGAAACAGATCCGGCGGCATCGTTATCTTCTGGCTTAATGCTGTCTTTTAGTCTTTTAGTTTTTTTATTTTTTTTGTTTCATCTCAGCTCTCCTGATTTTTCTTTTCAGCAGACCTGTGCTTTATGCCTCTTACGAGACCTGTGATTCCGAGCACTGCGAAAACGATAATTCCCGCAAATATGAATGCAAAGCCTATCGGGAGCAGGAAGAAGTTTTCGTGCAGGATTCCCTGGCTGTCTATATATTCGACCGACGCCGCCTTGATGAGCAGGCAGGCCAGTCCCGCGAGCAGAAGCAGTCCTCCGGTAATAGCAGACACCATGACGTGTCTCGCCCTTCTTCCCTGATCTCCGTCCTCTATAAGCTTCTTAGTCATGTTGTTCATGTCTTCTGTTCCTCCTTTGATCAATTCGTCCAGAGAAATGTCGAAAAGCTCCGATATAAGGATCACAGTCTGCAGGTCGGGAAGATTCTTATCGTTCTCCCAGTTAGAGACCGCCTGCCTCGTCACATTCATTTTTTCAGCGAACTCGCTCTGAGTGAGATGCTCGCGCTCTCTCAACTGCCTTATCTGTGTTCCGAAATTCATTCTTTTTCCTCCCTCCGGATCTGAACCGATCATATTATACGAACAGCATGAAAACAAGAAAGCGTTTCTTGCATTGTTGAAATTTCAACGTGCAAGCCGTGCTTGCGCAGGTTATTTTTCTTTTTCAGGCAGCATAATATACTCCGGAGACAGCTCGTCCGTAAGCCACACACGGTCGTTTCCTTCGTAGAATTTCTGTCCGTCAGCCGCTGCCCTTTTCGCGTCGATCACGAGAATCACCGGATCCGAATCGCGCCGCAATCCTACCTGGCGCGCCATCTCCGTATCTGCCGAAAGATGCACGTACTGTCTTTTCATCGGCATAAGACCCTTTTCCATGATAGAGCCGACGAACCTTCGTGCCGTTCCGTGGTACAGGACGTCAGGCGGCTGTTTCTCCTCCTTTTTTATCTTTATCTGGAATGAATGACCATAAAGCGCCCTGATCCTCCCGTCTTCGACTGCGAACCTCTGCTTGTCCGAATTCTTCATGACGTCTCTGATTCTCTCCTCGGTAAGAGGCGGATCGAAGTGATGCATTCCGTTCATCGCGTCCAGGAATTCCTGCATATCCGCGGAACCGTCATCAGCCAGCTTCAATCCGTACTTTTCAGGGTTGTGTCTGAGCGCGTATGACATTTTCTTGCTTATGTATTTTCGTTCTTTGCTGTCCATAATATATCCCTCTGCCTTCCTGCCACGCGTCTTTAAATTTAATATGCCGCCGGATTGATGAATTTCTGTTCCTGGCAAGAGCATCAGGCGGTCTGACACATGACAAGCTTTCAGCAAAATATTATACCATGCAATCCAGGCGTATTCCTCCGCTGCTTGACGTCCGGAGCAAAATAATCGCCGGGGACAGCCGACACTTTAAGGCCTTTCAAGATCTCCGCTGCCTGACGGCCGGAGCAAAAATAAACGCTGCAGGAAGATCTGCTGCGCCCGGAAAGCCGCAAACCTGAGTTTAACCCGAGTTCAACCATGTTTGCTGAACAAAGCACCGTGCTCCGGAACTCAAAAAAAACCAAAAGCCTGGTTTCGTCTGAAACCAGGCTTCCGGTTTGCGGATCAACCGCGGTGGGATAGTAATAAAATGCTTTTATGGAAAATATACTGTTTTTCTGTTATTTATCTTTATCTTTATCTTCAGTATGATCTATATACTGGAGAGCATCTATTCCCTGCTCACCCGTACTGATTCTTACGACATTCTCCACATCGGTGATGAATATCTTTCCGTCGCCGGCGCCGCCGGTATAGAGAGCCTTTCTGGCCGCATCGACAACATCCTGTACAGGAACCTTGCCGACGACAATGTCGATCTTGACCTTAGGCAGCAGTGTCGATTCCACTTCCGCGCCTCTGTAGTAAGCTCTTCCGCCCTTCTGGACTCCGCAGCCGACTACGTCTGTAATCGTCATACCCTGGATGTCTACGGCTTCGAGAGCCCTCTTGAGAGGTCCGAAGTTCTTCTTGTTCGCAATAATGCTGACATTCGTCATCTTGCCTTCTGGATTCTTGCTTCCGCTTCCTGCAGTTCCTGCAGTATGCTTTGCGAGCTCGATGGCCTTCATCGTCTTCGGACTTACATTTTCGATCGGTGTATCGTCGTAGATAGTCATGCCTTCATAAGCCGAATGCAAATCGTGCTCCGTGATGTCGAGGCCGACGATCTCTTCTTCCTGGCTGACTCTCAGACCCATCGTGTGCTTGATGATCTGGAAAACGATTGTCATCGTTACGCCAACCCAAGCCATTACACAGACAACTCCGAGGAGCTGAATGAGGAAGAAATGGATTCCGTGTCCGTAGAAGAGTCCTTCTGAAAGTGAGAACAGGCCTGTAAGCAGAGTTCCGACTGCTCCGCAGACGCCGTGTACCGAAACAGCACCTACAGGATCGTCTATCTTCAGCTTAGCATCTATGAATGTTACCGATACCGAGCAGACAAGTCCGCAGATGACGCCGATGAAGAACGCGCCTGTTATTGAAACTGCGTCGCATCCTGCCGTGATACCTACGAGGCCGGCAAGTATGCCGTTCAATGTCATCGAAACATCAGGCTTGCCGTATCTGATCCAGGTGTATGCCATAGCTGTAAGTCCGCCTACGGCAGCAGCCATATTCGTGTTTACGAAGATAGAACCCATGGAAACGAGCGTATCGTCGCCTGTTGCAGAAACGGTTGAGCATCCGTTGAATCCGAACCACGCAAACCACAGGATGAATACTCCGAGTGCTGCGAACGTGAGGTTGTGTCCCGGAATAGCTCTCGGCTTTCCGTTCTTGTCGTATTTTCCGATACGAGGTCCGAGTGTCATGGCACCGATGAGTGCTGCTACGCCGCCGACCATGTGTACGGCCGTCGAACCGGCGAAATCGTGGAAACCGAGCTCAGAGAGCCAGCCGCCGCCCCAGATCCAGTGTCCTGAAACCGGATATATAAATGCTGAAATTACCATACTGTAGACGCAGTATGCTGAGAACTTAGTTCTTTCTGCCATAGCTCCCGAAACGATGGTAGCCGCTGTTCCGCAGAAAGCTGTCTGGAACATTACGTAAGCCCATGACGGGTATGTTCCGCTGTAGTCGCCGGTGATGAAGAAATCAGGTGAACCGGCCAGACCGCCGAGCGCGTTTGCTCCGAACATTATGCCGAATCCTACGATCCAGTAGACCAGCGTGCCCAGACAGAAGTCCATTGTGTTTTTCATTATGATATTGCCTGCGTTCTTGGCTCTCGTCATACCTACTTCGAGAACCATGAAGCCCGGCTGCATGAAGAATACCAGAGCCGCTCCCAGCAATACCCATATAGTATCGACTGATGAATACATTTTTCCCTCCAACCTTTTGATAATATCTCTGATTCAGAACCGCACAGGCTTGTCTCGCCTGTGTCCCGCTCACACGGCCGTTACCTTCGGTCCGGCACGTGCAGCTGCGGCTTCCCGGCGTTCAGAAAACGCCTTCTCTGAATCCTGTATAAAAACAAGATATCGATGACTGCTTCAGCTGGAAGGCCTTCCTCTCTGAAGTTTCCACCTTCCGTATGAACGGATGCGCGCCGGCGGAAACCTCAGGATAAATACAAAAGGGCGCTGCTGATTATCGCAATCTTGATAATCAACAGCGCCCTTGCTGCATTTCATGTTATGATAATAGACCTCTGAAAATGAGATGTCAATACTTTTTTCGTAAAAAGTATACAATTTGTGTTCTGTATACTCGCAAATATTTTGCATTTACAGGCTTTGCAGCATATTTTTTCAAGTATCAGTCCTCAGATTCGTATTCAAACTCGAAATCTTTTATGCGGACCGTGTCACCGTCCTTCATGCCCAGAGCCTTCAGCTCGTCTATCGCGCCCTTTTCCCTTATATACCTGTAAAGATATCTGAGCGATCCGTAGTCGTTGAAATTCGTCGAGTCGAATATTTTGTAGAGCTGTTTCCCTGCGATTTCGTACACACCGTCTTCGGCGACAAACGCCTTGACTTCCCTGTAATCCGGATCTTCATCCGGCGTCTTGACCTCGTATAACGCTTCAGGCTCAGGCTCGTCAGGAATCTCCTGAAGCATGTTGTACGCAGCAGAAAGGACCTCCCTGATTCCCATGCCAGTGGCAGCCGACATCAGGAAAAATTTATAGCCTTTTCCCTCTACGTAGTTCTTGAATCTGTATATCTTGTCTTCGTCCTGAACGATATCAGCCTTATTTCCTGCGACGATCTGCGGTTTTGAGGCGAGTTTCTCCGAATACTGGCTGAGCTCCTCGTTTATCTGATTGAAATCCTTGATGGGATCTCTGCCCTCCGAACCCGCTATATCCACGATGTGAATCAGTACTTTCGTACGCTCTACGTGCTTTAGAAAATCGAGTCCGAGGCCTGTTCCTTCGTGGGCACCCTCGACGAGACCCGGTATATCAGCGAGCACGAAGTCGTTGTCGTAAAGCCTTACTACACCGAGGTTCGGTGTCCTCGTCGTAAAGTGATAGTTTCCGATCTTAGGCTTTGCACTCGTTGAGATCGAAAGGAACGTCGACTTGCCGACATTCGGGAAACCGACCAGTCCTACGTCTGCAATGAGCTTCAGTTCGAGGATTATATTTCTTTCGTCGGGTTCTCCGCCAGCCTCAGCGAAGTTAGGAGCCTGACGGACCGAGTTTTTGAAGTGGACGTTTCCCTTGCCGCCTTTGCCGCCTTTTGCTGCAACGACCCTGTCGCCGTCGTGAACGAGGTCCTTGATCACCAGGCCTGTAGCTTCATCGATGACGAGCGTTCCGACCGGAACCTTGATGACAAGATCCTCGCCGCTTTTGCCGAACTTTTTCTTCTTCATTCCGTCTTCGCCAGGTTCGGCAGCATACTTTCTCTTGTATCTGAAATCCATCAGCGTGCGGTATCTGTCGCTCGCTTCGAATATTATGTCTCCGCCTTTGCCGCCGTCTCCTCCGTCAGGACCGCCTTCTGGTACAAAAGGCTCTCTTCTGAAGGAAACCGCACCGTTTCCGCCTTTTCCGGATTTTACCGTTATCCTGGCTCTGTCTACAAACATGGTTTCTCCCTTCCATACTGCAGTTTTTCTTAAATCCACGCAGGCTCGCGGCTGCATCTTCCTGCCCGCGAATTTTTATATCTCTGATTATACATCTTATAATTCAAAAATATATAACAAAAGCCCCTTGAAAAAGGGGCTTTAGAATTCTTAATATTTGTATCAGTGTAAACTAAACGGTCTTCTCCGCCGGACTGCTGTCTGCAGCGTCATCAACTGCATAAACGCTGACCTGCTTTCTCTTTCTGCCTTCTCTTTCGAACTTTACAGTTCCGTCGATCTTTGCAAACAGAGTGTCGTCTCCACCTTTGCCAACGTTGTTGCCAGGGTGGAACTTAGTGCCTCTCTGACGAACGAGAATGCTGCCGGCTGATACGTACTGGCCGTCTGATCTCTTGACTCCGAGTCTCTTGGACTCACTGTCACGTCCGTTCTTGGAGCTACCTACACCTTTCTTACTTGCCATGACTTACACCTCCCTGAAAATGAAGCCTGCATATGTTCACAGGATTTCTCCTGTATAACTTCTGATCTTAATGTACTGCGTTTTCTGCAACGCAGAAGGATTATAATACGATTGAATCGATTTTAACCTTTGTATAAGGCTGTCTGTGACCCTGCTTCTTTCTGTAGTCTTTCTTAGCCTTGTACTTGTAGATGATGACCTTCTGGCCTTTTCCGTTTTCTACGACAGTGCTCTTGACACTGGCGCCATCGACATAAGGTGCGCCGATCTTGATATCTGCGCCTTCGCCTGCAGCCAGAACTTTGTCAAATACAACTTCTTCACCGGCTTCAGCACCAAGCTTCTCTACAGAAATTTCGTCGCCTTCCTGTACCTTGTACTGCTTTCCGCCTGTTTCAATTACTGCATACATAAAATCTTACCTCCTCTATCCAGTCTCGCCATCAAGGGCAAGCTCACGCTTTTACAAAAGCCCTCTTTGAGCGGCTTACCGAAATAGGATACTATCAGCAGAGGTAAAAGTCAAGTAAAATCGAGTTTATTTCAGGATAATTTATGGGAAATCCCGCTGAGTCAGCGAAGCGGCCGGACCGATTTACGCAGGTCCTGTGATTTCAGCCGTCTGCTGCCTTTGGATCCGGTTAAAATATTTCACCAGTATCGCTGTCTATCATCACGTCGTCTGGAATGCCTCCGGCGAGATCGTCGTCAAGTCCGTCCTCGATATCTTTCTCAGAAACCGGCGCTTTCGCCCTGCCGGCACCTTCCTTCTGATCCTCTTCCTCTGTGTCTCCGCGGAGCGCTGCCCTGACCTTGTCCTCTACCTCGTCGAGAATGTCAGGATTCTGCTCGAGATACGCCTTCACGTTTTCACGGCCCTGGCCGATTCTCATGCCGTTGTAGCTGTACCACGCTCCGGCCTTGTGGATGATGTCGCAGTCAACCGCGCAGTCGAGCGTGTCGCCCGAACGCGAGATGCCTGTTCCGTACATGATGTCGAACTCTGCTGTCTTGAACGGAGGCGCAACCTTATTCTTTACGATCTTTACGCGGACTCTGTTGCCTATGAACTGATCGCCTTTTTTAATCGTCTCCTGTTTGCGCACGTCTATACGCATCGTAGCGTAGAACTTTAAAGCTCTTCCTCCTGTAGTCACTTCAGGATTTCCGTAGATGACGCCGACCTTTTCACGCAGCTGGTTGATAAAAATGGCACATGTGTTTGATTTATTTATCGCGCCGGCGAGTTTTCTGAGAGCCTGCGACATAAGTCTGGCATGAAGACCTACGTGGCTGTCTCCCATGTCGCCCTGTATCTCCGCCTTCGGGACGAGAGCAGCAACCGAGTCGATAACGACGATGTCTATGCCGCCGCTTCTGACGAGCAGCTCGCAGATCTCGAGTGCCTGTTCGCCTGTATCAGGCTGCGACACGTAAAGCTCTGAAATATCTACGCCGAGGTTCGCGGCGTACTCAGGATCGAGTGCGTGCTCAGCGTCGATAAACGCCGCTTTCCCGCCTAATTTCTGGGCTTCGGCGATTACATGGAGAGCAAGCGTAGTCTTGCCTGACGACTCAGGCCCGTATATTTCTGTGATACGGCCCCTCGGGATTCCGCCCACGCCCGTAGCGATGTCGAGGCTTAGCGACCCTGTAGGTATAGTGTCTATATTAATGGCGCTGTCGTCGCCGAGTTTCATGATCGAGCCCTTGCCGAACTGTTTTTCGATCTGCTTCAGCGCTTCGTTGAGAGCCTTCTCCCTGCCCTCTCTGGTGAGATCGTCATTTACGATCTGGACCTTTTCTTTTGATTTTGCTGCCATATATTTTTCCTTTCAGTACATATTCTCGAACATTTGTTCACTATTACTATTATAATCTGCAGAACCGTCAGGTCAAGTTATTTTTTTCACTGGATCCTTCGCGGATCTTATATTTTATGCACAAAATAAAGCGGGTGTCTCGCCCGCTTTAAATATATCACATGCGACAATAAATGTAAATATCTGTAATTTTTATTCTGTATCCGCTTCGCCTCTGCGGTATCAGATTCTATTTCTTCAGACTGTTCGCCGGTCCTGGCCTCTTGCTCTCTGGTATCTCACGCCCGTCCAGGACGTAGATCATCATGTCGAGCGCCGCATCCGCCATCAGGTTTCTCGTGAGCTGTCTGGTCCAGCCGTTGTGTCTGAACGATTTCGTAGTGAGTTTTCCGTCATAGTAAATGCTGATGCTGAACGTACCCGGTCCAAGGTCCTTGTATCCGTCAGGACCTGCCAGGCCTGTGATCGCAACACACATCCCGCTTCCCGTTCTGGCGTACACTCCCTTTGCCATCGCCTCTGCCGCCTCGCTGCCGAACATCGTGTACTTGTCGAGGAGACCCTGATCGACTCCGAGCTCTTCAACTATCGACTTTTCACTGTAGACAGCGTAGCACCTGTCGAGCACGGCAGAGATGCCCGGCGTATCGGCGAGCTTAGCTGCAAACAGCCCTGCCGTAGGCGATTCCGCACAGGAAATCGTGATGTTCTTCTCGAGGAGCTTCCTGGCAGCCGCCTGTCCGACTGTTTCTCCGTCCACGCTGAAGACGTAATCGCCCACTATATCCATTATCTGCTTTGTCATTCTGCCGACCGCATTCTCTGCCTCAGCCCGCGTGCTCCGCTTTGAAGTCACACGCAGCTCGACGGTTCCCTCTTTTGCATAAGTCGCTATCGTCGGATCGGTCTGGTTGTCTATGAGATCGATGAGCATCGTTTCGGCGAGCGACTCGCCGAGTCCGAATACCTCGATGTGGCGCGACACGATATAAGCATTTTCGAGGCCGATCAGATACGGCTTTACGTAATGACTCCACATCGTCTTCATTTCAAGAGGTACACCCGGCATACAGATGTAGATCTTATTGTTCGACTTAAGCGCGAACCCCGGCGCCATTCCGGCGTCGTTCTGGAATACCTTGCCGTTCTGCGGCACGTAGCACTGCTTTCTGTTGTTATCGGAGAACTTGAGATTGAGCCTCTCGTACTTTTTGTACATGTTCTGCTCGATGCTCTCGTCGTAGACGAGCTTCTCCCCGAGGAAGTCACATACGGTTTCCTTCGTGAGATCGTCCTCGGTAGGTCCGAGACCTCCAGAGCATATTATCATGTCACAGTCTTCCGAAGCGAGATCCAGCACCCTCTTCAGCCTGTCCGGATTGTCTCCCATCGTGTAGTGATATATAACATCGATTCCGAGTTCGTTTAATTCTTTCGAAAGCCACGCAGCATTTGTATTTACGATACTGCCGAAAAGCAACTCTGTGCCTATTGAAATTACTGCACTTTTCAAGATTATGCCTCCATTGCTACATGTCGCTGAAGATCTTTCTGTTCTTCCATATGTATTCGCATCCCGAATAAATCGTCATGATGACGGCTATCCAGAGCATGATCTTTGCGAACGGGAAATTTATCAGGCTGAACGGCCAGTTGTCGAGAAGCAGGAAAATGACTGCGATCATCTGCGTAACAGTCTTGATTTTTCCTGACCACGCCGCGGCTATTACGATGCCTTCGCTTGCCGCTACAGCGCGCAGGCCCGTGATCGCGAACTCTCTCGCGAGGATTACTATGACCATCCAGGCCGGAACGACCTGCGTCTGAACCATGCAGACGAGCGCCGAAGTGACGAGCAGCTTGTCGGCCAGCGGATCCATGATCTTGCCGTAATCCGTAACGAGGTTGTTCTTCCTCGCCAGGTACCCGTCGAGGAAATCGGTGCACGAGGCAGCTATGAACACGATAACGGCAGCGACGTTGTACTCCATTAAATAAAGAACGATGAATACAGGAACGAGAATCATCCTCATCGTCGTAAGTTTGTTAGGCAGATTCATTTTCTATTTGTCAATCCTTTCTCCAGTAATGTCATAATCGAATGCGTCAGTCACCCTGACATAGACGAAATCACCCGGTTTCAGCTCTTTGTCCGAAACTAAAATGACTCCGTCGTCGATTTCGGGCGCATCGTATCTCGTCCTTCCGAGATACGTTCCGTCATCGCTCTTTTCTTCTATTATAGTCTCCTGAACGGTCCCGATTTTCTTTTTGTTGTTTTCGAGCGAAATCACACGCTGAAGCTCCATGAGCGCATCTCTTCTGGCGTCCTTCACTTCGTCGTCTATCTGATCAGGCATCTCGGCGGCAGGAGTGTCCTCCTCCGGAGAATATGAGAAAACGCCGAGCCTGTCGAACTTCGTTTCCTCGATGAAATCCTGGAGCTCCATGAATTCCTCCTCCGTCTCTCCAGGGAATCCGGTGATGAACGTCGTCCTTATATGAATGTCAGGAATCGCTGCTCGGAGCCTCGAAATTGTGTTTCTGATCGACTCCGATGTCGAGTGCCTGTTCATATCGCTCAGGATTCTGTCGTTGATGTGCTGAAGAGGAATGTCGATGTAGTCGCATATCTTCTCTTCGTCTTTTATGGTTTCGATCAGTTCATCGGTAATCGAATCTTCGTAGCAGTAAAGGAGTCTTATCCATCTTATGCCGTCGATCCTGCAGAGCTTCCTCAGAAGCTTGTAGAGAACGTAATCTCCGTAAATATCCTTGCCGTACGCCGAAACGTCCTGTGCGATCAGCACGAGCTCCTTCGTCCCCGCTGCAGCCAGCTCCTCCGCCTCTTTCACGATGTTTTCGATGCGGCGGCTCCTGTACGGTCCCCTGATCGCCGGTATGATGCAGTACGAACATACGTTGTCGCATCCCTCGGCTATTCTGAGATACGCGCTGGCATCACCGGCATTCACGGCTCTTCCTTCGAGCTCGTCGTACTCCGCCGGAGCCCTGTGAACCGAGCTGACTCTCTTTCCCTCGGCAGCCTGCCCGAGCACTTCGTTGATGTGCTCGTAATCGTTTACGCCGAGAAAAGCGTCCACTTCAGGGATTTCCCTGTACAGATCCTCCGCGTAGCGCTGAGGCAGGCATCCGGTCACTATGAGCAGCTGGCCGCTGTTCTTCTTGACTCCTGCCATATCGAAGATAGCGTCGATCGACTCTTCCTTCGCGTCTTTTATGAATGCGCATGTGTTGACTACCAGAGCATCCGCATCGTACGGATCATCGGTGACCGTATGTCCGCCGTTCTTCAGTATGACGGACATCGATTCCGAATCGACGGTATTTTTAGGGCATCCGAGCGTCTCTATATATACCTTCATACATTATTTCCTTCCACGGCACTGCCGCTGTCCGAAGCCTGCGCCGCTCCACGGCGGGATGCTTCGTATTCCTCCTGAGTGACGAGAACCTTGCGCGGCTTGCTGCCTTCACTAGGCCCGATTATGCCCTTTGCTTCCATCGTATCGATGAGGCGTCCCGCTCTGTTGTATCCGATGCGGAAGCGTCTCTGAAGCATCGAAGCAGATGCCTGCCCGGCATTTATTACGAGCGCTACGGCATCGCTGAACAGTTCGTCTTCGTCATCATCAGAATCCACGAAGCCTGTGCTCACGGTATTGATTTCCTGCATAACCTGCTGCATGTTCTCCTGCGAATCCGTCTCTTCCGAATCCTGAGCCTTCCAGAAATCTGTTACCGCTGCAACTTCTTCGTCCGTTACGAACGGGCCCTGAAGTCTCACAGGCTGGTCAGCGTCGACAGGTTTGAACAGCATATCGCCCTTTCCGACGAGCTTTTCCGCACCCGCTCTGTCGAGAATCGTCCTGGAGTCTACCTGCGACGAAACCGCAAACGCGATCCTCGAAGGAACGTTCGCCTTGATGAGTCCTGTGACTACGTCCACGGAAGGCCTCTGGGTAGCGACGATTATGTGCATGCCGGCAGCTCTTGCAAGCTGTGCGAGCCTGCAGATGGATTCCTCGACCTGCTTCGCTGCGGCCATCATGAGGTCGGCAAGCTCGTCGATTATTATTACGATCTGTGGCATGACCTCATCAGTGCGCTGCTCGCTGTTCATCTTTTTATTGAACGATTTCAGATCCTTGACTTTTTCTTTGGCGAATTTCTTGTATCTTGCCTCCATCTCCTGCACGGCCCACGCGAGAGCCGCTGCAGCCTTTGCCGGATCCGTCACGACAGGAATGAGCATGTGCGGTATGCCGTTATATGTAGCCAGTTCCACGACCTTAGGATCTATGAGTATGAATTTGACCTCGTCAGGCGTCGCTTTGTAGAGCATGCTGAGGATTATAGAATTTATGCAGACGGATTTTCCCGATCCTGTAGATCCGGCTATGAGCATGTGCGGCATGCTCTTCAGGTCCGCGACGACCGGTCTGCCGGTCACGTCCTCGCCGACAACGAAGCTGATCTTCGATTTTGCATTCTGGAATTCGGACGACCCTATCATCTCTCTGAGCGATACGACTTCGGAATGGTCGTTCTGGACTTCTATACCCACGGCTGCCTTGCCCGGTATAGGCGCTTCGATTCTCAGGCTCTTCGCCCTCAGATTGAGCGCAATATCGTCGGACAGGCTCACAATCTTGCTTACCTTGACTCCCGTGGCAGGCTGCACTTCGTATCTCGTGACGGACGGGCCTCTGTTGACGTTCGTGACTCTCGCGTCCACACCGAAATCGTGAAGCACCTGCTCCAGAGACGCCGCATTGTTCCTGAGCTCCGCATTGCTTACGGAATCTGCCTTGCGTTTCGACTTGTTCAGGAGATCGAGAGGCGGCAGCTGATATTTTTTGCCGTCCGCATTGTTTGCGTTCGTCTCTCCCGGATTCCCGGCCGCCTTTGCGACCGACGCGGCGGCCTTCGCCAGGTCTGCAGCCGACGCTTTCTGAGCTGCAGCTGAATTTGCCGCGTTTTTCAGTGCCGAAGCTGCTGCCGCGCTTTCTGCGCCGTCCGGCACTATGTCTGAAATGTCAGAACCGCTGTTTTCATCACTGCCGGCAGTTTCTCCTGCTTCGTTCTGATCCGCTCCTGAAGCGTCTGCCCATATTCCGTCTGTGGCAGAGCTTCCGGCAGGATTCTTACCCAGATCCTCGTACGCGAATCCGAGTCCTGTTCTGTCGTCCTCCTCTGAACCGTCGCCTTCACCTTCTTTGAACAGGCTGTCGTCGTTCACATAATCGAGGATCTGGCGTTTGTTGTCCGTTTTGGATCCCCTGAAAACGGATGAACCACCCGATCCGGCCTGTGTAGGAACGGGAGCGGTCACATCGTCGTCACTGTCCTTCTTCCTGCCGGTAATAAAAGACGGAATGAATGAGGACAAGCCGTTATCCGAGCCGCCGCTGCCGCCGGAAGGTTCACCATCTGTGCTGTATGCTGCTGTCTGGCCGTACGCATCATTGTACTGCTGCGCTTCCTGTCCTGCCCCAGCCGGCTGCTGCTGAACAGGCTGATCAGTTTTGCTCTTTCCCTTTTTCCCGTTTTTTGCCTTCTGCTCCGAAGCGGACGATTGCTCTGCAGCCTCTGCATTCTGCACCGGAATCGGCTGTGTATCAAGTGAAGGATCCGACGGGCCCGATTCGGTTTTTTCTTCAAGAGCATTGATCTTCTTCTGATTGCGTTTGATGCGCCGGTTGTCGAAAAATTCGGAGACCGGTGTATTCGCTATCAGGATAATGCATATTATTAACACAACTATTGCGATCAGTATGAGGCCGATTATATCGACCAGCTTTACCAGGCCCCATCCGATCGTCATGCCGACCGCGCCTGCGCTTTCGAGATCTATTCCTTTATCGAACATGTCTATTATGTACGACAGTCCGAAATAGTCCTCTTTTACGGCCGGGTACCTTATGGACAGCAGCACGTCGATGTCGAAGAACATTATTATCGTGCATACGATAGTCCTCGAATTGATGTGAGCCGTCTTATTGGTGAGCACCAACAGCGCGTAGACGATCAGGTAGAACGGAAGTATGTATGCCGCCAGGCCGAAGCAGCCTTTGAATACCATCGAAAGCACGCTTCCGACCTTTCCTGTGGCATTCGTCAGTTCCGCAATGATAATGAAAATACCCAGGGCTACCAGTATGACAGATACGATCTCATCCCTCATACGGCTTCCCGCCGGGTTAGACTTGATCTTAGGTTTTTTCTCTTTCTTCTGGCCCTCTGTATTCGTCTGGGTGGAAGCAGCTTTTTTGCCGCGTTTTCCGCCTTTCTTTTCTGCCATAAAATCTCCTCCAAAAAATATTTAAAATTCCGGCGCATCCTGTCAGCAAGTCCACAGGCCGCCTCGCTTAATTATCCTTCAGGTGAATGAAAAAAATTATAAAAATAAGAATATCAACTATTTATTATATCAATCTGCACACGCGATTTCCACCGTGAAAAGACATGAAAGGGAAAGTCCTGAAGCCTCACGGCTTTTTCTCAAGTCTTTTTTACATCAACATGCGATTTTAAACGTCTCATTTTATGAATATGTGGTACCCGGTACGGAACAGGTTTTGTCCGGTATTGCGTCAACGCATCAACGTACTAAAAAATTTACTGTTGACTGATGTTTCAGTTTTGCGCGATAATGATTAATAATATCTGGCATCAGAAGTTTCGCGCTTCCGGATCAGGTATGCTCCGCGCAGCCGGAAATCAATAAGCGCAGGAGAAACACATTCGTAAAAACGATAATAATTCATACCATTAATACAATCAATGCAGCCAGATGACATCATTTAACAAAAATCAGCGGTGCACCGCGGCTCCCGCGTTCTCCGCGCTGCTCGTTACCATCTATATAGAAGTAAAGGAATGAAAATGAACAGCTCAGAAGCTATCTCGATACTGAAAAAAGGAAACAGCAAGTTTTGCAGCTCGAAACGCAGCAAAGCGCTGATTTCTTCGAAGCTCAGGCTCAAGCTGGCGAAAAAGGGACAGCATCCGTTCGCATGCGTGATCTGCTGCTCTGATTCGCGCGTCGTGCCTGAGATGATTTTCTCGACCGACCTCGGCGGCATCTTCACGGTACGCACAGCCGGGAACGTGATAAACAAGGGCGAAGAAGGATCGGTCGTCTACGCGGCCGAACACCTCGGAGTGCCTCTCATCGTAGTCATGGGACATACGCTGTGCGGAGCAGTCGGCGCGGCATTGTCAGAGCCTCCGTCAGGAAGCATCGGAGCAATAACAGGCGTCATAAAAGAAGCATGCGGCACCGAAACCGATCCGGTGAAATGCGCAAAGCTTAATGCGGAACACAGCGCCGGAGTGCTGCGCGAAGTTCCGGAACTCGCCGGCCTTATAAAAGAAGGAAAGCTCGAAATCATTCCTGCCATGTACGATACGAAATCAGGCAGAGTCACATTCGAAAAACCGGAGCGTTAATACGGAACCGGTACTGCTTCTGCAGACGGCATCCCGGAAAAACCGGCTGCCGGATGATAAAATTCGTGCATTTCGCACCCGGAAATGACATTCATGACGCGTTTTCGCCTCATGTATACAGCATATCACCATGTTTTTGTCAATTTTATATGAACAGATCCCGAAACATGGTATATAATAATCGTTAAAATACGGAACGGAGCCCGTAAGGACTCTTTAACCGGTTTGTTCCCCTGGCAACATCCAGGGAAGCAATTTGATTTATCAGGAAAATGTATATTTTATCAACTTTTATAGTAATCGGAGGAATCCAGTTATGAAAAAACCTAACATCGCCATCGTTGGCGCCAGCGGGCTCGTCGGACGTACTTTCCAGAAAGTACTTGAGGAGAGAGATTTCCCGTTCGAAAATGCTTATCTCATGTCATCATACAGATCTGCGGGAAAAACAATGACGTTCAAAGGCAAAGATTATGTGCTTGAAGAACTCACTGAGCATTCCTTCGACAAACCGATCGATATCGCTCTTTTCTCCGCAGGCGGAGACGCGAGTAAGAAATTCGCTCCTATCGCTGCAGAACACGGTGTCACCGTAGTCGACAACAGCAGTGCGTGGCGCATGGATCCTGAAGTTCCTCTCGTTGTTCCGGAAGTAAACCCTCAGGACATCGAATGGAACAAAGGCATCATCGCAAACCCTAACTGCTCCACCATTCAGGCTATGGTAGCTCTCAAGCCTCTTCAGGACAAATACGGCATCAAGCGTGTCGTATACTCCACTTACCAGGCCGTATCGGGTTCCGGCATCAAGGGAATCAACGACCTCAAAGAAGGGCTCAAAGGCAACGACATCATGACGGCTTATCCTCATCCTATCGCAGGCAACTGCCTGCCTCACATCGATGTATTCCAGGATAACGGATACACCAAGGAAGAGATGAAGATGATCAACGAAACCCACAAGATCCTCGGCGACGACAGCATCGCGGTTACAGCTACTACAGTAAGAGTTCCTGTATTCGCATGCCACTCCGAGAGCATCAACGTCGAGCTCAAAAAACCCTTCGATCTCGACGAGCTCAAGCAGGCTCTCGCCGATTTCCCGGGACTCAATCTTCTGGACGATCCTGCAAACAACGTATACCCTCTCGCAAGAGACATCGAAGGAAAAGATGACGTATACGTAGGCAGGGTAAGACGCGACTTCAGCGTTGAAAATGGTGTAAATCTCTGGGTTGTAGCAGACAACATCCGCAAGGGCGCGGCGACAAACGCCGTACAGATTGCCGAAATGCTGCTCGACCGCTAACAAAAACGAATGATCAGCCGGCTGATCCGGCAAGGAGGAAATTATGTCAATCTTCGAAGGCGCAGGCGTAGCGATCGTAACACCTTTTAAGGACGGAAAAATAGATTTTGATAATTACGGCGAACTCATCGACTGGCAGATTTCTGAAGGTACTGACGCTATCATTTCATGCGGTACTTCAGGCGAAGCTGCCACCATGACAGATGAAGAACAGATTGCAGCTGTAAAGTACGCCGTTGAAAAAACTGCAGGCCGCGTTCCTGTCATCGCAGGCGCAGGCAGCAACGATACAAGACACGCGATCAGTCTTTCGCAGGAGCTCGAAAAGACCGGCGCTGACGCTCTTCTCCACGTCACTCCGTATTACAACAAGTGCACCCAGAAGGGCTTCATCCAGCACATGACTGCTATCGCAGACAACGTCGATCTTCCTATCATCATGTATTCAGTAAAGGGCAGAACAGGATTCAACATCCAGCCTGCCACTGCTGCGAAGCTCGCTGAACACAAGAACATCGTAGCTATAAAGGAAGCATCTGGCGACATCGTTCAGTGCGCCGAGATCGCAAGACTCACTCCTGACGATTTCGACATGTACTCCGGAAACGACGACATGATCGTGCCTATCCTTTCGCTCGGCGGCAAGGGAGTTATATCGGTACTCTCAAACGTAGCTCCTAAGGATACGAGCGAGATGGTACACAAGTATCTCGACGGAGACGTAAAGGGCGCATGCGAGCTCCAGCTCAAGGCGATGCCTCTCATCAAGGCTCTCTTCGCAGAGGTCAACCCTATTCCTGTAAAGGCTGCTCTCGACATCATGGGCAAGTCGAAGATGGAATTCAGACTTCCGCTCTGCGAACCTGAAGAATCGACCATGGAGCTTCTCAGGAAGGAACTCACCGCTTACGGTATTCTCTAAGAAAAGAAAAGCTTTCTATAACTCATGCAGAGGCTGTGCCTTTAATCGGGTACAGCCTTTGTAATTGAATCTGATAATTTATTACGGAGGCAACAAATGCTGAACATCATTCTGAACGGATCAAACGGCCGCATGGGCCAGGTTCTCACGAGGCTCATCGGCGAGCGCAGCGATATGAAGGTAGTTGCAGGCGTTTCGAGAAGCGGGGAAAAGCTCTCAGACTTTCCTGTCTACAAAACACCTGACGAAATAAAGGAAAAAGCCGACGTTGTAATCGATTTTTCCAATTTCAGCGCCGTTCCAGCAATCGTCGGCTGGTGCGCCGCAAATAAAACTCCGATCGTCATCGCGACCACGGCTCTCGACTCGGACTGCGAAGAGAAGATCGCCGAAGCCTCAAAGGTTATTCCTGTGTTCAAATCTGCGAACATGTCGCTCGGCATCAATGCTCTCGCAAAAGCCCTGAAGGCGATGACGCCTGCCCTCGAAGCGGATTTCAACGTGGAAATCATCGAAAAGCACCACAAGAAAAAGCTCGATTCTCCGAGCGGCACTGCGATCATGCTCGCCGACACCGTAAGCGAAGCTTCCAGCAGGCCTAAGAATTATATCTACGGCAGACACAGCAAGCACGATGAGTTCAGCATGGACAACATAGGAATCCACGCTGTAAGGGGCGGTTCGATTCCAGGCATCCATACCGTGCTCTACTGCGGTCCGGATGAGACGATCGAGCTCACACACACCGCTTTCTCAAGAGACATTTTCGGGAACGGCGCCGTAAAAGCAGCTGAATTCATCGCTGCAGACGGTCTCAAACCTGGCATGTACTCTATGGACGACATCATCTAACACAACATCAAATAACCGGGACAACAACATTAATACAATTCGATCAGACCTGCAGCCCGCCCGGAGCTGTACTCGTACAGACAAGGAGAAAAAAATAATGAACGACAAAATATACGATCTCACAGATCCGTATGAAATCGCAAGATACATCAAGGAAGCCGAAAAGCAGACTACTGCGAAGGCATACGTAAACGGCGACTTCGCCGACGCTCAGTTCAAGAATGTAAAGAAATTCGGAGGAAACGGATCGTGGATTCTCATCGGCGATGCTGCCGAGATCAAAAAAGCGATCGCTGACAGGAACATCCCTGAATCAGACTACGAATTCGAAAACAACATGAGAAACTCTGCGGTTCCTAAGATGGATCTGACCGATGTGGACGCAAGGATCGAACCCGACACATTCATCAGAAACGGTGTTCAGATCGCAAAATCCGCTGTCGTAATGATGGGTGCAGTAATCAATATCGGCGCTTCGATCGGCGAAGGCACGATGATCGATATGAATGCTGTTCTCGGCGCTCGCGCTACTGTAGGAAACAACTGCCACATCGGTGCCGGCGCAGTAATAGCAGGAGTTCTCGAGCCTCCTTCGGCTACTCCTGTAATCATCGAGGACAATGTTCTCGTAGGAGCAAATGCCGTCGTTCTCGAGGGCTGCAGGATAGGCAAAAATTCGGTCGTAGCGGCTGGATCCGTAGTTACAGAAGACGTTCCGCCTGATTCGGTAGCCGCCGGCTCACCTGCTGTCGTGGTAAAGAAAAAGGACGCGAAGACCGAAAGCAAGACTCAGCTTCTCGACGATCTCAGAGGCTGATTCCGGTCTGGTTTATCAAAATACAGCAACGTATAGAAGCGGCCCGCATCTGTATGATGCGGGCCGCTTTGCGTCTCCGGCACAGGTTTTCCTCGCATTGAAGCCTGCGGCTTTTCCTGCTACAGAATTCCTCCGTCCACTCCGATGACCTGCCCCGTGATGTACGAAGCCTTGTCAGACGCCAGGAACAGCACTGCACCAGCTACATCCTCTGCTTTGCCGAAGCGTCCGAGCGGAATCTCATCCACCAGCCCGCTTCTCACTTCATCGCTGAGTTCAGCGTTCATCTCGGTGTCTATGACGCCGGGAGCCAGGCAGTTCACCGTGATGCCGCTCGGTCCGAGTTCCTTCGCGAGCGCTTTCGTCAGGCCCGCTACAGCGGCTTTTGAAGCCGAGTAGATCACTTCGCACGAAGCGCCCGAAGTTCCCCACATCGACGACATATTTATTATCCTGCCTTTTTTCATACTGATCATCTGCGGCACAAAGGCGCGGCACATGTTGTAAACTCCGCCTGCGTTCACTCCCATTATCCTGTTCCAGTCGCGTTCGTCGGTATCGGTAAACAGTTTTATCTGCGCGATGCCGGCGTTGTTAACGAGCACATCCACTCTTCCGAATCTCCTGAGAATTTCCGAAGACACGGCGCCGACCTGCGCAGCGTCCGACACGTCGCACTGATATGCAGCCGCGTCCGTACCACGTTCTCTGAGGCTCTCAGCCGCCTTTTCAGCTTCATTTTTCCTCGTGTGGTATATAATTGCAATCCTGTAGCCATTTGCTGCGAGAAGCTGTGAGACAGCGAGTCCTATTCCTCTCGATCCTCCTGTTACCACGGCTGTGTCATTCATTTCTTCCCGCCTCCGAATCTGTCGCTGTATTTATCCGACAGGTAATCTTTATAGGCCACGTTCTTTCTGATATCCCTGAGCTCCTTGAGAATCTGGTTCAGAGTGAACTGGATCGAAACGAGTATGATCAGTACGACTATGACTACAGCAATTATCATTCCCGCCTGTGAAATATCCGAAATCTGTATCAGCATAATTTTACTCCGTATATCGAAAAAAGGGACCGGCTGAAAGAGCCGATCCCCTGTTTCTATCACATTTAATTTACTAAATCCTGATTAAGCGTCCAGAACGTTTTTGCCGTCATAATAGTTGCAATTAGGGCAAACTCTGTGCGGAAGCTTAGGCTGATGGCACTGAGGGCAAATAGAAACTCCTGGTGCTGCCATCTTCATATTCTGTGATTTTCTCATATCTCTCTTGGATTTAGATGTTTTCCTCTTAGGAACTGCCATTTAAACACCTCCTTGCCTTCTAAAAGTCTAACGGATTTATTATATCACCGACAGAACGTCTGTCAATGTAAATATTTCAATAATATCGATTATTTCAGATATTATTTGTTGAGAGCCGATACGATTTCGTCTGTATCCTTCGCGATCATGAGCTCTTCGTCTGTAGGAACGAGGAGAATCTTTACAGGGGAGTCGTCGGTCGAGATGATGGATTCACCCTTTTTGTTCTTCTCAGGGTCGAGCTTGATTCCGATGAGATCGAGGCCTTCGCATACGCGTGCTCTCATTTCAGCGTCGTGTTCGCCGATTCCTGCTGTGAATACGATTGCATCGCATCCGTGGAGCTGTACGTAATAGTTGCCGATGTAGCCCTTGATTCTTCTTGCGTACATCTTGAGAGCGAGTTCTGCCTGAGCGTCGCCTGCTGCAGCTGCAGCGTCGACTTCTCTCATGTCGCTCTTGCCGCAGATACCGAGGAGACCTGACTTCTTATTGAGGATTGTGAGCATTTCCTCGGCAGTCTTGCCTTCCTTCTGCATGATGTAAGTAACGACCGTCGGGTCGATGTCGCCGCTTCTGGTACCCATCATGAGGCCTTCGAGCGGTGAAATACCCATCGAAGTGTCTACGCACTTGCCGTACTCGATGGCACAGAGGCTTGCGCCGTTGCCGATGTGGCAGTTGATGAGCTTTACTTCTTCAGGCTTCTTGCCGAGAAGCTCAGGAGCCTTCAGTGAAATGTATCTGTGGCTTGTTCCGTGGAAACCGTACTTTCTGACTTTGTAATCAGTGTAGTAGTTGTAAGGAACAGCATAGAGGAAAGCTTCAGGCGGCATTGTCTGATGGAATGCAGTGTCGAATACGGCTACATTCGGAGTACCAGGCATTGCCTTTTCAGCTGCTTCGATTCCGATGAGGTTTGCAGGATTGTGGAGAGGTCCGAAAGGGATGCACTCTCTGATAGCTTCCTTAACGTCATCGTCTACAAGAATAGAAGCGGTGTACTTATCTCCGCCGTGCAGAATTCTGTGGCCGATTCCGCCGATCTCGGAAGCATCTTTGATGCAGCCGATTTTCGGATCGGTGATAGTAGAGATGATGCGTGCAACAGCTTCGCCGTGATCTGCGAAATTGACAGTCTCCTTGAGCTTGTCAGCGCCTGTCTTCTCATAAGAGAAAGTTGACTTTTCTCCGGCAAGTTCGCAGAGACCCTTGCAGAGAACTTTTTCAGTCGCAGTTTCGATGATCTGATACTTTACGGAAGAGCTTCCGCAGTTGATAACCAGTACCTTCATGTTTTCCTCCATTTTAGAAACATTTTGAAAATATTTTCATTAATCTGACTGATGTCATAATTAAAAATTCACGATTATTAATTATATTATCCGGATCAGGAATAGTCAAGAACCGCAGCTGTTTTTGCATATATATGAATACATGATGGCAGCAGTCTGCGAAAATCCGCGGGATCATTCCGAAAGCCCTGACGGAATTCACTCTTTACTCCGTACGCCGGCTGATGTAAGGAACGTATCTGTACTCG
Organism: Anaerovoracaceae bacterium; assembly: GCA_050946535.1. Lineage (GTDB taxonomy): Bacteria > Bacillota > Clostridia > Peptostreptococcales > Anaerovoracaceae > RUG708. Next base: position 77,165 of record JBMNUZ010000004.1, read on the forward strand.
CCGCCTGTTATATCGGTGCCGCCGTGAATCATATTATATATGCCGGCCGCCCTTATATCAAGCTGGATGGATTTCCTGACGCGGCCGCCGTATTTCGACAGGCCCGCAAGGTTGCTGATAACAGGTATATCCGACGTCTTTTTCATATGGGCAAGTATCTGCCTGCCCTTCTCCGAGAAAGCGAGCACGCGCGCGTAGCTGACACCCTTCAGATAGGCAAAGTCTCCGGCGTGAAAATTCATGAGCATATGTACGAGCATCCTGCTGATTCTCGATCTGGTGTACCGCTTCGTCTTCACCGCATCCGTAAAGTCATCGAGCGTGCCGTCCCCGCACCTCTGCGCCGCTTCTATGACGCGCGCCTCTATGCCTTCTGTCACAGAATAAATATCGGCGAGCTCGGAACGGTCTGCCGTCATGACCCTGTATTTCAGCAGATTGAGCATATTGCGGTCGGCTGTTTCGAAATATGAGGCAGCTGATCCTCCGTCGCTGAAAAGCTCCCTCAGCACGTCAGCAGACGCCTTCGGCACAAGCTCCAGCGCTTTTCCGATTTCACCCGATGAAAGAAGCCCGCGGATATACGAAGCGGATGCGTACTCCGCCGCTCCATCCTCTCCTGTTTCTTTTCTGAGTACGGGAACGGGTCTGATCCCTGACTTCTTTTCCCTGAGCGCTGCGAGATATCCGCACGCCAGCAGATTGTTCGGGCGCCTCAGGACATCTGAAATTTCACTGCCGTAGAACTTTTCCGCCGAACGCGTCAGCGCCTCGGCGTACGACATTCCTTCCCCGAGATTTTCCTTTATGCAGCTCGAAAGATTCTCATCCTCCGAAGCTTCGGAGGCTCTTTCGAGAAGTCCGGCGTCGTCTGTCTCGCATCCGAACGAGATGCTGTCTGCACAGCCGATGCCTTCGAGAATCGAGACCGCGCCTCTGGTGTATTCGCTGCTGCTGTTTACAGAGTAGATGTAAGGAAGCTGTATTACAAGATCAGCTCCGGCTTCTGCCGCCGCCTTTGCTCGCAGTGCCTTCGGGACCGCACACGGTGTCCCGCGCTGCAGAAAATCTCCTCCCAGAACGACAACGAGCCCGTCTGCACCGGTGAGCTCTCCGGCTCTCCTGAGCTGGTAGAGATGCCCCCGGTGAAACGGGTCGTATTCGGCTGTAATGCCTGTTACCTTCATGATATATTGTTACTCTACTTCTTCGCTGCCCGCGCTCTCAGACAGCTGCCTGATCTCGTTGCGGTTGTCTTCAAGAGTGTTGTTCATCTTGCCGAACATGTCGGACATTTCATCGTAGATGCGCTGAGCGTAGTTTTCGTTGAGATCGTTGATCTTGTCCTGGAAGGAAGCAAGAACCTGATCGATGTAGTCGAACGTACCTGTCTTGAGCTCTCTGACGTTCTGCTCCGTCACACGCATGATCTCGTCGGCTCTCTTTTTCGCCCTGATCGTAATGTCGTCCTGCTCGACGAGCTGATCCGCCTTCTCCTTGGCTATGCTGATGGTTCTGTCGTACTCAGCCTTCGCATCGTCGAGAATGCGCTGGCGTTCGTCTTTGATCCACTGAGCCTGCTGAATTTCCTTAGGCAGCTCGTCCTTAATCTCGTGAAGTATTTCGAGTATTTCATCAGGATCAACTATAACCTTGCTCGAGAGCGGAAAATTGCCCGAAGTATTAAGTATGTCTTCGATTTCCTGAAGCAGATCAATTATCTTCATCACAAATCCTCCCTATATGATGATCTTCGATATACCGGCGCACATTTTCCGGCACAAGGCCTTTAATACTGCCGTTAAAATAAATTACTTCCTTTATAGCGCTTGAGCTCAGATATGAATGTTCGATATTTGTAAGAAGAAACATCGTCTCGAATTCACTGTAAAGGTGTTTGTTCATGTAGGCTCTCGGGACTTCCGAGGTGAAATCCGGTATGTCTCTGAGTCCCCTGACGATGCACGCAATATCGTTCTTTCTGACGTAATCGGCCAGAAAACCCGAAAAGTTTACGATTTCAACGTTTTCGACGCCGGCGTCGTCGACCGCTTCACGAATGAGCCGTCTCCGCTCTTTAACTGTAAGAAGAGGCGTCTTGCCGGAATTGGTTACGACCGCGACGACCAGAACATCACAGAGCTTCGAAGCTCTTTTTATAATATCCAGATGTCCGTAAGTCAGGGGATCGAAGGATCCGGGATACATGAATTTCCTCATTCTTCGTTCTCCTCCTGCTTTTCATATATTGAAACGCGGACCTTTCCGTATTTCCTGTCTTTGATAAGTTCCAGATTCTTTATCTTTTCCGGGAGCATCTCGTCACGTCCGTGCTCCGCAATGACTATGCCGCCCTCCGGAAGCAAATCCGATTCGGCGAGTCTGCGCAGGCAGTCGAGCATGAGTCCTGCTTTGTACGGCGGATCGAGAAACACTATGTCTGCCTTATCGTGGATATTTGCAAGGCCCGAGGCGTAATCGGAACACAGAAGAACAGAACTGTCCTCCATGCCGCAGGCTTTCACGTTTTCCTTCACGAAGGATATGCTGCGTCTGTCGTTATCGACGAAATAGGCGCGCTTTGCCCCTCTGCTGAGAGCTTCAAGGCCCAGACTGCCAGTCCCTGCGAAAAGGTCTATTACAACTGAATCACCGACATACATCTGTATCATGCTGAAAATTGCCTCACGCACCTTTTCAGCCGTTGGTCTGACTTTGTAATCCGGAGGCGCTGAAAGTTTCCTGCCCTTGAATTCTCCGGCTATTATTCTCATGATGTGTTTTTTCCCCCTCGAAAGCATCTTGTTAATGAATCAAGAAGCTTTCATTATTATTTTTTTATATTATATTGAAGAATACCATTTAATAATAATAGTTTCCAATATACAGTTTTTATTTTAGCATAAAACTTATATTTGTGGGTATTTCCATGATCCGAAACTGTCATGTATTTGTATTTATGCATTGAAAAAACGCGGCAGTACCATAAAACGCACTGCCGCGTATCGGATATCACGTTAATGTGTGACCGGTACGGCCCCGACGGATTATTTCGATCTTTTTTCTGTAAGCTGAGCCTGAACCGCAGTTATTGCAATTACGCCAGGAATGTCCTGCCAGCGGCAGCCTCTCGAGAGATCGTTTATCGGTTTCGCGATGCCCTGAAGTACAGGTCCGTACGCCGACGCCTTTGCGAGTCTTTCTGCGATCTTGTACGCCGAATTGCCTGCGTCGATGTTAGGGAAAATAAGGACGTTCGCCGTGCCTGCAAGCTCGCTTCCCGGAGCTTTGAAAGCTGCAACCTCAGGAACGATCGCCGCGTCGACCTGGAACTCGCCGTCGCATTTGAGCTCAGGATACGTCTCGTGAGCGATCTTCAAAGCATTCGTGACCTTGTCGACGAGATCGTGCTTCGCGCTTCCTTTCGTCGAGTGTGAGATGAACGCGATCCTCGGCTCCGCCTGCACGAGATCCTTGAAGCTTCTCGCAGTCATGTCAGCGATATCGGCGAGTTCTTCCGAGGTAGGATCCTGTGTCAGGCCGCAGTCAGCGAACATGAATGTGCCGTTTTCGCCGTATTCGCAGTCAGGTACTTCGATCAGGAAGAAAGAGGATACCATTTTCTCGGTCTTCGCTGTCTTTACGATCTGAAGAGCCGGGCGGAGCGTGTCGGCGCTCGTGTGTGCAGCGCCTGAAACGAGTCCGTCTGCGTCTCCTTCTCTTACCATTACGACGCCGAAGTATACGTAGTCGGTGCTGATCTTTTCCTTCGCCTGCTCAGGAGTAATGCCCTTCTTCTTTCTGAGCTCGTAGAACACGTTTGAATATTCGTCAAGTTTCGGAGATTCCACAGGATTTATGAATGACGCACCTGAAAGATCCAGTCCGAGCGCTCCGGCTCTGTTCTTTATGTCTTTTTCGTCTCCGATGAGAATCAGTTTCGCTGTGCCTTCCTTCAGCGTCATATCAGCCGCTCTGAGAATTCTCTCATCGTCAGTTTCAGGAAGTACGATCCTTTTGAGATCCGCTCTCGCTCTGTCCTTTATTGTATTAATTACGGCCATTTTAAAGTTCCTTTCTGTTCTGTGAAATCGTTTGGTCTACTTTAACATAAATTAGCACTTGAAATAATATTCATGCATATAATAAGTATAAATCTTTTTTGTGAAATTGCAATACTATGGCGCATTTGCGCGGGAAACCGCGCGGTGTTTCTGCCGGGCCGGCAGTATGCGAGTACACTTACCGTCCGCAGTGCCTGAAACAAACTGCAGTCTCTGAAGACAAACAAAGCCGCTCTCGTTCAGAGCGGCTTTAAATCCGGCATCGCGGCCGGCTTTTTTCATACTATTTTACAGCGATTGCGGTCATTTTGCAGCCAATTGCCATAAAGATATCAGCGGATTCATTCCGCCGCATCAATCTTCAGACCAGGCGGCAAACTGTCTATCAGCGGATTCGGTTTACGGCCTTGTCCGGCTTATCCACTACAGACCGATATTTTCTTCCGAAACGCCTCCGTAGAACTTCTCGATCGAATCTCTCAGCACTTGATTGCTTTCCGAAGAAAGAGACGGATCCTGTCTCAGAATTGCATCCGCGTCCTCCGACGCCATCGTCATTATTCTGCTGTGTTTCGCCGGATCAGCGATGCGAAGCTCCGGAATTCCGTGCTGTCTCGTTCCGAAGAATTCCCCCGGGCCTCTCATTTCGAGATCCTTTTCAGCGATCTCAAATCCGTCGGACGTAGACGCGAGGACCTTTGCTCTTTCAGCGCCCAGGCCGCTGTCATTTTCTACGATCAGGAAACAGTACGACTGCTCTTTCCCTCGTCCGACACGGCCGCGTATCTGGTGCATCTGCGCGAGCCCGAACCGCTCGGCGTTTTCTATAACCATGACTGTGGCATTCGGAACATCGATGCCGACCTCGATGACGACGGTCGAGACGAGAATCTGTATATCGCCGTCGTAAAAGCGGCGCATGATGCTGTCCTTGTCATCCTGTTTCATCGCACCGTGAAGGAGTCCGACAGAAAAGTCCGGAAACATGGCGGTCAGTTCCTTCGCCAGGCTTTCGGCCGAGTATGCGTCCACGAACTCCGAATCGGATACGAGCGGTGCCACCACGTATGCCTGACGTCCTTTCGCGACTTCCTCTCCAGCCTTTTTGTACACTTCGAAGCGCCTGGAGCCGTTATACATCTTTGTGATGACAGGTTTTCTGCCTGAAGGCATTTCGTCAAGCACCGAAACAGGCATGCCTGCGAAAATCACCACTGCCAGGCTTCTCGGGATCGGCGTCGCAGTCATCACCAGCACATCTGGGTTCGCTCCCTTTGAGGCAAGTCGTATACGCTGGTTAACTCCGAACCTGTGCTGCTCGTCGGTGATAACGAGACCCAGATTTGAGAAGACGACGTCTTCCTGAATGATCGCGTGTGTGCCGATCGCTATATCGATCTCCCCGGCGGAAAGCAGGTTCTTCACCTCGCGTTTTTCCGCAGCTTTCTGGCTGCCGCTCAAAAATCCGACGGATATTCCGAGCGGCTCGAAGATCTTCCTGAATTTCTCGTAATGCTGTGAGGCGAGGAGCTCCGTAGGTGCCATCAGCGCGCCCTGGCATCCGTCTTTCACAGCCTTGTAAAGTACGGCTGCGGCTACAGCCGTCTTTCCGGATCCAACATCGCCCTGGAGCAGGCGCTGCATCTGAACGGCTGACTCCATATCATTCTCTATCTCTTCGATCGCTCTCTTCTGAGCGCCGGTAAGTTCGTAATCCAGAGATTCCTGAAACTCGCGCACGTAATCGTCGTGAGGAAAAGCGATGCCCGAAGCTGCTTTGCCGTCGTCCTCCATTCTTCCGCTGAGGAGACCGAGTCCGGCAGTGAAAAGAAACATCTCTTCGTAGATGACGCGGAATCTCGCTGCCGCGTAGGCTTCCCGCCCTGACGGGAAGTGAATGTTTCTGACCGCAAATTTAAAGCCGGCGATCTTTCGCTTTTCCAAAAGATATTCCGGCAGTATTTCAAAGCTTTCATCCAGGGAATCGATCATCTCCCGCTCAGCGCTCCGCATAAGCTTCTGGGAAAATCCGCGCGGCAGCCTGTAGAAAGGCACGATACCGTCTTCTTCCGAATTTTCTGCCCTCGTGATTTCCGGCTGGACCATTTCGATCCTTTTCCCGCGGCCTTCAGTGACTTTACCATATATTTTATATGTATACCCGTCTCTCGCGTATTTTCTGAGATAAGGGCGCGAAAAGAACATGAGCTGAATCTCGCCCGATTCGTCAACCGCCGTCAGAACGACGACAGGAGTGTGCCTCCTGGCCGAATACCACATGGATGCGCGCGAAATCACCGCTTCGATCAGATATTCCTTTCCAGGCTGCAGATCGTTTATCCTGGTGATATGTGATCTGTCCTGATACGAAGCAGGATAATATCTGATGAGGTCAAGCCCGTCGTTTATTCCCATCGCATGGAAAGCCTCTATTTTTTTAGGACCGATTCCTTTTAGTTCAGAAAGCTGTTTCAGCATAATATATCGAGTTCCCGTCTCGCAATCTTTCTCGACTTGACACCGGTGAGCGTGAAGATTATCTTACCTGTCTCAGCGCCTGTAATCTGACCGATCATATTTCTGATCTTTCTTCCGAGCATCTCAGCCGTCCCGCTCACGCTGTTTCCGAATATTATTATTCCATAGAGCCTGAGGTCGACTTTTCCTTCCTCGGTCGAAACCTCTATGAATCCAAGCGTCTCGCGGCCGGTCTGCTTTGCTTTCATGATCTTTCCCTTGGCATTCGTCAGCGCGTAGATGCCGTCTGTATCTTTTGCGGCTTCTAAAGCTATCATCGCAAACACCTGGTCTGAAAATTTTACCTGGCCGCGTTCTGTTCCGTATTCAATCATACCAGTTCTCCGTAAAGGCTGAATGTGCCGGCTTCCGTTATCCTTACATCAGCCATCTGTCCTGCTCTCGACTCGTCGCACTCGAAATTGACGAGCTTGAACGTGTCCGTACGTCCTGAGCATACGCCTTCTCCGCCTCTAGCGCTCCTTCCTTCTATAAGGACTTTTTCGACGCGGCCCTCGTACGCAGCGTTCTTTTCTGCAGTGATCGCGTTCAATTCGTCCACAAGACGGTTGAAGCGCTCGTGTTTCACATCGTCAGGAATCTGGTCTTCGTACTTTGCGGCAGGCGTTCCTTCGCGCTTGGAATACAGGAATGTAAACGCCGAATCGAACCTCGCCTTTCTGACAAGATCCAGAGTTTCCTCGAAATCTTCGTCTGTCTCTCCCGGAAAACCTACGATGATGTCCGTGGTGACGGCGATTCCGTTTCTGGCTTCTCTCAGCCTCGCCAGCAGATCGAGATACTGCTCCTTGGTGTACCTTCTGTTCATCTTTTTCAGCAGTCTGCTGCTCCCGGACTGAACCGGCAGATGGATGTGAGAGCAGAGCTTTTCGAGTTCGCCGAAAGCATTTATCAATTTGTCCGAGACATCCTTCGGATGCGATGTCATGAACCTTATGCGCTCTATGCCGTCCACTTCATTTATTTTATAGAGCAGATCAGCGAAGTCACTGTCGAAGCCGTCCGCTTTTCCGTATGAATTTACGTTCTGTCCGAGCAGAGTGACCTCTTTCACTCCGTCTCCGGCAAGAGTTCTGATCTCCGAGAGAATGGCCTCCGGTGTTCTGCTCTTCTCTCTGCCTCTCGTATACGGAACGATGCAGTAGGTGCAGAAATTGTTGCAGCCGTTCATGATGTTGACGAACGACTTGAACTTGTATTTTCTCTTTGAAGGCAGTCCCTCGGTGATGTGATCCATGCTGTCCGCAATGAGATACTCGTGCTGCCCGCGCTCTCTCCGTTCGCGAAGGAGCTCTGGAAACTCTGCGATATTCATCGTGCCGAATATGATGTCCACCCAGCTGTATTTTTCTTTTATGATGTCCGTGACTCTCTTCTGCTGCATCATGCATCCGCACACTGCCACGATCGAGTCAGGATTTTTCTCTTTAATCTTTTTAATAACACCGAGCTGGCCGAAGAACCTGTTGTCGGCGTTTTCCCTGACGCTGCACGTATTTATCACGATCACGTCGGAACCGTCCCGCTCTCCGGCCTTTACATAGCCGTCCTTCTCGAGCATTCCCGCTATCGTCTCGGAATCACGCTCGTTCATCTGACAGCCGAACGTCTGAATGAAATATGTTCCTCTTTTTGTGGAATCAGAATTCATATATTCTCCATATCGTATGAACTGAAATTTTCTATCCGACCTCTTCAAACTGAGAATTGTACAGATTTGAATAGAAGCCGCCTTTCGCGAGGAGCTCCTCGTGAGTTCCCTGCTCTATTATATCACCCTCGTTCATGACGAGGATATTGTCAGCGTTTCTGATGGTCGAAAGCCTGTGGGCGATGATGAAGCTTGTGCGGCCCTCCATGAGTCTGTCCATAGCCTTCTGTATGAGTTCCTCGGTACGAGTGTCGACCGACGAAGTGGCTTCGTCGAGGATGAGTACCTTGTTGTCTGCGAGAATGGCTCTTGCTATCGTGAGGAGCTGTTTCTGCCCCTGGGATATGTTCGACGCCTCTTCGTTGAGCTCCATGTTGTATCCGCCCGGAAGAGTCCTGATGAAGTGATCCACGTAAGCCGCTTTCGCCGCTTCGACGACCTCCTCATCCGTAGCGTCGAGCCTTCCGTACCTGATGTTTTCCATGATCGTTCCCTTGAACAGCCATGTATCCTGCAGAACCATTCCGAAGTCCGCCCTCAGATCGGATCTGTTGAACTCTCTGATATCGTGTCCGTCGAGCTTTATGCTGCCTGAATCGACATCGTAGAATCGCATGAGGAGCTTGACGATCGTCGTCTTGCCTGCTCCTGTAGGACCTACGATCGCGATCTTCTGGCCGCTCTTGACGCTGACGCTGAAATCGTGAATGATAGTCTGATCCGGATTATATCCGAACGAAACATGATCGAATTCGATGTCGCCGCGCACGTTTTCGAGCTTGACTGGATTTTCAACTGTCTGTACTTCCTCCTCTTCGTCGAGGAATTCGAAAACTCTCTCCGATGCTGCAGCCATCGACTGAAGCATGGTGATAATATTCGCGAGCTGCTGTATAGGCATCGTGAGATTCTTTACGTACTGAATAAACGCCTGGATGTCGCCGATTCCTATGACGTCCTTGATCGCAAGATATCCGCCGGAAATCGCCACGCCCGCGTAGCCGAGGTTGCTGACGAATACCATGAGAGGCTGCATGAGTCCCGAAAGGAACTGAGATTTCCAGGCCGAGCTGAAGAGCACAGCGTTGGTCTTGTCGAATTCTCCGGTTATTTCCTTCTCGCGGCTGAATGCCTTTATTACGAGCTGGCCGCTGTAGTCCTCCTCTACTTCGCCGTTTATATGGCCGAGGTAGTCCTGCTGCATGCGGTAATATTTCTGCGAAAATTTTACCAGAACCGAGATCAGAATGATCGAAATCGGAATCATCACGAGCGCAATGAGAGTCATCAGCGGTGAAATCGTCAGCATCATTATGACTACGCCGCCTATCGTGCAGATGTTCGATATCACCTGCGCCACGCTCTGGTTGAGTCCGGTCGCGAGAGTGTCGACGTCGTTCGTAATTCTCGAAAGCACTTCACCGTATGTGCGCTGTTCGAAATACTTCATCGGCATCCTGTTGATCTTGTCGGAAATATCCTTTCTCATCGATATAGTGACTTTGCGCGTCACACCCGTCATGAGCCAGCCCTGCATGAACTGCAGAAGCGAACCTGTGAGATACAGGATCAGGGTTATTATCAGTACTTTTCCAATATATTCGAAATCAATGCCGCCAGTGCCGGCTATCTTCCTGATTATGCCGTCTGCCAGAGCATTGGTTGCCTCGCCCATTACCTTAGGGCCGACGACCGTGAATACCGTGCCGGCCGCAGCCAGTATCACAACTGCAATCAGCGTGAATTTGTACCTGCCCATGTATTTCAGCAGTTTAGAAATCGAACTGCGGAAATTCTTCGGTTTTTCGACCGGCATGGAGCCAGGACCCTGATTAGAACGGCGCGAAGCACTTGATTTTGTTTTTTCTTCTGCCATCTGCGCTATTCCTCCATTCCAAGATTCAGCTCTTTCGACGAGAGTTGTGACTTTGCTATATCTCTGTATACGCTGCACGATCTGAGAAGTTCTTCGTGCGTTCCCTGTCCGACCATTCTGCCCTCGTCGAGAACGATTATCTGATCGGCATGCATGATCGTGCTCACTCGCTGTGCGACGATCATTACCGTGCTCGCCCCCGACTTTTCGGCGAATGCCTTCCTGAGCTCGGCATCTGTCTTCATGTCAAGCGCTGAGAAACTGTCGTCAAATATGAATATTTCAGGCTTCTTGACGATCGCTCTTGCGATTGCAAGCCTCTGCTTCTGACCGCCTGAAACGTTTGAACCGCCCTGAGCGATGTGAGTCTCGAGGCCTTCAGGCTTTTCATCTATGAACTCGGTCGCCTGAGCTATGTCAGCGGCCTCTCTCAATTCGTCGTCTGTCGCATTTTCATCGCCGAATCTGAGGTTGGAAGCGATCGTTCCCGAGAACAGCGTGCCTTTCTGCGGGACGAACCCTATCATCGACCTGAGCTCTTCAATCGGCATTTTTCTGATATCGACGCCGTCTATCGTGACCGATCCACGCGTTACATCGTAAAAACGAGGCACCAGATTGATCAGCGAGGATTTGCCGGAACCCGTGCTCCCTATAAACGCTGTGGTAGTACCCGGTTCAGCGGTGAAACTGATGTCCGAGATGACCTCGTCTTCTGCATCCGGATACGCGAATCCGACATTGTTGAATCTGACTACGCCCTTTTTCTCCGCAACGTGTTCAGGGTTCTCAGGCTCTCTGATCGACGGCTCGGTTGTTATGACTTCGTCGATTCTTTCGGCAGCCACGCCTGCTCTCGGCAGGAATATCGATATCATCGTAAGCATAAGGAACGACATTACGATCATCATCGCATATGTGATGAACGCCGTCATCTGGCCTATCTGCAGCTCACCGTCGTCGATTCTGTGCGATGCCACCCATACGATCAGCAGCGTGGTTCCATACATGATAAGACTCATGCCCGGGAACATGAACGTCATCGCTCTGCTCGTGAAGAGCTGAGTATCTGCGAGATCCCTGTTCGCCTTGTCAAACTTCCTGGATTCTTCCTTCTCGCGTCCGAACGCTCTTATTACCGAAAGTCCGGTCAGAATTTCCCTGGACACGAGGTTCAGCGCATCGATGAGCTTCTGCATGATCTTGAATTTTTTCAGCGTAGCACCCATCAGGATCGAAACGAAAACTATGATGCATACTACCGCGAGTATGATGATCCATTCCATGCTGGCGCCCGTCTGCACGACTTTGTAGATGCCGCCGATGCCGAGTATAGGTGCGTAGAGAAGAACTCTGAGCATGAACACTATTACCAGCTGGATCTGCTGAATATCGTTCGTACTTCTTGTTATGAGCGACGCCGTTGAGAATTTCTCCATGTCTGCGTCCGAAAAACTCATGACACGGTGGAATATCTCGCTGCGCATGTTTCTTCCGACAGCAGCGCCTATTCCTGACGCTGCGTATGCGGTCAGCACCGCCGCCGCGAGCATGATGAGCGACATGATGCCCATCTTGAGTCCGACGCTCCACATGTACTTCATCTGAAGCGCATCCATGTCTATTCCTGCGTCCTCGTCGGCCGCCGCGGCATAAGCCGAACCCATCGAAGTTATGATCGAGCTGCCCATCGAGTCGATCGTCTTGCTGGTGGACTCTCTGAGCTGGCTTATCACTTCGCTGCCCGACCCGCTCTGGACCATCTGCAGCAGCATAGGCCTTACATCTACGTATGTGTTAGTCTTGCCGTTCTCGTCCTCTTCCTCGAACGAGCTGACATTTATGCCGAGCATGGCCGCGATCTCATCGACCGACATATCTTCAATATCCGGAGCCTGCTGTCCTGTGGCAGACGCCTGGCTGGACAGCATGTCTGAAACCACTTCTTTAAACTGCGATTCCGACATGTGAGACGCCCCGTAATTCATTAAAAGAGGCAGCTGAAGCTTCTCATCGAGTTTGTCCAGCTGCTCTTCGTCATCCGTCTTCCTCACGTAAATGCCGTCTTCCTCTTCGAATGCATTTTCCCACGTGCTCTTCTCGCTGCTGTTCATGAACATCTCGGCGTAGTCGTATTCCTCCTGCGTGATTTTCTCCGGAACGATGTGACTCACACCCTTGTTTGTGATTCCGACGTCGATGATGTCCGACATGTACTGCGGAAGTGATAAATCGCAGTACGCCTGAACGACGAGAAGGAGCGCAACAATGAGCACCGGAAGCCAGTACCTCCTGAGGTATTTGAAAATCTTACTCATATTGCTTTGATATTATTCGCCCTTCTTATTCCTGATTCGTTAATTACTAAATGATAATTTGTTCAATCTCTTTTCTCTTCCCGCACTGCCTGCACAGTAATGGGAAGAATGCCGCCCCGCACTGCCTGCACAGGCATGAGAAAATGCCCCTCATCCTGTTACCAGACGTGAAATTTCCCGTATTACACTGCCTGCTCCTGCCGTGCCTGATCCCGCTTGTCCGCTGTTTTCATATGAGCAGCCTTATATTGCCTCCTTCAGAGACTTCTGCTCCTTCAGCCGATTCTGCCCTTTCAGCGGGGATTTCAATTCTGGCAGACAGCGTTCCACAACAATAACAAACGGGTTGCCCTTCAGCCGGATTTAAAGCCTTGATGAAAAGCATGATCTCTTAAACATCAGCTGCTTAATCGTCCTGATATGTCACTGATACAGCCCCTGCAGTGCCGGGTTTTCCGTCATTCTCAGACAAACTTTACATAAACCAATCTGTCTCTCGGACCGTCGAATTCCATGAAATATACGCCCTGCCAGGTACCGAGCAGCAGTTTCTTGTTTCTTACGATCAGAGTCTGCGACATGCCTGTGAGCGTAGACTTCAGATGTGCGGCGGAATTGCCCTCCGAGTGAGCGTAACCGTCCTCCCACGGAACTATCTCTGCGAGTTCCTTTTTAATGTCCCTCTGCACGTCAGGATCGGCGTTCTCGTTCACTGTTACTCCGGCGGTCGTGTGCGGAATGTCGACGACACATATACCGGCCGAGATGCCGCTGAATTCGATTATCTCATTAATCTTTGAAGTAATATCGATCATCTGCGTATGCTCGCTCGTCTTTACCGGGAACCTGTACAGATTTCCTCCTAGATATTCAAAATTCTTATCTGCCATAATTGCCTCCACTTTTCACAAATTTTCATAGATATTCATCGAAATATAAATAAAAAAGAACGTACTTTATGTAATATACCATAAAGCAAGACCGTATTAACACGAAAAATCCGATCGGCTCCGCTAATATAAATAAATAACACAAGTTGTCGTTCGCTCCGCGGACAGATTCCAGCACAGCCGGCAGCTGAAAATCAGGACAGAAACATGGCCGTGCAGACGTGATCTGCACGGCCTTCAATTCTGCTCAAAGTATTCTGTTTACTTATCCGATTAGGTATTGTGCACGGACTTTTGCACAGACGATTCTGCCGGCTTGTTCCGCTTCACGGATCCATCTGAAAGAACCGTCTGACACGCAGAACCGTTTGGTGCGGCTCAGCCCGCCGCATGATTTATAATACATTATTTTATCTTCTGTCTCGCAGCCTCGAGTGCGGCCTGTTCCTCCTGCCTCTTCTTTTCGGCAAGAGCCTTCTTTTCACGCTCGCGTTCTTCCATCTCGCGAGTCCCGTTTATCGCATCTATTATCTCCTGACCGATCCTCTGCCCGGCGAGCTCCTTCCACTGCTCGTCAGTATATGTGTTGAGCCGGTCCGGATGTATATTGTTTATCCAGCAGTAATCGTGAAGACTTTTCAGCGTATCCTGTGTCAGCCACCTGCACCATTTCGGCATCGGAAGCTGTATGTTAACGCTCATAAGCCTTTCTCTTCCCGCCTTTTTATTTTTTTTAACGAGTCCTGTAAGCATCCAGGAAATCTTCATTCGTCAACTCTCCCGCTTAATATTAATCCCGTAACAATAATAATATAGTATACTCTATTTTCCACAAGCTGTCACCTGTGGCAGCCGGACGAAAAACGCTGTGATTTCCGCTCATTCATCCGACGTATTGACTTTTTCTGTGGAATAAATATTCAGAAGATAATATAATCATTTTGTAGTGATTTTTTATTCCCGTAAAAATATTGTTTGATTGGAGGACTTCAATGTTTATAACATGTTTTGACCTCGAAGGCGTACTCGTACCGGAAATCTGGATTGCGTTCGCCGATGCGGCCGGCATTCCCGAACTCAGAAAGACGACGAGAGACGAACCTGACTACGACAAGCTAATGAATTACAGGCTCGATATTCTCAGGGAGCACAATCTTGGTTTGAAAGAAATCCAGGAAACGATCGCGAAAATAGATCCATTCCCCGGCGCGAAGGAATTTCTCGACAGACTCAGACCTCTGACACAGATCATCATCATAAGCGATACATTCACGCAGTTTGCAGGTCCTCTCATGGAGAAGCTGGGCTGGCCGACGATCTTCTGCAACTCTCTCGAGGTTGAAGACGACGGAACGATCTCGGGCTTCAAGATGAGGGTTGAGAATTCTAAGTACAGCACCGTAAAGGCTCTGCAGTCGATCGGCTTTGAGACCATCGCATCCGGAGACAGCTACAACGATCTCGGCATGATCAAGGCCAGCAAAGCAGGTTTTCTCTTCAGAAGCACAGACACAATCAAGGCAGATAATCCTGACATCCCGGCTTACGACGAATACGACGAGCTTTTTGAAGCTATCAGGAAAGTGCTGGAGGCGTAGAGCGCATTGAAGGGAATACTCTACGGCGTAGGCACCGGGCCGGGCGATCCTGAGCTCATGACTCTCAAAGCGGTACGCGTCATAAAAGAATGCAGCGTGATAGCAGTGCCGGCGTCTGATCCGGAGGAATGCATGGCGTACAACACCGCCTGCGGGGCATATCCGGAGACAGCCGGAAAGGAAATCCTCAAAGTGCCTTTTCTCATGGGTGGCACGGAGGAGGAACGCATCGAGCGGAGAGAAGCGAACGCCGCAAAAATAGCAGAAGTCCTCGACGAAGGCACAGATGTGGCATTTCTCACCATCGGAGACCCGCTCATCTACACCACGTTCGGATATGCAGCCGCCATCCTGAAAAACAGAGGTTACGATATCGAGATCGTAAACGGCGTTCCGTCGTTCTGCGCTGCTGCTTCAAGGATCGGCACGATGCTCTGCAGCGGCAGCGAAGGACTCGAAATAATACCCGGCAGCGAAGAACCGCCAGAAAAAACGCGCGTATTCATGAAAAACGAGTCAGAACTTCCGCCTCTGCTCGACAGGCTCCGCAGCGAAGACTCAGACGTGTCCATCGTCGAAAACTGCTGTCTCGAATCCGAGCGCGTTTTCAGAGACATTAACTCGCTGCCGGACGACATCGGTTATTTCAACATCATCATCGCAAAAGACAAAAACGATGAGACATAACAGTGCAGATATAGATAGTTTTCTTCACGAGGCCGGTATAATTTTGCCGCACCTCGCCGATGCTCAGCAGCGCGCAAACGCACAATACAAAAAGTGGAATCCATCGATTCCACTTTTATTTAATATATTCTATATGTTCTTTATTTCTATTTTTTATATTATTTATTTCTCTATTTATTTCTCTGATGCCCTTCTCTGATACCCTCCCAGCGCTCCGTATGCGCCGTACAAGCGGATAATGTCAGGGCAGATCCCACATTTACCTGAAATCGGTGACGGCACGCCAGTGCTCCACATGTACCGTAAAAGAGGATCAGGCTTATTAGTTGTTGATGCGCTGATGAGCAGCGAATCCTCCATCTTTCAGAGTGTCGAACTTGTATCCGCAGCACTGAGCCCAGGTGAGGAACGAATCGATCGCGTTCACTGTGTACGGATGTATGTCGTGACACAATATTATCGATTTTTCGTTTTTCTGCACTCCTCTTTCCATACGGGCGAGAATCTGTGCGCTGTCCTTTGTATCACCCGCGTCGCCGCTGAGAACATTCCAGTCGAAGTACCAGTATCCCTTTGCGGTACATTCGTTTGCGAGCCTTGTCATAAGACCGTAGCAGTATTTCGCACTGACGGTATTCGACCCGCCGCCCGGGAATCTCATGATCTTAGTCTTGTGGCCCGTCTGCTGTTTGACCACGTCCTCCATCTGGTTGAAATCGTCCCAGAACGCCTGATCGCTCGCATAGATCGAGCTGTACGAGTGAGAATAAGTATGTATTCCGATCGCGTGTCCGGCGTCGTATTCTTTCTTTATGCAGTACGCGTATTCGGGATATGCGTTTGTGACGAAGAATGTCGCCTTGACCTTGTGGCGTGCAAGGATGTCAAGCAGCTGGTCCGTGTATTTATATGGGCCGTCGTCGAACGTCAGATAGATCACTTTCTGACCGTTCTTTTCCTTAGGCGGTTTCGGCTTAGGGAACTTCTTTACCGTTATGTTTCTCACTGCCGTTCCCGTCCTGCCTTTGTAATCTGTTACCGAATAAGTCAGTTTGTATTTGCCTGGCTTCGATGTGTCCAGATCGCCCGTGACCTGAACTCTGGAAGTGATATCGTTTCCGAAAATATCGGACGCATAATACGAATCTTTGAACCCGATCGTGTCGTAAACGGTAAAATTCTTTCCGCCGTTGAGCGTTATGACCGGCTTCATGTCCTTCACCGTCACGGTGCGCTTTTTTTCGGCCTTCTGGCTGTGATACTTAGCAGTATAGGTGATTTTGTATGTGCCCTCTTTTTTGACATCCACTTTTCCGCTCTTTTTGACGCGGACATCTTTCTTCATATTCTTGAATGTTTTATTGGTCCGCACAGCCTCTGCACCGGCGTCTTCGTACTTTTCATCCTGTTCTACCGTTATCTCGGGTTTCCCCTTAAGTTCAAGCGAAAGCGTCCAGTTGCCCGGCCCGAAAAGAACAACCAGCACAATAATAAGCAGAACTGCAGCAGCAAAGACAGTCAGCGAGATGCGCCTCCGCCTCATCATCTCCTGTCTTCTGCGGCTGTGATTAAACTCTTCCATAACTCAAATATATCCGGAAAAATAAATTCCGGATCCGCTGTTTTCCCTCCTATATACTTTTTCCTTTTCTTATATCTAATGTACACCATTATAAGTGAGATTAATATCAAATTCTCCTTAATATTCCTTAATGATTGACGCACAATTTGATTAGTAATAAAATAAGGACTTGTATTAAGGGGTGCTCTTTGCCGCCTCAGGAAAAACCAATATTTCAGGTCAGGACGGTATCTTTTCAAACCGTACCAGAATCGGAGGAAACAATGTCAGAACCAAAAATCATCTCAAACCCTGCGGAAGTGCAGAAAATAGCGCGTCAATGGAAAAAAGAAGGCTATACCATCGGTCTCGTGCCGACTATGGGCTATCTTCACGACGGCCACAGAAGCCTCATCCACAAGGCGGCCATGCAGAACGATAAAGTCATCGTAAGCGTATTTGTCAACCCTATTCAGTTCGGACCGAACGAGGATCTCGACAGCTATCCGAGAGATCTCGAAGCCGATACTGCCGTATGCGCATCCGAGGGAGTCGATATAATATTCCACCCTGAGCCGGAAGACATGTACGGAGACCACTTCCTCACACACGTTGAAGTCGATGAAATTACCAAGGTACTGTGCGGAAAGTCGCGTCCGGTTCATTTCAGAGGAGTCACGACAGTCGTAAATAAACTGATGAACATTTCGAAGGCCGACAGGGCTTATTTCGGCCAGAAGGACGCCCAGCAGCTCGCTGTCGTAAGAAAAATGGTAAAAGATCTCAACATGGACATCGAAGTCGTCGGATGCCCTATCGTCCGCGAAGAGGACGGTCTCGCAAAGAGTTCCAGAAACAAATACCTTTCACCGGAAGAAAGAAAGGCTGCAGTTGTTCTCAGCAGATCGCTGAACAAGGCGCATAAACTTATGGATGAAGGCGAAAGGAACGCCGACAAGATCCGTGAGACAATCAGAGAGGAACTTTCAAGCGAACCGCTCGCGGATATCGAATACGTTTCCGTGGTCGACTCAGAGAGTCTTCAGGACATCGAAGGCGACGTAACAGCTCCGGTCCTCGTGGCTATAGCCGTAAGAATCGGAAGCACAAGACTGATCGACAACTTCTCTTTCGAGCTTTAATAAATCAAAATAAAATCATTCCGGGGCGCATGTGAAAACAGGCTGCAGTCCGTTTCCGCGTACGCCTCGTTTCACGTATTGATTCATAAGTCATGATAACAGATATAATAAGAGGCGTGCCGTTCTCGACAACAGCACGCCTCTTTTGGCAAAGATTTTTTCAATTTTATTCCGGCGGACGCCGGCAAACAGACGGATCTACTCTTCTGCTGGTTTTTCAGCAGATACGACCCCGAGCTCTTCCGCCATCTTGATAATCAGATCAGCCGTTCCCTCGATGCCGAACATGCTGCTGTCGAGCGAAACGTTGTAATTGTCAGCCGCGCCCCATTCGCGGTCTGTGTAGTAGCGGTAATTCTTACGTCTCTTTTTATCTTCCTCGTTTATCGTCTTGATAGGGTTCGTTGTCTGAACGCCGTACTGATTGACTACTCTGTCAGCCCTGTCCTTCGGATTGGCATGTATGAATACGTGGAACGCATCATCTCTGTTTCTGAGGATATAGTCGGAACAGCGGCCTACTATTACGCACGGCGCTTCGTCGGCAAGCTCCAGTATGATGCTCCTCTGCATCGACCAGAGATAATCCTCTGTCGACATGCCGTTAAACGTGGACGACGCAAATGGAAGCGAAAACAGATTGTTCGGACCTCTCTGCTCGCCGTGCTCCTTGATGAATGATTCGGCAAAGCCCGTTCTCTCCGCAGACTTGGCGATAAGCGCTTTGTCGTAAAACGCAAAGCCCAGCTTGTTCGCTACGATTTCAGCGATTTTTCTTCCGCCGCTTCCGAATTCTCTGCTGATCGTTATGATTCTGATGCTCATTTTTCCACCTCCCTACAGTCTTCCTGAGTCGTAATATAACAGGGAACCGTGATTTCACACCAGCTGTCTCTTTATATATTGATTATACACCAAGTGAGTGAAAAACCATAGTGAGCACATACACAAATTTTGGGAAACGTGATCTTATCTTTTGATTCTGAAGTATGTGAGGTTGACATCGTTATGCGGATCCACCTCGAAAAGCCGGTCGGCGTCGTACGTCTCCCTGCTGCCGTAATTTGAAATAATCACTCTGTTTCTCTCATCGTCTAATCCCGTGACGGTCATCCAGTGCCACGTGTTCTCTTTCATCTCAGGAGCCTTGTGTGAAAGCACGAGCATTACCGCAGGATTTCCCTCTTCGAGTGCTCCGCGGACGAACGAAACTGCCTCGCCGGGCGAATGCCACCCGTTGAAATTGGAGGATTCGGCTTGTGCTCCATTGTCAGCGGCGAACTGACGGAATTTCTCGATATATTTCCACATATACGGGAATCCATTGAATCCTGGAGTCATGTAGCCCCACAAGACGTTCATCTTGTCCAGAAAACTGTCGAACGTATAGACCCTCCTTCCATCGGACATTCCTCCGTCGGGTCTGATGCCCAGCTCGTAGTATGCAGCCAGGTTCGCTCCTGAGACGGGCGCGCACCCTGCTAGGCGCTGCCGCCATCTCCCGAACCATTCCTGATCACCGCCGTAGGCGAGCCTTCCGCTCTTCATCCTGACTAACGGGAAATCGTTAAGTTCCATCGGTACCCCTTTCAATTACTCACGCTTTTCTCTTTCTCCTGCCGGATTCATGTTTTATTGAAATGAGAAAGCAGAGATCTTCTGCGAATGAAATGCCTGATTCCTGAGCAGCGGTGCTGCATCCCCGATCCTGCTTATTTTTCACCGCCGGGCATGTCGAACATCGATATCTGTTCAGGGCCGTTCAGCGGATCTCCTTTCAGTGACTTTACCTTTCTCAGGTTTATCTTGTCTTCTCCGGCGTTTTCCGTGCCGCACAGGATCGGGCTGTCCGGATCGTACTTCCTGCAGTTGTCGGCCACCGACGAAGGATTGTAATTCGCGTAGCAGTAGATACAGCCGTTGCGGCACGTGTTGTACGAACCCACGTCGATGCTCGCCATGCACCCGCACTCTATGCGCTGCGTCGGATCCTTCTTCACGTTCATCTCGTGTCCTGTCAGCCGTTCGATGAGCGCTTTGTCTATGCACTGGTTGTGGCTGATTCCGCACGCATCGAGGTCTATCGCCTCCGCGCACGTTGCCATATCCATTCCTCTTGAATGAGCCATGCCGGCGATCTTTGCCGCGAAATCGTTCAGCTCTTCTGAATCAGGTTCAACGACATTCTGCCCCTGGATATTTTTCTTATTCTTGGCGTAGATGTCGACGAAGCTGATGACGCATTTTTCCGTATATCCTTCCAGCTCGCGCGAGATCCTGTCGAACATTTCGATATGCCATTTCATGTTGTATTTCTCGTTGAACAGTATCGGATCATACCTCCAGATCACGCGCTCTTTTCCGATTTTCGACGAAAGCTCTTCGAAAGCAGGGATCAGTACGCTCCATTTGTCGGGAAGATTTTTCTCTATATCCTTTCCGTAGCCCGTGAGCGTAAACTGGAAGTAATATGTGTAATCCGACAGCTCGCCGAGCCTAGGTAACATCGGTATCGGATTTTTGGTCCAGAACACAATGCAGTCCACCACATCGGGCGAAAGATTTATTCTGCTGATCTGGTGGGCGTTCATAGGATTCCTCACGTCCAGATACCCCTCTTTTATCTTGTTCAGAAACCATTCTGAATAATACGACGGTATATCCGTCCTGCGGCTTGCGTTTATTATCATCTTTCCCTCTGCAAGTTTTTTGCGGTTACGGCATTCTTTCAAGCAGTCCGACGATTTCGTGCGGCGTTTCCGCGAACGTGCGTGCTCCGTTTGCCAGCAGCGTCTCCTTGTCCCGGAAACCCCACAGACACGCGATGCACTTCATGCCGGCGTTTTTTGCGGTCTCCACGTCCACTTCAGAATCTCCGGCGTACACGGCGCTTGTGGTGCTTTTCCCGAGCTTTCTCAGCGCTTCGAAAACCATGTCAGGCGCCGGTTTCTTAGCTATGTTTTCCTGCTGCCCGACCGCGACCTTTACATCCGGAAAGAAGTGCGCGCAGAGGTTCTTCACGGCGGCATCGAATTTGTTGGAAACGACGGCGACGGAATAGCCTTCTCTCCCTAATTCGCCGAGCATCTGGCCGACGCCGTCGTACGGTCTCGTATTAACCATCAGATGATCCGCATAGTATTTTTTAAAGCTGTCCAGTATGTTCTCGAATTGATCGCGTTCCGCCGGAAGTTCGTAAAACCTTCCGTACGTGTCTCTGACGCCTCTTTTTCCGTCTTTCGTTTCTTCCCGGCCGCTGCCGGCAAAAGCTATGTCTCCGAATTTTCTCACGAATTCAGGCCCGTATACGCTCCTGAGCATCAGATTTCTCACACCGTTTCCGACGTACAGGCGTGTCTGTTCGAGTGTGATCTCCGGAAGACCTGCTTCGGAAAGAGCGTGGCATGCGGCTTCTTTCAGATCTTCAAGTGTGTTTAACAGAGTTCCGTCGAGATCGAAAACCACAGTATCGTAATTATTTTTCATTATTTATCTTCTTTCGTTTCTTCCTTTTCCGGGCGTTTCCGCCGTTCCCGGGCACAAGAACGAATCCTCCCTTTCACTGCAGCATTGCGGCTCCGCCGTAATATTTTCTGACACGCGCGGACCCATAATGTTAATAACGTAATGTTAATATTATAAATATATTTTATATCTTAACAGATATCATTAACAGAGTATCTTGAGAACAACATTTCAAGCTCGTCATTCTTCCCCTCTGAAGCGGCGGGCTGCTGACCACACGGCCGCATAAATGCCCGCCGCCAGGCATTTTCTCATACATTCACGGTTGGGAATCAAAAAAGACGGTCATGAACAACCGTCCCTCAATCAGCATTGTTTCATCCGGCACAGCCTCTGAAAACTGTGCCGTCATTTCATTTTTCTCATTTCTCAAAATTTTCGTGTGCTTCTTTTACGACTCTTTCAGCAAGCGCATCGAGCTGCTCATCAGAAGGATCCTTTATTCCCTCTTCCGCGGCAGCAGCCTTTGTCTCGATCATCATCAGATACTCGATGTTTCCTTTGGCGCCCGTTATCGGGGAATATGTGAGCCCGTAGAATACGAATCCGTTGTCCCGGGCGTATCCGGCAGCTTTTTTTATGACTTCGCGGTGAACCGCAGGATCCTTTACGATGCCTCCGCGCCCCACCTGTTTGCGTCCAGCCTCGAACTGCGGCTTGATCAGGCAGACCATGCACGCTTTTTCCTTTAGCAGCGGAGCCGCCGCCGGCAGTATCATGGAGAGCGAAATGAACGAAACGTCGACGCTCGCAAAATCCAGCTTGTCTTCGATCATATCCGGAGTGAAATATCTGAAATTGACTTTCTCCATGTTTACGACGCGTTCGTCCTGCCTGAGCCTGTAGTCCAGCTGCCCGTAGCCTACGTCCACAGAGTACACCTTGACCGCTCCTCGCTTGAGCATGCAGTCTGTAAAACCGCCGGTTGAAGCTCCGATATCCATGGCGATGCAGCCTCTCAGGTCGATTACGAACGTGTCGAGCGCCTTTTCAAGCTTGTATCCGCCTCTGCCCACATAAGGGCAGTCGTCGCCCCTGAGCTCTATTTCGGAATCTTCTGGCACCATCGATCCGGCCTTGTCATATATGCGGCCGCCGATGTAGATGCGTCCTTCCATTATCGCCGCCTTGGCGCGCGTCCTGTTCTCAAAGAATCCTTTTTTTACCAGAAGGACGTCCAGTCTCTCTTTCAAAAATATCACTCACTTTCCGGGCAATTCCCTCAGCGTCGAGTTCGTAAATGTGCATCAGCTCTTCTCTGCTCCCGTGAGGAATGAATACATCCGGCCATCCGGTCTTGTATACGCTGACACCCGTATTCTCCGCAAACAGGCTTTCTACGACCGTACCGTAGCCTCCGGAAACGACGTTGTCTTCCGCGGTGACGACGATTCCTGTCTTTTCGGCAGAGCTTCTGTACAAGGCTCTGTCACGGACGGACAGAGGCTTCACTACGCCCGCGTCGATGACGTCGCAGACGATTCCCTTGTTACTGAGTATTTCCGCTGCTCTGAGACAGACCTCCGTCATGCTTCCGCACGAAGCTATCGTAACGTCGCCGCCTTCGCGCAGCAGACGCGCCTCCGGTCTGAAACTTCCGCGGGACGGTTTGACATCTGTCTGATATTTTCTTAGGTCCGCCGCTCTGCCTTTCGGATACCTTATCGCGACCGGACCGCCTGCTCTCAGAGAGTATTCCATCATGAGCATTAGCTGTGTTCCGTCCGCAGGGGCCAGAACGGTCAGGTTAGGCATGGATGTCATGTACGAAAGATCGAAAATGCCCTGGTGCGTCTCGCCGTCGGCGCCGACTATTCCGGCTCTGTCGAGACAGAACACTACTGGCAGCTTCTGCATGCAGACATCTATGAGCATCTGATCGTAAGCTCTCTGCAAAAATGTCGAATAGATTGCCACGAAAGGCTTCTTGCCGCATACTGCGAGGCCTGCGGCAAACGTGACGGCGTGCTCCTCGGCGATGCCTACGTCATAGATCCTTTCAGGAAATCTGCGTGCGAAATCCTTGAGGCCTGTTCCGTCGATCATTGCCGCACTGATCGCAACGATATCGTCGTCCTTCTTAGCCATGTTCATCAGGTGTCTGCCGAAGACCTGCGAATACGTCGGTTCTGACACCGTGCATCTGGCCTCTCCTGTTTCTATATCGAAAGGACCAACGCCGTGATATTTGTCAGGATGCTGCTCCGCAGGCGCGTATCCTTTTCCTTTCTCTGTGATGCAGTGTACGACGACCGGTTTATTCATCTGTACCGCATTTGTCAGGACATCGACGAGGTCTTCCATATTGTGGCCGTCCACGGGTCCGAGATATGTGAATCCCAGTTCTTCGAAGATTATTCCAGGCACGAATATGTACTTGACTGCATCCTTGATCTTTCCGATGCCGTCGATTATCGTATTTCCGACAGCCGGAATATGTCTCAGAGAATCCTTGACGCTATTTTTTACATCGCGGTACTTCTGCGACGATCTCAGTCTGTTCAGGTGCTGTGAGAGGCTTCCCCTGTTCGGAGAAATAGACATGCCGTTGTCGTTTAAAATGACCACTAGGCCGCTGTCCATCACTCCGGCGTTGTTGAGAGCTTCATAAACCATGCCTCCGGTCATGGCGCCGTCGCCTATG
Organism: Anaerovoracaceae bacterium; assembly: GCA_050946535.1. GTDB lineage: Bacteria > Bacillota > Clostridia > Peptostreptococcales > Anaerovoracaceae > RUG708. The sequence goes on from JBMNUZ010000004.1 coordinate 101,659, forward strand.
ACAGCCGCCACTTTGTAATCGTCTCCGTTCAGATCGCGTGCAGCCGCCATTCCGAGAGCAGCTGAAATCGAATTGCTGCTGTGGCCCGTGTCGAAAACATCGTATTCACTTTCCTCCCTCTTCGGGAAACCCGAAAGTCCTCCGTATTTTCTCAGGGTCGGAAATCTGTCTGCCCTTCCCGTCAGCATCTTGTGTACATATGACTGATGGCCTACATCCCATACGATCTTGTCCTCAGGTGCATTAAACACCTTATGTATCGCTACGGTAAGCTCCACTGCCCCGAGGTTCGAGGCAAGGTGGCCTCCCGTTTCGGAAAGTGAACCAATAAGCTTTTTCCGTATTTCGCCGCAAAGCATTTCAAGTTCTTCAATGGACATGTCCTTCAGATCTGCAGGATATATCCCGTCATCAATACTTTTCATACGTCAGTGCTCCGTAAAAAACGCTATTATCTGTCCTATGCGCGTAACTATAATTTTGGATCTGGATATCGCGAACTCTTTTCCCATGGCCTTTCCTCCGATCGTCAGCGACGCAACTATGCCGCTGAGCAGAAGCGAAAGAACAGCATAGTCCATGAAACCAGCCTCCGACAGCTGTGTGACGATATATGCCGCGGACGTACCGCTTATGATGCCGCAAGTGTCTCCGACAACATCGTTGCATACGCTTGAAACCTTCGGCGCATTGCTTATAAGCCTGAGCGAACTCCTGGCTCCCTTCAGCTTGGCCGAAGCCATGGAATTGAACGGAGCAGGATCTGCCACCGTGACAGCCACGCCAATGATATCGAACACGATGCCGATCAGGACGATGACGATGAGCACGATGAAAGCTACCACGATGTTGGTATTGCGCATGAGCATATCCGAAAACAGCGTCATGAAAACAGACAGACAGAAAGCGCATATCGTTATGGACAGTGTCCAAACACGCTGCGCTCTCGATAATCCTCTGCTTTTTTCTTTGTCTTTCTCTTTATCTTTATCTTTTGGTTTTTCGTTTTCTGTATTTTTACTATTATTATTCATATCATTAAGAATGCCAGTGGACAGTGCCTGTGTTAACTTTCCGGCATAGGTCCGGTCAGATTTCCTGCCTCCGCTGCTGAAACGTCGCCGCTTCAGCGGTTTCCCATTAAAGCGGAGCGCGCATCATCGCTGACAGCGCTACCGGATGGCCACTTAGTCCGAACTGCAATCCACAGGCCCTATACAGTCTAGGAGATTTCCTCAACAGTATTGAATATTCTTATCCTCTTTTGCAAAAGGAGTTTCAACCAGCAATAAACACCGGTCCGCGGCCGCCGGACAGGTGGCTCGATCTGATCTCCCCTCTTTTCACTCAAGGCAGGCTACGCTTAGGTGACGTCCCGCCTGGTGCGGGTGCCATCACTTCAGGTTTATTACTCGCAGTCATATGGATGATATGAAAGTGAGCCTCCACGGTGGAAAGGGTTCTCGCCCATATGCCATTACGGATCGCCCTTTACACCTTTCTCCCGATAAATGCCCCCGACTGGGCGTCAGCGGCAAATAAAAGGAGCTTCATCGATGTGCCCTTTGGCGGATTTTTAGCCCCGTCTTCGGAATAATCAAATTCTGACTAGAATACTGCGCCACTTGACGTTATTTTAAGATATTCTGTCTAACAGGTCAAGCGCCAGACCTTTAAGAAATTCTGAATTGTCAATATCTTTCAGAGCCCCGCAAGCCTCATCAGTGGCCTCTTTTGCGAACTCCCGGGACTTTTCCACGCCGTAAAGCGCAGGATACGTCAGCTTGCCCAGCTCGCTGTCGACTCCAGTATTTTTTCCGAGCTTTCCTGCGTCTCCGACGACGTCGAGAATGTCGTCGATTATCTGAAACGCCGTGCCTGTCTTTTCAGCATAAAGCGAAAGCGCTTTCCTTACGCTTTCTTCTGCGCCGCCGAGAAATGCACCCGCCGCCGCGGCCGCGCGGATAATCGCGCCGGTCTTATGCCTGTGAATGTAAAGGAGCTTTTCAGCATCCGGCAGTCCGATCAGCTCCGGACGTACATCGCTTGTCTGACCGGCTATCATGCCACGTACGCCGGCCGCCCTCGATATTTCGCGTGCCGCCATGATCCTTCGTTCTGCTTCCTCTCCGCTGTGCGCCGCGATGTCGTCGAACATCACGTCCATCGCGCTGTTGAGGAGTCCGTCGCCGGCCAGGATCGCCATATCGTCGCCGAATACTTTGTGATTCGTCGGCTTGCCGCGCCGCAGATCGTCGTTGTCCATGGACGGATGGTCGTCGTGTATGAGCGAATATGTGTGTATGAACTCGATCGCGCATGCGTACGGAAGCGCATCTTCATCCCTGCCTCCGGCCACGCGGCATGACGCGATGAGCAGTACCGGCCTGAGCCTCTTTCCTCCAGCCTCGAGACTGTATTTCATCGCTTCGCCGAGAACGCTGCATTCGCTGTCACACTCCGGCAGATATTTCAGGAGATTCGCCTCCACAAGATTTTTTATTTCATCGTATCCGGGCCGCATTCTCAGATCTCCTTTACAGAATCTGTTTCCTTGTCGTACACCTGGATGAGCTGTTTAGCCTCATCGAGTATCCCTTTGCAAATTTTGTAATATTCGAGACCCTTCTTGTACTGTTCCACCGCATCGCTGAGGCTGACCTCAGGGCTGCTCAGAGACTCCGCACATTCGCTGAGTTTCTTGTACGCGGTCTCGAAATCCATCTTTTCTTCTTTATCTGCCATTGGCATCAACCTCTGTCTTTCTTACTTCCGTTACGGCCGTTCCGTCTCTCAGCTTCACGTTGAGCAAATCTCCTCTGGCGAGTCCTGCAGCGTCGCTGACGACGGAACCGTTTTCATCGGTTACGATCGCGTAGCCGCGTCTGACGATTCTCTCAGGATCTGCTCCCTCGAGCATTATACGCATTTTTTCGAGAGCGTTTTCTCTTTCTGAAATCCTTAGTCTTACAGCTGTATGAAGCTTTTCCGATTCACTGCCGAGCGCTGCGGCCGATGTGTCACATCTGCTCTGTATCAGCCGGCTGAGCCTCTGCGGAGTGTACGACGCCAGTCTTTCGATATCGAACTTGTACCTGTTTCTCAGGCGAAGCATCATGCTTTCCGGCGAGCAGCGCTCCACGGCACGGCTTTTTTCGGTGCACAGGTAATCGAGCCTGCTGCGGAGACCCGAAGAAAGATCTTCGAGCGACTTCCTCACATCTCTGATGTCCGGAACAGCTATTGCAGCTGCCGCTGTCGGTGTCGCTGCTCTCACATCCGCGGCGAAATCGGTGATCACAAAATCACTCTCGTGCCCGACGGCGGAAATCACAGGAATTTTCGACTCGTAGACGGCTCTTGCTGTACGTTCTTCGTTGAACGCCCAGAGATCCTCTATGGAGCCGCCTCCGCGTCCCACAATAAGGACGTCTACGTCGGTGAAGCGCTTATTTATGTCTTTAATAGCGTCCGCTATCTCCTTTGAAGCGTACTCGCCCTGGACGAGCACGGGATAGACGAGAACGTCCACTATATCGTTCCTGTTCCTGATGATTTTCAGTATATCCTGTACGGCAGCACCTGTGCCGCTCGTCACCACTCCCACTTTGGACGGAAACGCCGGCAGCGGCTTTTTGTGCGACTTGTCGAACATTCCTTCTTCGCTCAGTTTGCTGTAAAGCGCTTTGTAAGCAGCCATCAGTCCGCCTTCGCCGCTTACCTCGACGTCCTTCACCATGAGCGAGTACGTTCCGCCCTTTGCATATATCTGTACTCCGCCGAAGGCCTTTACCTCCATGCCGTCTTCGAGCTCGTAGCGCAGCAGATCTGCGTATTCCCGCCACATTATGCACCTTATCGCCGCATCTCCGTCTTTAAGTGTAAAAAACACTCCCGAGCTGTGGTACTTGAGGTTTGAAATCTCGCCCACCACTCCGATGTTTCTCAGTATAGGATCGGTCCTGAATATGTCGGAGATGTATTCGGTGAGCTTGGAAACTCTGACTTCCATCCGATTTCCCTCTACAGGACTATTCCGTAGCTCTCGCGCCTGCTTATTATTCCCTGCTTTTCTTCATCGCTGAGGAAATGTGCTTTAGGGCCGTTTCCTGTGAGGATCAGCATCTTGGCGTAATATTCGAGAGTTTCAAGGCGGAAATACGCTCTTTCCATGGATTCGCCCCATGTTACAGCGCCGTGATTCGCGAGAAGCACCGCTGCGTGTCCGTCGAGGTACGGCACGATCGAATCCGCCAGGCCCTTGGTGCCCGGGAGCGCAAACGGAGCGCACAGAACCTCTCCGAGATTGAGAACCGCCTCGTTTACTACAGGTTCTTTCATGTCTTTTCTTGCGCAGGCAAATGCGGTGGAAAGAGGCGGATGAGCGTGAATCACTGCATTCACGTCCGGCCTGTTTTTATATACCTTGAGATGAAGATTTATCTCCGAGGAAACGTGAAGGCTGGTGTGCTGTTCGAGAACATTTCCCGAAGCATCGATCTTTATGAGCATATCGTCGGTCATATAGCCCTTCGATACTCCAGAAGGCGTTACCCAGAAATTTCCGTCCTTCGTCTTCACGCTGATGTTTCCATCGTTTGCCGCGCAGTAGTTTTTATCGTACATTCTCCTGCCTGCCTCGAGAATGTTTTCCTTAGCTTCTCTGTCGTCCGGCAGATTTGTATTAAAGCTCATGATGTCCTCTCGCCTCCATTGGTTTGTTCTGTTCTTTCTTTATCGCTTCCCTCAGCTCGCGCATCGTCTGCCTGTACGGCGGCCTCACGATGCCGTATTCGGTTATTATTCCCGTAATGAGGTCCGCATCAGTGACGTCGAACGCAGGATTGTATGTCTTGACTTCTTCAGGAGCCATCGGTTTTTCGTACCACATATTCCTGATTTCGTCTCCGTCGCGTTCCTCGATCACGATCGAACTGCCCGAATACGTATTGAAGTCTATCGATGATGTAGGAGCCGCGATATAGAACGGTATGTCGAAATGCTTTGCCATGATGGCAAGCCCGAGGGTTCCTATTTTATTTGCGGCGTCTCCGTTCAGAGCGACTCTGTCGCACCCTGTTATAACGGTCTGTACTTTGCCTTGTTTCATCACAGAAGCAGCCATATCGTCGCAGATCAGCGTGACATCTACTCCCGCGCTTGAAAGTTCGAACGAGGTAAGTCTCGCACCCTGGAGCAGCGGTCTCGTTTCATCGGCAAACACCTTGAAATCATAACCTTGCTCGTTGCCGAGATAGATCGGAGCCGTAGCCGTGCCGTATCTGACCGCGGCGAGCCTGCCTGCATTGCAGTGAGTCAGAATTCCCTGTCCCTTTTCGAGCACCTCGAGTCCGTTTTCACCGATCTTTCTGCAGACCTCAATATCCTGGTCGCGTATCAGTTCCGCCTCGCGCTTGAGCTCGGCGACGATTCCGTCCACGCCGAGACCCTCGCACATCTCTGCGCGCTTCATCATCCTGTCAACAGCCCACTTGAGATTTACGGCCGTAGGACGCGCTCCTGATATGACACCCGCACTCATCTCAAGCGCTTTCATGAAGCTGTCTTCTTCGTGGAATCCGCTGTTCATGAGTTTGTTTGCTATCACGTAAACGCTTATAGCTGCGGCAACCCCGATAGCCGGAGCTCCTCTCACCTTCAGCAGATATATAGCCTGCCTCATTTCGCCTAGGTCATCCGTCTCCACAAATCTGACTTCTCCCGGAAGAAGCGTCTGATCGATAAACGCGAGCTTCGTACCGTCATCCGAAAATCCCACGGTATCGTAGTCACCGTTCTTAATGTCTGTCTTCATCTTTTATATCTCCAGTAATCTTATGATATCAGTTTTCTGATTCCGCAAGCGCCTGTCTGGCTCCGGCCGCGGCCTTCTCAACGAAATTTCTCATCTGTCCGGCGTCTTTAAATACGACCTGAGCCTGCGTATCTCCTCCGCCGCCGCGGCCTCCTTCTGCAAAGTTCTTCACGATTTTGCCGCAGTTGACAGGGGAACCCTTCGCACTCGTCAGAAGGACCGACATGGCGTCCGGCGACGAAAGGACAGCCGGAGCATCTGTAATTTCAGACAGTTTCTTCGCCGTTATTCTCAGCAGATCCATGTCGGCACCGTCTATTTCGCCGGTTATTACCGCAGGAGCACCTGCCGAGAGCTTCTTCGCATATGCCTCCGCCATTCCGGTTTTGAAATCGTTGTATTCTTTCCTGATTTTGTCCTGCTTCTTTTCAGCTTTTTCAATCTTTGAGAGGAGAGTGAATTCATCGGCCGAGTAGCGCTCGGAAAGAGCTGCCACATCCTTGTGTTTCTGCCTGTAGTCGAGAAACGCTCTCTTCCCGCATTTGAAATGGACTCTCGTAAGCTGCTTGTACTTCTCCGTTCCAGTAATCTTGATGATCCCTATCTCCGAAGTGTTTGCGACGTGAGGGCAGCAGCATGCCACGCAGTCTACGCCCGGCACAGTAACGACGAGGATATCGCTGTCGACTGTAAGCTGCTTTCTGAGCGGATATTTTTCGGCTTCTTCGCGGGTTTCTGCGAAAGCCACCTCGACCGGCAGTGCATCGTAGACCGCCTGATTCGCCAGATCCTCTGCATGGTCGATCATCTCGTCCGTAAGCTCCAGAGTATCGAGATCAAACGTGCCGTCGTCGTCTCCGAGATGGAAACCGTGGTTATCCAGATTGTACTCACTCTTGAAAACACCCGACAGAATATGTTCTCCCAGATGATTCTGCATGTGGTCGAATCTTCTGCCCCAGTCGATCTTCAGTTCCACGGTGTCTCCGGGAGCGAGTGCAGCAGCCTCGTCCGCTTTCGCCAGCGTATGAATGAATTCGCCGTCTTTTTCGGTGACATTCTTTACGCGATAACCGTTTATCGTTCCGAGATCGCACGGCTGGCCGCCTGCGTCAGAAGCGAAGATCGTCCTGTCTAGAACGACATCGGCTCCGTTTACGCTGACGACTTCCGCCTTCATTTCCTTCATGTAACGTTCTTTTTGATATACTTTTTCTGTCATTTTCTGCTCCTGAACGGAAGAAAAGACTTCCGGACACATACGCGCTTTCAGCCAGCGCGCACACATTTGCCAATAAGAAAAATTAAAATCAGCAGCATCTTACGTGCCACTGTTTTTTACATTATATATCAATAGTATATATTAATGATCAGACTAAATGCCGGATTATATGAATAAATGGATTATATGAATAAATATGCGGCTGAGCCTTTTAAACCGGCTCCTGCACCCGCTTAAGTTCCGCGTTTCATCCTCAATCTTTTTCCACGTTCGATTCCGCGTTTAACTTCGCGTCCTACAGCTGGTTTTATCCAGCGTTTCATCCTTAAGCCGTTCCCGTATAAAATCCGCGTCTTATCCATGGTTTTTTCAGCGTTTCATCCCGCGATCTATTTTTTCATCCCGCGATCTGTTTCTTTCATCCCGCGATCTATTTCTTCATCCCTCAATCTGTTTCTGGATTCATTCCCCGATCTGTTTCCGGTTTCATCCGCCGATCTGTTTCCGGTTTCATCCCTCGAATTCGTAAAGCGGTTTCAATCTGCCTTTCTCATCTCTGAAATACATCTCCGTGCGCGTGTAAAGCCATTCACCTTCAGCATATTCAACGCCGCAGAACCTGCATAGCTCCTTCATCATCACCTCAGGATTGAGGCTGCCCGTATTTCCGGCACCTAGCATCATGCTCAGAAGCAGCCGCCTGTTCGAGACCGAACTCAGCGAAAAGATATTTGGCCTGATGTTGCTCTCGACATCCTTTTTCTTCTTTTTGGAATACTTTACGCTGATTATCTCATCCTGCGACAGGAACGGCACGACCGCATCACGCACCTTGTCCGGCAGTTCGCTGTCCGTGCCTTTATACAGCGCTGTATACGAAGCGTTGGTGAGAGCGGCAGCAGCGGCCTTCTTCCCGGTCTCTTTCAGCGTCCTGCAGGAAACTGCCTCCAGCCCGGGTGGCATTTTCTCGTTCAGCCTGGCAATAACATCGTCCGGAGTGTACTCCGTATCTGTCTCGAACTCCAGGTATTCGGCGTCGCTCTCGAATCCCAGCGAAAGCGGCATCGCGAACCCTATGCGCGGATGGGGATTGAATCCGTTCGAATAGCTTATATTTAAACCTGCACGCCTGAACGCACGCTGGAAAACCCTGAGCATATCGAGATGCGATATGAACCGTATGCCGCCTTTTTTCGAAAATTTAAGTAAGTATCTCGCCATATTTCAGTATTTCCTCTACGAATAATTTGAGCCCTGCTCGTAAACCGGGCATTCCACAAAGCGTTTGATGCCGCATCCTGTGCAGCCCTTTCTGCAGTCCTGCGTCTGTACGGCCTCCATCGCCTTGTGAAGCTCGTTCAGCATGTATTTCTTCGTCACACCGCAGTCGATGATCTCCCACGGCAGGTATTCGTCCTCGCCCCTCGCTCTGTGCGCGTAGAACTCGATGTCGAGACCCGTGTCGGCAAACGCCTGCTTCCACTTTTCAAAATCGAAATGCTCGCTCCAGCCGTCGAACTTGCATCCGAGCTGCCACGCCCTGATAACCGCACGGCCTGTTCTTCTGTCACCTCTTGCGAGGACAGCCTCGAGCTCGCTCGTGTCTGTGCCGTGATACTGAAACGAGCAGTGCTTGACCTTCTTCAGCTGGTCTTTCAGATAATAGTGCTTGCGGTCAAGTTCCTCCGGAGTATCCTGAGCCGTCCACTGAAAAGGCGTGTCTGCCTTCGGCACGAAATTCGAAACGCTGACCGTCACATTAAATCTGCCCTTCTTCTTTTCGTCACCGTATTTCTTATTGAGCCACACGATATTTTTCGCGATCTGAGCGATTCCGTCGAGATCCTCGTCGGTCTCCCCCGGAAGACCGATCATGAAATAAAGCTTGATGTTCGTGTAACCCATCTTTATGACCTTTTCGGCCGCATTGTAAATATGTTCGTCGGTAATCGACTTGTTGATGATATCGCGCAGCCTCTGCGTGCCGGCCTCGGGAGCAAACGTAAGTCCAGTCTTCCTGAACTCCTGAATCTCACTGATGATCTCCTCCGAGAACGAATCGAGCCTGAGCGACGGCAGGGAAAGTCCCGTATCGCGCTTCTTGCAGTCAGCCATCAAATCCCTGACGAGAGGTTCTATCCTGGAATAGTCGCTCGTCGAAAGGGAGAGAAGACTCATCTCGTCGTATCCGGTGTTCGACAGACTCGCGGCCGCATATTCCCGTACCTTCTCCGGCGATCTCTCTCTCACCGGTCTGCAGATCATGCCTGCCTGGCAGAACCTGCACCCTCTCGTGCAGCCTCTGAAAAGCTCGATAACGGACCTGTCGTGTACAGTCTCCGTAAACGGCACGATCGGCTCGAGCGGAAAATCTACGGAATCCATGTCCATAACTATCCTCTTGACGATCTTGTCCGGCGCACCTTCGTAAAGTTTCCTGTGGCCCGTCATTCGTCCGGTTTCGTCATACAGCGGCTCGTAAAACGAAGGCACGTAGACTCCATCTATACGGCACACGTTTTCAAGAAATTCGCGCCTCGTCCAGTGCCTGCGCTTCTTTTCCTTAAGAAGCTCCGTGACCTCGCACAAAACGTCTTCCCCGTCTCCGATCATGAAAAAATCTACTACGTCGGCCAGCGGCTCGGGATTAAACGAACAGTTTCCTCCAGCTGCAATGACCGGGTCGTCTTCCGACCGCTCCGCGGACAAAACCGGAATACCGGCGAGATCGAGCATGTTGATGATATTTGTAAATGATAGTTCATACTGAAGCGTAAACCCCAGCACGTCCAGATCGCCCGCAGCCTGCCTGTCTTCGACCGTGAACAGAGGAATGTTCTCCTCCCTCATGAGCTGCTCCATATCTGTACCAGGAGCGAAAATCCTCTGACAGTAGACACCCGGCTGGCTGTTCAGGACATGATATATTATCTGCAGTCCGAGATACGACATGCCGATTTCGTAAAGATCCGGAAAGCAGAATCCCCAGTAAAGCTCTGTTTCTTCCGGCGTCTTTCTGACCGAATTAAGCTCGCCGCCCATGTATGAAGCAGGTTTGTTCACCTTTGTCAGGATTCTCTCGACTCTATCGGATAAATTCATATATTCTAACCTTTTTCTCTGCCTTTTCTTCTCTTTCATCTTTAAAAAAGCCTTCTGCCCTGTGACGGGCAAAAGGCCTGACTTACTGATTGTAACTCTTTTATTTCAAGTCCGTACCTGCCGGCGTACTCCTACTCTTTTATTTCGAGTCCGTACCTGTCGGCGTACTCCTGAGTCAGCTCCAGCAGTTCGTACGTTCCTCTGTCGAATTTCAGCCTCAGGACATCCGAAAGAGGCCTGCCTGTAAGTTCGCACTTCAGCACCCGGAGAACTCCGGAATGGCTGACAATAACTACATCGCCCGGCTGTTCCTGAACGATCTCGTTGAATTTTTTAAGCACCCGGTTTCTGAGATCGTAGAAGTTTTCCGCCTCGTCATCGATCCTGAACCCGAGCATATCCTGCCCGCGCTTTTCGTATTCTTCAGGATATTTTTCTTTGATCTCGCTTATGTACCGCCCGTCCCAGCTTCCGAGATTCATTTCCTCGAATTCCGGGATTTCGATTATCGTGAAATTCCTTCCGATGTTCGCAACGATCTCCTCCGCGCTCTGTCTGGCGCGTTTCAGGCTGCTGCAGTAAATCACAGACGAGTCAATGTCAAAGTGCTGGAGCTCTATTCCGACTATCATGCACTGATGGCGTCCTTCGTCGCTCAGAGAAACGTCTGTCTTTCCCATGAAGATCTTTTCCTTGTGTTTCTCCGTCTCGCCGTGCCTGATCAGCACGATACGCTTGAGCGGCCTGCGTCCGGCTTCCGCGTCCTGCATCTTCTGCTCGGCGTCGTGCTCCCTGAGCAGATCGTAAACGTTGCGCCCGATCTTTACATTAATGTAATTCATGACCGCATATGTCGAACCGATCTTGGATTCTATGTCTCTGACCGCGTCCGGATCGTCTTTCCAGCGCAGCAGTACAGGCGCCAGCCTCTGCTCGAGAGTGACGAGCTTGTCTTCCTGGCGCAGCTTGTCCGACAGACATATTATGTCTTTTTCCGTGACATCGTATACAGGAAGCGGGTGCTGATATTTCATGTGATCCTTGATGATATCGGCGACTTCCGGATAACCGTAATCCAGCATCAGCTCCGCTCCGAGCTTCGGGTGTTCTGGCCTCATGCGCAGCACGTCGTGAAGCGAACCGGCGGCATAGATGAGCGGAAGCGACAGATTGAGCCCGCGGTAATTGAGCTCCATGGCTATCGTCAGAGCCGTGTCGGTCACTGCCTCGCAGTGCCTTACGATGTGAGCAGGTGTCCCTACTCTGTCCAGAATCCTCCCGCACTGCTCCTTGTCAGGATACTTGTGCAGCTCGTAAAAATCCGTCAGACTCGAATAATCCTCCTGAGTGTCCATATCCATGGTTATGCTCTCGCAGTGTGTGTCGACACGGATCATATCCGATTCGTGAGGCGACGTAACCGACTTCATTCCCATGGAACCGTCGGACGACATGATCTCGTCCGTAAATTCGGCAGGAATAAGGAGCGGATGAGCCTTTTTGCCCATATAGCAGGCTACGGCGAACTCTCTGCGCTGCGCCCTGTAGAACCTGTTGATCAGAGCTTTGAATATATAAGGGGGAACGAGCGGGACATCGACCGGATTCATGATGAAACAATCGTTTCCGTTTCTGAAAGCCGCATCGACGCCTCTCTTGACGGAAGTGAACATTCCTTCCGCATAATCAGGATTTTTGACCAGCGTTACACCCTTATCCTTTACATATTCCTCGATTAGATCCGCGTTATGTCCGGCAACCACAAAAATATCCTTTATACCGGCTGTTTTCATGTTATCTATAAGTATTCCCAGCGGACAGCTGCTGCCGATTTTCATGAGAGGCTTGAAATCATTCATCCTCGACGAAAAACCTGCAGAAAGTATCAGACCTGCCGGATTTCTTGCAACATCCATTTTGCGAACCTCATTTATTCGAAAATTATTCGAAATTTATTCGAAAAATTATTATCAGACTATACTTGATTATCTTGTAATAAAGTATATCAATTCATACACTTTTATTCAACCTTGCATGAAACTGCCGCGATTCACGCATCTAAACATATTTGTAAAAAATCATTTCAGAAGCAATCGTCAGCAGCAATTAGTAGCAATCTCCGTGCCAGCAAGATCGCCGAAATAAAAAAAAATCAAAAAAAATAAAATTTTTTTGTCTTATATTATTGACGTATATATTAACTATGCTATAATTTAGTTGGTTTTAGTTAGTATTGAATTGATGTAATCAAATCAATTTATATATAATACTCTCCTTAACTGAAATATTGGTTTGATATTTTTCCTTTTTCCTTCGCCGCGGTCTGTTGCAGGTACCGCGGCTCCTTTCATTTTTGCGTAACCTCTGCGTCATCATTTCTTTATCGTCCTGGTGCTGTCATTTTCGCGTCGTCCTTGTGTCTTAACACGGACTACGCTTCCCTTTCTCCTCCGAACGTCAGATCAAATCTTTCTTCATCAGGAATGTCAGGAAATACTGTTATCAGGCGTACAGCCTCAGGAACTGATTCCACAAGAATCTTCCGGAGATGCGAACAGCTTTCAACGCATTCAGGAACAGGCTTTTCAGACGTTATGTGTCCGCGCAGCGCGTCGTACTGCTTTATTACTTTCAGCCCGGTGTAGAGGAAATTTCTCTTCAGGCTGCCCGTAAGGCTGCCCGGGCATCTCAGCACGCGGTGGAAAAATTTAAACCGCTTTGTAGATCTGGAAATTATCTTAAGACCCTGCGCCGGATAAAAGACGCTGATAACTTCGTCAGAGCGCTTCGAAGGATGAAAGTTCGCCGTCATATCCTCGTTTACCGGCACTCTTCCTTCTTCCGCTATCAGGCTCCTGTCGAATTCGCCTTCGATGACGCCGTGACTGACTCCGTGCTCCCGCGCATATCTGTTAATATAGCCGTGGCACGCCGAATCGAGCACATAGTGGCACAGCATTCCGTACATATATACCTCTCCTGCCTCACGGATGCTCCCGTTCTGTCTCTCGAGCAGATCCGTCTCTCTGGCGAAAAACATGCGTCCGCTCATTTTATGCATCAGTCTGCCGGCCTCTGCCGTACCGTTTATTCCGAACGGGTCGCAGTAAAACAGAATATCGGGTCCCTGCAGGCCTATATGGTACAGGTCCTGCTCCTCCGAGATCTTCTCCTGCAGATCCTCCGGCAGATGGCCATATACAAAGTTTCCGAATCTCTCGTGTGCATACGTCGATGGCATAATTTTCTCCTTCAGCTTCTCTAGATACTCTCGCCCGCAAACTGCTTTTCGTAAAGCTCGTAGTAGCGTCCTTTGCCTGCCATGAGCTCGTCATGACTTCCGCGCTCCACGATCCGGCCGTCGTCCATAACGATTATTTCATCGGCGTTTCGTATTGTGCTCAGCCTGTGCGCGATGATAAGCGAAGTGCGGTCCTTCATCAGCTTCGCCATGGCATCCTGGATGCTGCACTCTGTGCGAGTGTCGACCGATGATGTCGCCTCGTCGAATATCAGCACCGCCGGATCGGTGATAAACGCCCTGGCGATAGCGAGCAGCTGTCTCTGCCCCTGTGAGAGCGACGCCCCGCCGCGGCTGAGCACCGTGTCATAACCATCCGGAAGGTTTGCGATCACTCGCTCAGCATTAGCAGCCCTGACCGCTCTTTTCACTGTATCCGGGCCGGCGTCCTGATTCGCATACAGCAGATTAGCTTTTACAGTATCTGAGAAGAGCACTGTGTCCTGAAGGACGATTCCTATCGAGCGCCTGAGGTCTCCGGCTGCTATGTCTTTGATATTCTTTCCGTTGAACAGTATCTCACCGCTGTCGGCATCGTAAAACCGCATCAGCAGATTTATCACCGTCGTCTTCCCGGAGCCAGTTGCTCCGACGAGAGCCGTCGTCTTCCCTGATTCTATCTTCAGGTTAAAATCGTGAATGACCTCTCTGCCCGGAACGTACGAGAAATTCACATGTCTGAATTCGATCTCCGCTCCGTGAGTTTTTCCGGCAGGTTCGCCGCTCTTGTCCTCGCTTTCGACGTCCATAAGCGCAAATATGCGCTCGGCTCCGGCCGCCGCAGTCTCTATCTGGCCGTACAGCTGGGCAAGCATGTTGACCGGTCCGGATATCTGTTTCGAATATACCAGAAAAGCAGCTATAGTACCTATCGAAATATATCCTTTCAGCGCAAAATATGCGCCGGCGGCCGCTACAGCCACGAATGAGATATTTGAAAACATATTGTGGATAGGACCCATAGAGTTTCCTATGATCTCGGCTTTGACACCTGTTTCAGTGAGTCTGTCCGACATCTCATCGAATTCCGCGGACGCTTCGTCCTCCAGGTTGTACGCCGCCACAGTCCTGCTGTTCGTGATCATTTCTTCAGCGATTCCGTTGAGTTCACCCAGGAGCTCCTGGCGCTTCGCGAAATATACCGACATGATTTTCGTCAGGCCGGCAGTTATCAGAACCGCTCCCGCAAGCACAGACACTGCGATCAGCGTAAGCGGTATGTTGAGTACTGCCATCATGACGACCGTGCCTGCGAGCGTCAGCACGCCTGAGAAGAAAGTTCCCAGCGTCGTCGAAATGGTGTTCGCGATATTGTCGGCGTCATTCGAAATCCTGCTCATTATATCGCCGTGGGAGTGCGAGTCGAGATATCCCACAGGCAGCGACACTATCTTGTCGAACAGATCCTCGCGCAGCCTGCCTACAACTCTTCGCGAAAGTGACGCACCGATGTATCCTCTGAGAAGAAGAGCAAGTCCCGCTATACCGTAGATCACCGCGAGCCATATCAGCAGCGAATCGAAGTTTTCGAAATTGCGCGCAGCGATGTCGTCTATCGCCTTGCTCTGCAGGTCCGGGCCTATTACTTTTGCAGCCACTTCTGCGGCAGCTGCGGCGAGCATGAGAATTATCCCCTTCATTTCATCGTGGAAATACAGGATCAGCCTTTTGAGCGTCTTCCTGCCGTTTTTCGGCTTTTCCACACGCGCGTCCCGTTCCGGAAAGCGTCTGAAGCCTCTTTCCGCTGTCCTCGATTTGTACTTCATTCGACCGCCTCCAGACTCTGGGAACGGCATATCTCCCTGTACAGGCTGCATGTTTCAAGCAGATTTTCGTGAGTATCGCATGCGATTATCCTGCCGCCGTCGAGAACGGCAATCCTGTCGGCGCGCATGATCGTTGCCGCCCTCTGCGCGATCACTATACGCGTCATATTCCTGTATTTTTCCCTGACCGCTTTGTGCAGCCCGGCTTCAGTTATCAGATCGAGCGCGCTCGTCGCATCATCGAGTATGAGTATTTCTCCTCCGTGAAGAATGCCTCTGGCAACTGCTATTCTCTGTTTCTGGCCTCCCGAAAGCGACATGCCGTTCTCGGTGACAGGCGTATCGTATCCTTCCTTCTGCGAACGAATAAAAGAATCCGCCTGTGCTGCCTCTGCAGCCTCCCTGATTTCATCGTCTCCGGCGCCTCTCTTTCCGCGCTCGATATTGTCCTTTATATCTGTCGAAAAGAGCTCGCTTTTCTGCATTACCACAGATACCGCATCTCTCAGATCAGAAATTTTCCAGTCCCTCACGTCGACTCCGTCGACCATGACGCTCCCTTCGCAGACATCGTAAAAACGAGGTATCAGATTTATGAGGGTGCTCTTTCCCGAACCTGTCTCGCCTGTAATCGCAAGCATTTCTCCCGGTCTGATCTCAAGATTTATATCCTTGAGAATCATTTCGTCAAATCCGGGATAATGAAACGATACATGCGAAAAGACGACGCTTCCGCGCTCCTTCTTCTCACAAGATGCTTTTCCGTCGTTGATGACCGGAAACGTGTCGAGAACTTCCTGCAGTCTCCTTTCACTGGCCTTTCCTCTTGAAAACGTCTGAAACAGCATCGCCAGCATGTTCATGGCATTGAGTATCTGTGTCAGATAAGTCACGGCAGCGATGACAGAACCAGCCTCAAGAGCTCCGGCCGCGGCTTCGAGACCGCCGATTTTAATGACCGCTACTGTCGACAGATTGAGCACTATGTTCATCAGAGGGCTCATCCACGCCATCAGTACGAGTACATCCATCTGCGTCTTCACCAGTTTCTGGTTCGCATCCGAGAATCGCTCCCGTTCGTGGTCCTCCTGCGCAAACGCCTTGACCACTCGTGCTCCTGCCACATTTTCCTCGACTATATTGTTCATTCTGTCGAGCCTCCGCTGAAGGAGCATGAACAGCGGATCCGCCTTATGCAGTATCACGGCTATCTCCACCAGTATCAGCGGCACCGCGATGACCAGTACCGTCATGAAATGCAGGTCGAGCGTCGAGAGCATGATACTTCCTCCGGCGAGGAACATCAGGCACCGTACGACGCCGCGCACGAGCTGCGATATCATGTTCTGGACCTGCGTGACATCGCTCGTGATTCTCGTGATCAGTGAACCCGGCGTGAAGTCGTCGGTCTGCTGGAACGAAAAGTGCATGATCCTTCTGAAGCAGTCTTTTCTGATGTCGTTGCCGCTCTTCTGTGCGCAGAGGTTCGTAAACACGCCCGAAAGTATGCCGCACATGCCTCCGCAGAACACGATTACAAGCATCAGAAGTCCTGTATTCCTTATTATTTCCATAGAAGGGGAACCGCCGGCCGACTCTCCGAGAACTCCCTGATTCACGATTTTCGCCATCAGCGTCGGCTGGGACAGGTCCATGCCTACCTCGCAGATCATGAAGAGCGAAGCCAGAACGGCGAACAGCAGGTACTTCTTCATATACCGCATACTCATACCGTCTCACCCCTGGATCTCAATATCTTCATCAGCAGTTTCGCCAGCCGTTCCTTCTCCGAGTTTGTCAGGCATTCGAGCGCTGCGGCGTCTTCGTTAACGTTGCGTTCGTGCAGCCTGCTCTCCTGTTCCGCGCCTTTCTCTGTCAACGAGAGCAGATACCGCCTGCCGTCCTCAGGATCCCGCTTTTTCTCTACGAGGCCTCTGTTTTCGAGCTTTATGATCATCTCGCTGACCGTTCCCTGCGAGAGATGCAGTTTTTCCATTATCTCTTTTTGCGAACAGCTTCCGTGATGCTTCAGTATATGAAGAACACGTTCCTGCGCGGGCCGTCTGCCAGGCTTGCCGTGCAGCGTGCGGACCGTTCTCGACAGCAGAAACATCAATTCCGTATTTTCCATTATGTCCTCGTTTCTTTAAAATATAAAGGTACCTTTATATTCTAGTCTCATGCATGTATTTTGTAAAGGTACCTTTGTATTTCAATGCTGCCATGCGCAGTAGCTTAAATCATTAGGTGCACCCGCATGCCCCTATAGCCGCACCCATAATAAATCAAACAGGCGCGGCTTAATGACACGTCAAACGCAGCCTCATGGTCCGGCAACCGCGCCTTGATGACTTCTCAGGCGCAGCCTGCTAAATTACTCATGACGCAGACACGAATGAAGCACATAATGAACGACAAGCTGAGAGCACTTCTTCTTCATCAACCATACTCATCCGAACCCGCTGCACAAAAAAAGCGGAAGCCATATAAAGCTTCCGCTGTCGCTGCCGTTAATATCACTTATAAATCAATTACAGGCATTGCTATCCTGCCAATCCAATTACCTTCTAATTACCGGCTGCCGGCCTTATCATCAGCTGCCGGTCCAGTCTACGCCAACCAGTATGTAAGCCGCTGCCAATCTTATCGCCGGCTATCACCATTAGCTTTGCCTGTCAGATTAGTCATCAAACTACCGATCCTATTACCGGATGCCCATCGTATTACCGGCTGCCGCCGATTTCCGCCACCTATGACCTATAAATTAAACGTCTTCGGCCATATCCTTCATATCGAGCTTCGACTTGATGAACTCCCCGCCTTCTTTTCTGATGAAGACAGTTCCGACCTCTGCATCGAGAAGAGGCACGATCGTCGGATCGAAGTTTGCAACTACGTTGAGCGTAAAGATGTTGGAGTTCTCTCTGTTCGCCGAATATTCCTTGCTCTCGTCGCCCGCAAAGAACCTCCAGCCTGAATCCGGGAAGTTCTTGAACGGCTTCTCTCTGTAAATCATGCAAGGAAGGACTCCGTCGACGCTGACCCTGTCGGAGACGAAGCTGCCTCTGCTTCCGAGCTCGCCCTTCACGAGAGGTTCGAGATTATCTTTATCGATCATCGGGAAGTATTCTTTCTTCGTATACCAGTTATATACCTTCCAGACATTGACCCTCTTATCCAGGAAGAGCTGTTCGACCTTTTTGACGAGATAATCGAAGCTCTTTCTCGCTTCGAGCTCGTCGAATCCTGAATTCTTGTACGCCGAATATGCGCCTCCCGCGACGAAGCTTACCGCATAGTCGGCCCAGTTAGTGAAGTTCTTGAGCAGAGGCTTGATGAGATCCCCCATCATCTCTCTTGCCGACGGTTCATTGAAGTAATCTGCGTAGACGCACTCCCTTATAAGTTTGATGCTCAGAGCCATATCCCAGCCGAAATATCCGTGTTTCCCCACGACGTCCTTGAAATTTGAGGTAAAATCGTGGCATTTCAAGAATGAATTTCTGCCCTTCTCGGACATCTTCTCCACTTCGATATTGAAATTGCCGCTGTCATACATCATGAACTGGGCGTACTGCCAGTGAGTCCCGCGCAGGCACCCTCTCGAGATAACCTGCATGGCTGTCTCTTCATCTATAATTCCGAAGCTCTTCAGATCCTCGTCTATCTTTGTCCTGTTTGCAGCATTGCCTGCAGGATCGACCATCTGGATATTCGTGAAATCGCTTCCGTCGATCAGCGAATACGGAGCCGCGAGCAGAATCTCGAAATCTTCAAGCTTGGTATATGTAATATCATGGTCCAGATCTCTGATCTTCCCGAGAAGTTCCTTCAGAGTCTTTTCATAGTAAGAAGGCTGAGCAGCATTTTCCATAATATGCACGCACCTTTCCTTTCAACAAAAACAATAAAAATTTCTATATGATGCCTGTGAGCCGTGAAAAGGCTTCAGCAAAAACAAGGGCGCACGAAAAGCGCCGCAGCCAGCGTTGATCACACCGGAAAGGAGCACGAACAAATGCTCCCTGTTAAGTATAACATATATTAATTACCCTCTAAGTGTGAAATTATTGATATACAAAATAATTAATTCAATGAAAAACAAATCCCGCGTCAGCTCCGCTGACAAAGATTTATCAATGCTTCACGCTCCGCACAGGAATAGCCGGAAAAAGCAAAAGACCGCGCCGGAAATTCCGGCGCGGTCACCTCATGCAGCATTGGTATGCCGCATGACTGATTCAAAGCAAATATCGTTGTCTGAATTATTTAACAACAGTCTTGCTGCAAGTCCATGAAGGCATAGGGAACTTGTCTGGAACATCCCAGTCGATCATGTCGTGCATCCACTCTGCTCTCTGTACGAAGATATCGTGTGCAAGAGGTACAGGAGGGTGGCAGATCCACTTAGGGTCAAATTCGTTCTTAACCTTGAGGAGCCAGATATGGTAGTTAGGACCATACTGAGGACCAGTGAGGAACAGCGGCTGATGAGGGCCGAGGTGTGATGAATAGAATCCATACTTGATGTTCATCTTTGATGTAGCAAGGAAGAATCTATCAACACCTGAAGTATCTTCGTCCTGATCCCAGTAAATCAGGAATTCTGAATAGCCCTGATGGCCGTTTTCGAATGCCTGGAACCAGCCTGGGTCTTCGAAGTCTGGGAACAGAGGAGGTGTGAATCCGTCAACATTCTTTCCAGAAGTGATGATTCTCGGATCTCCGCCGCCCGGTACGTCCTTGACGTCCTGCATGTTGTTCTTCTTCAGTTCTGCGAAGTGTTCGCCGTGAGCTACAGCCTGGTTCATCGATTCGATTACGAATTCTACTGATACGTATGAACCAGTCATCAGCCACATTCCTGAAGAGTCTGCGTTCTTCAGCCATGACTCGTCTGAAGGCTTAGTTCTTCTCTTGTGTGAGCCTTCGAACTGAGCGAAGATCTCATCCAGAACAGCCTGCTCATAAGCGAACTGATCAGGTGAAGCATATCCTACTACAAGTACTCTAACGAGGAAGAAGTTCCTCAGTGTTTCCTCATTTTCCTTCAGCCAGATCTCCCAGAATTCTTCTTTATCTTCTGCCTTTGCTATAGCTCTCCAGAATACAGGTACCTTTGTGCATGCTGCGCAAACTTCTGCTTCGCCGATGTCGTACATAGCCTGTACCTGATCAGCTTTGTTTGTAACCTGATAGTTTGTCCACTCAACGCGGTCAGGAACGAGCTTCAGATGAGTATTAGGAGCAATACCCTCTGGAACAAGTGACTGCTGAATGAACGGCAGATACTTAACAGCCATTCTGGTTACGATACCGAGGCATCCACGGAGACCAGTGAATCCTCTCAGGATAGCTCTCAGGTCAGGACCAGGACCTTCGCCCCAGAACGGATCGTCTGAAGTAGCCAGCGAACCCATTCTTACGACTTCGCCCTCAGGAAGAACGAGCTCAGTACCGAGGATTCTTCTGTGAGGAAGACCGATCTTCAGTGAAAGAGGTGACCAGCCGTCGCCGAGGAGGTTAGCGATTGCGGAACACTGAGCGCCGCCGCCGCCGATTACGCCGTAAGCACCCTTGTTGAATGCTTCCTGCTGCAGCGATGCGTAGATGATTCCAGGGCCGACATCAGCATAGATGTGCTTCTCATCCCACTCGAAGTGCTGCATACGCTTCATATCGATGATAAGTTCATCATCAGCGTGGCAGTGAGTCTTAGGACCATAGAATCCAGTTGCATATGGAACATATGGAACATTATATCTGTTGCAGATCTTTACTAACTTAACGAGTTCTTCTGTGTCAGCAGGAAGTGCTACTGCACAAGGGAGAACAGTCATTACTCTCTCATATCCGAGACCAGCTTCGAATCCGCCCGGACCTGATTTGTAAGCCTGCATTATAACAGGATCTTCTGAGATATACTTGGAGCCAACTACGGCTTCCATTGCTTTTATAGCCTGAACTGATATACTCATTATTTCACCTCCCGATTAAAGCGCTGCAACAATAAGTTCGGTGATATCGATAGCCTTGATGCCATCCTTAGGATCAGCATAAGTATTGAATGCATCTCTAACCTGAGGATCAGCCGAAACTATAGTCTCGATACCGAGATACTTAGCTTCTTCAAGACGTTTTTCAGTAGCGAACTTGGTTAAAGCCGGGAATGCGATGTCAGTTCCGCGTCCAGCGCAGATATCTAATGCATTCTCTCTGATTCTGATGAATTCAGTATTGTCAGCGCCAGGTACAGCAGCCATGATAGTTCTTGCTTCTTTGTACAGACCCTGACGGCCTCTTCTTCTTCTCTGGCCCGGATAGATCATGCCCATCCAGCCTCTCTCGCCCTTGTAAGGTGTCCAGTCATCACAGAGTCTGGAAACTGAAGAAGCATCGTGATAAGCGATTCTGCTGTCAATAGGAGTTGTAAGAGTAAGAGTACCATCTTCGATTGCCTTAGCAGCGAGTTCCATGATATGAACAACCTTGAAACCGAGGTCAGCAGTCGCAATGTTAAGTACCTTAGGAATATCAGCTTTTAATGTTCTGTAAACTTCAGCGTCGGAAACGACAACTGTCGAAGCTCCTGTAGCCTTGATAGCGTCAACTGTTTCCTTGGCGATCTTCTTGGCTTCATCCATCATACCAATTGAGATTACGACGTTACCTTCGTTTTTCTCATTGTCTAAGAGCATGAAGTCGATACCGAGTTTTTCAAGAATCTTTGCAGTTGCCTGTGCAATCTGAGGGTTCTTGTATGAAGTATTGTCGCCTACATAGTAAAGAGTGTCAGCCTTCTTGGCTACCTTTACGCCCTTTGCCCAGGCTTTGCGATCTTCTTTTGAACCGTAGATGTTGCCAGTCTCGAGGATCTTGTCAACTGCAGCCTTGTGTGCAGGAAGAGGAGCAACTCCGTCCTGTACAGCCTTAACTCTGAGTGCTTCGAGTGAAAGCTCAACTTCGAGGTCGAGGTTTCTCTTGCATGCTACGTCGCAGGCACCGCAGAGAGGGCATGAATAGAGGATATTAACGAGAGTCGGTGTCCATTCGAGGTCGCCTTCGAGGAGGCCTACGCCGATTCTCATCTTACCCATAGCACCATAAGCATCGAAGTCATTGAACAGGTTGGACGGGCATCTTACGTTGAATTTTACTCCAGGATTGTAAGTATGCTCTACCCAGTAGCAGCCCTTGCACTTGATGCAGTGGTCCATATCATACTTGAAGTTTGACGCATCTTCAATGTTGAACTCTAACGGAGTTCTCGGAGTCTTGAACCTTGCGTGCGAAGTTCCCATAGGACCATATTCAGGGTCCATTTCGGATAATTTATAACGCGCACCGGTTAATGATTTATCTTTTGCAATATCCTTTGCAAGTTCCATGTTGGCCTTGCTCGAGGACATGTCGAAACGGCTGTTAGAATCTACTGCCATATCTTATTTCCTCCTTTCTCAATTAGAAGCACAGAGTTCCAGGATTTAATATGTTCTTCTCGTCGAAGATACCCTTTAATCTCTTAAGAACTGCAGTGTAGTTTCCAGCTCTGTCGTAGATAAGAGGTACAAGGCGGTCGCCATATGGTCTCGTGAACTGAGCTCCCTCTGAGAGGAATTTTGAGCCAGCTTCGTAAACTATGTCTGAAATGTCAGCCTTGGCATCTTCGTCTTCAGGATCATAGAAGAAAGTGAACATGAGCTGAGAAGCTCTGTTGTGCTCAATTGGCTGCTGGTAAATACCAACTGCAGTATGAGGATAATTGTGCTTTGCGAGAATTTCGTTCATCTCGTCTACATACTGCTGAGCCTTTTCAGGACGGCAGATGAAGAAGAGATCTTCATATGCACCATTCGGAGTCTGTTTCCATGAAGGTCCTTCCCAAGGAGTCTTGAGAGCTTTCAGGATCTTTCTGCCGAGTCCAGGGAATCCTGGAAGTGCAGGCTTGAATGTGATGTCCTTGAATGTAGTATCGAGAACTTCCTTCAGGTACTTCTCTTCGTAAGCGATCTTCATTTCAGGAAGTCTGAGAAGACCAGAAAGAACCATTACGAGAGTGTATTCCGGAAGCTTCTTGCAAAGTTCTGGAATGTCTTCCGGTTTGTCAGCGATGATAGAAGCAAGGTCAACCTTATTGAGAATAACTATTTCCTGACCGATTCTTCTAGGCATAACCTTGTATAAGAACTGATTAAGTGAGTCAAGATCATCTGAAGGAGCGAAATAAACCTTATCGATTCTGCTCTTGATTTCGATCTTTGCCTGCATCCAGGTAACGATACCCATAGTGCCCTGAGCACCCTGTACGAGACGATAGAAATCGAGTCCCGGGCCTGAAGGGTCAACGCCTCTTGTCCAGGTAGCGCCTGTATCTCCGAGTACCTTTGTAGCGTCGAAAGCGTGAGCAGAAGCAGAACCTGCTCTGAATACGGAACCGTCGCCGTAAACGATTTCCATTGACTGAGTAGGTTCACCGTAATCGTAAACTGTGTTAGTGATGAGAGCTCTGTCAAGAGTATCAGAAAGAACTGATCTGTCGGCTTCAGCAGTAAGAGGCATCATAACTCTTAAGCCCTGTGCGTCGAGAGCATCGTAAAGCTGCTTCCAAGTAACACCTGGCTGGAATCTTGCTGTCTTATTCTTTCTGTCGATTTCGAAGATCTTGTTCATGTTAGTCATGTCGATGACTATGCCACCCTGCTTAGGAATGGCTGAACCATATCTGTGGGTGTGTGAGCTTACTGGAACAACAGGAATGTTGTTTTCATAAGCGTATTTAACTACTGCGGAAACTTCTTCAGTTGACTCCGGCCAAACAACAGCGTCAGCATAACCTGCTGGACATAAGCTCATATCTGTTTCATAAGCTTTGAGATCGGCTGCGTCGTCACTTGCCTTACCAACCAACTTTTTGAGTTCATCGATCAATGCCATAAACTCATTTCCTCCTTTCAAGATAGTTGTAACTCTGATATTGTCGCTTCATCATCACTAATTTTTACCTGCAATGTGGAGGCTTCACTATGCTATGCCGACGGGACGAATCATCATCCCGTCCGGCATATTCACTATATAATTACGTTGATGAATTCTGACAACTAATCTTATTAACTGCTTGCGCAGTGGAATTATTATATTAGCTGTACGCTCGTTATTATATTAACGTTAAGTAATAAACGTTATTATTATCACGAGCATCCAGTATATAAGCAAATTGGGACAAATTTATAATCGGATTGTAAACTTATTGTTGATTACAATATTATATTTACACTAACAATATCACAATTCGATTATACTACAGATTATACTTTTTAGCAATGTAATCTTTCAGGCCGCCCCACTTCTCGTGGAAGATTTCCTCAGGCATAAGTTTTGGACCGCCTTCCGGAATGATCGGCTTGAAGCCCATGTGTCCGAGAACGTCTTTCTCGAGGTCTACGCCAGGAGCGATTTCTGTAAGTACAAGACCGTCTTCCGAAGCTTCGAATACAGCTCTTTCTGTTATAAATGTAACAGGTACATTCTTCTTTACGAAGCCCTTGCAGTAGAATGAACTCTGAACGAGTTTATCCACGAACTTATTGAATTTACCATCCTGGATGATGTTGAGCTTTCCGTCGCCGACTTCGATCTTCATGCCCTTGGCTGTGAATGTTCCGAGAATTACAATCTTCTTGGCACCTGCAGCGATGTTCATGAATCCGCCGACGCCCTTGATTACGCCGTTGAGGATGTTGGTGTTCATGTCGCCTTCAGCGTTTACTTCTGAAAGTCCGAACATTGCGAGGTCAAGTCCCTGGCCTTCGAAGAAGTTGAAGTGGTCCCCCTGATCTGTCATCGATTCTACGTTGATGTGAGTACCGAAAGATACGCCCGAAAGAGGAACACCGCCGATACATCCGGACTCTGATACCATTGTCAGATAATCGGAGCATCCTTCCTCTGCGATGATTCCGCCTACGCTCTGCGGCATACCGAGACCGAAGTTTGCGTAAATATTAGGTCTGATTTCCATAGCTGCTCTTCTGAGGAGAACCTTCTTGAAATCGAATGGAATTAAAGCCTGTTCTTCTGACGGATCGATCTTCATTCTCTTCTCGCCTGAAGTGTAAGGATTGTAGTAGTCGCCCGTCGAGTACATTCTGTTCTCAGGATGCTCTGAAACTACGATATAGTCGACGTACATACCAGGAACCTTAACCATATGAGGATTGATTTCGCCGACATCTACTATTCTTTCAACTTCGACGAATACCTTTCCTCCGTTAGCTCTTACTGCCTGTGCCAGTGTGAGCATTTCGAGGTTGTACGGCTCTTTTTCAGTAGAAATGTTGCCAGCCTTGTCTGCAGTCGTTCCTCTCATCCAGCCGATGTCAAGAGGGAAACCTGTGTAATAAAGTTTTTCCTCGCCGTAGAAGTCAGGAATGTAATTGACGTAGCAGAGCTCTCCTTTTTCTCTCTGCTTTGCGTCGTAATCCTTGGCTAACTGGTTTAATGCGCCGCTGTCGATTCTCGGATCCTCGAATGTTCCGAGTCCTGTGCTTGTGATGACGCCCTTTTCACCTCTTGCCTGAGCCTTGAATACCTGAAGAATTGTTCCGAGAGGCAGGTTCCATGCAGCGATCTTGTTGGCACTGATCATTCTCTCAGTAACATCAGAACATGCTACGTGCGAAGCTATCCATCTTGTAATGCAGCCCGGATGTGCCAGATGGTCTTCTGCTCTGCAGTACCAGACTCCGTCTACTTCATATCCGTTCTTTGCGAATGAACCGCCGCCAGCCGCATGGGTGTATCCGATATCAGCCGGATGTCCGGTTTCCAGGAATCTCTTCTCGGTAGCCATGATAATTTCTTCTGGTGTACCTGATGCGCCGAACGTTGCGATACCAATGTTGTCGCCGTCTTTGATCAGTTCTGCTGCTTCCTGAGCTGTAATAATTTTCATCAGTACGGTTCTCCTATTCTGTAAAAACTTTATAACGCCTGTAGCGGTCTGTTTTCTGTTTTTCAGAAGTGAAAGAATATAACACGGCAGAAAAAGCCGGATCTTATTTCAGATGGTCATACCGGCTGCAGTGCGTCTGCATAATGTAAAAAACGAAACATTACGCCTATTTGTTGACAAATTAAAATGAATTGAGGTCAACATATAATATGTATGCCTATAATTTGGCTGCAATTATCATAGCATCCTTTTTGAAAATGCACAATACGTTTGTAAAAAAATATTATGCATACAAATTTTTCGGGCCAAAATAATAGGCTTAAATACAATTATTTCCATATGCCGGAAATATTGCAATAATAACCCTTTGCGCTTTATTGCTATACAGCTTTACACCAAAAATAATGATAAAAAAATACAAAAAATTTTTTTTTTTATCTTTTTGCAGCCGGATTTTTTCTGTCTGAAGTCTCGGATTTTTTGCTGGAAAATTAATTGATAAATTTACAAAAATGCATTTAAAAAAAGAAAAAACAGGCGGCCGGTCTGTTACCGGCCGCCCGCCTGTTGAGTTTACTATCTAAAAGAATTGATCTTTGAAAGGTCTGTGTTTATTCAGCTTATTTTGCAGCAGCTGCTTCTTCAGCTTCCTTCTTGTCGAGGTAAGCTGAGAGTCCGCCCCACTTCTCCTGGAAGATTTCAGGAGGCATGCTCTTAGGACCGCCTTCCGGAAGGAGAGGTTTGAATCCCATGTGAGCGAAAATGTCTTTTTCAATATCGATGCCAGGAGCTACTTCAGTCAGCATGATGCCGCCTTCGACAGCCTTGAATACGCATCTGTCTGTGATGTACATAGCTGGTCTGCCGTGCTTAACTCCACGAGGAGCATCGTAAGCGATCTGCTCTGACTTCTTGACGAACTTCTTGAGTTTGCCTTCCTGATCGATGACGAGCTTGCCGTCTTCGATGTGCTCTTTAAGTCCCTTTGCAGTGAATGTTCCGATGAAGATGTTTCTTCTTGCTGCCAGAGTGATGTTTGCGAATCCGCCTACACCAAGAGTTACGCCGTTAAGTCTCGATACGTTGATCGATCCGTCTTCCTGAGCTTCTGAAAGTCCGTATACGCCGAAGTCGATACCTGAGCCGTCGAACCAGTCGAAGTGATCCTTCTGGTCAGCTGACCATTCGTTGTTGTAGTGGCATCCGAAGAGAGGGCCGCCGCCAGGAACTCCGCCGACAGAACCGGACTCTGAAATGTTTGTGAGGGAATCTGCTTCGCCCTCTTCAGCGAGTACTCCGCCGCAGAATGTAGGAAGACCGATACCGAAGTTAGCCATAACTCCTCTCTTGATCTCCATAACAGTTCTTCTGATGATAACCTTCTTAGGATCGAAAGGCATAACTTCGATCGCTTCTGTAGGAACCTTCATCTGACCAGTCAGTCCCTTGTAATTGAAGTGATCGTACATCTGGTAACGGAGTCCGTGAGTGATGAGTTCAGGATGTTCATCTACTACTATGTAGTCGACGAGGTTCTGACCGATCTTAACGAGCTTAGGGTTAAGCGATCCGCCCTCAGCAACCTGCTCAACTTCTACGATAACCTTGCCGCCGCAAGCCTTAGCTGCACGTGCTACTGCACCGAGCTCGAGGTTGAGGCATTCGTTTTCGCAAGTGATGTTTCCGTGAGTATCAGCTGTAGTACCTCTCATGATACCGAAGTCGATCTTAGGTACGCTGTAGAACAGATATTCTTCACCGAAGAAATCAGGAACGTATTCTATGAAACGTCTTTCACCATTCTTAACTCTCTCGGCATCGTACTCTTCAGCCATCTGGTTCAGACGTCCGCCATCGACACGGGCATCCATGAATGTTCCGAGACCAACCTTGCTCAGGCAGCCAGGCATGCCTCTGCCGATTTCAGTGTACATCTGAAGCATAGTTCCTTCAGGCATATACCAGCCTGCCATCTTGTTCTGCTCGATCAGCTTTGCAACTGTAGGAGTTGTCGATTCGTGAGCACTGATATCGTACTTGATCAGTCCTTCGTGGCCCCAGCAGTTACCAGTGATGAATCCAGCGGCATGAATATTCGTGATATTAGCAGGATGTCCGGTTTCAAGGAATCTCTTCTCTACTGCCTTACCGAATTCCTCAGGCCATCCTTCTACACCGAATGAAACGCCGCAGACGCAGCAGCCATCAAACAGAAGATTAGCAGCTTCTTCCATCGAAATAAATTTAGCCATTTCTTCCTCTTTTCCGTGCAGCCCTGTCAAAGCCGCACTCACTTTAACATAATAAATAGACAATAAAATTCAAATAAACCAATAATCACTGGTTTTATCTGAAAATGAAATCCTACGCGGACATGACCATATGTCCGCTGGTTACATACAGAATACGCCTGTATGCAATTAACATGATAATAATAGTGAAAATTAGTGTGTACGTCAATAATAGTGGTGGAATTTTATAATTATGTGCATCCATTATATACTATAGTGTACATTTATTCTGCACTAATTAATTTAATCAAATAATATTTAATTCAAACAATTTATTGATTTTACCAATTTTATTTGCGAATATCAGATGAAAAAAAGCGGCAGCCAGAGCTGCCGCCGTAATATGCATAAGCATAAGCTGACAATCACGAGATATTAAAGTACGCTCATAACGATTTTTTTAACGTTTCCACCGTCAGCTCGGCCTTTAACCTTGGGCATTACAGCTCCCATGAGCTTGCCCATTCCGGCTTTGCCGTCACCGATACCGAGTTCTTCCTTGGTATCGAGTACGATTTTCCTGATCTCATCGTCAGAAAGCTGCTCCGGCAGATACGCCTGAAGTACCTTTATCTCATTATTGTAACTTTCTATCAGATCTGTTCTTCCAGCCTTTTCGAAATCAGAGAGGGCATCTTTTCGAATCTTGACTTGTTTCGACAAAATCCCGATGATACCTTCATCGTCTAACTCTGTATTGTTATCAATTTCATACTGTTTGATAGCTGCACGGGCAAAGCTGATCGTATCACGTCTTACTTTGTCGTGGGCTTTAAGTGCTTCTTTAAAATCGGCAGATAATCTGTCCTTTAAAGACAAATGACAACACCTCTTTTAGTACTTTCTGGCCTTTTTTCTAGCTGCTTCAGACTTCTTCTTGCGCTTTACGCTAGGCTTTTCGTAATGTTCTCTCTTTCTGAGCTCTGACATCACGCCGTCTCTTGCGCACGAACGCTTGAATCTCTTAAGCGCGCTCTCCAGACTTTCGTTTTCTCTTACTATAACCTGTGCCATAACATTATCCCTCCCCTCGTATTTTGAAATTCGTTGTACCGGTAATTTCTGATAGAAGCTTACAACATTAGAATTATACCTGATATGTTTTCCATAATCAAGTGTCGATTTTCGTTTAGCCCGGTGGCCATGTGAATTTTCTGCCGCCGAGAATATGAATGTGAAGATGCTTTACCGTCTGCTGAGCGTCTTCACCGGTGTTGATGATGACTCTGTATCCATCTTCAAGCCCCTGTGATTCAGCAATCTTCTTGACGCTCTGCATCATATATGCGATCAGTTCACTGTCTTCATCTGTAAGATCGTCGAGGGAAGCGATGTGTTTGCGCGGAACCATAAGAACGTGTACCGGCGCCTGAGGAGAAGTATCCTTGAAAACGACTATTTTATCATCCTGGTATACTATCTCAGAAGGAATCTCGCCTCCTGCGATTTTACAGAATATGCAGTCACTCATGTACATTCACCTCCTTCTGAGTTATTGTTCAATACAGCTGAAAGGCAGATTTTCACGCCTTTATTTTTATATTCTATCATAATCCGGCGTGTAATTACAACATAAGCGTTCCTTTCATTCCGTCTTTAACGGGACTTTCGAGACGTACATCTACGAGATTGTGTAGTATATAGTTGGTATCATCGTATTTGTTGTCTACATATACTTTAATATAATTGTCAGTATACCCTTCGATGTACAATCCGTCTGATGTCGTCTGTTCAAACAGAACTCGTCTGACGCTGCCTTCGTTGCGCCGGAAAAAGTTTTCTGCGAGTCTGTCAGCAGTATCGGCCAGCACTCCCGCTCTCTCTGCCCTGACCTGCGGGGAAACCTGATCCGGCATTACGGCAGCAGGCGTATGGCTTCTCTGCGAATACCTGAAGACATGTATTCTTGAAAATGCCGCTTTCCTCGCCGTTTCAAGCGTTTCGCGGAATTCATCGTCCGTTTCCCCCGGAAATCCTACTATTATATCTGTAGTAATACCGTATTCAGGGTCTGCTTTCCGGAGAGCCGCTGCTATTTCGAGGTACTGCCTGACGTCGTACCGCCTGTTCATGCGCTGAAGGACGGTATCGCTGCCGCTCTGAATCGAAAGGTGCATGTGGTGGCACAGCTTTCTGCAGCCGGCCAGACGTTCAGCCGTTCCTGCATCTATTACATTAGGCTCGAGCGAGCTGAGTCTTATTCTGAAATCACCGTCGATATCGCCGATCGCTTTGACTAGTTTGACGATGTCCACGTCGCTGTCCTTCCCGAAATCGGATCCGTAAAGCGCGGTATTTATGCCGGCGAGGACGATCTCCCTGTACCCTGCTCTGACAAGTCCCCCTGCTTCGGCAATCACGCTCTCTGGATTCCTGCTTCTCACTCTTCCCCTCGCGTACGGGATAATGCAGTATGAACAGAACCTGTCGCATCCTTCTTCGATCTTTATGACCGCTCTCGAACGCGAATCCATGGCGGCGATCGCACCCATGTCTTCAAAGCCTGTTATGTCGTCGTAGCTTAAGATATGCTCCTCCGCACGGCGTCCGGGGTCTTCAGTTTTTCTGTTTGAACGATTTTCTTTTATAAAGTTTTCTACATATTCTACTATATGACTTTTTTCGTTTGTCCCGGCTATTATGTCGACTCCCTCGATCTCTGCTACCGCATCCGGATCCGTCTGGGCGTAACATCCGGTAACTACGATTACAGCATCGGGATTCAGATGTTTCATGCGCCTTATGTACTGGCGTGATTTCCTGTCTGCCACATTTGTGACGGAGCACGTATTTATCACGCAGACGTCCGCCGGCTCTCTGTCGCTGACGGCTTCGAATCCGGCTTTCACGAAATGCTCGCGCATGCTCTCGGTCTCATACATGTTGACCTTGCAGCCGAGCGTGCAGAATGAAACTTTCATCATGACTTTTTACCTGCCGCTGCGGCGCACCAGCCGTCTTCCTCAAGGACCTGAAGTATTTCGAGTCCCGCTTCTCTGAGGCTTTCGAGAACCACATCCCGTTTTTCTGTAATGATGCCTGAAGCGATGAATACCCCGCCGTCATTGAGGATGTCAGGAATGCTCCCTGCGATCGACATTATTATTTCCGCCATCAGATTGCCTGCTGCCACGTCTGCCTTTATATCCGTTCCTTTGGTAACATCACCCTGGAATACGCTTATTATATCTTCCATGTGGTTTTTCGCGGCGTTTTCCTTCGAAGCCCCGACCGCATCAGGGTCGATGTCGAATGCCGTAATATTTCTGCAGCCAGTCAATCCGGCCGCAATCGAGAGGATGCCTGAACCGCATCCTATATCGAGGAACGAATCATCTTCGTGAAGATACTGCTCGATCAGGCGTATGCACATTTTCGTGGTGGCATGTGTGCCTGTGCCGAATGCCATGCCGGGATCGATCTCGATGATCTTTTCTCCCGGAGCAGCTTCATAGTCCTCCCAGGAAGGCTTGATGACGATGTCGTCGGTAATCTTCGAAGGCTTGAAGTATTTTTTCCACTCATCCTTCCACTCCGAATCGTCGGCGACGCGCTTCTTTGTGACAAGCCTGCCGCAGCTGCCGTCTGCATCTTCGTCACGGAGCTTCTTCATGAGTCCGTCTATCTTATCCATGTCTTTTACCGAAGCATCTTCGTACGGAAAATAAAGGGTGACACAAGCCTCGTGCTCCTCGAGCAGAGCCTCGTCGAAATAATCCCATTCGTATGTTTTCTTTTTCGAGAGCATCTCCCTTGCCGTCTGTATGTCGTCGACCTCAAACGTCAGATAGCCCTCTTCAGTCAGCAATTCGGCGGCCTTTTCCGCTCCGTCCGAAGAGCAGAATATTTTATACTCATAGTATTTCATTGTTTTTCTCCCTGTACTGAAAAAGGCCGGCGGTGATACGCCGGTCTTTTGATTATACAACACTGAATACTATTCAGCTATTTTCTCTTTTTTCTTTTTTTATTTTTTTCGGAAGGTGCCTCTGCTCTGTCGTCTCCCGTGAAGAGTTCCTTCACCGAATCGAGGAACGACTTCTTTTTCTTGTACATATCGTCCGTGGAATTGCTGTCGAATTCCTCGAGAAGCTCGATCTGATGCTGTGTAAGATGTGAAGGTACCTCGAGCTGTACTCTGACGAAGAGATCGCCGATGCTTCCCGTGTTAGGAGATCTGACGCCCTTGCCTCTGAGTCTGAACGTAGTGTCAGGCTGCGTTCCGGCAGGGATCTTGTACTTTACCTTTCCGTCCATTGTAGGAATGGTGACTTCCGCACCGAGAGCCGCCTGTGTGAACGTAATCGGGAATGTGAGCTCCAGATCCAGTCCGTATCTCTTGAAGAGCTTGTGAGGACGAACCGTTACTACTACGAACAGATCGCCGCTCGGACCGCCGTTCTTTCCCGGACCGCCCTGGCCTCTTACGCTTACGACAGCCTGGTCGTCAATGCCTGCAGGTATAGATACCTCGATGATGACGTCCTTTCTCACCTGGCCGGTGCCACCGCACTTAGGACAAGGCTTGTCGATAACCTGACCCGTGCCTCCGCATCTCGAACATGTAGTGACATTTGCCATCATGCCGAACGGAGTCTGTCTCTGGGTACGGGTCTGGCCTGATCCCTGGCATACAGGGCATACCTTCTTGGCACCGCCGGGTCCCACGCCCGTCCCGTTGCAGTCAGGACACGGAACGTGTTTCTTGAGCTTGATCTTTTTCTTCGTGCCGAAGAACGCTTCGTCGAAGCTGATCGTAACGCGCGCCTGCATATCCTGCCCCTTCTGAGGAGCATTAGGATTGGTGCGCTGACGGCCGAAGCCTCCGAAACCACTTCCGCCGCCGAAACCGCCGCCGAACATGTTGAATATGTCGCCGAACATGTCGTCGAAGCTCGTTGAGTTGAATCCAGCACCGCCTGCACCGAAGCCGGAATTCGGATCGACTCCTGCGAATCCGAATCTGTCGTATTTCTCTTTCTTTTCAGGGTCTGAAAGTACACTATATGCTTCGTTTACTTCTTTGAACTTTTCTTCTGCTTCCTTGTCACCCGGATTTCTGTCCGGATGGTACTTCATCGCCTGTTTTCTGAAAGCACTCTTTATTTCCGAATCTGAAGCGCCCTTCTGCAGGCCGAGCACCTCATAATAATCTCTTTTTGCTGCCATCTGTTAAACCTCCGGACAAACCAGTTCTCCATTCAAACAGGACACTCCGGCATTTCTGGGGGAGTGTCCTGATTTCTACATTATATAATTTATGGCCGTCACAGAACAGGATTATTTGTTGTTGTCGTCGTCTACAACTTCGTAATCAGCGTCTACGACATTGTCGCGGCTGTTGTCAGAAGTCTGCTGGCTGCTGCCTGCATTAGCCTGTCCGCCCGTAGGATCGAATCCTGCTGCTCCTGCGCCTGCCGCACCTGCACCTGCACCTGCTCCTGTTGAGCCTGAAGCCTGCGCGTTCTGGTAGAGGATCTGTGAAAGCTGCTGGAACTCTGTCTGGAGAGCATCAGTCTTAGCCTTTATGTCATCGATGTTGTCGCCCTTGAGAGCTTCGGCAAGAGCTTCCTTGGCTGCCTTTACCTTTGCAAGTGCTGCCGAATCAGCCTTGTCGCCGATGTCGTCGATAGTCTTGTCGGTCTCATATACGAGAGCTTCTGCGTTGTTTCTGATCTCAACGCCTTCTTTTCTCTTCTTATCTTCTTCAGCGTACATCTCAGCTTCTTTGATCTTCTGGTTGATTTCCTCTTCAGAGAGCTTGTTGGATGAGCTGATTGTGATCTTCTGTTCCTTGCCTGTTCCGAGATCCTTCGCGCTTACGTTTACGATACCGTTTGCATCGATATCGAAAGTAACCTCGATCTGAGGAACACCTCTTCTTGCAGGAGGAATACCTGAGAGCTGGAATCTTCCGAGCGTAACGTTGTGGTCTGCCATTTCGCTTTCGCCCTGCATTACGTGAATATCTACAGCCGTCTGGTTATCAGCCGCAGTCGAGAAGATCTGGCTCTTCTTCGTAGGAATGGTCGTATTTCTCTCGATCAGCTTTGTAGCTACGCCGCCGAGAGTCTCGATTGAGAGTGAAAGCGGAGTAACATCGAGGAGAAGTACGTCATTTACTTCACCAGTAAGTACGCCGGCCTGAATTGCTGCACCGATCGCTACGCACTCGTCCGGGTTGATGCCCTTGAACGGATCCTTGCCCGTAACTTCCTTTACTGCAGCCTGTACTGCAGGAATTCTGGTAGAACCACCGACGAGGATTACTCTTTCGATGTCGTTCATGGTTACGTTAGCGTCCGCCATAGCCTTCTTCATAGGTTCTATCGTACGCTGAACGAGGTCTGAAGTGAGCTGATCGAACTTGGCTCTTGTGATATCCATGTCGAGATGGAGAGGACCGTCTGCGTTTACAGTGATGAACGGCAGGTTGATGTTCGCTGTCTGCGATGATGACAGTTCTTTCTTAGCCTTCTCTGCTGCTTCCTTCAGTCTCTGGAGAGCCATCTTATCCTGTCTGAGGTCGATGCCGTGCTCGTTCTGGAAGCTGTCGGCGATGAAGTTCATCAGTGCCTGGTCGAAGTCGTCGCCGCCGAGGTGTGTATCGCCGTTTGTAGCGAGTACTTCGAATACGCCGTCGCCGAGTTCAAGGATCGATACATCGAATGTACCGCCGCCGAGGTCGTATACGAGAACCTTGTGCTGGCTGCCGTCCTCTTTGTCGAGACCGTATGCAAGAGCAGCCGCCGTAGGCTCGTTTATTATACGCTTAACGTCGAGTCCTGCGATTTTGCCGGCATCTTTGGTAGCCTGCTTCTGGCTGTCTGTAAAGTATGCAGGAACTGTGATTACAGCTTCTGTAACCTTGCTTCCGAGATAAGATTCAGCGTCAGTCTTCAGCTTCGTCAGGATCATCGCTGAAATGTCCTGCGGAGTATATGTTTTACCGTCGATTGTAACCTTGTGATCGGTACCCATGTATCTCTTGATAGAAGAAATCGTTCTGTCAGGGTTTGTGATGGCCTGACGCTTAGCAGTTTCTCCTACGAGTCTTTCGCCGTTCTTGGTAAAGCCTACAACCGACGGAGTAGTTCTGTTACCTTCTGCGTTGGCGATTACGGTAGGCTCTCCGCCTTCCAATACTGCCACGCATGAATTTGTAGTTCCAAGGTCAATTCCTATAACTTTTCCCATTATATTTACCTCCTGGCTCAATGCCATAAATTACAACTATTAATGTATCTATATTAATGAATACACCGATTTACTTGTGAGTGTATTTTTTGCTGTAAAATCAGCGGCTTCCGGGGCCTGCGGCTACTTTGCCACCTTGACCATCGAAGGCCTTATGACTTTGCCGTTAAGTGTATACCCCTTCTGCATGTCCTCAATCACAATGCCGCTTTCATAATCAGGATTATCCTCGGCCATGACCGCATTGTGGAAATTCGGGTCGAACTCCTTGTCCTTGGCCTCGATTTCAGCAATGTTGTTCTTTTCGAGAACACCCTTCATCTGTTTGTATATCTTTTCGACGCCTTCGACAAATTTCTTGTCTTCGCATTCGGCTCCCTGCCTGAGAGCTCGTTCGAAATTATCCATAACCTCGATGATATCGAGAGCTATTTTCTCATTGGCGTACTGATATATATCTGATTTCTCTTTTTCGGTACGGCGTTTGAAATTCTGGAAATCTGCAGCCAGCCTCATGTACTTCTTGTTGAGTTCGCCGTATCTGGCATCGTCTTCATCTTCTTCATCTGAAGACTCTTCTGAAGACTCTTCATCTGTCTTT
The DNA here is from genome assembly GCA_050946535.1 of Anaerovoracaceae bacterium. Taxonomy (GTDB): domain Bacteria; phylum Bacillota; class Clostridia; order Peptostreptococcales; family Anaerovoracaceae; genus RUG708. Next base: position 137,905 of record JBMNUZ010000004.1, read on the forward strand.
TCGGTATCGGCCAATTCTTCTTTTTCTTCCTTTCCCGGATTCTTTTTCCCGGCATCATCTCCGCCAGCAGCAGCGTCATCCTCCGCGGCTTTAGCCTCTTCGTTTTCGGCTTCGCTGCTTTCGCTATTCTTCTTCATCTCTTCTTTCGTCATTTTCGTCTCCTTCCGACAGCCTGAAAGCTTTATCCAGATTTTCTGTCAGATATTCAATAACTGATGTTATCTCGCTGTATCTCATTCTTGTCGGACCTACAACGCCAAGTTTGCCTACCGGCTTTCCGTTGACACTGTACGTCGCAGTAATAAGACTGCAATCCTTGAGTTCTTCAGGGTCGTTTTCATCACCTATCGTGATTATCACGCCGCTGTCCCTGTCGACGATCAGCTTTGTAAGAGCCTGCTTGTGTCCGACCATGTCCATGAAGCTCTTCGCTCTGTTGAGGTCTGTATATTCCGGAATCGAGAAGATATTCTCAAGACCGTTGATATAGAGGTCAACGTCGAGCATGTTTTCAACCGTGTTCCTGAACGATGGCTCGATTTCCTTCGCAAGTCTGCTCAGAGGCGCTGCTTCGCGCTGAATGTCATCTATGATGTCTACCGCGAGCATACTGTTGATCGATCTGCCTTTGTAATTTTTAGTCAATATCTTCGAAAGCAGCTCAAGCGACTTTTTATCGTATGACGAGCGCATCTTTATCGCTGTGTTCATCACACGGTCGTTTTCAGCTACTATCATAAGCACAGCTGTATGTTCGTCTACCGGCAGGACGTTTATATACTTAAGAGCGTTTTCGTCCTGAGTAGGAGTAACAGCGAACGAAGTGAGCTTCGTCAGCTGTGCCAGAAGTTCGGAGGCGTGGCTTAGAGTCTTATCAAGCTCCACAACCTTGGAAACGAGCTGTTCCGAGATTGCCCTCTTTTCAGGTTCCGGTATAACATATTTGTCCATCAAGGAATTTACGTATAATCTGTAAGCCTTGTCAGACGGAACCCTTCCTGCCGAAGTATGTGGATGCGTCAGGTAACCCATTTCTTCTAGATCCGACATCTCGTTCCGGATTGTCGCAGCGCTGGCTCCGATATCGTGTTTTTTGGAGAGCGTCCGCGATCCGACCGGTTCGGCAGAATGGATAAAATCTCCGACTATGGCTTGCAGAATTTTAAGTTTTCTTTCTGTAAGATCCATATTATCACCCTCTGCTTTGTTAGCACTCATACCAATTGAGTGCTAACCTGTATTTAATATACCCCTACATGGGCATAAAGTCAACAAAATATAGAAATATATTTTAAACGAAAATACCCGGACATTCCGGATACGTTCGGTTCAGAGCAGGCAGGCCGTCAGCAGCAGCTTGTCTGTCATGAAGAAACATACCCGTTAAGCCCGGGGTTCATAACATATTATTCTTTTATCCAGGGCCTGAATCTATTGCCTGAGCAATATTTCAGGCTCCTGCCGGTGCCGTACCGAAAGCTTTTGCACAATCGTAACGCAAGCCTTTGCGCAGCCGTACTGCCCTGCGAACGATACGCGGCCGGACCTCATCGGCAGATTCTCTGAAACGTACTCTGATTCATTAAATCTGCTGCTTCACGCCGTCTCACGGACGATCAGCCGAGCGAGCTGCTTCCTTTCTGGAGCGCTGCCATTCCCGTACGCGCCATTTCCTTTATTCCGTAAGGGCGGAGTAAATCGAGCATGAGGTCAATCTGTTCCGGCGCGGCGCATATCTCTATCGTCACTGTGGTCGCAGAAATATCGGCGATATGTGCTCCCATGATCTCGACAAGATCTTTTATCTCGCCTCTCGTCTTCGTAGTTATGCCTATTTTGAAAAGCGCAAGCTCTCTTCCGACGAGTTCGCTCGGATTAAGTCTTCTTACCTTTATAACCTGGACCATTTTGTTGAGCTGTTTTTCGACCTGCTCCATCACACTGTTGCCGCTGTCGACGATCATCGTGATTCGCGAAACGCTCTTGTCATCCGTCTCGCCTACCGAAAGCGTTTCGATATTGAATCCTCTTCTGGAAAACAGACCAGTGATTTTATTTAAAACTCCGTACTGGTTTTCTACCAGCACTGATATTACCTGTTTCATGGATGCCGCCTCCTTACTGTGCCATTGTGCTTTCGTCCGCACCGACTCTGCATTCGAGCAGGAAAGGTCCGTCGTAGTCAAGCATTTCCTTAACGGCTTCCTCCATATCAGCCTCATCGTCGAGAAGCCTGTGCGCTACGCCGTAAGCGTCGGCAAGCTTGCAGAAATCAGGTGTATTCGGAAGGAATACTGCGTAAGGCCCCTGCGAGAAGTTCTTGCGCTGAAGTTCGTTTACCATTCCGAGCCTGCTGTTGTTGACGAGCACGATCTTCAGGTCGAGCTTGTTGTCGGCAAGAGTCGAAAGCTCGTTCATCGTCATCTGGAAGCTTCCGTCACCGCACACTACGATCGTCTGGCGGTCAGGATCGGCGAATTTGACTCCCATGCCTGCCGGAAGAGCATAGCCCATGGTTCCGAGTCCGCCCGATGTGATGAATTTGCCCTTGTTGATATCTATGTATTTTGCGGCCCAGATCTGATTCTGTCCTACGTCGGCAACGACATATGCGTCGTCGTCGAGCTGGCGTCCGATTTCAAGCATGAGCTTCTTAGGGCCTACTGTACCCTTTGATCTGCGCTTCATAGGTCTTACGCGCGATTCGGCGACCTTTTCCTGAACTTCTTTTGTCCAGGCGTCAGCATTGATGTCTATATCCTCTCTGAGCAGCTTCTTCAGAATGATCTTTACATCGCCGACGATAGGGACCATGGCTTCCATGTTTTTGCCTATTTCCGCCGAGTCTATATCTATATGAATAGTCTTGCAGTGCTTGACGAGGTTTTCAGGATCCATAACCGCTCTGTCCGCTACTCTGGCACCTACGATAATGAGGGTGTCGGTGTGGTTTAAAGCGTAGTTCGCAGGCGAATTTCCGAACTGCCCGATCATTCCTATGTTGAGCGGATCGCGCGTAGGGAGCACGCCGAGTCCCATCATAGTAGTGACGACAGGAATGTTGTTCTTCTTCGCGAACTCGGCCAGAAGTTCCTCGGCTCCGGAAAGGATTACGCCGCCGCCTGCTATGATAAGCGGTTTCTCCGCACCTGTTATTTCTCTGGCGATCTTCCTGATCTGCTTGTCATTTCCCTGGATATTCGGTTTGTATCCTCTGATATTTACCTCACCGGGATCGACGTATTCGAATTCGGCATTCTGCACGTCGCTCGGAACGTCTATAAGGACAGGACCAGGCCTGCCTGTGGAAGCGATGTGGAACGCCTCTCTCATGATGCGCGGAATATCGGCAGCATCTTTAACCAGATAGCTGTGCTTTACAAAAGGCGCGCACATGCCTGTCGTGTCGACCTCCTGGAATACGTCTTTTCCGAGCTGATTCGTAGGCACCTGCCCGGTTATGGCTACGATAGGGATACTGTCGAGATAAGCCGTTGCTATGCCTGTGATAAGGTTTGTGGCTCCCGGTCCCGAAGTAACTACACATACTCCCGGCTTGCCTGTCGTGCGCGCGTAGCCGCTCGCCATATGGCCGGCGTTCTGCTCCTGCCTTACCAGTATGTGTCTGATGGTTCCTTTCTTTTCTTCAATAGCCAGTTCATCGTAAAACGGACAAATCGTAGCGCCCGGATATCCGAACAAAATATCGACATCCTGCTCGATGAGCCCGTCTACCATGGCTCTTGCTCCAGTAATCATATATAATACCTCTTTATACTTTTTAATACTTTTTGCTGCAGTCTGATCGCGGGTAGTATGCTCCCGTTTTTTTGTGATAATAACTCTATTCTACCTTTGTATCCTGTTTTGTCAATAGCGTGCAGAATCAACTCTTCAGGCATTATGTATACATAGTCTGAGCCCCCTCGTCCGCTCCGCGGACAGACGGCCGCCGCGCCGCAATGCAGCAAATTAGTAATTACAACTCCGTTATTGTATCCGCATCACAGCTAACCGGCCGCGGCGCCGTAATGCAACAAATTATTCACTACACCTCCGTTATTGTATCAGCCTCACAAACAGCTGCCTGGCTGCGGCCGGAACGCAAAAAGGGAGCAGCGCTGTGGTCTGCTCCACATACACTGCTCCCTCTGTGATTCTGATTCACCCCTGCCTTGCCGCCTTTAACGAGCCTTCCATTTCTGTCCCGCCGGCTGTCCGCATTTATTTATTACTGTAAGTATAATTCCGCTTCCATTGTATTTCCATATGCGCCAGCTCTGCCCGGCCTGTTCCTCACCCTGCCGGCCTGTATTCAGCTCCGGCCGGAGTCAGGTGCCTGCTGAGGTCCAGGTGTCTGCCGAGGTTCAGGCGTCTGCTGGGGTTCAGGCGTCTGCCGGGGTTCAGGCGTCTGCCGGGGTTTGATGTAAGTCGAGATTCAGACGTCTGCCGAAGTTTAATGTCAGTCGAGATTCAGACGTCTGTCCATCAGGAAATAGGTAATGATAAAATATACTGCTGATACTGCAGCCGCGAACACGAGAGCGAGCACCAGCACATGGTCGATGTTCCCCAGCACGCCCGTGATCGTCTGGTTCTCCCTTTCAATCCATGCATTTCCATCGCTGGTATCCATGGTCGTTATAATCGACTCGGCGATTGCAAATCCGATGAACACCAGTGTCGACAACAGGCCTCTGTGGTTTCTGGCCTGTGCCCCGATCGAGATCGAAGCGTAGATCATCAGAGCGAACTGAACGATCGAAACAACTATATTCAACAGAAACAAAGTTCCTGTAAGTGCAAACTGCCCCCAAGGTATCTGAACGCCTAAGTGAGGCATAAGATCGACGTCATTGAGCGCGCCGATCAGAAGAAGAATCACTGCAAAAGAAGCGGCAGTCACTGCGGTAGTGAATATTCCCCAGATCAGAGAAGTTATCACTTTGCTCCAGAGCTGCTCTCCCGTGGTTGCCGGAAGTGTCATCATCATGTACGCGTCTTTTCCGTAAACGCTCTGATAAAATCTCTGAATGATCACGACCAGAGTCATGATTATCATGATGAGCATAAGTATTACATATGCCGCCATTGAAATTCCTTCAGGAACGTCCGACGAAACTCTGCTGAGAAGTCCCACCAGAACCGACATCGCCGCGACAGCCAGATATATAGGACCTAGTTTTCTTCCTATAGCCAAGAAATCGTATTTTATAAGTTTGCCTGCCATTTGAAATCCTCCCTGAATACTGCGTCTACGCTCTTTCCTCTCTCCGATCTTAGATCGTCGGCATTCTCGTGAAGTATGATTCTGCCTTCCTGAATGAATATTACTTCATCGAGAATCTTCTCGACATCCTCTATAAGATGTGTTGAAATGACAACGGCCGCATCTTCGCTGTAGTTTGAAATGATGACCTTGATGATATAATCTCTCGTCGCCGGATCGACTCCTGCTATAGGTTCATCAAGGAAATATACCTGCGCTTCGCGGCTCATCACCAGGATCAGCTGGACCTTTTCCCTGTTGCCCTTGCTGAGGCTGCTGAAACGCTTGTTTACATCTACGCCCAGCCTCGAGAGCATTTCCTCGGCCCTGTCGCGCCTGAAATCACTGAAGAAGTCGCTGTACATATCGACGATGCTGCTCACTTTCATGTAGCCCGGCAGGAATTCTCTGTCAGGCAGATATGCTGTAATCGCCTTGGTTTCTTTTCCCGGTTTCATTCCGGCTATCGTCAGGCTTCCCGACGTAGGCCTGAGCAGCCCGTTCGCAATCTTTATCATAGTCGTCTTTCCCGATCCGTTCGGCCCGAGGAGTCCGACTATCCTTCCCGGCTCGATGTCCAGATTTACTCCGGAAAGAGCTTCCGTAGATCCGAAATTTCTGGCAAGATCTCTGCATTCTATCAAGCTCATATTATTCACCTTTCCTTTCTTTCTCGTGCTTCGCATAATCGGTGACCGCCCAGATTATCTCATCGCCTGTAAGGCCAAGCTTTTCGAGATTTTCAAATAATTCTTTTATATAATCCATGCTCAGATCGCTCCTCAATTTTTTCAGTACTCCTTCGTCGTCCGTAACAAATCTGCCGCTGGTCCTCTCGCTGTGCAGCAGCCCCTGCCTTTCAAGTTCCGAAAGTGACCGCTGCATAGTGTTCGGGTTGACGCCCGCCTCCATGGCCAGATCTCTGACCGAGGGCAGCCGCTCGCCCGGCTTGACTGCTCCGCTGGCAATAAACAGACTCATCTGATCAACGATCTGCGTATATATAGGGCGCCCCTCCTTGAAATCCCAATTCATCGCCACCATCCTTCCATTGCTGTATGACTGTCTTAATGTATTGTTGTATTATGTACTTAGTACAATAATACTATAGGACAGTTTTGTCAATCACTTTTTAAAAAATATTTAATTTTTTTCTGAAGGTTAATTGTAAAATGAACTTGAACACTAACAACTGAATAACAAAGATCCATAGGATCTCTTTCTGGTAGAATTAGGTTACCAAATAACTAAATACCAAAGGAGAACGCTATGGATCGTAATCAT
>JBMNUZ010000005.1:0-123229 GCA_050946535.1 Anaerovoracaceae bacterium
AAAACAGCTGGGCTACCACACCCCGGAAGAACTCTTCGAAGAATTCCTCGATCAGGTATATTCAATTGCCAAGGTTCAGGTTGTTTGATTTAAGGTTAGTGTTCAAGTTGGAATTGCAATTTGTGCAGATTAATTAAATCATGCACGAAAACAAGTCATGCCTGAAAAAAGTCATACTTTAAAAATGAAATACAACATGACTTTTAACAATTCACGCCATGCCGGGCGCTGTGCAAGATGCCGTTCAGGCGGGCAGAAAAGGAAAATTAAAAGAATAAGGAGAATCAAATGAATGCTGAAGTAAAACCAAAGAAAGTCGCTCCGTTCAACAGCCCGTACTATAAAAAGTGCTTCGTTTGCGGCCCCGACAATCCAGCCGGCCTGCACCTGAAAAACGAGTTTATCTCCGGAAAAGCACACATGGAATTTACGCCTACCGATAACATGGCCGGCCTCACTACAAACAAAAATACGCTCATGCACGGCGGCTTCACCTGCATGCTCTTCGACGAGGTCATGATGTACGCGGTCATGGGCATCGGCATTGAAGCCGTCACACTTAATATCAGCATCGATTACCTGAGTCCGGCGCGCATTGGCCACCGCATGGCCGCAGAAGCGTGGATCACCGAAAGGGAGAGAAAAAAGATCTGGGTCTCAGGAGAGATCAACGACCTCGATACGGGAGAACTCGTGGCAAAAGCCGAGGGCTTGTATTACCAGGTCGACATGACAGCCTTTATAAACGACATAGACAAAGAGGCTGAAAAATAGATTACATCTGCAGTCCTTCGTCCGCAGGCATTTTTTCAGAAATCGTTACGCAGAGTCACAAAATAAAAGACAGCCGAAAATAAGAGGCGAAATAAAAAAGCATTTAAAAAACCGCTGAGCCATAAAACTCAGCGGTTTCGTATGGAGGCGACACCCAGATTCGAACTGGGGCATAGAGGTTTTGCAGACCTTTGCCTTACCACTTGGCTATGTCGCCATATCATAAAAAAACAGGTACAGTCTCGACCGTACTCTGGATGGATCAAATACTGGCGGGGGTAGCAGGATTCGAACCTGCGCATGACGGAATCAGAATCCGTTGCCTTACCGCTTGGCGATACCCCTGCATCAAGTATGGACCAGCGTAGCTAATATAACTGGGGTGGGTGGAGAGATTCGAACTCACGCATACAGGAGCCACAACCCTGGGTCTTAACCGCTTGACGACACCCACCATAATGAGCTGGTAAAAAAAATGGCGACCCGGAACGGGCTCGAACCGTCGACCTCCAGCGTGACAGGCTGGCATTCTAAACCAACTGAACTACCGGGCCACTCTTTAAAATTTATCAGGTATCCTGATAAAATGGTGGGCGCTATAGGGCTCGAACCTATGGCCTCCTGCTTGTAAGGCAGATGCTCTCCCAGCTGAGCTAAGCGCCCATAAAACGCAATAAAAATGGTAGCGGGAATAGGAATCGAACCTACGACCTTCCGGGTATGAACCGGGCGCTCTCGCCATCTGAGCTATCCCGCCACACATAATTATTATGTGATCTTGCCAAACCTCTGTTTAGCAAGACCGGACATTATATTATCACATATCCGGACCTCAGTCAACAACTTTTTCCATTGATTTCAGAAGGTTATTGACCAATCCAGCCGCAGCCGGATCCCGCTTTTCCGTTGCTTGATTAGTATAACTCAAACGCTGTCTGAGTACAACATTAAATTATACTTTTACAATACACTTTTTTTACAAAACAGTGCGGCAGAGCTGAAGCCATGTCTGAGGTTACGCCGGCTCTATGCATCTGTTCCGGACTGCAATATACGGCACAAGATTTCTACCGGCGTCGATGTCCGCCCAGCGTTCGCCAGCGCCTGGTCACACATTCTCCAGTGTCAGCGCTCCTTTCTCCGCGTCCGGCATTGCCTTCGCTGATGTCCGGTCCCGCGCCCTCCAGCGTCAGGCCCGATTTCTCCAGCGTCCATCACGTTGTCTGGTTCGCGTTCGCCAGCGCCCGGCACTGAGTTCACCGATGTCCGGCCCATCGTCCTCCGGCATCCGGCCCCGAATTCGTCAGTTTCTGGCCTGTGCTCGCCGGTTTCTTGCAACGCGTCTTCAAGTGTCAGACCCGCTTTCTTCGCGTCCGTCACCTCTGCGCGCACTGGATTTTGCGATTGTATACATATGCATAACAATATATCTGGTGGAAATAAACTACTAATGGCTATATAATAAATAATTAACGAAAGCCGGCAGACATGCTGTCACCTCAGCAGCCGGCGAATACATCAATTCGTGCATCAGCACTGCGGCAGCTGCCGCAAATATTGACCATATATCCGAAGGAGATAATGAAATGCTTGAAAATATGAAGGAAAGCACAAAATATGTAGCTTCACCGGAACTCATGAATTCGGTAAACATCGCAATCGCGCTTCAGAAGCCGCTTCTGATCAAGGGTGAGCCGGGCACAGGCAAGACAATGCTCGCCGAAGCTATCGCCGAATCCATGAACATGGAGCTCATCATATGGAATATCAAATCCACTACGAAAGCTCAGGACGGCCTCTACGTATACGATACCGTCCAGAGGCTCTACGACAGCCAGTTCGGCGGCGAAGGCGTAGACGACATAAAAAAGTACATTAAGCTCGGCAAGCTCGGTGAAGCTTTCTCACACGACGAACAGGTCGTTCTGCTCATCGATGAGATCGACAAGGCCGACCTCGAATTCCCTAACGACCTTCTCTGGGAGCTCGACAAGATGGAATTCTACATTCCTGAGACAAAGGAAACGATAAAGGCGAAAAAGCGTCCTATCGTAATCATCACATCGAACGCCGAGAAGGAACTGCCTGACGCGTTCCTGAGACGCTGCATCTTCCACTTCATCGAGTTCCCTAACGCAGAGAAGATGTACGAAATCGTCCACGTCCACTACCCTGACATCGAGCAGAACCTGCTCGACCAGGCAATGGCAGCTTTCTATATGATAAGGTCTATTCCTGACATTCAGAAGAAGCCGAGCACTTCAGAACTCCTCGACTGGCTGCAGGCGATGGTTCTCGGCGGCATCAAGCCGGACCGCATCGAAAAGGATTTTCCTTTCATAGGAACCCTGCTGAAAAAGAATCAGGACATCGACGCTTTCAATCGGAGCAGACGCAGAGGTCTCCACTTCTAACGAAGGAGGTCCGTTATGTTTATAGATTTTTTCTTCCTGCTGAGGGAACGCGGCCTCAACGTCTCGCTCAACGAATGGATGGCTCTCATGGACGCGCTCAATCGCGGACTGGGGCAGTCGAGCCTTACCGCCTTCTATTACCTCTGCAGGGCCGTACTTATAAAGACAGAGGCCGATTACGACAAATTCGACCTCGCCTTCGCAGAATTCTTCAAAGGCGTTAAACCTCCGGAGGATATTCCGGAGGAAGTCTGGGAATGGCTCGACAAGGAGCTCAAAGAACCTTCCGAGGCATTTAATCAGGCACTTGCGAGAATACAGCAATATGACTTCGACGAGCTTCAGAAGATGCTTGAGGAACGTTTAAAGGAACAGACTTCGGAACATCACGGAGGAGGCTACTGGATCGGAACCGGCGGCACATCGCCTTTCGGCCACGGCGGATACAACCCTGCCGGAATAAGAATCGGAGGCGAAAGCCGTCACCGCTCGGCAGTACAAGTCGCCGGAGAGAGAAATTTCAGAGATTTCAGAGAAGACAACACGCTCGACATCCGTAACTTTCAGATGGCTTTCAGAAAGCTGCGTCAGTTTTCCAGCAGAAACGACGGTCCGAAGACGGAACTCGATGTCGACGAAACAATAAAGCAGACATGCAACAACGCCGGTCAGCTCAAGCTCGTTTTCGACAGGCCGCGGAAAAACACGGTCAAGGTACTTCTGCTCTTCGACTCCGCAGGATCGATGTCGATATACAGCAAGCTCTGCAGCCAGCTCTTCCAGGCGGCATATCAGTCGAATCATTTCAAATCGCTGCACGTCTTCTATTTTCACAACTGCTTCTATCAGGAGCTCTTCACAGACCCAAGCTGCCGGAGCAGTTCCTCGATAGAGACGAACTGGGTTCTCAGAAACCTGTCGAGCGAATTCAAAGTAATAATAGTAGGCGACGGAACCATGGCGCCGTCGGAGCTCCTGCGCTCAGGCGGAGCATCGTACCGCGTATCGTACAACCCGGAGCCCGGGATGGTATGGCTGAAGCGCGTGAGAGATCACTTCACTCACATCGTGTGGCTCAACCCGATCAAGAAAGACAACTGGGACTACGTTTACGGCCATCAGACTCTTTCGCTGATACGCGAGGTTTACCCTATGTATGAGCTCACGCTCGAGGGACTGGATGCAGCGATAAAGAAACTGCTGGTAAACAAATAGATTTGAACGGCAGTAGCCGGTTTCCGCTGTTTCTGCAAGCCTTCGCGGCTTGCGCCCGTAACGACGTAATTTCCACGATAATCAACAGCTTTTATTGCAAGCCGCAATGCGGGAATTCCTGCAAATCATCGGCAACAGCTTTCAATTCCGGCTGCAAAGACGAAATTTACGCAAATCAAAAAGGCACGTACGCATTTTTATTCGTACGTGCTTTTTCGTATTGTTTTCTTGATTTAATTGTTATTGATTGCTTTTTTCTTCAATTCTTCGGCTGACCAAAAATGATTTTAGTGCTGCCGAAGCCTGGCAGGCTGCTGCCGAGGCCTGACAGACTGCCGCCGAGACCCAGATGACGGCTGACGGTCTGCAATTTAATTCTTCAGTCATCTGATGTACGCCTTTATTTCAGCCGCCTGACGCTGGTCTGTCAGCTATGCGTACGCCGCTCTGTCAGTTTCCGGGGGTTTTTCTGTTCAGCCGCCGTATGCTGTTCTGTCAGCTTCCGGGTGCCGTTCTGTCAGCTGCCGGACGCCTGACTGGCATTGCGTATGCCCGTTCCTGAAAGAATCTGCTGGTAAGTGGCGTCATCTATCGTAAGATTCAGTACATCAGCATAAAATGACACGACTTCGCTCTTCAGGTCTATATCAGAGAAGTAATCCGGATAGATCGTCGTGCCCAGCCACAGCATTGCAAAGAAGGTTTCAAGGCTTCCTCTCTGCCCCCAGCGCGTCGCACCTACCGGAATATTGTAGACCGAACCTTCGCGGACAGCGCGCAGTGAAGACCACTTGCTGTCGGTCAGCAGATAATCTTTCGTCTCCGCTTCGTTGCAGATCACCACATCCGGATCCCAGGAGAAAATCTGCTCAATTTCAGCATAGTAGTCATCTTTATCCTTCTGCAGTGAGCCGGTATGCTGCGCTGAAACGTCCGTCGCTCCCGTCGCGGTGATCCAGTCGTTTCCCAGACTGTATTCTCCGTCGGTACGCACCGCCTCGTTTATCGAATGGTAAACCGTTTTTCTATCCGAATCCGGAATTTTAGAAGCGCGGCTCTCGACTTTCTTTATGACTTCGCAGTAATAATCTATGATTTCTTCCGCTTTGCTCTCGTATTCACCGCCTGCGGCGCAGCCTATCATGCGCAGTGCGTACATCTGCTCCGCCATGTTGCCGTAATCGGATACCAGATAAGGAATATTCAGTTTCTCAAGCTTCGAACGTTCCTCATCCGAGGTATATAGTCCCTTTTTTATGATTATCAAATCCGGCTTGAGCTCCAGCAGGGCTTCTGCATTAAACGTCCCCTCCGACATGATTACTTCCTTTTCTGTCAGCGACGGGCAGATCTCGCACAGCAGCCGGTCGCTTTTCGTCCCGTTCGGACACGTAACCATAATGTCTCCCGCGCCGATCATAACGACTGCTTCTCCTGCGAACGAATCGAGGACGGCTATTCTTTCCGGATTACGCGGCACCTCTGTTTCACGGCCGATACAGTCTGTTATCGTGAGAGTATCATCCGATTCTTTCGTTACCGGATCAGGAATCGCATCAGACGAAAAATCTGAATCACTGTAATCGACCGTCAGGAATCCTTCCGAAGTGCTCTCGTCGCCGGCGGAAGCCGAGCTCCCGTCTGACGAACCGCATCCGGCCATTGCAAAGATCATTGAAACGATCAGAATTACCGAAAGAAATGTTTTAAAGATCCTTCGATCTTTTATATCAGTCATATTTCTATCATTCATATCCATTTACTTTACTGTCTGCCGATTCCGGCAGGCCCGTCTCCTTAACTTACTCACAACATCAAGAGGAACTACGCACAAAATCGCAAGCAACTACGCACAAAATCAAGAGGAACTGCGCACAACATCAAGAGGAACGATCTGCCGTACAGTTCCCTCTTCAACATCGTTTCCCTGCAGAATTTTCGAACGCACCCCGTAGATTTCCATTATGTTTTCTTCCGTAAGGACTTCTGATGGCTGTCCTCTGAATTTCAAGGTCTTGCCGCAGATAGCCAGAACTTCGGTGCTGATTCCCTTCCGTTCGAAGAAAAACGCGTGATTCGGCGAATGCGTCGCTATTATCACTGCTGTTGAAGAATCTCTAACCAACCCTGCTGCGTTTTCCAGAAAGATCATCTCGTTTCTGAAGTCCAGATGCGCCGACGGTTCATCCATGACGATCACCGGCGTCTGCTGCACGAGAGCCCTCGCGAGCATCACAAGCTGCATCTCCCCGCCGCTTATCATCGTGTACGGTCTGTCCGCCAGATGCGAAATTCCGGTCTCGTCCAGCACACGTGCGATTATTTCACTGTCTTCCTCTCCCGGGCCAGTCATGCTCCGCGTATACGGATTCCGTCCCATGAGAACCACTTGTTCCACCGTATATGGAAAAGTCAATTGATGAGACTGCGGCACATAAGCTATTATTCTTGCAAGATCCTTAGGCTTGTACGTCGATATTTCGCGTCCTTCAACCAGAATATTTCCGGCAGACGGATTGTGAATGCCCATTATGCTGTTTATCAGTGTGCTCTTTCCGCATCCGTTCGGACCCATCAGGCAGTAAAGCTCCCCTGGCTTCACGGAAAATGAAATATCGTGCAGCACAGGTTCGCTCTGGTCGTATGCAAGCGAAACGCCATTTACTTCGATCAGAACATCATTCACTTCCATCCGCCTCCTTTAGTCCTCTTCAACAGAAAGACGAAGAACGGCGCGCCTATCAGCGACGTCAGAATGCTGAGCGGCAGCTCCGAAGAAGTGATAGTTCTGCTTGCCGTATCTATCAGGATCATAAAAGCAGCACCGATCGCAACCGAAACGGGGATAAGCCGGCGGTTGTCGTGTCCTACCAGCATTCGGGAAATATGCGGAATCACGAGTCCTACCCAGCCTACCACGCCGCACATGCAGACCGCTCCGGCGGTCGCAAGCGTAGCTCCTGCTATGACTATCCGCTTGATCAGAGGCACATCGATTCCAAGCGACCTTGCCTCCTTTTCTCCCATGGAAAGCACGTTTATCTTCCAGCTGCAGCAGATCAGCACGATAATACCTGCTGCTACCGGGATCACGGCCCACAGTGTCTTCCAGCTCACCGAGGCCACGCTTCCCATCAGCCAGTAGACGATTGCCGGAAGCTGGCTGTCTGTATCGGCGGTGTATTTCAAAAGTGAGATGAGCGCATTGAACACTGCTTGGACAATGGTTCCTCCCAGGACGAGCATTATGGCAGGTACCGAACGGTAAATTCCTGCGATCCAGTAACTGAGGAGCACGGCTCCGATGCCGAACGCAAACGCGAGCAGATATGTGGCCGTGCCCGATCCGAACAGCAGAATCGCCAGAGAAGCGCCGAATCCGGCGCCCGCACTTACTCCCAGAATACCTGGACTGACGAGTGGATTCTGGAATATGCCCTGGTACGCTGCTCCGCTCGCCGCGAGCGCTGCCCCGCAGACACCTGCAGCAATCAGCCTCGGCAGCCTCAGCTGTGTTACGACTCCGTATGCTTCTTCTGAAAGCGTATCCGTATCATTCCCGAATCCTGCAAAACGCGCCAGCGCCTGCAGCACGTCGCTCAGCGACAGGTCGTAGCGTCCCGCAAAAAGACATAGAAATGCCGTAACCAGCGGAAGAATGGCGATCAGTACGACCCAGATTTTTTTCATCTTGCGGTTTTCATTCTTCAAAGTAAAACTCCATAAATCTTCATCCGGAGACATCAGCGCACGATATCAGATCCGCCTTTTCGTCATCCGGATCCTCGTCCGGCGCCCCGGTTATATTGCTGCGTATTACTTCTCCGGCCGCAACCGGTAACTTTACATGTATGCGCCGGCATTTCGCCAGCACATCCGCCACTTCGCTCTTTGCGACAGGAACGCTCGTGCGCACCGGAACCAGGATATCAGCTTTGCCCTCGACAGGCAGAGTAGTTGTAACAATCCTGCGAGGGGAATCATGTTCCTGCATCGCATACTGTTTGCCGGTGATACACCCGAAACCGCTGATTTTTGTCCCATTCACGGTGATTCTGCACCCACGCGGGCAGCAGATACAATACACAACGTCATCGCTGACCTGCGGCGACGTAAAATATTCTATGTCTTCATCCGTGATCACGTGCTGCGGTTCCGCTTTTAACAGTTCCAGCGGCTCCAGGCCGCTGTCTTTCCTCAGATACCGGACGGCTTCCCTGCCGGCGCGCCGGCCTGACTGCGTTACTTCGTCGACAGTATCATACTGTCTTGAAACATTGCCGCAGACAAAAATGCCGGGACGCTGCGTACACGTTTCATCCGGGCTCTTTACAGGTTCCGGCTTTCTGCCCTCCGAAAGCCATAGTTCTTTCCATATTTCGGTTTCCGGTATCAATCCGGCTGCTATGACGAGCAGATCGCACCGTACGTATTCCGATCTGCTGTAGTCAGGATTCCCGTTTTCGTCTTCCGGCGTAACGGTAACGCCCGTAAGGCGCTTTCGGCCGTGGATGCTGGTAACCGTACTGGAAAAACGAATCGGAATGTTCCAGTCCCTGACGCATTGAACGTAATTGCGCAGAAGACCGCTTGCTTTTTCTCCAAGGATCATGCTCACGTGTATGCCTTCCCACATCATGCGTCTCGCCATGATGAGGCCTATGTCTCCGGAGCCGAGTATAACAGCTCTTTTACCCGGAAGATAATTCTGCACGTTCATCATGTACTGGACGGCTCCGGCCGTATAGACTCCCGCAGGCCTGCTGCCCGGTATGCGGAGCTGGCCGCGTGTACGTTCGCGGCAGCCAGACGCGAGGATCAGCGACCTGCACGCGGCCTCTTTAATCCCGTACTCCGGCGATGCTATCTCAAGCACATACATGATCTCTCCGTCATCATCCCCGACACTTCTGCATCCTGTAACCGTCGCATCCGTACGGCATAATACCCCTGATTCTTCTACTTTTAATTTCCACCTGTGTGCATATTCAGGGCCGGTCAGCGTTTCTCCGAATTCCTGCAGACCGAATCCGTCGTGGATGCACTGCGGCAGAATTCCTCCGAGCGACTTGCCCCGCTCTACCAGCAGCACGCGTTCGAGGCCGTCTTCGCGGGCCTGAACGGCGGCGGCCATTCCTGCGGGGCCGCCGCCTGCAATTATAAGATCAAAATATTCAGTATCTTTTGCAAGATGTTTCACTTTCGCATTTTCAGTCCCGTCATTCATTTCAATCTTCCTTTTACCAAGCTGCTTCCTTTGACACTTTTCATGAAATCCTGAGGCCTGCATCCCGTTTCCCTGCAGACAATTTCTATGAGTCTGGACTGGCAATAGCCGCCCTGGCACCGCCCCATTCCGATTCTGAGCCGCTTCTTGAAGCCGTTGAAGCTGACAGGCGGAACCGGCGAATGCAGAGCACTTATGATATCCCCCTCTGTAATCTGTTCACACCTGCAGATCACCCGCGCGTAACGCGGATCACGCGCCAGCATTTCTTTCTGTTCCTCCGGACTGCACTGCAGGAACGGCTTCTGTCTTTTATATTTACTACCCTTTCCCCTTTTTTCAACGGTCTTCAGGCCGTCCTCGCGCAGCATTTGTATTATCATATCCGTCAGATAAGGTGCCGATGTCATCCCCGGATTCTTTATTCCGAGCGCGCTGATCATCCCGTGAGCGCTTTTTCTGATGACAAAGTCCTTGTGTTCCTTATCAATGTTTGTGATGTTTGCACGAACGCCGGCAAAATTTGTGATAACTCTGCCCATGTCCAGATCAGGAAGGATCTTTTTCGCCACCCATTCGACGTGAGCGAGGCCTTCCCGCGTAGTATCCGTATTGCTATAGGAACGGACGTTTTCGGAAGTCGGTCCTGCTATGATATTTCCTTCGACCGTAGGCGCTATCAGAGTACCTTTTTCATTGGTTTCCTGAGCCTGATAGATCACGTGCGAAAGGATCGGAGAGTCCTGCTTGTCAAAGACATAGAACTGTCCGCGCCTCGGACGTATCACGAGGTCCTGTTTTCTGACGAAACTTTCCATTTCAATGGCGTTTTCACCTGCCGTATTGATAATGTAATTGCAGGTTACTGTTCCGCGGGACGTCGAAACCTCTGCAGGTCCTGAATCTGGCATACTGATGCCGTCCACGCCGCAGTCGAAGAGAAAAGTCACTCCGTTTGCAGCAGCGGCCTCGGCCATCGACATAACCAGTGCAAAAGGCGAAATGATCGCTGCGTTAGGGGCGTAGAGCGCATTTTTCACGTGCTTGCTGAGCAGCGGCTCCATGCGCCTGGCTTCGGCTCCCGATATGATTTCCATTCCAGGAGTTCCGTTCTGCTGCCCGCGCTTGTATTTCTTCATCATCTCTTCGTCGCCGCTGCTTCCGAACGTAACATAAAGGCATCCCGTGCGTTTCATAGGGATATCGAGTTCACGGCAGATATCGTCGTACATCGCATTCCCTTTTACGCAGGAGATGCCTTTGAGGCTTCCTCCGCGAGCCTGAAATCCGGGGTAAAGAATGCCGCTGTTGGCCTTTGCCGAACCCTCGCCGAGGTCGTATTCCTTTTCCAGCAGAAGAACTTTCAGATCGTATCTGGACAGTTTCCACGCCGCCATCGTTCCCAGAATACCTCCGCCTATGATGAGCACATCATAATTACGCGAAAGCACTGCCGTTTCATCTTCTGTTGTCAAGCGTCCGTCTGTCTTTTGAAATGAAGATTTTTCTCCGTTCATATTATTTTCGCCTCCGGAAGCATACATTCGAATCCGTTCGCCGACCATCTGCGGTACAGACAGTTGAAACACGACTTCATACCGTCAGGAATCACACATTCCTCTTCGTCGTTGTCAGATTCAAAATTTTCACATGCCGGATATAGTTTGTCATCCAGAATTTTTTCTCTTTCCTCGTGATGCCACATCACTTCGTAACGCCCGTTTTCATATATAACGAAAATGCATTTCCGCCCGTTGAAGTACATGAGCTTCACAAATTTGGAGACATATACTGATTCATTCCCGCCGATCGTTCTGCCGTCACTCGTAACAACTGCTTCGGCTCCTGTCCGTCTGCAGAGTTCATCGGCACTCACGCTTTTGCCCTCAAGATCGGCAGCTTTCTTTCCTCTCAGCGATCCGTCGCTCCGGCTCAGGCGCAGCCCAATTCCTGCCAGCGCTCCTATGACGCCGTCACCGCTTCCGCCGAGTTCCTCCAGAAAGACACCGTCTGTTCTTTCCGCCAGCTGGTATGCCTCCTGCTTTCGTTTTACTTCTTTTTTCGCTTCAACACCGAATACGATCAGAGGTTCCGGGTCTGCAAGCTCCCGCAGGCTGCAGACCGCCAGCCCCGGATCTGCTGTTGATGCCATTTCGTGACGTATAATTTCCTCGCAGACCTCTACAATGCGTTCAGGATCGATCTCTTCAAATTCCATTTCCAGACACATGGAACTATTGTGGGAAGTGTAACGAACAGCTTCGCTGAGAAGCAGCTGATGTCTGGAGATTCCGTCGATAATCCGCCCGCCTTCCATCTCGAGTCTTTTCCCGATCTTCTCGGTTATTTCACCCGTACTGGTGCGTTTCGTCACATCGTCGGTATCATCAACGCAAATCAAAAATTTTTCCATAAAAAATTCATCTTTCCAAAACGTCAATTATCTATAATTAATTTTACATATATTTTCACTGTCAATGTCCTGTTAGCAGGATTCGTCCTCCCGCCTGCCGTCGGACTGCCTGCTTGTCGTCGGCTTGCCTGCCGTCGGCCGCCCTAGTTCGTGCCGCTGCCATGATCTGAGCCAGTACCCAAACCTGAGCCAGTTCCCTAGTTCGTGCCGCTGCCTGAATCAGTGCTGCTGCCCGAATCTGAACTCGTGTCTGTCGAGCTGCTGTCAGATGTAGAATCCGTACTGCTGGAACTTCCTGAGTCAGAAGCTTTTTCATTCGTAACCATATACAATTTACCTGTCTCAGGATCCTGATAGACGATACCCATTTCTTTATAGTTCTGATCCGTATTTATATCGGATTCGCTTCCGCTGCCGCTCATCTCGACCGTTGTCGTGGACTGCTGCTGGTTGACGTTGGTGGTATCCTGCCCGCTTATATCGACGTTCCAGTGAACGACCAGAGCAAGAAGCAGACCGCACGCAAACACGAGCATGACATCCATCAGATTGGCCATCATCTCCAGAGGATTTTCGTCACGGCGTACTTTTTTCCTTCTCAGGTCATATTTCATCGAGCTTACTTTCAACAGTCTCACTCTCCTCTCCAGGTTTTGCAGGAGACGCGCTTTCATCCGTTTCAGCTTCGCCGGATCCGGATACCTTCATTTCTCCGGAGTCATCTGCTCCTGTCGATTTTGCTTCATCCACGGTTTCTTCATCTTCCAGGGATTCCACTTCATCCGGTACTTCGGTTTCTTCATCTTCTGAGGATTCTTCGTCTTCCGATGACTCGGGTTCTTCACCTTCCGATGATTCCTCATCATCCGCCGCTTCGGTTTCTTCACTTTCCGCGGATTCAGCATCTTCTAATGCGTCAGTGTCTTCACCTTCCGATGATTCAGCGTCTTCTAATTCTTCTGTTTCTTCGCGCTCCGAGGATACTTCTTCAAGGACTGCGTCCATGATTGTCTCCATGGAAACCATGTAGTCATCGTACCATCTCCGTCTGATTTTCGCGATCACATAGCAGACAGCTGCCGAAATGAGACCTGCCACCGTTGTATCGAACGCGACGATCAGTGAATTCGAAAGCGTCATGGTGTCGCCCTGTCCGAGAGCGAGAAGCCCCGGACCCAGAGGAATCAGCGTACCCATAAGTCCGAACATAGGCGCAATTTTTGACGCCGACTCCGTGAGAGACGCCCTTTTGTCAAACCGCTTCTCTTCATCCGCAATGAGTCTGCGTGCTGCCGCCACCAGCAGCTCCTCCGGATTGTCACGATGGTCTATGATTGTGAAAAACGCTTTTTTGTGGCGTTCGTAGATTCTGCTTCGCTCTATCATCTTTCTGATCTGATGGATGCTTTTGCCGTGGAGGTTTAAAATCAGATCCGACACGTTTTCTTTTACCACGGACCTTTCGCGCACTCCTTCGATGATCACAGCTCCCAAGGCTGCTACGGTGTAAACCATCAGCAGCAGAAGAATGATCATGGTCGGAATGAGCAGCCACTGCGAAATGGTATGAAGTGAATTCTGTAATAGTTCTTGCATATTTTTATTTCCTTAAACTAATGAACATTTTTCAGTCTTGCATAAATGTCAGGTTTATCTGATCCTGCGTCTGTAAGCAACGTATGCCGCGGCTCCGCCCGAAGCGAACGCTGCCAGCAGAACGATCGCGATCATGAAACGGTTATCGCTCTTTTCGCTGTTCAAATCATATGAAACATTTCCCTTGGATATCTCATATACATACTTTCCGCTTGTATCTATTTTCGTCTCGGGTGCACTGCTGTCGTCGAGCTCGCTGGTCTCTTCCTCAGCTGCTCCGCTTCCGCTGTCCTGTACGCCAGACGACGAATAGTCAGAACCTGCTCCAGAACTGTTGCCTGAGCCTCCGCCCGTTCCCTGGCTTCCGCTCCCTGTGCTGGAATTGATCACATTTCCGCTGCTGCTGCCGTTTGACGAAACCGACGTTCCGTCCGACGTACCTATAAGCTTCCCCTGATCGCCGGCATCGGCTTCTTCATCAGTCGGTGAACCAGACAACTGCACTTTTATAGTATCGACCCACATGACCGACTTCGCCAGATTGTCTGATTTTACCGAGGTCTGCCCGTAAACCAGATGATACCGGTGTTTGCCGTCCATGTTATAGAAATCTGGAACCGTTGAATCCTCATCCCAATAATCCTTCAGTGCGATAATAGTATCCACGCGGACCGCGCTGCGCCCCGCACCGTATCCTCCGGTGGTGTAATTCCACGAACCTGTAAGATTCGGATAAAAATACCGCTCCATATCGATGAGCCAGCTCTTAAGTGCTGTAACGCCGCTGGTTTCCTCACCGTTTCTGTAAAAGCCCAGGTTTTCCACCGAATTGACATCGATTCCGGCTGCAGTTATTACATCGACGAGTCTTACACCGAGCGCCGTGGTTACGCCTTTTGTACCGTCCGAACCTGCCGACGAATACGCCTGCCTGATCAGCGGCATGTTTGCAAGCTCGTCAAACGAGAATACTTTGATTGTCTCGTAATCAGTACCATAATAACCGACCTGAACGGTCAGTTCGCCCGGCAGCGAATCTGTCGTCTCGCCTGTCAGCTCATCTTCGTAAGGTCCCTCAACATCTTCGGATCCCGCGGAGTCCGCTCCGCCGGTAGTCATCGTCTTTCCTCCCGTCAAATCCTGGAGTCCGTGTTCTTCTGCGTACGTCCCCTCTGCACTCATCTTGATATCAAGAGATACCAGATTGTAACCGTACATGAGATACGATCCGTCTTCCGGATTCATCTGTCCGAAGCAGAATCTGTAACCTTCTATGGCCGAAAGATCATCCCATGAAATTTTGTCACTGAGCTCCGCCGAACTAGTCCGCAGAGCCAGCATCGGAGTGACGCCTTCTTTGTCAGACTCTTTGAGCTCCGACGCGTCCACTGTAGTGGTGCTGCCATCCGACGAAGTGCTTCCGGAGTCACTGCTGTCATCGACTGCATCAGGATTCTCAAGTTTCCACGCTTCTGAAAGATGAGGAAAACGATATCTGTCGACCCCGTACAGATAATTTTTGATCATATTTCTCGACCAGCTGTCAGCTGCTGTAATTGTTATACTCTGAAGCTCTGACACATTTGCCCCCTGTGAGACGATAAGATCCTCCAGCGTAACTCCCTCCGCTCCGACCGTGCAGGGATATCCATCCTCGTCTATTCCGGAGTAGATCTGCCGTGTCTGCGTCATGGCGCGCAATTGATCGTCGGTATACACATTTTCAGTCACTACCGTGTCCCCGACCAGCACCCGTATCGTAAACTGAGACGGAGCCGCCGCATATGACACGTCCGTGTTCATCAGTGAACCCACTGCAGCGGCAGCGAAAAAGCACAATAACGGCAGAAATATTCTCATTCTCTTTCTATTCCTTCTGTGTTTTTTCTTCCTGAACTGTTTTCCGTCAACGGCTGCAAGGATATCGTACTCAGGATCCGGTTTTTTCTTCATCCATTTCATGCTGAAATACCCTCCTGCCGCGCCAGCGCCGCAAAGCACCAGCAGCACTACCCATAAAGGAATCGATGCATCACCGGATGAAGTATCATCCAAGCCTGAATCTTCGCCGGAATTCTGCGATCCACTGCTGTCTCCAGTGTCGCTGCTTGAACTATCGCTAGTCCCGGAAGAACTGTCTGCGGAAGAAGCAGAATCTGTGGAACCATCTGCCGCAGAACTGCCGCTTCCGGATGAAGACGTATCTCCCGAGGTAATGGTACCGGATGATGCGGAAGAACCTCCTGAATCCGTAGTATTTCCACTGGTACTGCTGTTCGTCGAACTGGAAGTACTGCCACTGTCCGTGGTGCTGTCTGTCGATGATGAAGAGGACGAAGAGGACGAGCTCCCATCACTTGAATTCTCCTGTGTCTGTTCGATGATTTCGTTTGTGACAGGAGCCGTAACCAGTGGAACGTTAAACGAAGAACGCGCATTTTCCGTCGTAAATTCGATGGTCTGATCCGAGTCCGTCGCCATATTGTTCTTGGCCTGAATGCCCTCCTTCAGCGTGAGTATGTATTTTGTTCCATACTCCAGCTGTTTTACCGGAGAAACGTAAATGAACTGTCTTTTCTCAAACTCAATCTGTATATCAGCTGTAAATACTGTGATATCCACGTTGTTGCCGTCGCTGTCGCAGAGCTGAACTTTCGTTTTATTGCGTTCGACGACATTTGAATTCGAGACGTTGTGGGTGAATTTGCATTGAATCACAGGATTCACGCTCACGCCAGTCTGGCCGTTTGACGGATACGACCAGTTCATATACAGAGGTATTGAAGCGCCTCCGCCTCCGCCTGAGCCGTCTCCTCCGGCCGCCCAGACCGATTCACATGACAATCCCGCGGAACCAAGTATCACGCACAGGACGAACAAGATGATCAATCCGTGTTTAATTTTTTTCAAGATCACTTCTCCCATGAACGTTCTCATTGTCTCTCCCCGGGAAATTCCTCAGTTCAGGCGGCTTTTTCTTCCTAATCAACAACTTGTGCCAGAATGTGGGCTACTTCCGCACGTGTGATATTTGCCTGCGGGCGGAATGTACCGTCAGGATATCCTGACAGAATTCCATTCTGATAAGCTGCTGTCACCGAATCAACGGCCCAGTCCGAAATGCTCGAGCTGTCCGTGAACGTAAGCTGGGTTCCGTTACTGTCCGGCTGCAGCTGCTCAACTCTGGCGAGAATGGATGCCATCTGCTCTCTCGTAAGCATGTCATCAGGTCCGAAATGTTCACTGTCATATCCCGAAACATATCCGGCACCCGCTGCAATTGCTATATAGTTTGCTGCCCAGTGATCAACCGAATCAGCGAATGAAACCGTACTGTCCACAGACGGATCGTACATCTTGACGAGCAGCGTCACGAGTTCTGCACGTGTTATTGACGTGTCAGGCCTGAATGTCCCGTCCGTATTTCCGCTGATGATTCCCATGTCAGCCAGCTCATTGATGTCATCGTTTGCCCAGTTTCCATCGATGTCTGTGAAATAATCTGGAATTTCGGTCTTTTCTTCGAATGTAGCACTTACATTCACATCCTGATCAGGCATTGTAAATGTATAGGTGTTGTCGTCTCCCTCAGTCACACTGACTTCCGATCCGTCGCTGCCTGTTACGTAGACACTGGCTGTCGTATATCCATCAGCCGGCTCCGCTGTTATCGTAACCGTCTCTCCGGATTTCGCCGAAACAGGATCTGCGGTCACAGTGCCGTTTTCCGTATCCTGAACCACTACGTTGTGTGCTTCTGAAGTCGTGGTTCCGCTGCCGCCGGTGCTGCCGCTGCCGCTTGAGCTGCCGCTGCCGCTTGAGCTGCCGCTTCCTGAACCGCTTGTGATGTTTCTGAATTCAACAGTGAGCGTTACAGCCGTATCAGGCATTTCAAAAGTATAAGTGCCGTCACCCTTATTTGTCATCAGAACGGAGGTTCCGTCGCTGTCTTTAACCTGGATACGGTTTACTTCGAAGCCCGAATCCGGGGCAACAGTGACGGTCACCTGTTCGCCTTCGGCTGCAGAAGTCGGATCAACTGTAACGGTTCCGTGCGGCTGTGCGTTTACCGTAATATCGTACTTCGTACCGCCGATAACGGTACCGCCGCCGCTGTCGCCTGAACTTTCACCACCGACAGTCGTAAAGTATATGTTCAGAGGACTGGCTAAGCTAATTCCGTTTCGGGCGACAAAGTCCTTTCCAATAATTAGCTTGTATTCCGTAGCCTCCTCCAGATTTTCTGTCGGCGTGACGACAATTTCCTGTACAGTGCTTCCCTTGGTCACATCAATATCTACAACTTGTGTTTCATCATCCGCCTTGACCAGATATATCAATGTCGCATTGTATGAAAATACCTCGTCGCCGGAAACATTATACGAGAACGTCATGTCAATCGCTGTGTCCACAGGAACGTCCGTCTGGCCGTTTGAAATATTAATAACGTCAAGCGTCAGCGGAGCCTGTGTCCCCCCGCCGTCAGGAAGCGGCCCGTCGGCCTGGAAGCTGCATGTTTCATCACCAATTGTTTCCTCATCACCTATATTGAAATCGATGGTGTAACTGACGCCCATGCTGTTGCCCATATTGGCGTAAAGATCTTCGTCGATCTTTATCTGATAATCTGTATTCGCCTTCAAGCTCTTGGCGTAAACATAGAAATACTTGGATGTATCTGTCTGTTTCTTGGCTTGAGGATGAGGTGCTACTTTCCATTCTTCAGGAGACGTTACCGCTTCTCCGGAATCAGCATACACAAGATGAAATTTCGTAAGATTTCTTTCATTTACTCCGACCATCCAGTTAGGATCCGACAGACCCGGCTCATTGTCGGGATATCTTATCTGTTCTTCGTCGATCGCACTGACATTGTTTGAGAATTTGATGTGCAGTTCCCACTCCCATGTGTCTGTCGTACTTTGTACAATCTCGACGCCTGTTACCTTTGGGTAATTCTTCGTAGAACAAGTGTTCCACGCGGCGTAACTGAATACCTGTGTAAAGATCATCATCAGACACAGGGCTGCTGCGGTCAACAATGCCAGTCTTTTTGTCCGCAGTGATTTAGTCATAATTTCCTCTCCTGGTTAATAAAACGGGGACACAAACTCAGAATATATCTGTTTATTTTCTGAATCCTGCATCCCCGTCCCCTTAACTTGCCGGATCTGCCCGTTTTTCAAACGGGCAGATCCGGCCTGAATCTATATTTTTTCTAACCTGCTGCACACCTCACTTCTGTGCGGAGGTGTGTCCGCATTCCTCAATTATATGCGAAGGTGCACCGGCACTCCTCACTTCTTTACGGAGGTGCACAAGCACACCTCACTTCCGTGCGAAAGTATGTAAGAACTCCTCACTTATATGCGAATGTGTACAAATCGGTTAATCAGCGACTATTAGTTATATTTATCGCAGAAACGGGTAATTACAGCTGCCACCTGAGCGCGTGTAGCGCCTGTCTGTGGACTAATCTGATTATCGCCCATTCCCTGAAGCAGACCTGTGGCATTTGCCCAGCTCATGCTTTCGAGAGCGTAAGAACTGATCTGATCGTAATCGCTGAACGAAGTCAGATCTGCCGTTTCGCTCGTGTCGTAACCCTTGAACGTAGCGTAACGATACATTATCGCAGCCATCTGTTCTCTTGTAATATTGTCTTCTGGTCCGAAATGTTCGCTGTCGTATCCGGCAACGATGTCCTCAGACGATGCCCATGCAACCGCATCAGCATACCACTGAGACGAATCAACATCGCTGAATTCTATCGCGTCCGATCCGGCAGAAGGACTGCCTTCGAGGCGCCACAAAATTGTAACGAGCATTCCTCTCGTCAGATCCATGTCAGGGCTGAAGAGAGTGTCTGATGTTCCGACCATCATATCGTTCCAGTATACGTAATCGACAGAATCGTAATACCAGCTTCCCTCTTCTACATCGGTAAACGGAAGACCCTTCTTGTCGAATGTTACGCTTACTGTTACTCCGTCGTCCGGCATTGTGAATGTGTATGTGCCGTTATTCTCAGTTACTTCTACAGTTTCTCCGTCAGAAGTCTTCACAGTAACTGTTCCTGTCTGATAACCATTGTCAGGCACAGGCGTAATCGTCACTGTATCTCCTGCTTTTGCATTTTCAGGAGAAACGCTTACTGTTCCGTTGCTGATATCGCTGTCTACCGTGACTTTGTTAGTATCGGATATTACAACAGAACCATTGTCAATGATGCTTCCTTCTTTGCTCAGGGTGATGGTTACAGCCTTATCCTGAGTCAGATCCAGAGTGCCGGTCTTGCTGATATAGCCGTCAGCCTCTGCGGTAAATGTGTATGTACCTTTCAACAGGCTGTATGTACCGTCATCATTTGCATCCATAACATTGCCGTCGGAGTCTTTTACTGTAACCGTTGCAGTATCAGGTTCCACGGTGAATGTAGCAGTATAAACAGGAAGCGATGTGACTGTTATTGTAGGTAATTCAACACCGTCTGCGAGGGTCATGCTGCTGCTCAACTGCGGAGTCAGCTTGTATGTGCCTTCGGTTTCAGTGTCATAGTCCGGACTGCAGATCCATGTTACCGGAATGCTGACTTCTTCGCCGTCAACTGTACCTGTCAGGCTTGTCGGCAGATTGGCTACAGTACCCAATGCCTCACCGAGCGGTACGTTTTGTTCTGCAACATCTTCGTCCAGAGCTTCAATGGCTGTAATCTCTCCGCCATAGAAATAAACCGGAGTTTCTACTTCAGTTCCTTCGAAATGAGGCAGCTTGCCGTCTTCGAGAACCCAAGGAGTGCTCCATCCGTTATCCGAATAGGTGGCAGCCGTCAGTGCCTGATCGGCTGTTACGGTACCCGCGCTGCTCTGCGCCAGAGTGGTTTTCGCCGTATCTGAAGCATTGACGTAGAGCTTATCGAAGTAGTAGCAGTTGTCGAGGCTGTTGTTAGCTGTAGGCAGAGCGCTGAATACTCCGACCGAATCGCTGGTGCTGCTGTTGCCTGACGTAATGGACGAGGTCAGAACATAGCAATTTGAAGCAGTGAGATATATTCTACTTGCAGTAACCTTATCTACATACTCATAGCCGCCTGCAAGGCCTCCTGCGCAGCCTTCGGAAGCGTAAACGCTGCCTACTACATAGCAATTTTCCAAACTTGCTGCACTGGTCCCGAAGGTATACCCGGCTTCGCCTACGATGCCTCCAACCTCCGTGGTACCTGAGATATCAGCGTCGACATAACAATTATTGATAGTTTGCAACCCGTTTTGACCGGCAACTCCCATAATACCACCTACCGTAGGGAGTTCGGATTTTATGCTGCCAGTAAAGCAGCAGCCGTTAATATTCTGGAGCAAAATGGAAGTACCGATAATACCGCCGATGCCCCTGGCGGATGAAAGACCACTTGTTCCATTATGTATAACGATATCGGCATTAGCAGAAGAATCGCTGATATTCAAATACTTGTCGCCTCCGCCAACCAATCCGCCAACTTGATAATTCCACATACCAGTTTTAGGTGTCTCATTAACTGTGGCTTCGATGACGGCACCGTCGACATGGCAGTCACTCATCTCCACCGGCGTGGCAGCTTTGCTGCCACCATCGCATATACCAAACAGACCGCCTATAGCTCGGAAACTTACATCTTCGCCTAAACTGATGTTCACATCAGAAACGCTGCATCCGGATATTGTTGGAACCGTTCCCGAACCATACCATGAATCGATCTGACCTGCCAGACCGCCGTAAATACCAGTAGATTCAGTCGAATCGTCAATAGTTATATCGATATTTTCCGCCGTACAGTTTTCCATCACCAGACCTGATGGCGTAACGCAGTTGCCAACCATGCCACCGGCATAAGGTGCACCAGTACTATTTCCGTCTTCGTCATCATAAATAGTGACATTTTTAACAGTGATATTTTTATACTGCAAACTTCCGGTACTGCTGCCAAGACAATATCCAACAAGTGCACCGGCAGAAGTAGAGTTGGACTCCAATTTTACATTATCCAATGTGAGATTTTCGATTACCACATCGTTGCCGCTTCTAACAGTAACATAACCGAAAAGCCCCGAATATCCATAATTTTTATCATAGTTTAAATTGCTGATGGTGTGTCCGTTACCTTCGAAAGAACCGGAAAAGGATTTGCTGGTAGTGCCAATCGGGAACATATCCACATCGCTCATATCGAGGTCGTTTTCCAGGGTAAAGGTTTCCCCGGTATAATTCACACCTGTCGCCACAGAAAGAGCCAGATTATACAAGTCTTCCGGTGTCTCAATCGTCCGTTTATCGATGGAAAGACTCATATAACTCGGCACTGCCACAAACGTACCAAAATTCGGCAGCCGTGAAACAGTTGTATCCCATGAATCATCCAGATTGTCATAGATAGAACCACCACCAATAATCTCGAAACTGGTTACGGCATCGCCGAATTCAGTTACACTGCCGCCGTTTACGGTCATTCTGTCGAAATATACCGTATCCGTCACGGTTGCGTCAGCGCCGCCTGTTACAGCGCCTGCGCTGCCCGTGCCTGCTTCGACATCATCGTTATATGCAAAGCAATTGGTAATCTTGCTGCCTTCCTGAGCGTTGCCGACTAAACCTCCGGCATAGCTGCCCGCCTCTATGGAGTAATATGCAAAGCAGCTGTCAATTTCTGCGCCGTCCTCCATAACACCTGCGATGCCGCCGGCATTTTCAGCAGCTGATACAAATTTATCGCCATTTTCCTGAGGATATGTGGCAATTGCGTTGTGAACCAGAGAACCTGTTTTCATGGTACCAACCACACCGCCTGCCGTGGCGCCTGTGGTATTTACCTTGCTCTTCTGATAACTTGTGCTTGTACCGTAATTTATGACGTTCTGCAACTCGGCATATTCCAGTTCACCGACAATGCCGCCCACATTAGAGGCACTGCTGTCGGAGATCGGCGAACGGCTAATAACCTCGTCAATTGATATCTTGTGATCCTCGGTACCGTTGGCCGAACCGAACACAACGCCCACGTTGCCCGTACCGGTCACGGTACAGCCCGAACTAACAGTGATATCATCGATGGTTATATCGCTGTCCGCAGCTTCAATATGCCCGATAACTACACCGACATTATTTTCACCGGCAGCCGCCGTCTTAGAATTAGCAGTAATTCCAGACACATTGCCATGACAGAGACCTATCAAAGCACCTACATTATTTTCACCGGTAGCCTTAACGGTAGAACTTAATTTTATTCCGGATACACTACCATAACAAAGACCTACCAAAGCGCCGACATTATCTTTCCCAGTGACTGTTGCCGATGAAATAGTAAGGTTTTCGATACTGCCTTCCGGTCCCAGGACGCCTATCAATCCGACATTGTCCTGATCAGGCAGGTTGAAAGTATACGATCTGATATTTGTTGAACTCGTTTCACCGACAAGCTTGCCGTTGAAAGGATGCTCTTCCGTACCGGCAGGCTGCAGATCTGTTAAATCCTTTAAATTCAAATTATCTGCAGTTACGGTTACAGTTTCACCCGTGTAATCATGACCGGAGTTAACAGAATCGACAAACTGCTGCCAATCATCTGCAGTGTCGATATAGTAAACTACATCATCGTCTTCCACAGTGGCGGAAATATTAACCGAATGCGCCGGCATGGTGAATTCATATGTTGCAGTGTGCCCGTCGTTGCTCACTTCCGTAACATCAACAGACTCACCGCCGTTAGTCTCCACCTTCAAACCAGAAACGTGATAATTGGTGTTATATGTATTGGCTTTGACGGTAATCGTCTCTCCTGCTTCCGCCTGCACTCTGTGATCCAGGTCAAGAACAACACCTCTGCCATCATCGTTTTCAGCCTCCAGATTGCTGGTGATGGAATAAAGCGTATCTGTCTCTACAGACTTATTGGAGGCGTTGCTTTCAAATTTCAATACCGGGGCGTAGCCGTTTTCACCGGTGCTGTCCCATCGCCAAGGGCTGGTATCAGAGCCTTCGTTAAGTTTGTATACCATAAACGTATCTGCAAAAGCCGCCTTGTTCGACAGCATTTCGCCGCCGTTGCTCAGCGTGGTAACACCTGGTATAGCGCCCTGCAGGCAATATGTATTATCAATGTAGCAAGTAGCTTGCGCCCAGCCGGTGATAGGGTCTGCAGAACCTGAAGAGTTTAACTCGTTTACAGTGTTCTGAATAATATACGAATTGGCGAACTTCATCGAGCCCCATACCCTGGTGACAAAACCTCCTAATTGGAATACAAAACCTCCTTCATTAATATGCATGTTGAAAACAGCATAAGAATTTATAATGCTGCCATATGCACCGTTATTAGCAATAGCCCCTTCTGAATCGGAATTATAACAATCCCAGATCACCGCACAGCGGTCAACAGTACCAGTCACCGAACCAATGACACTGACACTGCCGCTGGCACTTCGAATCGCTGCATTTCCGCCTTCAAAGATGGTATTGCGAAGCGTAGCCTCTTCAACGTTTCTTGCACCGACACTGCGGAATTGATCGCCGAGATTGGTGAAAAAGGCGTTGGAACCAGTTGCCGACAGATTATATACACGATGGCCCTGACCGTCAAATGTACCGCAGAAATCAATGCCAGTAACTCTGACATCCGCCATATCGATATCCGCAGTCAGCACTACCAGCTTTCCTCTGTAATTATCATCGGCAGCCGTATTCAGGAAGCTTTTCAGCTCCTCTGTAGTGCCGATGGAAATATCAGGCTTTCGTACTTCAACCTGCAGGGTTGGAGCTTCCACACCATCTGCCCATGAATAGCCATCAGGCAATACCGGCGAGAACGTATAGACTCCGGCCTTCTGCGGGTCATACTCAGGATCGCTTTCCCAAGTGACATCAAGATCTTGTTCCTTACCGTTGGCAACAGCTTCCAAAGTGGCAGGAATGTTCAAATCCTCTTTCTCCGTACCGATCGGTACAAGCTGATTGCTTTCGTATATCTCAGGATCTGTATAGGAAACTACTTCTTTATTTTCCGTTATCGTTACTTTGATTTCCGGAATGGTAACGCCATCTAATACAAACAGATCGGGATCCAGACTGCCCGTAAAGGTATAAACCGTACCAGGATCTGCATTAGCATCGTATTCCTTATCAATGGTCCAGGTTACAGGAATACCCTGGGTAACAGGGTACGATCTGGTGCTCGAGACATCGCCTGCCTTACCGGACAAAGTATCCGGCAGCAGATCCAGCACTTCTTCTTCGGATGTACCCTGGGCAACTCTGTATTCCGTCGTCATGGAATCCAGAGATCTGACATAGCCCTTATTTACATTGACAGTAATCTGAGGCGGGCTTACACCATCTGCCAGCTTATATTCACCGGTTGAATACTTAAATGTGAATACATATGTACCAGGATAATATTGGTCATATGCCGGTTCCACTGTCCAATAATTGCTGTTATTTAAACTTGCATTTGTAGCCAAATCTGCAGTTACAGTTTCTCCCTCCGGAGTAGTATAAGTAGCAGAAACAGTTGCTGGATATGCAAGAGCGAATTCATACTTGCCGAAAACAACATTCTGAGTCAGCAGATCTTCCAATGCTGTACCAGATCGAGGAGTTACTTCGAATTTGGTAATGGTATTCAGCTTGCTCTCATCATAGTCATCGACAATTGTAAAGCTGCAGCGGCCATCCTGGCCCCAGTAAGGTGTCACGGTAGGATTTCCGCCGCCACCGCCGGTACCGCCGACCATGCCTGTGAGCAAACGAGTGTAGATCGTCGTATCCCCATCGATTGAGAAATCTTCGATCTGCGGTACTTTGAACTTCAGTGTCGAGCCGGCGTCGCTGACACAATACAGCCATGTCTGGCTGTTGTAACGTTCATGTGTTATATCACTGCTCGGGAACTCAAGAGAATCATCGATTTCACACCAATAATCTTCTATCTTTTCCCATGCGGTGCCAGCGTCATTTTCATTAGCTGCATCGTCCACATTAGTAGCAAAGCAGTTTACAGCCACCCTGCCGCGTCTGCCGAAGCCATTGCTGCCGGGATACAGAGTCCATGTATAGCTTCCGCCTGCATTGCCCTGCTGCTCGATGACAATATAGCGTTCCTCACCGTTCATGATATCGGTTTCAGTCAGGTCTACTTTATTGCCGTCACCGTCAACAACATAAACCGTCGCCTTCATTTCCTGAATGGTGATGGTGTTGTTGTCGAGCGTAACATCTGCATCGACAACAGAGCCGTTCTGGCTCAGAGACACAGCACTGTCAGCTAATGCCACAGTAATGGTAATATCGCCTGAACTGGTACCACCTACATAATTGGTAAAAGCAGAATTGAACTTAGGTACTGTTACCGTCAGCTTATCCGACGTAACAGTAGCCGTCGCAGCAGCGAGCGCTGTCTGCACATATCCTTGATTATCGCTGCTGAGCGTCGTTGTGTATTCAGGCGTGAATGTAATATTTGCTCCTACCGGAGTCGTGCCGTCCGCCCATGTCATACTCGTAGTATTAAAGGTATAACCGCTCGGAGGCGTGATCTCAAAAGTGATGCCGTTTGCCACGGCTTCATCTTCTGTTACCACCGTATCGCCGCTCATCGTCAGTGTGGCAGTTACAGCATTCGTCGAAACAGTTTCGTCAGCTGCACTTACCGGTACGGTGGTTATCGTACCCAGGATCAGAGCAATTGAAAGAACAACAGCCAGAATACGGGATGTTCTTAATCGCCTCAAATTATCCATATTGTTACTCCTGAATTTAAACAAAAAACAATGTATTTGAACCGTTTGATATTAATACACCTCCCCCGAAACGGTTCATTTTTTGAAGCGGCTCCCGTATTATGCTGAAATCTCATTTTACATTTATTATTTTATCTGTTAAAATGAAAGTTGGACTTCTTTACACTCAGGGAGCCCGATTTATAAAGAGATAACATGTGCATTCTTTAATAATTCACACT
This sequence comes from Anaerovoracaceae bacterium, assembly GCA_050946535.1. Taxonomy (GTDB): domain Bacteria; phylum Bacillota; class Clostridia; order Peptostreptococcales; family Anaerovoracaceae; genus RUG708. The sequence continues at coordinate 26,625 of JBMNUZ010000005.1, forward strand.
TCAGATGCGCGTGTTATCTTTTTTACTTTGCTGCCGGTTTGCCGCCGGTTTGCTGCCGGTTTCAGACATGAAATTAATCCCATCATTTCAAAGCCTGAAGATTCTGTTATTTCCTCATCTTATGATGTAATATCCTTTTCTTCCTTTCCGATTTCTCTGCGCTTCTTTCTTTCCTTGCGCTTCTCGTAGAAATTGATCACCTCATCGTTCGAATAAATATCGTGATTTTCCATCTCTTGTATAGTGTCGATCAGGCGGTTACACATATCGCAGAACTGCTTCTGCTCCTCCTCGTTCAGGCACTGGCGTATATTTTCTTCAAAACGCACTTTTCCGAACTCTCTGCGTGCGAGCGCCATAGTTCCTTCGTTGGTAATATATATATGCATTCTCCGCCTGTCCGATGGATCACGTTCACGGCGGATAAGCCCGTCTTTTTCCAGTCCCGATAGTTTCTCTGAAACCACCGGTGCAGCCATATCCATCTTCAGCGACAGCTCAACTCCAGAAATTCCTTCGTTTTCCGCAATGGTTTTCAGGAGCCTTCCGTGTCCTTTTCCATTGGAATCAGGAGACATAATACCCTGCTGCCGTCGTACTGCTTCGTTCAGTCTTTTGATCGAACGAAATACGTCTCTTCCTTCGTTTTTCATATAAAATACCTCTCAACACGAAAAGCCTGGTCTCAACGCACGCTTTTTCGTCAAAACTGTATAAAGAAAGCAATTTTTATTTGTTTTCTTTATGGTCAATTTGTTTCCATTTGTTTTATATTTAATAGGATTATTATTTGTTAATTTAATATCTATTTGATTTTCCTGTTTGAATTATAAATGGTTTTTAATTGTTAATCAAGTTTTAATTATTAATCCGCCTATAATATTTGTTTATATCAATTAAATTTTTTATCAGTCCATTTAATAAAATATGCAATGATCCTCTTTGATGCCAACACTTCCGGGGAATCGTCCCCAGCGTACTTTTCAGATAATTCTTCTCTCCCGGCTAACAAAACAGGGATACAAACTCAGAACATATCTGCGTATTTTCTGAATCCTGCATCCCCTTCTTCTTGACTTGCCAGATTCTGCCCGTCTGATAAACGGACAGAATCCAGCTTGAATTTATCTTTCTTTTAACTAACCTGCAGTACACCTCACTTCTTTGCGGAGGTGCACAGGCCAGTTATTCATCGGCTATTAATTATTTTTTTCGCAGAAACGGGTAATTACAGCTGCCACCTGAGCGCGCGTAGCGCCTGTCTGTGGACTGATCTGATTATCGCCCATTCGTCATCTGCCGGGCTCCTGACTGGCGCTGCCTGTTCCCGTCCCGGCGAAATATCTGCTGGTACGTGGCATCATCTCCCGGCGAGTATCTGCTTATACGTGGCATCTTCTGTCTTGAGATCCAGTATTCCGGAATGGATCCGTAATAGAGAAGCCCTAGAGTTCCTTCGATTTTTCGCTCGCCGCCGTGACCGCTTCGATTACAGTGGATCTGAATCCGCCTGCCTCGAGCTCCCTCACGCCTTCGATGGTAGTGCCGCCCGGCGAGCACACAGCGTCCTTGAGCTCCGCAGGATGGCCGCCGGTCTCGAGGACCATGCGCGCGGAGCCGTACACCGTCTGCGCTGCGAGCTGGACAGCCTGATTCCTCGGGAGGCCGTTCAGAACGCCGCCGTCCGCGAGCGCTTCGATGAACATGTAAACGTACGCGGGACCGCTGCCCGAAAGACCTGTAACTGCGTCCATCAGCGACTCAGGCACTTCCTGAACCATGCCTATTCCTGAGAAGATATTCTCGACTTCGCTGTATTCCTCGTCCGTGACGTATTCGCTCCTCGAAAGAGCCGTCATTCCGCTTCCGACGAGCGCCGGAGTGTTAGGCATAGCCCTTACGATTCTTCTCGCCGTAGTGCACGAAGCCGAAAGGCTCTCGATCGTCCTTCCCGCAACGATAGAAACGAGAATCTTTTTCTCTGTAAACGCAGGCTCGATGTCGTAGAGAACCTCTGCCACATTTTTCGGTTTTACCGCGACCAGAACTATGTCGCTTGCCGCTGTCAGGGATTCCGCCGACGCGCTCACCGATATGCCGAGCTGTTCGGCCATCTCCTTCAGATGTTCTGGATGATGTCCGCAGACGGTTATATCGGCCGGATTAAAGCCTGCCGAAACGCAGCCTCTGATGATCGCTCCGCCCATATTGCCGACTCCGATTACTCCAAGTTTCATTTTTCTGCACCTCCGTAAGTCAATTTTCCTGTTTATTTTCTGCTGAATACGGTGGCTTTTTCCTCACCTTTTGCGAGTTTTCCGAGTATGTTCTCCTTGCGGCTGTTCACAACCATCATCGCCGTGCCGTAGCGGTTGACGATTTCCGCCGCATTGATTTTCGTGATAATGCCACCTGTGCCGAAATCGCTCTTTCCGTCGGTTTTGATGTTTTGGCGGAGCTTTTCGATGTCGTCCACCCACTCTATGAGCTTCGCATCTTTGTAAGTGTGCGGATCCTTATCGTACACGCCGTCTATGTCGCTCATGAGTATGAGCAGATCGGCCGCCCACAGGTTGGCTACCAGCGCGCTGAGCGTGTCGTTGTCGCCTATGCTGAACTCTTCGATGGCCACGCTGTCGTTTTCATTTATGATCGGCACAACGCCCTCGTCCACGAGCGTAAAGAGAGCATTCCTGATATTGAGCTCGCGGTGAGGTTCGTTGAAATCCTCTCCCGTGAGAAGGATCTGGCCTACGTGAAGGCCGTATTCGCCGAAAAATTCCTTGTATGCGTTCATCAGCTCCACCTGGCCTATCGCGCAGAGAGCCTGTTTGTAATTGATATCATTTTTACGCGCCCATTTGTTTATAGCACCTACTCCGCTGACTCCGGCTCCGCTCGAAACGACTATCACGCGTTTGCCTTTGTCGATCAGTTCCATGATCTGCGCGACTATGTGCTTCATGATATTTCTGTCGACTTTGCCGTTTTTGTCCGAAATAGTATTGCTGCCCAGCTTGATGACGATTTTTCGTGCATCGCCGAGCAATTCCTCAGGTGTTTTCATAAGGTTTCCTTTTCATTTGACGGGCGGGAAAGCCCGGATAAACACGGCGGACTTTCTCCTCTTTTCGTTTATTTCACTTCTGCAATTTATATCTGTAATTTTTATCGTTATACGTACAGCGTCGGTATCCATACCACCGTACTGCTGCCGCCGGTAACGTGCTCGTGCTCATCGTGCTCCCGGACGTGCTCCGATCCCGCGCTGTTATAAAAGCTGCTGGCGCCAGTGGCACGGTCAGCACATAAATCTCCCGGCAGGGCACCCCGCGGTTCTGATATGGACTATCTGTATCAGACGTTCAGAACTACCTCGTGTCCGAGATATTCCTTGTTTTCCTCGAGAACCGGCTTGATGTACTCATCTATGAATTCGGTGACCTGCTGCGGCGAACGGCCGATGTAGTCCGACGGATTCGTCAGTCTCGAAACGTCTTCCTCGGAAAGTCCGAACATCGGGTCGTTTGCGATGCGCTCGAGCAGATCGTTAGGTTTTCCGAATTCCTTTACCTGGCGCGAAGCCTGCATCGACAGCTGTCTGATCTCTTCGTGGAGTTCCTGTCTGTCTCCGCCCTTCTTCACCGCCTCCATGATGATGTTTTCCGTAGCCATGAACGGAATCTCTGCCATGATATGGCTGTTGATAACCTCTTTATATACCACGAGGCCCGAGCATACGTTCGTAGCGATCTCGAGCACTGCGTCTATCGCCATGAAGCTCTCCGGAAGTATGAGCCTCCTGTTTGCCGAATCGTCGAGAGTACGTTCGAACCACTGTGTGGACGCGGTCATCGCCGCCGACATCGTGTTCGATTCGACGTATCTGCTGAGAGACGCGATTCTCTCGCTTCTCATAGGATTGCGCTTGTAAGCCATTGCCGACGAGCCGATCTGCTTCTTTTCGAACGGCTCCTCGATCTCCTTGAGATGCTGGAGGAGTCTGATGTCGTTCGTCATCTTGTGGGCGCTCTCAGCTATTCCTGCCAGAACCGACAAAACTTTGTAGTCGATTTTTCTCGTATATGTCTGGCCCGAAACAGGAATTGCCCTCTCGAATCCCATCTTCTCGCACACCATTTTGTCGAGCGCTTTTACCTTATCTGTGTCGCCGTCGAACAGATCCATGAAGCTCGCCTGTGTGCCTGTAGTGCCCTTGACGCCGAGCATCATGAGGCCGTCGATCAGCCCGCACACGTCGAGGTAGTCAAAGTAGAAATCCTGCATCCAGAGCGTCGCTCTTTTGCCGACGGTAGTCAGCTGAGCGGGCTGGAAGTGCGTGAATCCGAGCGTAGGCAGGTCCTTGTATTCGTCGGCGAACTTCGCGAGTCTCGAGAGCAGATCTGCGAGCTTGTGCTTGATGATTACGAGACCTTCCCTCATCTGAATGATATCGGTGTTGTCGCCAACGTATGCGCTCGTAGCTCCCAGGTGGATGATTCCCTTCGCCTTGGGGCACTGGACTCCGTACGCGTAAACGTGGCTCATGACGTCGTGGCGCACTTCCTTTTCGCGCGCCTCTGCTACGTCGTAGTTGATATCGTAGATATGCTCCTTCATCTCTGCTATCTGCTCGTCAGTGATGTTGAGCCCGAGCTCTTTTTCTGCCTCGGCAAGAGCTATCCAGAGCTTTCTCCAGGTGGAAAACTTCATGTCGGGTGAAAATATATGCGACATTTCCTTGCTTGCATATCTTGTAATCAGCGGGTTTTCGTAATTTGATCTGCTCATTTTTTCCTCTTATCCTCCTAAAGATCTCTGAAATGGAATTCACTTTTGCCGGAAACGTAATCTCCTACTATCTGGCCGCTTCCGTAGAGCTTGTATTTATATGTTACCAGTCCTTCGAGCCCTACCGGACCTCTGGCATGGATTTTGCCCGTGCTTATGCCTACTTCCGCTCCGAATCCGTATCTGAATCCGTCAGCGAATCTCGTAGAACAGTTCCTGTAAACGCCTGCCGAATCGACGAGATTCATGAAGTGCTCGGCTGCCTCATCGTCGTTGGTTATTATCGAATCGGTATGGTGAGAACCGTAAGTGTTTATGTGGTCTATAGCCTCGTCGATGTCTCCGACGAGCTTTGCCGAAATGATGTAATCGAGGTATTCCGTTCTGAAGTCCTCGTCGTCAGCTTCCGCGCATTCGACGCGCTCGCACACTTCCGGCGTCCCTCTGAGTTCGACGCCTGCTTCGCTGAAAGCCTTTCCGAGCTTAGGCATGAGTTCGTCGGCAATGTCCCTGTGAACGAGGAGCGTCTCGGCCGCGTTGCATGCCGCCGGATACTGAGTCTTGGCGTCGAGAATGATCCTGACAGCCATGTCTGTATCCGCGTCCTTGTCGACGTATATGTGGCATATTCCATCGGCGTGCCCCATCACAGGAATTTTCGTGTTGTCCATGATGTAGCGCACGAATGCGTTCGAGCCTCTCGGTATGAGAAGATCGACCGAATCGTCGCACTGGAGCAGCTGGTCTATGTCGTCGTGAGTTTCTGCGAGCATCATGAAGCCGTCAGGCATTCCTGCCGAAACGGCCGCCTCGTATATCACGCTGAAGAGCTTTTTATTCGTCCTCTTAGCCTCGCTGCCGCCTTTGAGTATCGAGCAGTTTCCGCTTTTCAGGCAGAGCGATGAAACCTGTACCATCGCATCCGGCCGCGCCTCGAAGATTATTCCGATGACGCCGATAGGAACGGTCTGCCTTACGAGCACGAGTCCCTCGTCGAGCTGGCGCTTCAGCTGGATTTTCCCCACTGGATCTTCCAGATCTATCAGCTGGTCTATTCCGTCGAGTACGTCTCGTATCTTTTCGTCGCTGAATTTGAGCCTTTTCAATACAGGCTCCGGTATTCCGTTTTCTTTTGCCGCGGCGAGGTCTTCCTGGTTCGCTGCCTTGATCTCATCTCTCTGAGCATCTATGGCATCGGCTACGGCCCTGAGCGCCGCGTTGCGCGTCTCTATTGCGGTATTTGCCGTCTCTGGACTTATCTTCTTCATTGCCCGTGCTTTTTCCTGGATATTCATCGTATATCTCCTTTCAGGCAGACGCCATAAGCGCTAATTTCTTAAGCATAGTTGAGACAAGCCGGTTCGCTTCGTGGTACTGCACACTTCCGTCCGGATCGCTCAGGATCAGATAGCCGCTCTCGTAGCCGCCCAGCTCCTGCAGGCCGGGAACGTCAGTGCCGGCTTTTCGTACGTCGGTCACTTCGTATCCGCCGACTTCCTCGGTTTCGAATTTGAGGAAAAACTTGTTCTCCGACGCTTCCGACTGAACATTGTCTCTGTAATATGAAAACGGCGGCAGTTTTCCGGAAACTCTGCCCTCCGCCGTGAGCCCGTCTTTGCCAAGCTTGATTTTTTTCACCGCGAACTTCGCAACTCCGGCCTTCACCGGAAAGCCTTCCTTGTACATTATTTCGTGGAGATCGAGCTTGTGGAGTATGGAGGTGATCCCCGTGAGCTGCACGATGTCGTCGCGGTTGTGCAGGAGGATGTTGTCGAGCAGCTGCCCTCTGCGTGCTCCCGAGCTTCTGACGTATTCGAAATACTGTCTTACGCTGTCTCCTCCGCTTATCTCGTCTCTTCTCAGGTCACCGCCGCCCATGAAATTCTCGACGGTCTTCTGCTTCATGTCAGGCAGCAGCTCCGGAAGCCCGGAATACCTGCGCAGGACTTTGTACATATCGAGCGAATAGATGTGGTCCAGCACATCGGTGCGGATGCCGGCTGCTTTCATGCGTTTTTTCAGGAACGGAAGATCGAACGAATCGCCGTTATATGTGACGACCGTATCGTACTGGCTCAGCATGCCGCAGTATCTGTCGAGCAGCTCCGGCTCTTCGCTGGGTTTGTCCGCGAAATACTGAAGTGCGAGTCTCGTCCCTTCGCCGGACGGAACCGTCACTCCTCCGAGGATGACAGCGCATTTTTTCGGGGAAAGACCCGTTGTCTCGATATCTGCGCAGGCCGTGCCTCCGTCGCCGAAATATTCTTTGAAAATCGAAGAATCATACAAAGTATCGCGTATTTTCTCCTCAGTAATTCTCATAGCAATGCTGCCTTTTCCTCACTTCTGAATAAATAATAATTTATTTTATCATATCATGCCCCTCAAGTGAACGAAGTAAGGCGGATGCAGCGCAGCTTGCGCCAAAAAAACAGACCGCCGCCCGTTTCGCGGGCGGCCGTATCATCAATATGTAGTTTCGAGTTTGCCGAGGAAAGCTTTGAGCCTTTCGTTGTCTGAATTGAACATCTCGTCAGGAGTGCAGTCCTCCACGATGACTCCGCCGTCTATGAATATCATCCGGTCCGAAATATCGTGTGCGAATTTCATCTCGTGCGTGACGATGACCATCGTCATGTTTTTGTCGGCGAGCGATTTGATAACTCTCAGGACCTCGCTCGTCAGCTCAGGATCGAGCGCCGACGTCGGCTCGTCGAAGAAGAGGATCCTCGGATTGAGCATGAGAGCCCTCGCTATCGCGACACGCTGACTCTGGCCTCCCGAAAGCTGATACGGGTAGGCATCTCCCTTGTCGGAAAGACCCATCTGTTTTAACAGGTCATCTGCCTGCGCCATCACTTCATCCTTGTCGCGCTTCTGCACGTTCAGCGGCGCGTCTGTCAGATTCTTCATGACGCTGTAATGCGGGAACAGATTGAAGTTCTGGAACACGAGTCCGAAATTCTTCTTTATCTCTTTTACCGACCTCTTGTCGGCATACTTTATCTTGCCGTTTTCCTCCCATGCCACCTTCTGATCCATGTAGGAAAAGCTGCCTCCGTCTATTCTCTCGAGCAGCGTAGCACACCTCAGGATCGTAGATTTTCCCGAGCCTGACGGCCCTATTATCGAGAGCACCTCGCCTTCGTCTACGTGCAGGGATATATCCTGGAGCACCGTCAGATCGTCGAATACCTTTTTTATATGATTCATTTCAAGTACAGCCATAGATATGCCTCCCTACCTGTAATAATTGAGCTTTTTCTCGATGAACGACATTATGCCTGCTACTACGTAGTTGAAGATGTAGTAGAAGATGGCTGCCACGATTAGCGGCGTGAACGTCGTCTGCGCGGCGGCTATCTGTTTCGCGATCGAGAACATTTCGGAATAGGCGAGAGCGTATGCCAGAGATGTGTCCTTGACGAGCGTGATCGTCTCGTTGGTGACAGGCGGCAGTATTCTCTTCATGACCTGCGGAAGAATTATTTTCATAAATGACTGCTGTTTAGAGTATCCGAGCACGTCCGCTGCTTCGTACTGGCCCTTAGGCATCGACTGTATGCCGGATCTGAATATCTCTGCGAAGTACGCTGCGTAGTTCACCACGAAACCGAAGATTATCGCGGTGTATCTGTACGCTCCGATATTGGCATTGAACAGGTAATACGGGCCGAAATAGACGACCAGCAGCTGGAGCATCAGCGGCGTGCCCCTCATGACGGAGATATAGAAGGTGACTATACCTCTGAGAATTCTGTTTTTTGACATCCTGCCGAACGATACAATGAGACCGAGCGGCAGAGACAGCACAAGAGTCCACAGGAAAATGCTGATCGATCTCAGCATTCCCTCTCCCATCTCAACAAGCATTGTGGAAAGTGACATTAAATAATTCCTCCGTAAACATCAAGAAGGATGAACGCACTGGCAATGTGCGTCCATCCTTTCGGTTTTCGTTCTAAGCGTCTTTTCCGGCCTCTTTAGCCGTTCAGCACGCTTTTTCTGTAAAGCAGCAGTAAGCTACAGGCAGATCATATCTTCGATCTGGTACTTCTCGGCGAGTTTGTCGACCGTACCATCTTCCTTGAGTGCTTTGAGATCCTCGTTGATGACATCTCTGAGCTCTGTATTGCCCTTCTTGAAGCCGACACCGTACTGCTCTGAATTGAGAGCTTCGTCGAGTTTGACGTATCCGTCGCCTCTCTGCTTGATCTGATAGTTCGCAACTCCTACGTCGATTGCGAGCGCGTCGATCGAGCCAGCCTGAAGTTCTGTAAATGCGGTATTGTAGTCACCGAACTGCTGGAGTTCAGCGAATGTGTCTCCGAGTTCCTTCTGCTGATCCTCGTTCGTGAGAACGTCATACGCAGCTGAAGCAGTCTGTACGCCTACGATCTTGCCCTCGAGATCAGACAGCGTCTTGATGTCTGAATCAGCCGGAACTACGACGACCTGGCTGTTGTCGCAGTAAGGAATCGACCATGTGTAGTCGTCTTCACGGCCGTTGATCGTAAAGCCGTTCCAGATGCAGTCTATCGAACCTGAATTGAGCTCCATATCCTTCGAATCCCAGTCGATAGGATTTTTCTTGAGAGTCCATCCTTCCATGTCGCAGACGGCCTGTGCAAGTTCAAGGTCGAAACCAGTATACTCTCCGTTATCGTCCTTGTAGCCGAACGGCGGATACTCTGCGTCGAAGCCTACCGTGAATGTCGTCATGTCTGCGACAGACTGTCCTCCGTCGGAAGCCGCCGAAGAACTTGATGAACCTGACGAGTCAGAGCTTCCGCATGCTGTGCAGAATGTGAGTACCATCATCATACTCAGCACAACCGCAAATACTTTCTTTTTCATTTTTCCTCCCGGATTCTGCCCGCCTGATGCACTTGTATGCAGCAGCAGGTCAGAACAAAACAATTAAACAAAAACAACAACTGATTGACGTCCGGCCCGGTCATTATCCCATCTGGCCGGAACCGCTTTAATGCTTTCTCATTTTAGCATAGTAAAGTAATGACTGTCAATGTTTAGTAGCCTGAGCTGCGGGCAGCCAGCTCGTCCGTCCTGGTGCGCTTAATCACGCGATTTCAGTGCTGCCTGAATGCGTCTGTTTTCTAGCCGGGCCGTGCATGTCTCTCCAATTGGTTTCTATCATGCTGCTTCGCGTCTTTACGCGGCAGCCTCTCCGTTCGTGAATTTCAAACGGCTGCGGTCTGGCAGCCTCACGTTTTGACGACCCTGCATAAAACCTTCGGAATTACATCCCTCAGTACCGCATATACGAAAAAAAGCGATGCGCCAGAATATGACTGCACCGCCTTTACGAGTGGAGGATGAAATAGATCGACAATATTTTAACACTTATCGCATGTTAAGTGTTAAATATTTTAAAAATATACATTCTTCACCCAAAATTTTTACAAAACTATTCATTGATGCGTTTCAGAAGAACGACCACTTCGCTCCTGACCGTCTGGCAGAACTGGTCCACAAGCTTTACTCTTTCAACCTTGTACGGCAGCCCTTCGCTCGCCAGCAGCTTCAGGTCTCTCGCCATGGTGGAAGGCTCGCACGATACGTAAACTATCCTCGAAGGCGCGCTCTTTAACACGGATTCGATGAGCTCGGGCCTGCAGCCCGAACGCGGCGGATCCATGATGACCACATCAGGTTTTATATTCCGTTCTTCGAGCTCGAGTATCTTTTCCTCGGCTTTTCCGTTCAGGAACTGGATGTTAACTATACCGTTGATCACTGCGTTTCTGTTCGCGTTGAGCACCGCTTCTTCCACCGATTCCACGCCCCAGACGTATTTCGCATCTTTTGCGCAGAACAAGCCTATCGTGCCGGTGCCGCAGTAGAGATCGAGCACCGTATCTTCAGGGCCTGGAGCCGCGAATTCCAGAATCGTTCCGTAAAGTTTCTCCGTCATCACAGGATTTACCTGGTAGAACGACTGCGGTGAAATTTCGAACTTCAGCCCTCCGATGGAATCGGTGATCACTCTGGAACCTGCGATGACTTCGAATTTCCCGGGCACCGAAAGATCGCGGTGGGAGTTGTATTCCGCCACGACAGACGCCAGATGATAGCCGTCCGTTATCGCCTCGTCCATGATATCCGTGAGAAGCTGAGGCTCCTTGACCTTTTTGCCGTTGATGACGAGAATGACCATAACTTCTCCGGTGGCTGCCGAAATCTTCACGACCATACGGCGCAGGCGCCCTCTGCGCGTCTTTTCGTCGTACACCGATATGCCGGATTCGTGAATGTATCTTCTCAGGCCGTACGCCGCCATCTCCGCCGCCTCTGACTGGATGATGCAGTTCTTCACATCGGTGACGCGGCGCGACGAACGGTCGTAAAAGCCTACCCTGAGCTTCCCGGTATTTACCAGGGTCCCGTGCTCCTCGCGGATTCCTCCCGCATTCAGGGCATATTCGGCCTTGTTCCGGTAATACCACGGATTTTCCATGACGCACGGTTCGTCGAACTCCGGAAGCTCTCCGCCGAAAATACGGTGGAGCTTCTCGCGCAGCTGGTTGTTCTTGAGCCTGATCTGCGCCTCGTAAGACATATTCTGAAGCGTGCATCCTCCGCACTTGCTGAACACAGGGCAGCGCGGCTCGACGCGGTCCGCGGAATATTCCTTTATGTTCTCGATCCTGCCTCTGGCCGTTCTCTTCTTTATAGCTGTAATCCTGACGTCAGCGGTGTCGCCGGGTATGAGTCCGGGAACGAACGTGACCATTCCTTCTATCCGTCCGATTCCGTCACCCGACGTGCTGACGTCGGTCACTTTCATTTCATATATTTCATCCGTCTGCATATATCAGCGAGCTTCCCTGTCAGCTTCTCTTACCGCCTTTACGATATCTGCCGCAGTGATGTTGTACTCCTTTTTGAGCTCTTCAGGCTTGCCCGACTGGCCGAATCTGTCCTGGATTCCGATCATCTTTATTCTGCAAGGGCAGCGGCGCGCCGTTACCGAAGCCGTCATCGAGCCGAGTCCTCCGATTACCGAGTGTTCCTCTGCAGTGACGATGCTCTTCGTCTCTGATGCGGCTTTCACAACCGTTTCCTCGTCGAACGGCTTCAGGGTATGCATGTCTATTACGCGCACGCTGATTCCGTCCTTCGCCAGTTCCTCGGCCGCGATGAGCGCCTCGTTCACCATGAGGCCGCACGCGATTACGGTGTGGTCGGTTCCCTCTCTGAGAGTGTTCGCTCTGCCGAGCACGATCTCCGCATTTTCGTCGTAGATTACAGGCACGGAGAGCCTTCCGAGCCTCACGTACGCAGGGCCGTCGAAATCAGCAACCTGGCGGAGGAGCTTTTCGGTAGATACTGCGTCCGCAGGATTTACGACAGTCATGCCTGGAATGACGCTCATGAGCGCGATGTCTTCTATGCACTGGTGGCTCGCGCCGTCTTCACCGACCGTGACGCCCGAATGGGTAGCGCAGATCTTCACATTTGCGTGAGGATATCCGATGGAGTTTCTGATGATCTCGTAAGCTCTGCCTGCAGCAAACATCGCGAATGTCGACGCAAAGACCGTCTTGCCTGAGAAAGCCATGCCTGCCGCCATGCCCATCATGTTCGACTCAGCGATTCCCGAATTGAAGAATCTGTCTGGATAAGCCTCCTTGAATCCGGCGGTCTTTGTAGACTTTGAAAGGTCTGCGTCAAAGACGACTATGTCAGGGTTTTCCGCTCCGAGTTTTACGAGAGCTTTTCCGTATGCTTCTCTTGTAGAAATCTTGTCCGCCATTTTACCATTCTCCTCCGAGTTCCTCTACTGCCTGTTTCGCCTGTGCGTCGTCCGGAGCCTTGCCGTGCCAGCCGGCTTCGTTTTCCATGAAGGACACTCCCTTGCCCTTGACCGTTCTTGCGACGATCATCTGCGGGCATCCCTTTATCCTTTTGGCGTTATCGACCGCCTGCTCTATCTGATCGAAATCGTGTCCGTCTATGAGCTGTACGTTCCAGCCGAAGGCCATGAATTTTTCTCCTACCGGTGCCACCGTCATAACATCCTCGTTTTTTCCATCGATCTGAAGGCCGTTCCAGTCGACGAACGCCGTGAGATTGTCGAGCTTGTAGTGGCTGGCAGCCATAGCAGCCTCCCACACGATTCCTTCCTGAAGTTCTCCGTCTCCTAGGAGCGCGTAGACTCTGTTCTTCCTGCCGTCCGTCTTAGCCGCGAGAGCCATTCCTACAGCAGCAGAGATTCCCTGCCCGAGCGAGCCTGTCGACATTTCGACGCCGGGAACTTTTTTCTTGTCTGGATGTCCCTGAAGAATGCTTCCGAGCTTTCTGAGCGTGAGAAGCGTTTCCTTAGGGAAAAAACCTTTCTCAGCGAGCGCAGCGTAAAGAGCCGGAGCAGCGTGTCCCTTGGAAAGCACGAATCTGTCTCTGTCAGGACGGTCCGGATTCTGCGGATCCACATCCATCTCTGCAAAATACAGATATGTGATTATATCGGCCGCAGAAAGCGATCCGCCCGGATGGCCCGAGCCGGCTGCGTGAATCTCGCGGATTATGTCGATTCTGATATCTCCAGCCTTTTTCTTGAGAAAGTTTTTATCAGCTGTCATGATACTTTTCCTCCTGGGGTTTTGCCCTGAGCTATAACTTTAAGCATAAAGACGGGCAGTTTCAGCATTCTTCCGAATCTGCTCGGCTGCTGTATAAACCTGTAGAGCCACTCGAGTCCGTGCTTCTGGTAGAATTCCGGGGCACGCTTGAGATCTCCGGACCACACGTCGAGACTTCCGCCTACGCCGATGGCGGCGTGAACGTTCAGTTCCTTCTCGTGGTCATATATGAATTTTTCCTGCTTCGGAGCTCCGAGAGCGACGCAGAGGAAATCCGCTCCGCTTTCGTTTATCTGCTGAACGATGGCCGGCTCTTCCTCCGGCTGGAAGTAACCGTTGTGACAGCCTGCCACGATCAGGTCCGGATATTTTTTCTTTATGTTTTCCGCAGCCTTTTCAGCCACGCCCGGCTTGCTGCCGAAGAAATAAATGGATTTCCCGTTTTTCTCAAGATATGCAATGCATGATTCGAGAAAATCGATTCCCGTCACGCGTTCCTTCAGAGGATGGCCTACTATCCTCGAAGCATAGACCAGGCCTATTCCGTCCGGGATGATGATATCCGCGGAGGCGATCAGATCTCTCAGTTCCGGATCCTTCGAAGCGTTCTGGACTATCTCCGAGTTTGGAGTGAATATCTTTGTAACGCCCTCCTCCGGAAACATTTTTTCAAATTTTGCGAATGCCTGCTCCTTGTCGATCATGTCGACAGGAACACCGAGTATATTTATTCTGCCGTTGTCTTCTGTCATCTGCGCACCTGTATCTTATCGAAAAATTCAGCAAGAAGTTTTTTGTTTTCCACGGCTTTGTCAACGAGGCCGGCCGACGCCTCCTCCAGTTTTTCAGCGTATCTGTCTCTGTTCTCTATCATGTCGTCGACCGTTTTTTCCGCGGCGGCGATGTCGATGTGCTCCACGTCGCCCGCCGAAGGCATGTCGAGCATCTCGAGGTAGTCGCGGACCTTCGGGTCGTAAACGATGCCGATCGTAGGAACTCCCATATGGGCAGCGAATATGAGCGTGTGGAGTCTCATGCAGAGAATGAACGATGCGCGGCCGACTATGCCCATGAGGTCGTCCGTCCCGTCGTAAAAGGCGAAAAGCGCGGCCTTGTTCTTCATAAGCTTGATGATCCTGCGGCTGATCGCTTCGTCGTTAGGTTTCTGCATGACGATAAACACGACAGCCATCCCCGACTTCTCTGAAATGTAGTCGCAGAGCTCAGCTACCTTGCTGTCGAACTCCGGATCGGCGGATGCCCATTCTCTGACGGACACGGCCACAAAAGGCCTGTCAGGCCCGATCTGCGGGAGTTTTTTCCGGAGAAGTTCGTCCGACTTCTCCTTATCTCTGTAGATATCGGCGCCTCTGTATGAAAAGACCGGATCGGCCGTGATGTAAAGTCTCTTGTCATTGACTCCCATCTCACGCAGAGCGTCGGCCGATTTGGCGTCGCGCAGCGTTATGAGCTCCGCTTTTTCTACCGCATCGCGCACTCTCTCACGGTTTTTCGCCTTTCGTACAGGTCCTATGCCGTTCGCATACATCACGAGCCTGCTCTTTCTGGCAGCCTCGTTCATGACCCACGTATAGTAAATGAGCGATTTGGTGGAAGTGCTGTCCTGAAGCAGCGATCCTCCGCCCGATATCACGACGTCGCTCTCCGCTATCGCCTTCTTCACGGCCGGCATGTTGAATCTGTCGATCATGTGGAAACTGTATCTGCCCTTGTTCTTTTCAGGATTCGACACGAGCACGCTCACGGCAGTGTTTCTGCCCATGCTCATGATGTTTTCGTAAACCGATCCGAGAATTGCCTCGTCGCCTGCGTTCCTGAAGCCGTAATATCCGCTGAGGAGCACGTTCAGCTCCGGCTTCACGGCTCTTTCGTAAACCGTCATATAGTCATCGGCCATCTTAGCCGCCGAATAATATTTCTTTATAGTTTCTCTGCCGTAACTGCCGAGCTGCATGCGATCTTCGTCTGACATCGAGAACAGCGCCGTGATGTCGCGGATGAGCTTGTCTGTGTCCGACATCTCGCACCCTCTGCAGCAGAAATTGGTCAGACGGCCTATTTCAAGCTTGTCCTCCCTGAATATTCCTATGTAGCCTTCGTTACCAGCTATGATCACAGGCTTCGTGGAACTCATGGCTTCAAGTGCGGCCCTGCTGACGCCTACGAAGATGTCGCCAGCCGCCACGATTTCGTTTATATCGGTACGTGCGCCTGTCATCACGATGCAGCGGCGTCCGAGCGCCCGGTTCACGTCTTCAGACTTCTGCTTCAGCTCGTCGAACACGTCTCCGCCGCCTGTGATCAGAAACTGTATTCCCGGGATCTTCTCAGAAAGCGCCGGAGCGGCTTCTATAAGCTGGCGCGCCGCCAGGGCTCTCGACTCGTCCATGCGGCTGACGTACGAAACGACCGGAGCGTCGGGATCGAGGCCGAATTCTTTCTTAATTCGGTCTCCTGGTATCTCCGGCGAGAATTTATTCATGTCTATGCCGTTTATGGTGATGTAGATCTGGTCAGGACGCAAATCGTATTCGTCGATCAGGTATTTCTTTATGTCGTCGCTGACCGCAACCGTATATCTGCCCCAGTTCGTCAGCCGCCTCGTAGCAGGATCCACTTTGAACACCCAGTGTGCCGTGGTCACGAAATTGAATTTTATCTTCTTTCTCAGCAGCCCCACGATGAATCCTGGAATTCTGGCGTGGGCGTGTACGATATCCGGGTTTTCTGTCTCAATCAGTTTCTTCAGCCCATTGTACGAAGTCCTGACCGAAGACGGATCCTTCCTGTTGAGCGGCAGCTTGTAATGCTTTATCCCGCATTCTTCGAGTTCTTTAACATATACGCCGCCGTTTGAAGCCACGAGCACTTCGCAGCCCCGCGCCTTCAGTTCTCTCGACAACTCCACTATGTGAGTCTCGGCTCCGCCTATGTCGAGACCCATGGTGACCATGAGTATCTTCATTACTTGTTCAACTCCGTGATGACGCCTGTAAATTCTACGTATTTAGTGCACATCTTGATTTCCGAATTGACGTTGAGCTCATCGACTCTGTTGGCGTAAACGTGCCCGCCGTTTTCGGTCGCATCGGCCTCGACCGTGAGATAGAGGTCGTATCTGTCCTCTACAGTGCCGGTTGCCCATGTACCGTCGTCCTTTGATATTTTGGTCTGCGCCTGCTGAGGATCGCACTTCGTTATAGTTCCGATCGTATCACCGTTCTGCTGGAGATAGAGAGCGTCGCCCTCCTTGAAGCTCTCGACAGAGCTCTGCCTTATGCTCTCGAGCTTTACGGTATATGTGATGTGCTGTACCTCCATATCGGACGCCTTAGTGCCGCCCTGATGGAACTTCGCATATACTGCAAATACAACGAGTATGCAGAGCACGATCACAATGATGTCGATTACGCTTATCTTGCCTCCGATACGGCCTTCCTTATCTATGAATTTCATCAGTCGTCACCTCTTTCAATTGAGATAATGTATCCGCTTCCCGCATATCCTGGTCCGAGAATGCTTGTCTCGTGACCGACTCTGACCGGGAAGCCGCCGTCAGCCGTAAGCGTAGCCCCGTTATCTTCACACTGTACCTTGACGGTGATCGCCGCGC
This sequence comes from Anaerovoracaceae bacterium, assembly GCA_050946535.1. Lineage (GTDB taxonomy): Bacteria > Bacillota > Clostridia > Peptostreptococcales > Anaerovoracaceae > RUG708. Next base: position 43,653 of record JBMNUZ010000005.1, read on the forward strand.
TGTACCTTCCCGGGACCTCGGAATAGACGTACTGATTGTTCTCTTTGTCTGCAACACCTTTTACGCACGGGTAGAACTCTACGCTCTGAACCGTACCGATCTGATATTTTTTAACCTTGTCGATCAGGCTGTCGCCTTCGTTGATCATTCCCATGGTGTTTTCGTCGATATCGGTGATCTCGACAGTGTACGTTACGTCCCTCATCTGCGTACCGCCCGAGGACGAGTTGTGCGTCTTGTACACCACGTATCCGCCCGCGAGAGCTATCACGATCACGATTATGATGATGTCGAAAAAGTTTATCTTCCACCTTCTCTTTTCCGGCTGATTTTTGCTGGTTTCGTTCTCCATCACGCTTCTCCTTTCACGGCATGGAATATCTGCCGGTCGAGCCGGCAGGCTGCAAAAACATTTTTCATGTCAGGTTATACTCTCAATATGTGCCTGTCATCGCTCAGGCTCTCGTATCTGCACGCCAATGCCGAGATCGCGAGATATGCCCAGAACAGGAACATTACTCTGTAGTTGTAGAACGAGTAATCGGTCATGCTCTGAACCAGGAAACCGCCGGCTCCCGACAGAGACGCGATCTGCATCAGCTTCGCCTTGCGGTTCTTCGTCACGGAGATTCCGTGGCAGTTCATTCTTATAAATACGATGATGAGAATTGCAAATACTATTATTCCGGCGATGCCCGCGTCGCAGACGATCTGCAGATAGAGATTGTGGGCGTGAGGCGCCGAAACCGTATTGTAGCTGTACGCAGGATAGACCATGTTGAACGCCGCGGTTCCAGGACCTATGCCTGTCAGCCAGTAATCCTTTAGCATCTTGAGCGTGCCCATCCAGATGGAAACACGGTACGATGTCGATGTATCCGTTACATTTCCTATACTTGTGAAGCGCTGTACGATTATATCCGGTGAGAAGAGCAGCAGTGCAACCGCTCCTGCAATGATCAGGAATATGAAACGCCTGTCTACAAGAATCAGGAATATGAAGACCGCGAAGAGCAGGCCGAGCCAGCCTCCGCGCGAGAATGTATATACCATGCACAGGCACATGACCGCGCACACGATGAAGTAGAAAGCTTTGCGTATGAAGCCCTCAGCCGCAAACATCCACGCGGCTGCGAGAGGTATCACGAGGAGCAGATACTCCGAAAGTACGTTAGGATTCTGAAGCGTCGAATAAACACGCGTAGAAATGTCGCTGAACATATCCTCGTCGACCCATGTCTCTCCTCCGCCTGTTCCGAAGAAGTGCTGGTAAATGCCGTAAAGAGCGACGATCAGGCCGGCCATCACCATCGCCTTGACGAGAATATCGAACTGCCTCTGGTTCCTGATGGCGTTTTCGATCATTAATACAGACATGATCAGCGCCACTGAAAGAAGTCCGACGTACAGGCTTCCTGAAACCGTCACCGATGTAAAAGTAGCTATAATATAGATGATTGCGTATATAATTACATATCGGTTTATCGGAGCACGCATGAGCGTGTGATCCTCATCGATGCCGGCCCTGATTATGACCGCTATGAATCCGAGCAGTATGAATCCCAGCATCACCATCGTCGGAATCAGCGGAGCAAGTACGACTGCAAGGAAACACCACAGAAAAGGCATCGCGAATATGCTGTCCGCGAAAAGCTTGTCGAACTTCAGCGCCTTTGATATAGAACACTGCAGGCGCCGCATATATGCGCCGGCCCTGTAAAAGATGCTGCCCTCCGCCAGATCCGCCTCGTCTTTCATGTTGACGAACGCGCGGATTATCCGGCTCCCGAGCCACTGGCCGCTGAACCATCGTCCGACAGCCGCACACAGCTTGTAAATAAAGCTGCTTTTTAAAATTTCGGTCATATCAACTGTTACTCCCTCTGAAAACTACTCCGCATCACTGTTTTTCTTTTTCAGTAATCTTCCGACGATAGCCTTTGCCTCGTCGATTTTCATTATATATGTCAGAATAAAAAATACAACAACTCCGATGAATGTCGGGATCAGAATAACTATGAACTTGCCTGCGACTCCGCTTGTAACCGTGTGAAGCGCATCCGCGCTCAGCTTCACGCAGAAGAACATGATGACGGAAGCCGCGGTGACTTTGAGCATATCCCAGGTGAATCTCTTTGACATAAAGCCCTCGCCTCTGCGCTCGAGCGGGATCATGAGAACGATCGCATTGACCGTACTTGCTACCGCCGACGCTATAGCCAGACCGCTTACGCTCAGTTTTCCGACGAGCACCCAGCAGAGCACCAGATCGGCCGCTATCGAGATGATTCCTGCTACAAGCGGCGTACGTCCGTCCTGCTTGGCAAAGTAAGCTCTGCTGATGATGTTCTGTATAGTATATCCTATCATTCCCAGCGATGTAAAGAAAAGCGCCCATCCCGTGATCTTCGTGTCGTTCGCGTCGAATTCACCGCCTCCGTAGATGAGGTCGATGATCTCGTACGAAAGCGCCATAACACCTAACATGAGCGGTATCGCAAAGTAAAGAGACGCGTGCATCGTACTCTTTATAGTATTTCGGAACTCGTCCTGCTGGTCCGAAACCTCGAGCCTCGAGAGCTTCGGGAATATGACGTTCGTAACCGAAAGCACGAACACGCCGATTATCATGAGGTAGAGGTTCGTGCTGTACTCGATTGCCGGAACGCCCGCGCCGTTGTAAAGGTACGAAGCGAACCGCGAGTTGATCGTCAGCATCACCGGCTGCACCCATGTGCTTACCATCACAGGAAGCATGAGCGCAAACACTTTTTTCATCTCGTCGTTTCTCACGCTCAGCGAAGGATAATATCTGAATCCTTTCTTGCGGAGCGACGGGATCTGTATGAACGCCTGGAGCGACCAGCCCACGAGAAACGCCACCGCCAGTCCGTAGATTCCGAACCTGCTGTTCAGCGTCGGATAGTAAAGAATGATGACTGCGTTAGAAACGACGCTGATGAAGGCAGGCACGTTGAATTCGTCGAACGACTGCAGTATTCCTACGAACGAATACGCTATGCCAGTGAAAAATATCGTGGGAAACATTATGCGTGTCAGATTTACGCTCAGCGCCGTGGTCTCAGCGTCGTATCCCTTTGCGAAGAGCTCCACGAGACCTCCTGAACAGATGATTCCGACGACAGTGAGGATCAGGGTCAGAGCTCCCATGACGGTTATGAAATTTCCCGCGAATCTGATCGCGTGATCCTTGCCTCTCTTCTCGATAGATTCGCTGAAGATAGGAATAAAGCTCGCTGCGATGGCCGAAGCGAAGAGCATGTCGAAGAACACCCTCGGTATGCGGCTCGCTGTGAGAAACGCGCTTGCGTACATGCCCGTGCCGTAGTTGATCGAGAGCATCCTGTCCCTTATGAGGCCGAGCAGCTTCCCCAGCAGCGTGATCAGCATTACAGTGCTTATCATCTTTACCTGTTTAGTGCTGTTTTTTTCCATGTACCTTGTCCTCTGAATATCCTCCTGACCGGCGGACCTGCCGTCAGATCCGCCGCTGCATAAGTCTCTCCTCCACTGTCACGAATCAGTTTTCAAGATACGAAAGCGTCGAATCCAGGATTCTGGACATCTGTGCCCTCGAAAGTTCGCCGGAAGGGTTGATTTCTCCGTCCGACCCGCTGACGATACCGTCGGATACGAGAGCCGCCGCCGCTGTCCTCGCGTAATCTGCTATCTGATCCGAGTCGCTGAACTGGTCGAGGACGCTGTCCTGTACTTCCTGCGTACCGTTAACTTCTGTTATATATCTGTAGACGAAAGCGAACGCCTGCTCCCTCGTGAGAGTATCTTCAGGCATGAAGTCCGTTCCGTTTCCTGCTGCGATGTCCTGCGACTCCGCCCACGAAACAGCGTCTGCGTAATACGCGGACGAATCTACATCGTCAAAAGACGATGAACCAGTCACTGCAGGCGATCCGGCTGCTCTGTAAAGCATTACCATGAAATCGCATCTTCTGATGCTCATGTCCGGTCCGAACAGATCATCGCCGATGCCGCTCACGATATTTCTGTCGTAAAGATCCTGTATGAACGAATCCGCCCAGTGAAGCGTGGTATCGCTGAACGTGCCTTCGATGATAAGTTTTACCGTATTCGAAAGGCCTCCCGACGATACGGTGAAATATGTTTCGCTCGTTTTGTCTCCCGCTGTTACGTGTCCGTTCGAGTCGATCGAGCCGCCGGTTCCCGACGAACTCCACGAGAAGCTGGTGTTGTCGGTGATGACGGGTCTGCCGTAGTATTCGTCCGAAGGCGTCAGATCGGTGTATTCTCCCTTCTTTAGCCTGATCTCTCCGCTCGTCACATCCATCGTTCCGCACTTGACGGATAAGGAAGTGACAGTGTCAGTTACGAGGAAGCGGCTCGTTCCTGCGGCTCCTGTCGAGGCCGAGCTGAGCGACACATCTGCATACCCCGGCGAGTCTCCGGCCGTAAAGATTCCGTTTGCTATAGAGGCTGGTCCGGAAGTAACCTCCGCGGTGACATCCGAAGGAACGGTCGCCGGCTGATTTGCCTTGTCCGTAGCCGTGTACGAATCGCCAAACGAAGCTCCTGTGTAGACTACCGCTCCGTTGTTAGCCATGTAGAGATTTTTCGGAACCCCGTCGGACTCCTCAGTCGCAACGAAAAATACGTATGTAGAGCACTTCCGCTCCGTCCCGTCTGAAGGGCTGTTTCTCAGCACAGACTGGCTCTCGCCCGGAAGCTGCATCGTCATCGCCGACGAGCCTCCTCCGTCGAGATTGACCGCTTGTACGCAGCCCTGTTTTACCATTTCCTCGGCAAGCTCCTGCATGGTGAGACCCGTCGAATAACCGTCCTGGCGGCCGTCGACCGTGTAGAACACGAGCGTTCCGTCGGCTTTTATTCCGAAAGCCGATCTCGGATTTATATTTATAAGCGCCTGATCCCACGTCGAGCTGTCCGTAACCTGACCGTTGTCGACTATGAGGTCGCCGGCTCCGGTCGCCCACTCAGCATTCGCAACCGTCTCATTTCCCCACGAATAAGTGGTAAGCTCCACCACGTCGCCGACGTCGAATTTGTCGTAGTCCACATCGAGATTCGAATCTTCGCCGGCAGTCAGAACCATGTATCCCTCGCCTATGTCGAGAGGATAAGACGACTTCAGCTTTTCGGAAACCTGAAGCGTCACCGTCCCGTTCGTAGACATCGTGCCGTCAAGGATTTTAAACTTCACGTACCATCCGTCTCCCGAAGTTCTCGTCGAGACCGTCGAGAAATGCTCGTCGTAAAGATAAAGCCCGGCGCTGTTCGTCCTCATCTTGTTGTAATGAGTCAGCATAACGCCTTCCCCGGCGTTTTCCGTGCCGCCTCCTGCGCCGCCCAGATTGGCCATCTCTATGCGGACCGCAGTGTTCTGAACTATTTCTGCGTTTCCTTCTTCGTCGAAACAGATCGAGTTGTATCCCTCAGGACTCGATTTATACACGCCGTCTTCGACGACTATTCCCATAGGGACGCCGTATTTCGTAGTGAAGAAATCGGTGTTGATGCCGCCGAGCACCTGATAGCCCTGTCCCTCGGCGTACTCAGCGACCTGGTCGATCGTCAGCTTTCCGTAGATTGTGTCGTCGGCGAACACTACAGGCTGCACGCTCCCCGGCTTGAGTTCCGTGAAATTGCTCTCCTGCCGTCCGTTGTCGTTCTCGCTCACCACGTTGTTGTAGACCATGCCATTGCCGTAGTCGACGATCTTGTGGTAAAGCTCCGTACCGGCGCCGGTTGCAGCGGCAGCTATTGTCGAAACAGCAAGTACCGCAGAAATTATTAGCGCCGATGTGATTCTGCGGTTTCTTGTTTTAAAAATTTTCATATTCATACCCTCCTCACGGAGGCAAAACTCCGTTCTGATGCAGAACATGCACGCAGCGCCCGCAAAAACAAACGGGCGCTGCTTTCCGCCGGCGTGAACCGGCCCTGTTGTTATATTACATGACTGCTGCGCGTACGCGTATTATATTTTCTTAATTCTCCATTCACGGCATCTTACGGCCCAGACCGTCAGCTGCCGATCGTATACGCGCCCTTGACCATGACGAAGGAATCGACACTGACCTTTATTCCTCTGCCGTCACTTCTCGGAACCATGAGCAGATGGTTCAGCTCGATTTTTTCATCGTTTAAAATATCCGAACCGTCCGTCAGGTCGGATATGCCGTTGATACCAGGTATCACCGCTGTGGCCGCTCCCGAGCGCAGTACTATCTGGGTATCCTGATAGCCTGTAAGCGTCTCGCCCGCAGAGAGTTCGACGATCTGGAATCCGCTGTCAGAATCTTCCGAACTTCCGCTGCCGGCGTTCGCCACCGCATTGTCCACGTAGCTCTTTGTAACTACCGGATCAGACTCGCTTCCCGCAGTAGCGGCATATACCGCCGCCGATCCGAGCACCACAGCGAGCACTGCCGTAATGATGATCAAGAGCTTATGTGATCTGCGGTTTTTTGATTCCTTCATATCGTATAATCCCCCATTTTATTTTCCCCTGAAAAAAGTTTGGTTCTTTATTATAGCATACATTTAGATAACATACATTTACAATTATAGCATACGTTTACATTGTATGTCATCATCATATTCCGAGCACGAGAGACGCGAACACGAAGTAGATCGAAAGCGACATCATATCCGTAAGAGACGAAACCACAGGCCCCGCCATGAGCGCCGGGTCTATATGGACCGCCTTCGCGAGAAGCGGGAGCATCGCTCCGAGGCACTTTGCGATGATGACTATCAGCAGCATCGCCCCGCAGACCGTAAGCCCGACACCCACGGTATCGTGATCCAGGAATATTATCCGCGCGAAATTCAACGCTGAGAGACACAGACCCACGATGAATCCGATCCTCGCTTCCTTCCACAGCACGACGAAAATATCGCTCAGGTGTACGTCGTCGGTAGCGAGTCCTCTGATGATCAGCGTCGACGACTGCGAGCCCGAGTTTCCGCCCGTACCCATGAGCATAGGCATATACGTTACGAGCGATATGTACGCCGACAGCATGTTTTCGAACCTCGCTATTATGCCGCCTGTAATCATATATGAGCACATTAGTATGAACAGCCACGGAAGCCTCGTCCTCACGTGTTTCCACACGGACATTTCCAGATACTCGTCGCCGCTGTCGCCGGTCACGCCGGCCATTCTCTGGAAGTCTTCGGTCGTCTCGTCGTCGATTACTTCGAGGATATCGTCGACCGTTATTATTCCTACCAGCCTTCCTTCCCTGTCGACTACCGGCATGGCTATAAGGCCGTATTTCTTGAACATATTGGAGACTTCCTCCTGGTCGGTGAGCACGCTTACGGACATCACGTCCGAATGCATGATCGTGCTGACCACGACGTCTGGATCCGACATGACAAGCGTCTTCAGAGAAACGATGCCTATCAGATGGCGTCCCTCGCCGATTACGTAGCATGAATAGATGGTCTCGGCGTCTTCTCCGACTTCCTTTATATGCTGAAGGCATTCTTTGACGGTCATATCTTTCTTCAGATGAACGTAGTCTATCGTCATCAGACTGCCCGCGCTGTTTTCCGGATAATTGAGGAACGTGTTTATGAGGCTCCGCTCTTCCTTCGTCGTCTTGACGAGTATCTTGTCTACAATATTCGCCGGAAGCTCTTCGAGAAGGTCGATCATATCGTCAAAAGCAAGTTCCTTGATTATCTGGTCTGTCTCCTTCTGCGTGATGCCGTTGATTATCTCGACCTGATTGTCCTCCGAAAGAAACGAGAACACGTCGACCGAAACGTCTTTGGGAAGCATTCTGAAGACCAGTATCTCTCTTTCGAGACCGAGCTCATCGTTTATTTCCTCGAGAAATTCGGCTATGTCGACAGCATTGTGTTCGAGCAGCGTACTTCGCACTTTGCTGTACCGTCGTTCGGTTACCATTTCGATGATTTCCTTTACTTCCGCATCGAAATCACGGCTGTCCAGAGTGCTGCTGTCTCTGTTTTCATTCATGCTGTTCAGCCTCCTTCCCCGTATATGCGCCTGCCCGGTCTTTAACGCACGGCGGAAAACCGCATGCGCAGCGGACTGACATTTGTATCTGCCCGTGCAGACCGGAAACGCGGACGCTCCACGCTCTCATTATATTGCTGTTATATGTATGAAAATGAACTTTTAACAATTCAGAACGCTAAAATTATAGTCTACTTACATTGAATAATGCAACCGTGTAGTGTAAAATACAGCATATTAATAAGTTAATTACTATGCAATGACTTTTGAGCCAGATCAAGCAAATCCATGATGAGAAAGGACCGTAAAATGAACAGCGATAAGATAAAGACAGGCGCCAAGGGCGCTCCCGTACGTTCACTCTTCTACGCGATGGGCTACACAAAGGAAGAAATCGACCGCCCTATCATCGGCGTCGTAAACGCAAAGAATGAAATCATCCCTGGCCACATGATGCTCGACAGGGTGGCAGACGCAGCGAAAAGAGGAGTAATCATCGGCGGGGGCACTCCTGTCGAATTTCCTTCCATAGGTATCTGCGACGGTATCGCGATGGGACACGTAGGCATGAAATTCCCGCTCGCGAGCCGCGAACTCATCTGTGACTCGATCGAAGCGATGGCGAGGGGACATCAGCTCGACGGACTCGTGCTCATTCCTAACTGCGACAAGATCGTACCGGGAATGCTCATGGCCGCGGCGCGCCTCAACATTCCTGCTGTAGTAGTATCTGGAGGCCCTATGAGGCCTGGATACCTCAACGGACGCACGCTCGATTTCAACTCTGTCATGGAAAGCGTCGGCTCGTTTCAGAACGGCGACATCGACGAGGACGAGCTCGAAGCCGTTGCCGAAAACTGCTGTCCTGGATGCGGGTCCTGCAGCGGCCTCTTCACGGCGAACAGCATGAACTCGCTCACCGAAGTGCTCGGCATGGGACTTCCTTTCAACGGAACGGCGCTCGCTGACACCGGTGAGAGAATCAGACTGGCGAAGCACGCCGGCATGCAGGTTATGGAAATGCTGAGAAGAGACATCAAGCCGCGCGACATTCTCACGCGTGAGGCGTTCGAAAACGCAATTACGGTCGACATGGCGATGGCAGGATCGACCAACACAGTCCTCCATCTCCCTGCGATCGCTCACGAGGCCGGCATCGATCTCGAGCTCGACATCTTCGACAGCATCAGCGAGCGCACTCCTAACCTCTGCAAGCTCAGCCCGAGCGGCAAGCACCACATGGACCAGCTTGGCATGGCCGGCGGCATTCCTGCACTCATGAACGAGCTCACCAAGCTTGACCTCATCCACAAGGACTGCATGACGGTAACAGGAAAGACAGTCGGTGAAAATATCGAGAATCATCCTGTTCTCGACAACGAAGTCATAAGGCCTGTAAGCAATCCTTACAGAAACAGAGGCGGTCTCGCAATCCTCCGCGGAAACCTCGCTCCGGACGGAGCGGTCGTCAAGGAATCGGCCGTCGCTCCTGAAATGCTCGAGCACAGAGGCCCTGCGGTAATATTCGACTCTGAGGAAGAAGCCGTTGCAGCCATCTGGGGCAAGAAGATCAAGAAGGGCGACGTAATCGTCATCAGATACGAAGGTCCTAAGGGCGGTCCTGGCATGAGAGAAATGCTCTCTCCTACTTCTTCGATCGCAGGCATGGGACTCGACAAGGACGTTGCCCTCATTACGGACGGCAGATTCTCAGGAGCGTCGAGAGGCGCATCGATCGGCCACGTTTCTCCTGAAGCCATGGCCGGCGGTCTGATCGGTCTTCTCAAGGACGGCGACATGATTCACATCAACATTCCGGAAAGATCGCTCGAAGTCGAGCTCTCGGACGAAGAGATCGAGAAACGCCGCGCCGCATACGTAAAGCCTGAGCCTAAGGAAAAGACAGGCTACCTCGCCCGCTACGCCAAGCTCGTAACATCGGCCAACACCGGTGCGGTGCTCAGCGCAGACTAACTGCACAGACTGGAAAACCAGACACGGAATCGGTCTCCCGTTTTTCACGGCCGCGGGATGTCTCCCTCAAAGGTTCTGCCTGCTCTTCAGCGCATCCGGCAGAATCTTTGGAAATTCACGCTTCTTTATCACTGCGCGAGGTTCATTGCGATTTATATATGTTATAATACGTGTAACAATTTAATTTCTAAATAGCAACGATTTGCAGCGAAAGGAACAAGTCATGGACAAGAAATCGGTTTCCAAGTACAATCAGTCTCAAGACATATGGTTCGGCGGAGAACACCTCGAAGGACCTAACGGCGGCGCCTGCTATTTCATTTGCCAGTACTTCGACAAGATGCATCTTGCTGAGGGAAGCAGGACGTTCACCAAATGGTGCAAGTTCTACGACCGCGCCGAGGACGGCTCGAACTGCAATATGGACTGTCCTCAGTTCGGAAAGTGCGAAACATGCGGCGGTTTCTCCGCTGTCAGATGTTCCGACTGTGACATTCTGCGTCCTGAATAATAAGGACATGAGTTTCTGGGGAGAACTCATAATGAGAGGAGTAACATATCATTGAAAAAGATCCTTAATATTATCAGCGACACAAATGTCGGAGGAGCGGGACGTGCTCTTCTGACATATCTGAAATACATGGACAGGAATGAATACGAAGCCGCTGCAGCAGTCCCGAAGGGCAGCCTCCTTACAGAACGCATAAATGCGCTCGGCATCAAGGTATTCGAAGTCGATATCGCACCTGACAAATCATACGATCACGCAGCCGTCAAAGCGTTGGAACAGGTCATCAACGAATACAAACCTGACGTAGTTCATACCCACGGCTCGCTTTCAGGCCGCATAGCCGGCAGAAGATGCGGATGCGCGGTTGTCTACACGAGGCATTCGGTGTTTCCGGTATCGAAGAAGATCAGCAAGGGACCCGGAAAGCTCATCAACAAGATCGTCAACGAGCATTACGCTGACCGGATCATCGCTGTAAGCCCGGCCGCCGTCGACAACCTGACGGAAAGCGGCATCTCAGATGAGAAAATCGAAATCGTATTCAACGGAGTCGAACGCCTGACTCCATCTTCTGATGATATAAAGGAGAAGCTCCGCACGGAATTCGGGATAAAACCCGGAGAGTTCACGGCATCGCTGCTCGCCAGAGTGATCGACTACAAAGGCCAGCTGGATATCGTAGATGCCGCTGAGATCCTCAAAAAAAACCATCCGTCATTTAAAATTCTGTTCGCAGGAACGGGCGAAAGCAGCTTTATGCAGGAGGTGCAGGACAAGATCGACAGTCTCGGGCTCCACGACAACGTGCTCATGCTCGGTTTCAGAAAAGACGTCGCCGATATTCTGAGCATAACAGACGTACAGCTCAACGCTTCGTACGGCACGGAAGCAACCAGCCTGTCGCTCCTCGAAGGTTTCTCCCTCGGCATCCCTGCAGTAGCGAGCGACTACGGCGGCAACCCGTACGTCGTCCAGGACGGAATAAACGGACTCGTATTCAAAACGAGAGATGTCGAAGGCCTGGCCGCAGCGCTCGATAAACTCATGAACGACAGGGCTCTCCTCGCCACGCTCGGCACGAACGCGCTTCAGATTTACGACAAGCGCTTCACGGCGCAGGTCTACGCCCGCAACGTCGAAACTGTCTACCGCAAGGCCATGATAGTCCACGGCGACATATCATAAGGTCCGTGCGAATCGCGGCCGTCAGACGGAATATCTGCAAAAAGCAAGACAAGCAGTTCACGAAGAACTGCTTGTCTTTTTTCTTATAGTTATATTTTCTTTTTCTGTTTAAAATTCCAGGATATTTGCAATTCTCAAAAGCCCGGAAATCTTTGTTTTCAGGGACTGGACATTTTTTATCAGAGTCCCGGGCATTTTCCCCAAAGCTTCGCCGGGCATTTTTTATTTTCAAGGGCCAGTACGTTTTTCAAGCCCTCGGACATTTCATTCCCAAAATCCCAGATATTATTGTTTTCAGAGACCCAGGAGTTCTCTTATCTCCAGTCTCTTCCTGTCCGTATCTTTATTCTTGAATTGTATCGAAAGGTACTTGTCGAGATCTCCGCGCTCCCTCACAAGACGTTCAGTAACCGGAAAATTCAGCTCGAAACCCAGGGCCGCGACTCCTGCGTAACGGTCTGCGGGCGTCTTCTTCAGGGTGTGTTTTACCGTTTTCCGTTTTCTGATCTCTTCCATGACTTCATCGCTTATCGGCGACAGGAGAAATTTCTCTCTGTCGTACCTGAATATCTCGACCGGATCTGACTCCGCAAAAACCCTGAATATGTCGAGTTTGTCTGCATCCCTCAGGATCAGGCAGTACGCGCGCTCGTCACTCGTCAGATCCTCCGGCAGCCTGTAGGCGCTGTGCCAGCGCACGGCTTTTTCTAAAATCGGATAACAGCTGTCGTCATCGATAAATTCCTTTATCAGACCGCCGCGAAAAAGTATATCCGCTCCCAGAGCCGCATGGTCCGTCGACGCCGGGTCCCAGAACGTATCGTATTTCACCATCTGCGGGAAACGCCCGACATCGTGTAATATGCCCGTCAGCCACGCCAGGTCTGCATCTTTTCCACAGGTTTTTGCGATTAATTCGCAGTTCTCAGCGGTTTTAAAAGTATGCACGGCCTTTATCTTTATATGAGGGTGATTCATGTCATAGGAAGCGAGAAAACGCCTGAATGCGTTTGAAACTCTTTCCCTGTCGATATCCATCGTCAGATCTCTCCGTTGAGGACTTTCTCGATGTGCTTTCCGTACTTGGTTTTCTTGAGCGGCTGCATGAGCTCGTTGAGCTGTACCGCATCTATGAAGCCTCTTCTGTAAGCGATTTCCTCGATGCAGTTCATCTCGCCCTTCTCTTTTTCGATGCGGGCTGCAGCGTTAGAAGCAGTCAGGAGTCCGTCCGCCGAACCAGCGTCGAACCACTCGGTATCTTCGTCTATGAGATTTACCTTGAGCTTCTGTCTCTCGAGATAGACCTTGTTCACATCTGTGATTTCGAGCTCTCCCCTCGCCGAAGGCTCTATTTCGTCTGCTATGTCGGTAACAGAGCTGTCGTAGAAATAGAGGCCTGGAACTATGTAGTTCGACTTCGGGTGCTCAGGCTTTTCCTCAAGCGATAAGACGTTGAAGTCGCTGTCGAACTCGACGACTCCGAACGAACTCGGATCTTTGACTGGATATCCGAAAATCACTGCGCCGTCTACAGGTGCAGTGTATTGGCTGAGCGAATCGTAGAATTCCTTTCCGAGGAATATATTGTCGCCGAGCATCAGGCACACATCGTCGTCGCCGATAAATCCCTTTGCGATGATAAACGCGTCGGCTATTCCTCTGAGCTTGTTCTGAACGGCGTATACCACGTCAAGGCCGAGATGGCTTCCGTTGCCGAACAGTCTGTTGTATCCGCCTATATCCGCAGGCGATGAAATTATCATAATTTCACGGATGCCCATGCTCATGAGTACCGCCATGGGATAATAGATCATCGGCCTGTCGTAGACAGGAAGCATCGGCTTTGATATCGCTTTCGTCGCCGGATAGAGCCTCGTGCCCTTGCCAGCGGCCAGAATTAAACCTTTCATCAGCTATATTTTCTCACTTTCTGTAGTTAATAATTAATATGTCAGAGCGGTCCGCCTGAGTGGCTCGTCCGCTTCTTTCACTTATCTTTCTATCTTTCCTTGTCTGCAAGCGCTTCGATATCGGTCATCAGGTGATTTTCCTTTATTTCGGCTTTTTCCTTTGTCTTCGCATATATCGAAACGTAAAACTTGAGCTTAGGCTCGGTACCGGATGGTCTCGCGATCAGCGTTATATCCTGCTCGAGCCTGAACTTCAGCACATCGGCTGCAGGCAGTCCATCGACGCCTTTCCTGTAGTCTGTAAGCTCTATTACTTTAAATCCGCCTATGCGCTTTACGCCGGAACGCAGAACGTTCATGATGCGGGCCATGGACTCCTCGCCCTTTTCGCCTTCGAACTCGAACGAATGCACTCTGTCGAGGCAGAATCCGTATTTGTCGTAAATCTGCTGAAGCCTTTCCAGCAGGCTCGTCCCGCGCGACCTGTGATACGCGAACATGTCGCAGATCATGAGCGCCGCATTTACAGCGTCCTTGTCCCTGACATAAGTTCCGGTCAGGTAGCCGTAACTCTCCTCAAAACCGAGCAGATACGACTCAGGATGGCCTTCCTTCTCGAGCTTTGCGATGGTGCCGCCGATATACTTGAATCCGGTCAGCACGTTTATGGTCTTTACACCGTAGCCGGCCGCCACTTTTTCGGCGATGTCCGTCGTGACTATGGTCTTTACCATTACCGGATCATCGGGCATCGTCCCCGTTTCGAGCCGCCTCATGCATATGTAGTCCATGAGGAGCACGCCCGTCTCGTTTCCTGTAAGCAGCACGAGATCTCCATTGCCGTCTCTGACGGCGATGCCTATGCGGTCGCAGTCGGGATCTGTCGCCATGACGAGATCGGCTCCCGTTTTCTCTGCGTAGTCAAGCCCCAGCTGCATAGCCTCGCGGCTCTCCGGATTCGGCTTCGCGCATGTAGGGAAATTGCCGTCAGGCTTTCTCTGTTCCTCGACGACGGTGATATTGGTATATCCCGATTCGGTCAGCGCCCTGAGCACCGGCTTCAGACCAGTTCCGTGAAGCGGCGAATAGACGATCGCGCAGTCGTGCGAAACCGACGAATCTATAAGGCTCTGTTTCTTCACCTGCTCTGTGAAAGCGGTGTAGACGTCGTCTGGAATCCATTTTATCAGGCCTTTTTCGAGGCCTTCCGCGAAGCCAATACTTTTAACGTCTTCGAAAATATCGGTATTTTCTATGGCATTCTGTATCGCATCGGCCGTTTCGCTCGTGATCTGGCATCCGTCATCTCCGTACGCCTTGTAGCCGTTGTATTCGGCCGGATTATGGCTGGCAGTGATCATCACGCCTGCCGCGCACCCGAGCTCTCTCACGGCGAACGAAAGACACGGCGTCGGCATGATATCCCTGTAGATGTAAACCCTTATGCCGTTTGCAGCGAATACCGAAGCCGCCGTCCTGCTGAAAAGATCTGAATTGTTTCTGGAATCGCGGCTTATGGCGACCGAACGCTTACCCTCAGGAAACGCGCTGTTTACGTAGTCTGCCACACCCTGTGAAGCCCTGCCGACGGTATAGATGTTCATTCTGTTCGTGCCAGGCTCCATGATTCCTCTGAGACCCGCCGTTCCGAACTGGAGGTCTGCTCTGAACGCGTCTTCGATTTCATCCTCGCTCATTTTTCCGAGCGCTTCTTTTACCGAACTGTCATCTGCTTTTTTGCACCATAAATCGTACGATTCTTTAATTTCAGTATTCATCTGTATTCATCAGCCTTCATACCCGTTTGGATTCTTTTTCTGCCAGTTCCATGAATCTCTGCACATATCGTACAGATCGTACTTAGCCTTCCAGCCGAGCTCTCTCTCCGCCTTGGAAGGATCGCACCAGTACGCCGGAAGATCGCCGGCTCTTCTCGGTTTTATTTCATACGGGATCTTTTTGCCGCACGCTTTTTCGAACGCGTGAACGACTTCCAGCACGCTCGATCCCTTGCCGGTTCCCAGGTTGTAGATATCCACGCCGTGATTGCCCTCGAATCTCTTGAGCGCAGCGACATGGCCGTAAGCCAGATCCATCACGTGGAGATAGTCTCTCACGCCTGTTCCGTCCGGAGTGTCGTAGTCGTCCCCGAAGACGCCGAGCACAGGCAGTTTTCCGATCGCAACCTGAGCTACGTAAGGCAGCAGGTTGTTGGGAATGCCCTTCGGATCCTCGCCTATGAGGCCGCTCGGATGAGCGCCGATAGGATTGAAATATCTCAGGAGGATCACGTTCCACTCTGGATCGCCGGTGTGAAGATCTATCAGAATCTGCTCGATCATCCACTTGCTCCACGCGTAAGGGTTGGAGCACACTCCCTTCGGATGTTCCTCGGTTATAGGGCTCTTCATCTCCTGCCCGTAGACCGTCGCCGACGAACTGAAGATGATGTTTTTGCAGCCGTGCTCCCGCATGACTTCGCAGAGAACCATCGTACTGCTGAGGTTGTTGCAGTAATATTCGAGCGGTTTTTCAACCGACTCACCGACGGCCTTGTAGCCAGCGAAATGAATTACAGCGTCGATTCCGGGCTCGGAGTCGAAAACTTCGTTCATCTGAGATCTGCTGCAGACGTCAGCGTTGTAAAAACGCAGTTCCTTTCCTGTGATCTGTTCTATGCGTCTGATCGCTTCGTCGCTTGAGTTGTACAGGTTGTCGACGGCAACCACATCGTAGCCCTCTTCCAGAAGCGCGACGCATGTGTGGCTTCCGATAAAACCGGCACCTCCTGTAGCTAATACTTTCATTATTTAATCACCCCGTTTAACGTCCGAAAAATGTACATCCGAATTCATATGATACGGATTTATTAATTTTAATATAATTCAAATAAAAAGACAATACGACCCGCGCAATATAGCGTCCACGGACCGCTGGCAAATCCCGCTGGCGAAGCAGAACCCAGCGGACAAGCAGAATCCAGTGGACAAGCAGGATCCAGTGGACAGGCCGTACCCTGGGGACGAAGCTGTGTCCCCGGGACCCCGCGCGGACACGACTCGGTCCTGAGGACATGACCAGACCCCGCGGCTGCCGAAACAGCGCGCGGGGTCCTCATGCCGCCGCAAGCGGCGCATCTTCTTAAATTATCTTATGCCGAATATGATTCCGGTATCCATGAGAAGCCACGGTGCTCTCAGCAGCGCAGGCACGAAATCCATGCGCTCGATGTTAGGCGCGTAATGCATTTCTGTGATTTCGAGGCGCTGCTTCAGTTCCTCGAGATATTTCACGATGTCTCCGTACTCTCTCTGATTGCTGAAGAAATCAGTAAAAGCAAACGCGCCGCCTTTCCTGACTACTCTGAGGCTTTCCTCCAGAAGAGCCTTCTTATTTTTGTTTTTAGACCTGTTGAAACCGTAGCAGGTCACGGCAGCGTCGAACGACCCGTCAGGATAGCTGAGGCTGCTGATGTCCTGCTCTTCAAACGCGATCCTGTCAGACAGGCCCTCTGCGATGGCGTTGTTCGTGCACTGTCCGGAGCTGGCTTCCGAATGCCAGTCATCGACGCCTCTCACAACGGCGTCTTCGAATTTTAACGCCGCCCTGACTGAAAGGCACCCCGTAAAGCATCCCACATCTATTATGCGCAGCGCGGCATCACCGTCAGTATCATCATCGCCGGCAGCCTCGCCGCCGCTGTCTTCGCCGTAAGCCTCTTCAGCTTCTTCATTTCCCGCATTGCCAGCATTCTCTTCCGCTTCTGCAGTTTCAGCATCTCCGGCAGCTCCATCATCACCAGCAGTTTCGTCTCCGCTTCCGGACGCGGATTCCTCATCTCCGGATTCTTCCGCATCGCTCTCTGACGTACCTCTGCCGAACATCAGCCTTGATACCGTGAAATCACACATCTCGAGCATCACGCCCTTGTCATACGCCGACATCCTGTTTCTCGCGGACTGCATGTAAAGCGAGAACATCAGGACTAATATCATTATGACTCCGATCACCACCGTGACTTCACGCGGGAACCAGTTGTTCGAAGCCAGCGTGAGAGCCATCAGAGATATTGTAATGATATCGAGAATGCGGATTGTACTTGCCGGTATCCAGCTCCCGTAGTCTCTCTTTCCGATTCCGTTCATGCCCAGGCTCCGTGATTAAAACTTGCGGAACAGGTTGACCAGTTCGATAGCGCCGAGAGCGCAGTCGTAGCCCTTGTTTCCAGCCTTCGTGCCGGCACGCTCGATAGCCTGCTCGATGTTTTCCGTGGTGATGATTCCGAACATGATAGGCACACCTGTGCTGAGCGAAGACTGCGCGATGCCCTTCGTAGCTTCGGAACTTACCAGCTCGTAGTGGCTCGTCGCTCCTCTGATGACAGCTCCGAGCGCGATCACCGCGTCGAAGCGGCCCGACTCAGCCATCTTCTTGGCCGCGAGCGGAATCTCAAATGCTCCCGGAACCCATGCCACCGTTATATCCTCTTCGCGCACGCTGTGCCTTGTGAGGCCGTCGAGGCATCCGTCGAGAAGTTTTGAAACGATAAATTCATTAAACCTGCTGCATACTATCCCGATCTGCATTCCCTCGGCAACCAGCTTGCCTTCGATTACGTTGATCTTTGACTTGTCCATCTTGTTTTTCCTCCGTTATGCGCCGGCGGCCGGCAGCCGCGGGCTGGCATCGATTACTGACATCGATTAGATTACTGACATCGATTAGATTACTGACATCAAGTATATTACTGACATCGAGTATATATTAATAAGTCTTGAGAATGTGTCCCATCTTGACTTTTTTGGTCTTCATGTAGAATTCGCTCTGCTTCTTGTGCTTGGTCTCGATCGGAACTCTCTCCACGATATCGATCCCGTATTTTTCGAGATCGTAGATCTTCTGCGGATTGTTCGTCAGAAGCCTGAGCTTTTTCGCTCCGAGGTACTGGAGTATTTCTGCTCCCACGGTGTAATCTCTCGCGTCAGCCGGAAATCCGAGCGCCAGATTGGCTTCCACCGTATCCATGCCTTCGTCCTGGAGCTTGTACGCCTTGAGTTTATTTATCAGGCCTATTCCTCTGCCTTCCTGGCGGAGATAGACCATGATTCCTCTGCCTTCTTCTGCGATCTTGTACATGGCCGCCTCGAACTGGTCGCCGCAGTCGCACCTCGCCGAACCGAGCGCATCGCCCGTCAGGCATTCGCTGTGCACTCTGCAGAGAACCGGTTCGCCGTTTCCCACGTCGCCCATGGTGAGTGCCACGTGATGCTCCCCGTTTCTCTTGTTCTGAAAGCCGTGTATGATGAAATCGCCGTATTTCGTAGGGAGCTTTGCCGAAACGACAAACTCGACTACCGGCTTTCCTTCTTTTTCGTCGTCGTTTAATTCACCGTTGAATATCGTTGCAGAATTAAAAAAATCGTTTGTCATAGATAATACCCCTTAGCAGTTATGTTCTCTTCTGTATTCGCGCAGTGCCCTGATCGTAGTCATCGTCAGGTGGTGGAGCTTCGCAAACTCGATGAGCTCCTTTGTGCGCATCATTTCTCCGTTTTCCTTCATGATTTCGCAGCACAGGCCTGCTTCCTTGAGGCCCGCTATTCTCAGCAGATCAACCGTGCCTTCGGTGTGTCCGCCTCTCTCGAACACTCCGCCGTCTTTCGCCTTGAGCGGGAACATGTGGCCCGGCCTTCTGAAATCGGACGGCTTGACGCCTTCCTCGACTGTCTTCATGGCTGTGTACGATCTCTCGACCGCCGAGATTCCCGTGGTCGTATCGTTGTGGTCTATGCTCACGGTGAAAGCCGTGCAGTGGTTGTCTGTGTTGTTTTCCACCATCTGCGGAAGATCCAGCTTCCTGCACATTTCCGCGCTCATAGGCATGCATATGAGGCCTTTTGCGAAAGTCGCCATAAAGTTCACGTTCGCAGGTGTCGCGAACTGCGCCGCACAGATCAGATCTCCTTCGTTCTCTCTGTCCGGATCGTCCGTAACAATGATCAATTTTCCGTCTTTAAGATCCTGAGCAGCCTGCTCAATCGTTCCGAATTCAAACATTTTATATTTACTTCCCTTCAAAAATAATAGCTAATTATGCGGTTGTGCAGAAATGATTCCGTTTCCGGGTTCGCCGCAGGTTGTCATGCCCGGGAATGCAGACTGGAATATCTGCTCCGGATCCAAACCGGAATACCGGTCCGAAATACAAGCCGGAATGCTGCCCGCATTCGACCGGATGCTGTCCTGAATAAGGCCCGCAGCGCCTGCACATTTATTTAAATCCTATATAAATCCGTTCTCCGCGAGCAGCTCGAAATCCACACCTTTCTTCTCAGGCTTTCCAGCCGCGCCGCCTGTCGCCATCAGTCTTTCGACGTATTTCCCGATGATGTCGTTCTCGAGGTTTACCACGTCTCCTCTGTGCTTTTTCAGCAGAATCGTCTCCTCACCGGTGTGAGGTATGATTGAAACCTTGAAAAACCCGTCGCCGAGACCTGCGACCGTAAGGCTTATGCCGTCGATCGCTATAGAACCTTTTTCTATAATCAGCCTCATGATTTTCTCCGGCGCATGAACGGTAACCCAGACCGCGTTGTCCTCGCGCTTCATATCCATGATGGTCCCCGTGCCGTCTATATGGCCGGACACGATATGGCCTCCGAAACGTCCTTCAGCCGACATCGCGCGCTCCAGGTTGACTTCCGAACCGGTGGTCAGCGTGCCCAGATTTGACCTTCTGAGCGTCTCAGGCATCACGTCAGCCCCGAAAACCTTTCCTTCGACCGAAGCAGCCGTCAGGCACACTCCGTTGACAGAGACGCTGTCTCCGACGGCCAGATCGCTGAATATCTTGTCGCCGCGTATATACAGTCTCGCAGAACGCGTTCCGCGCTCGACGGATTCGATCGTTCCGCATTCTTCAATCAGTCCTGTAAACATCGCCTATTCCTTTCCCGGCCTGTAGACCAGAAGAACATCATCGCCGGCCATCTCCATCTTCACAGGCCTTCCCAGCATCAGGCAGTCAGAAAGCCTGCCGAAGCCTTCACCGCCGACCGGGGATTTCGCATCGGCTCCTCCGACTATCTTCGGAGCGATGTACGCCTGTACCTCGGAGACGAGCCCCGTTCTGCATACTGAGAAGTTTATCTCAGAGCCGCCCTCGACGAGTATGCTGTCTATTCCTTCCTCGCCGAGTCTGCGTATGAGCGTCTCCATATCGAGCCGGTCGTCATCGCCGCGCGGGATCTCAAGGAGCCTTACTCCAGCCGCCTTCAGTTCTTCTGCCCTCGACGACATCGTCACGCTTCCCGAAGCCCCGTAGGCGATGATAGTATCGACGTCCTTCGCTGTTCTCACTATCTGTGAATCCGAAGGCGTCCTCAGATTGCTGTCGCAGATGACCCTTACCGGGTTGACGTTTTCATCCGTCCTGCATGTAAGCATCGGGTCGTCAGCCAGGACCGTGCCGACTCCGGCCATTATCGCCGAGACGAGTTTCCTGACTCCGTGCGACTTCATCCTCGCCTTTTCACAGGTGATCCATTTGGAATCCCCGGCTGCCGTAGCTATCTTGCCGTCGGCCGTCATAGCATATTTGACGATTATGTACGGCAGTTTTGTGGTGATGAAATGAATGAATATTCTGTTAGTCTCTCGGCATCTGTCCTCAAGCACAGGCCCGTCGACCTTAATGCCGGCGTTCCTGAGAATATCGAGTCCCTTGCCTGCGACGAGCGGGTTCGGATCGGTCATCCCGTAAATGACGCGTCCGATCTTGTTCTCGATGACCGCTTCGGTGCACGGAGGTGTCTTTCCGTAGTGGCAGCACGGCTCGAGCGTGACGTAGAGGTCGGCTCCCTCCGGATCGTTTCCTCTGCGCCTGCAGTCGGCGAGGGCGTTGCGCTCGGCGTGAAGTCCGCCGAAGTGCTCATGATAGCCTTCTCCGATAACCTGGCCGTCCTTCACGATCACAGCTCCGACCATCGGGTTTGGACTCACGTGTCCCATGCCCTTCAGAGCCAGATCCAGCGCCCTGGACATCCATTTTTCATCCTGAGTTCTGTCTGTCTGCGACATATTCCTGATTCACCACCGTAAAAACAAAAGTGCCCTGATCAAAAAGCGATCAGGGCACATCAAAAACACGCTAAAAACTAACATATCTTCTTTCATCCAGACTGTACTGTCGGCTCCGTGATCTAAACGGATCTGCTTGCGCTCGCGGGCTATACCGCCGGTCGGGAATCTCACCCTGCCCTGAAGAATGTTTTCTTTTACGTGACTAATGATAGCACTCGTAATTATATGTGTCAACAATATGCATGAAAATGATCTGCGGCTCCAGCGCTTTTCCGGGTGCGCAAAAAGGGCTTCCCTTTTCGGGAAGCCCTCATAATATCTCATGTTTCAATGGCTATAATGCAATTCTCTGAGTGTAATCAGCCATTCTCGATACTATGGCCGCAACCTCCGATCTCGTGACCGTGCTGTCAGGATGATAGAGGCCGTCGGTGCTGCCTGCGAGCACGCCTGCTCTGTAGAGCATGTAGATCGCCTCGCCTGCCGACGTATTTTCATCTACGTCAGGAATCGAACCCGAAGCTACATAATTGATCGCCGAAAGAGCAGCCGAAGGAAGAGCTTCGCTCAGTATCTCCGCGAATTCCGCTCTTGTCGCAGCCCTGTCAGGCTCAACCTGGGTCAGCGTATAGTACTTCGTGCCGATGATTCCTTTTTCGTACGCGTAATCAGCATATGGAGTGTACCATGCCTCTCCTGATGCAGGAGTGAAGTCAGGCATCTCGACTCCGGTGAACGCTTCGATCTGCGCGTAGATTCTTGCTGCGATCGTAACGGACTGAGCGATGGTAACGTCACCGTCCACTCCGAATTCGGTATCGGAGATTCCTGTCATGAGCGCCATCTCGTACGCCGACTGAACCGCACTGTAGAACCAGTCTGCAGTCTCGACGTCGCTGAACGATACAGTTGAGAAATCTCTCGTCTTGTCGAACTTGACCTTGACCGCGTCTGAATCTTCCGTAATTACGTTTTCTCCGTCGCTTATAACGCCGCTGTCCGAACTGCTGCTGTCTACGATCTCATCAGTGGTATCTGTCGAAACGCTCGAGTCATCGAGAACGCCGGTGTTTTCATTTGAAGTGTCTGTTGAAGTATCTGTGCTGTCATCCGACGTTGCAGTACTGTCGCTCGTATCTGTCGAAGTGCTGCTGTCGCTGCTCGTATCGGTTGACGAGCTGCTGTCGCTGGTGTCCGTCGAAGTGCTGCTGTCGCTGCTCGTATCCGTCGACGAGCTGTCGCTCGTTCCTGAATTGAGATCGCTGCTGTCGTAAGCCGCCGAAGCCTCGCTGTTGTACTTCGAGATGTACCAGTACGAATCGAGTCCGTCGATAATATCCTGCTGAACACCTGCAGTCGTGGACGAGCTCGATACGTGGCGCAGATACGAACTTGCGAGCGTTCTTTCACTCGCTGAAAGAGCAGGATCGGCACAATAGAATGTGTCTGTGCCCGAATCGTATCTCGTGAGCAGAATCGCATGAGGAAGAGCTCTCTCGTAGATCTCCACGCCCTCAGGATGTTTCTTCAGCATTGCTATAAGAGTCGATTTAATATCAGACTCAGTGAAATTGCCGTATGAAACGGACATGCCGGCGTAAGTGAAGCTGTGTCTCAGACCCGCTCCGCTTATCCATGCTGTCGATTTCAGAGACTGCTGTGTGATCGAAGTCCATGACGACATGCCTTCAATCTTGCCCTTGGACCTCAGCATCATGGTGGCAGAAGCAAGAGTACAATAGCCGCTGCCCATCTGCTTTACATATACGTTATCGTCCGACGCCGAAGCGATCATAGTTTGTGAAAATATTGCCGTTACAGCAAGGAGAACCGTCAGTACAACAGCCGTCCATCGCTGCATGGCACGCGTGTGACTTTTCATAAAAAACCTCAATCTTATATTGCACAAATAATTCACTCAAGATCAATACAAGGCCTATACAGGAGCGCCCGGAAAATAAAAGAATGCGGTCTGCCGACGGCCGTAGGAATTGATTTCCGAATGAAAAACTTATATAAATTACTTAAAAATTTGGTGTAAAACCTTAAAAATTTATTACGCGTTCATTTTATTGCAAAATACTTTAGGTGTCAATCCTTATCAAAATCGGTAACTAAACCATAACTAACGTGTAATATTTGCGTAACATTTTTAACGAACAGACCCCTGCGCATCATAATGGCATTATTTTCCGCACATTTCCAGAAAATTTTTCTGAAAATAATCTCCGGTCTGCAGGAAAATATAATAAACTACTAAAAAAGAAGCCCTGGTATAAAAAAAATTCCCGAACGGCAGAAATTTATTTTTGTCCCTGCGGTTTTTCTGCTTTTTTCGGAATTTTGCGAATTATATGAAATTTTCCGGGTTCTCCCGTGTATTCCGGATTTCAGCAAAAAGCAGGCGGAAATCGGAAAGGAGGCGGCGGGAACGAAAACAACTGGCGGGAAATACTGCAGGAATGAAAACAGCTGGCAGAACGAAAATGATGCTGGAATGCTGCAGGAATGAAAAAAAGCTGACGGAATGAGAAGCTGGCCGAACTAATAACCGCCGGAAAAATCTGCCAGAGCGAAAAAACTGGCAGAGAGGAAAGGCAGCTGGAAAATACAGAATTCTTATTATTAATATTTTATATATTTTACTTTAATAATTTTCAATTTTTATTAATATTCAGGAAATCTGCGAACTTTTAGCGATTTGATAATTGAGGAGGAAACGATCATGATGTCAGAAGCTTTAAAGAAAAGATTCGATTTGCTCGGGCCGCGCGTCGTTAAAGCGCTGGAAAGCAGACATTTCAAGGCATATTACTGCAGCACCGGAGCCGAAGCCGCCGATCTGGCCGGAAGCCTCGTCCCTGACGGCGACGTGGTCTCATGGGGCGGATCGAGAACCATGGACGAGCTCGGAATCATAGAAAAGATGAAAGCGTCACACATCTGCATAGACAGAGACGAAGCAGCGACGCCTGAAGAGCGTGTCGAACTCATGAGGAAAGCGCTGCTCTGCGACACATTTATCATGAGCGCAAATGCGATCAGCGAAGACGGAATCCTCGTAAATATAGACGGCAACGGCAACAGGGCCGGCGCGCTGGTCTACGGTCCGAAACAGGTTATCGTGATAGCAGGCATGAACAAGGTCGCAAAGACTCTCGACGACGCCGTTTCGCGTGCGAGGAACATAGCCGCTCCGGTAAACATGCAGCGCTTCGACGTAAAGAGCACGCCTTGCGCGATCACTGGCGAATGCGGCAACTGCAAGAGTCCTGACAGCATATGCGCGCAGATCGTGATAACACGTCTCTGCCGTCCGGCCGGCCGCATCAAGGTCATTCTCACTGGCGAAGAGCTCGGCTTTTAACATCGTCTATTAACGATCAGCGAAAGCAACGTGCAGATCAAAGCACGAAAACCAAGTAAGAAAATCGAGCACGAAAGATACGAAAACTAAGTACGAAAACAGACCGCGAAAGACAAGAAAAAAATCGCGGAAATACAAAAGCGTCCGGCACACTTCGCACCGGGCGCTTTCTTTACGTCCGGCACTGCACGCCGGATGCTTTCATTGCGCCCGGCACTGACGCCGGACGCTTTCTTTACATTTACCGTCTATTGATTTCTTAATCTTATTGGATCGGCCTGCGGAGCGGCCTGTTCACCGGCCTGCTCTATTGGCGCTTATTGGTCGTCTACGACACCCGACTGGCCGGAGCTGCCACTGCTTCCGCTGCTGGTGCCGCTTCCGCTTCCGCTGCTGGTACCACTTCCACTGCCGCTGCTGGTGCCGCTTCCGCTGCCTGTACCGCTTCCACTGCCTGTGCCGCTTCCACTGCCGCTGCTGGTATCGCTTCCGCTGCTTCCACTATTGCTGTCGCCGGTTCCACTGCTTGTTCCGCTGTTTGTTCCGCTTTCCGTGTCCGAAGTGGAATCAGTACTCTGGCTGCTGTTGCTGTCCGTCGTACTGTTCGAACCCGACGAAGTTCCGCTGCTGTCTGTCGTCGTACTCGTCGTATCGCCGTCTCCTGACTTCCACTGAGCCGCCTGGCCGTGCGCTCTCGTGCCCTTGACGTAGTATTCTCCGTTTCTGACTACAACATCATCAGGTCTGTCGCCGAACGATCCATAGTCAAAGCCGGCGCATTCCTGCCTCATGATTCTCGCCCACAGCGAAGCCGCCGCGCCTGATCCTCTGGTCAATTCTATATTGTAGTCATTTCCGATCCAGAGAGCAGCCGCGTACTGCGGAGTCATG
Source organism: Anaerovoracaceae bacterium (assembly GCA_050946535.1). Lineage (GTDB taxonomy): Bacteria > Bacillota > Clostridia > Peptostreptococcales > Anaerovoracaceae > RUG708. The sequence continues at coordinate 69,587 of JBMNUZ010000005.1, forward strand.
CCTACAAACCATGCGTCGAAGTTGTCCGTGGTTGTTCCTGTCTTTCCGGCAACCGGCTGAACGCCGATAGCCGCACCGCTTGCAATACCATTTTCTACAGTAGTACGCAGAATGTCGGTCATGATCCAGGCTACACCTTCGTCGTAAACCTGAGTCGTCGTCTGCTGCGACTCGAGGATAACGTTGCCCTGCGAGTCTTCGACCCTCGTATATGAAGTAGGCTCGATGTATTCACCTCCGTTTGCGAACGTTCCGTACGCCGAAGTCATCTCCAGAGGCGAGATGCCCTTGATCATTCCTCCGAGTCCGAGAGCCGCCGGGTTGAGGTCTGTGCTGTCCCCTGTCTCGACGACTGTCGAAACACCGTTATTCTTGAGCATTTCAACCGAATAATCGTACCCTATGTCGTTAACTATCTTTACGGATACGACGTTGATCGACTGCTCCACAGCCGTTCTGAGCGTCACATATCCGCGATATCCGTTGTACCAGTTCGTAGGCCATCCGCTGCTCGTCGCCGCGTCTTCAACCGTCGTGCCGGCCGTATAACGCGTACCCTTGTCGACGCCTGACTGGATAGCCGGTCCGTAAACCGATATCGGTTTGATCGACGATCCAGGCTGCCTTGGATTGTCGGCCCTGTTGTAGACCATCTTGCCCTTGACATCGCCTCTGCCGCCGACCATGACCTTGATCTGTCCGGTCGTGTAGTCGGTGATCACCATTGCTCCCTGCGGCTGGATGGTCGACTGATTGAGCGTGAAGTTGTCCGAAGAAATCGTTACCGAGCTGTCTCCGATCTGGAAGTAATTCGGATTTGCATCGAGGAAATCCTTCGAAATAACCGCGTTTCCGTCACTGTCGAAGGACAGGTAATCATCGGTAAGCCCGTTGAAATATCCTCCCTTTGTAGTGTACATGTGGCCGCTGTCCATCTCGTACATATTCTTGAACTCGATCTGAGGCTTTCCGCTCGACGTTTCGTAGATGTTAAGCCTATTTCCCTTCAGAATGACGAGATTGCCGCTGCTGTCGATCTGATATTCGTCGCTTGACAGGACGAACGAGCCGTCGTCGCTGAAGTAATTCGGTTTATAGTACAGAATGATAGTGCCTTTGTTCGACCCGGTGCCTACGATATTTCTCGACGAGTCACGATGAAGATTCGTGACGCCAGGGAAATTGGAGCTCTTCTCGAACTGAGCCTCGGCCTTTTCCTGCATATCGACGTCGATCGTGCTGTAGATCTTGAGACCCTTGTTGTAAACCATGTCACTTGCAGAAGCTTCGTCGAGATTGTACTGATCCATAAGATCTGACACTACCTCGTCGAGGCAGTAGTCGGTGAAGTATGTCGCTACTGTCGACTGAAGCGGCTCTGTAGGGATAAGCTCAGATCTGATGTCTTCATTCATGGCGTCGTTGTATTCGCTCTCAGTGATATATCCCTGATCGAGCATATTTTTGAGCACGAGCTCCTGACGCGACCTGTATCCGTCGTTATAGACGTTCACATATGTTCCGTCAGACGATTCGGATATGATATCCGCATTTGAGTCTACCTGGTCCTTCTCGATCTTCTTTACAGGCGCGTTGTTGTTAGGGCTCTTAGGAATAGAAGCGAGAACAGCACACTCCGCGATCGAAAGATCCTGTATGTCGCATCCGAAGTAAGCCTTTGCCGCTGCTTCGACGCCGCTCGAGTTATATCCCAGATAAATCGTATTCAGGTAAGCCTCAAGTATCTGTTCTTTCGACAAGTCATGCTCGAGGATTATCGTGTAATACGCCTCTTTTATTTTCCTGTTTATCGTTCGCTCGCTGCTCAGGTACAGATTTCGCGCGAGCTGCTGCGTTATCGTACTCGTGCCTCCGACCCGGTCGCCCGAAAAGATGCTGTTCTTTATCGCTCCGATCATGCGGATTACGTTGAATCCGTGATGCTCGTAGAACGTCTTGTCTTCGATCGCGATAAACGCGTCTTTCAGATTGTCAGGAATCTCGTCGTACGATACGAGCGTTCGCGAATCCGCGGTGCTGACAGCCTCGAGCTCGTTGCCGTTGCAGTCGTAGAGCATCGACGTCGTATTCAGCATGCTGTAGATATTGCTGGTATCGATCGACGGCGCAGTGATCACAACGTAGCCGACGTATGCGCACGCGGCCAGTACAAGCACTAGAATCGTTATCAGAATCCACTTCAGGACGGGATGTTTTTTCTTTTTCTTCTTCTTTTTCTTTTTCCTTTTCCTTTTTCCCTCTTCCGGCTCCTGTTCATTCTGAACAGGCGTCTGGTTCTGGTTCTCACCCGGAATAAAGTCGTTGTCTATAACATTATCCATAATAATACTCTTTCATAACCGTCCGCCGCTTTGAATTGCAGCGGTTTTCAAAGCAAAACAAATAGAAAAGCAGAATTTTTATAAATTATAACATAGTGGTGTTTCACAGGCAAACGCGCTGCAGATATGTTAAGATCTATTTGCTCATATGTTAGAATCTATTTATTAAAATTTAATATATCTTAAAGATATCTTAATAGATCTTTTTTTTACCGGGGAAAAGGGGTACATTACAAGTACTCGAAAAAGATAATGACACAGCGCGCTTTCTGGAATATAATGGTAATACAAGGAGGAAGCCATGGAAGAGACCCATCAACAGCAATCAGAAGTAACACTGGACATACCGATAAACTACGACAGACTCAGGGAGGAGCTCAGCTTCTACACAGAGCTTGCCGCCATTTTCAAGGAATACGACAAGGACACGCAGCAGCTCGATTTCCTGATCAGTCACCTTCAGACACAGATCGAGGAATACGACAACGGCCCGACCGTATTTCCTGATAAGAATGAAATCGAGACGGTTATCAGGAATCACCCGTATTTCAAGAATCCGTGCGATTATCCGATAAGACTGCTGACCATACTCAAATATCTGAGGCGCAAGGGCGTGAATATCAACTACGCCGACATCGACCTTTACGTGGACTCGATACTCTCAAACATGAGCGGCGTGAAAAAGGTCGGCAGAGGTCTTTACATGTGCGTAAAATGACATAAATGATACGAAGACCTCTGGTCGTCGCCGCCGCGTCTTTCGCGGCAGGCACCGCAGCGCCGGCAGCGGCTTGCGGAAAGCTCGGGAGCGTTATACTGGCAGCGTCAGTCGCAGCAGGCTGCGCGCTGCTTTTTTTGAGCGCTTCTAATTTACATAATTATCTAAATAATGAATATATTGTATCTGAGGCCGGTGGAAAGAGAGGCAGCGCGCAGGAAAAAGGCACATCTGGGACAGGCTCGCTGAAAAAAGGCTCGGCGAAAACTGGCGAGATGAAACCAGGCGCAAGGGAAACTGCCGCACGAGTGGCAGGCGCAGCGAAAGAACGCGCAGCGGAAGAAGGCGCAATGAAAGCACGCGCACTGGAAACGGAAGTGCTGTTCGGCGATCTGCGGGCGGCGGCGCTGCTTACGGCCGTCTTCCTGACGGCAGGATTTCTGGCTGGTGCCCTCAGTTTTTCCCAGAAATCCCAGTTCGACGGCCGCTGGGATCAGGCCGCGCAGCTGACCGGCGTCATCGTAGATGCCCAGCGCGGCCTGGACGAGGACAAGGCCGCTTTCACGATCAAGCTGACAGAAGGCGCATACGGTGAAAGCGGCGCACACGAGTTCGTTCAGCGCTCCGAGCGGATCCGCGTAAGCGTGTACAAATACAAAGGTCCGGATCCGAGAGTTTTCACCGGCTGCCGCGCCGTAGTCAGAGGCACGCTCAAGCAGCCGGCGGCTGCTTCGAATCCGGGCTGTTTCGACTACAGCAGATGGCTCCGCTCGCGCCGTGTGCTGAGCTGCATGTCCTGCTACCAGACCGGTTTCGAGGCCGGCGGCGTCAGCAGCAGGGGCGCCCACTCGCTGGCCTTGTTCAAAACCGGCTTCGAAGAAAAGCTGAGGGGCGCCGTCAGACCCGATGCCGCCGGCATGCTCTGCGGAATTCTCTTCGGCGACAACACTTACCTCGACCCGGATATACAGCAGAATTTCCGCGAGAACGGCACCGGCCACCTGCTCGCGGCTTCCGGACTCCACGTAGGTTTCGTCTACGGCATAATAAATCTGCTGTTCCGGAAGCCGCGCACATTCGCGGGAAACGTGCCGGTGCTGCTGTGTCTTGCTGCCTACGCGGCTCTCGCAGATTTTTCGGCTTCCGTAGTAAGAGCCGTAATGATGATCACATTTTTTATAATCTCAAAAACGCTGATCCGCCGCTACGATATGCTGAGCAGCATCTCGGCCACCGCACTTATACTGTTGGTATTCAATCCGGCGTACATATTCTCAGCCGGTTTCCTGCTCTCGTTCACCGCAGTCATCACCATCGCGGTCGTGACCGGCCCGCTTACCAGTCTCATGGTTCCTCCGCCGGCTGACGTGCGCGAGATGCTTCCTGCCGACTACGTCAGATACAGCATGAAACGGACGGTCGCGCAGAACGCCGCGGGAGCAATCGCCATCCAGCTAGGCATGATGCCGGTCACTCTTTACAGCTTCCACTACATCTCGCCGGCCGGCCTTCTGCTGAACGCCCCTTCGATCGCGCTGGCCGGCCTCATCGTTCCTCTCGGCGCGCTTCTCATCCCGCTGAGTTTCGGGCCTCAGATCCTTTTCAGCGCAGCGGCCCTCATGAACGAGATGCTGGTGCGTCTGCTCATCGCTATAAACTCGCTGACGGACGGCGGCTTTCCCGGCTGCATCTACCTGCCTTCTCCGCGGTACGGATTTTTTCTGATGTACTACTTCCTGCTGTTTTTCGCATTCGGAGAGAGCGGCCGCTGCTTCATCTCTTTTGTAAAGCGGCGCGCCTCCCGGCAGGCAGTGCGCGCCCTTGCTCTGGTGCTGACAGCCGCTTTGACAGTCTGCGCAGGAGCCGGATTCGCGCACGATTACGCCAGCCTTTCCGCGCAGATGGTATTCGTGGACGTCGGCCAGGGCGACTGCGCTCATCTCAGAGCCGGCCGCACAGACATCATCTTCGACTCGGGCGGAAGCGAACGCAGGGATGTCGGGCGCGAAACACTAATGCCGTATTTTCTCGGAAACGGCACCGGCACGATCGATCTCGCCGTAATAAGCCACCTGCACACCGATCATTACGCCGGCCTCTGCTCACTGTCAAAGTACGTGAAAATAAAAAAGCTGCTCGTCTCTGAAGCCTATCGCTCACAGCTGAAAGATATAGTAAGCGATACAGGCGTGCCGGCGGAAGATATAATCTTCGCTCAGGCCGGCGACCGGATAGAAACCGGCGGCGCTGTAATAGAAGTCCTGTCTCCGTTTCCAAGGTCTGCCGAGGAGTTTGCGAAGCTCGCCGCCGACCCTGAAAACGAGAACGACTGCTCGATGGTGACGCGTGTCACCTATCGCGGCGTATCTTATCTTTTCACCGGCGACATCGACGAAAGCTTTGAAAATCAGCTCGTATCGTCAAATGCCGATATACTGTCTGCGGACATTCTTAAGGTTGCCCATCACGGAAGCAAGTACTCGAGCAGCACATCTTTTCTGGATGCCGTGAATCCAGCCGCGGCGGTCATACAGGTTGGCCAGAACAATTACGGGCATCCGTCGCCAGACGCGATCGGACGGCTTGAAGACACCGGATGCAGCGTCTGGCGCAACGATCTGCGCGGTGCTGTAATGGTCAGAAAGAGCCGCCGCGGCATCTCCGTCAGGTGCATGAAGCCGGAGCCCGCAGCCGCACCGCAGACCGGCTGAATGAACATTCCGGGATCAGCAGAACCATCCTCGTCCGGCTGAGCGCCGGCTCTGCCATGTTAACATAAACACAACCAGACCGCCTTCCGCAACCACCTATTCCCGCACCTAACAAATTCACCGTGCTTCCCCGCTCTGCCCTGTTAACATAAACACAACCAGGCCGCCATCCGCACCCTCCCATTTCCGCACCCGGAAAATTCCCCTCGCCTTCCAGCCGGGCGCGCATTTCCGCGGCTTCGGCGGCCTGCGGCACTTTACGTGCTTAAACGTCCTGAAATCTCATCATCCGGAAACTTTTGTGTTATAATTGATAGTATACTAACGATCTGAATCACAATTTATCTATAAACGCAATTACATTAAAAACGGAGGATATCAAATGAGTGACTGGAGACAGACTTATATGGATAAGCTGTGCACAGCGGATGAGGCTGTACAGTCCATCAAAGACGGCAAGCGCGTTCTGATCGCGGGTGCTGCGTCCAGGCCCGAGTGTCTCGTAAGAGCTCTTATCGCAAACGCCCAGGACTACAAAAAGGTGCGCATCATGCATGGTCTCAGCAGCGGCGGAGAGGAATACTGCAAGGAGGAGTACAAAGACAACTTCATCTTCGAATCTCTCTTCGCGTCCAAGGCAACGAGGAAATATATGAACAACGGCAATGTCACCTACGTGCCTTGCTACTACTACGAACTTCCCCATTTCTTCAGGGATCATGTAATACCGATCAACGTTTTTATGGTTCAGGTCAGCAGGCCTGACAAATACGGATATATGAGCACCGGAGTCAACGCCGACTTCATCCGTCAGGCTGTACAGGCGGCCGACATGGTCATGGTACAGGTCAACAACAAGGTTCCGTGGTGCGCTTCTCCTGGATGCATGATCCACACCGACGAAGTCACTCACATCATCGAATACAACGAACCTCTGCCGATCGCTCCGTCGAGGCCTTTCACCGAAGTCGACAGGAAAATAGGCGAATACTGCGCTGAGCTGGTAAACGACGGCGACACGATCCAGATAGGCATAGGCAACATTCCGAACGCCATCTGCGAATGCCTCATGGACAAAAAAGATCTGGGCGTCCATTCCGAAATTCTGTCAGACGGACTCATGAAACTCTGGAAAGCAGGCGTCGTAAATAATTCGAAGAAAGGATTTGACAGAGACACGATGGTCGCCTGCTTCGCATATGGATCGCAGGATCTCTACGACCTGATCGATAAAAATCCGGCAATAAAACTGCAGAATTCAGAACGTACGAACGACCCGAGAAACGTCGCCCGCTGCAAGAACTTCATCAGCATAAACACTTGCATAGAAGTCGATATCATGGGCCAGGTGGTCTCAGGAACATCAGGGCTCAAGCTCATAAGCGGCGCCGGCGGCCAGCTCGACTTCGTCCGCGGAGCCGACATGTCGTTCGACGGCAAGGGCCGTTCCGTCGTAGCCTTCACTTCGACGTACGAAAAGAACGGAAAGCGCTCGTCGCGCATACTCCCTCACATCACGACAGGATCGTCTGTCACAGTTCCGCGCCAGGACACGGACTATTTCGTGACCGAATACGGCATTGCGCGGATCAAAGGAAAGAATCTGAAGGACAGAGCCCGCGCGCTCATAGGAATAGCTCATCCTGACTACAGGGATATGCTCATCGAAGATTTCGAACGCAGATACAAGGTAAAGTACTGATATGGCATGGAACAAGAACAACACACCCGGATATGAGACGGCACTCGAAGATCTGAAAAACGACACGATGCCGTCCGTCGTCGTGCTTCACGGCAGAGAGGATTACCTGATCCGCTGGATGACCGGACAGATCGTCTCCAGTTACGTCGAGGAGTCCGTAAAGATGTTCGACTACGCCGACTTCGACAGCATGTCTCTCGACTCGGCTCAGCCCGTCATAGACGCATGCGAAATGCTGCCTGTAATGTCCCGGAGAAAAGTCGTGAGAGTCTCAGACATCGGTTCGAAACATCCGGCGCTCAAAGATCTCACCGAATACGTGAAAAACGTACCTGACACGACGATTCTCCTCTTCACGATGCCCGACGTTTCTGCGGCCGGAAAGGCGTTCAGCGATGCTGTCTCTTCCGCAGGAAAGATCTACGATTTCTCGAAGCTCCAGCCCAAAACGCTGAGGGCTTTCGTCAGAAAGTATCTCAAGAAGGGCGGCGTAAGCTTCACACCCGACATCGTGGAGCTGATCATCGACATCTCTGGATACTACGACAAAGATTCAGACTACACTCTCGACAATTTCAGAAGCGACATCGAGAAGATCTCGCTTTACGCGGCGGGTTCGCAGGTTACGGCTGAAGATGTAGAAGACATCGTGCTCGGCAACGAGGAAAAATACGTGTTTGCTCTCACCGACGCCGTCAACAAGGGACACAAGTCGGATGCCATAAAGATTCTCAATTCCATACTTTCACACGGAGGCGACGAATTCAAGCTTCTCGGCCTCCTCTGCTCTCAGTACGAAATCATGATGCTGATGCAGGAAAGCGCAGAGCATCGCGTGAACCGCAGCTACCTGACCGGCACACTGAAGATAAACAGCAGAAGAATGAACATGCTGTCAGGGCCCGCCTCCAGGTACACTTCGCGCGAACTCAAGCAGATCCTTCTGAAGGCATATGACATAGACAGGAACGTAAAACTCGGCGTGATGGACGCGAAACTCGGTCTCGAGATGTTCATCGCCGGGATATGATAAATAATTCGGATAATTCGGAGGTTTTTTTATGCAGAACTGGCAGGAGTACTACAACAGCAACAAATGCACGGCCGAAGAAGCCGTGGAGCTGATACATTCCGGCGACCACGTGGTAATAGGTCACAACGTAGCCGAGCCGCAGGCTCTGATCAGCGCAATGGTCGAGAATCACGACGCCTACCGCAACGTCCACATTCACCACATGCAGTCTCTCGGAAAGGGCGAATACACACGTCCCGAATACAAAGACAACTTCCACTTCGACGGATGGTTCCTGAGCGGCGGCACGAGGCAGTGCGTCGCCGACGGCTACGGCGACGTGACACCGAACCACTATTCGGAAGTCGACAAATTCTTCGATGAAGGTCTTTTCAAAGCAGATGTAGCCATGGTCACCGTCACTCCGCCTAACGACAAGGGCTACGTAAGCCTCGGCGTATCTATCGACTACACGATGGCCGCCGTAAAGCACGCAGACCGTGTAATAGCTCAGGTCAACAGCAACATGCCTGTCACGATGGGCAACACATTCGTTCATGTAACGGAAATAGACAGATTCGTCGAATGCGACCAGCCTCTGCCAGAGCTCATTCTTCCGGAGCTCACCGAAAAAGAGCTGGCTATCGGGGAATACTGCGCTTCGCTCATACCCGACAGAGCGACGATCTCAGTCGGCATTGGAACCATTCCTGCCGCAGTCTGCCATTCGCTCAAGAACAAGCACGACCTCGGAGTATTCACGGACATGATCTCCGACAGCATGGTTGAGCTCGCCGAAGAAGGCGTAATCACAGGCAAATACTGCACGACGTGGCCCGGCAAAATGTGCACGTCTTTTGTAATGGGTTCGCAGAAGCTCTACGATTTCGTGAATCTGAACCCGTACGTTTTCTTCATGTCTGCCACCTACTGCAACCATCCGTTCAGAATCGCACAGCAGTCGAACATGTGCATAATAAACTCGGCCGTGAGCGTAGACCTGATGGGCCAGATCGCTTCCACAAGCATAGGCGAATATCAGTTCAGCGGCGCGGGCGGCCAGCCGAGCCTCAACTTAGGTGCCGCGCTCTCTACGGACCACCACGGCAAGAGCATCATAGCCATGACGTCGAGCGTCCCTGATTTTTCGGGGAAGGTCGTTTCGAAGATCACGCCTTTCATAGAAGACGGCGCCGACGTCACCCTGACAAGAGAAGACGCCGACTATATAGTCACCGAGAATGGAATAGCCCATCTCAAGGGCAAATCGCTTCCTGAGCGCTCCAGAGCCCTTATAGAGATAGCAGATCCGAACTTCAGGGCAGAGCTCATAGAAGAATACGAAAAAAGATATCACGCCAAATACTGACCTCACAGCCGTGCCGGAGCTGCCCGGCTGATCCAGTCGGTTTTATCCGGTTTCATCTGGTCCTGCACTAATTGTCCGGTCTTGCGAATGACCCGGTTTCATACAAAAAAATATCCCCGCTGCCGTTACTCAGGCACCGTTTTCCGCAGCCTCATGTCATGTATAACATGGCTGAGCGCAGAAGAGCGGCCGCCTGACCGGCAGCGGGGTTTTGTATTCTATTTTCGTTCCCAGCACCAGCACCTGCTCTTACAGCAGCGGCGCGAACACCCTCAGTATGCTTGTAAAGATCGTAAAGAACACCGTCCAGCTGTCTATCTTCTCAAGCGTGATCTCGCTGCACTTCGCCAGCGTCTTCGAGAAATCGTCCTCGATATCTGCGATCGCCGAATTCTTATACATCAGGCAGGCGCATTCGTAGTGCAGATACAGGCTCCTGTAGTCGAGGTTCACCGTGCCGGTCGCGCAGATCGTCGTATCGGCAGCCACCATCTTGGTATGCACAAATCCCGGAGTGTACTCGAAGATATGAACGCCGGCCCTGATCAGCTCGCGGTAATACGATTTCGACACGAGGTTTATCAGCTTCTTGTCCGGTATATGAGGCATTATCAGATTCACCTCGACGCCCGTCTTCGCAGCGTGCTTCAGCGCGTGCAGAATGTTGTTGTCCGGTATCAGATAAGGCGTCATGATATCTATGTGATTCGTCGCCCCGTTTATGATATCGAGGTATACGTTTTCGGCCACACCATCCTGCCTGTTCGGACCGTCGGCGTACGGAATCACGAATCCGTCCGTATCGAGATCAGGCTTCCTGAAACTGTCGACGTTCAGATATTCCTTGTACCCCTCCGCCTTGTCGATTTCCTTTGTCGCGTTCCACATCTGCAGGAACATGAGCGTGTAATTCCTTACGGCGTCGCCGCGCAGCATGAATGCATTGTCCTTCCACGTACCGAAACGTTTGAATTCATTGATGTACTCGTCGGCCAGATTAATGCCCCCGCTGAACGCCACCTTGCCGTCTATGACCATGATCTTCCTGTGATCTCTGTTGTTGTAATACGTCGATATGAACGGCCTGATAGGGGCGAACACGTGTGACATGATCCCCTTGTTGTGAAGCTTTTTATAATAGCGTCTCGGAAGCGTCCAGAGGCAGCCCATGTCGTCGTACATCACGCGCACCTCCACGCCCTCGTTCACCTTGCGCTCGAGAATGTCGAGGATCGTATCCCAGAAATGCCCCGGGGCGATAATGAAATATTCAATGAATATGAATTCCTCCGCCTTTTCGAGCTCCGCGCACATGTCTTCGAAGACATCGTCGCCGATCGGGTAGTATTTGACCTCCGTGTTGTCGAAGCACGGAAATCCGCCCGTCGTTTCAAGGTATTTGACGACTTTCTGCAAACCCTTGTCACCCTCGGCCACCCTGTCGCGCACCGGCAGCGGCGTGACCGAATATTCCTTCGACTCTTCGATCTTCATATTGATCTTGTGAAGCGGCCTCTTGTCGAGCGGGTTCAAGTGCGTGAGTATGTAAATTACAAGCCCTGCCACCGGCAGCACGGCCACGATGATCGACCATGAAAGCTTGTACGCTTCGTTCTTCTTGCTGTTCAGTATCACTATTATGACGACGCCCGCTAGTATATTACATCCGAGACTGAAGTATTTCCAGTATCCGCTCAGCCAGTTCAGCCCCACATAAAGAAAGTAGCACTGCACCGCTATGAGGATGGCTATGAGCATGATACGGCTGAAGAGTATCTTCAGAATTACTTTCAGAAACGGCTCTTTTACTTTTTTCACGTTCGACTTTAAAGCCTCACGCATTTCGTCTGTATCCATCACTAACGTCCTGATTTCTCTTAAATAACTGATAACTGATTATACTATACTACCCGCAATCATTCCATTCAAATACCTATGGCAATTAAAAAACCGGATCCTCCTTGCGCGAAGCACTGGAGAAATCCGGCAATATATGCTTATTCAGTAAAATTTATTCGAAAAGCGGAGTCGAGATGTATCTGTCGCCGCCGTCAGGGAGCAGAACTACGATGGTCTTTCCTTCGTTTTCAGGTCTCTTTGCGAGCTGAACCGCAGCCCATACTGCAGCACCCGATGAAATTCCGATGAGCACGCCTTCCGAGCCGTTAACCTGCTTGCCCATGTCGAACGCGTCTTCGTTCGTTACAGGAATAACCTCGTCGTAAATCTTCGTATTGAGGGTGTCAGGAACGAACCCTGCGCCGATTCCCTGAATCTTGTGGGAACCGCCCTTGCCCGTCGAAAGTACAGGTGAAGAAGCCGGCTCTACCGCGTAAACCTTTACTTCAGGCTTCTGCCACTTGAGGTACTCGCCTACACCCGTGATCGTGCCGCCTGTGCCTACGCCTGCTACGAAGATGTCAACAGCACCTTCCGTATCGCTGTAGATTTCAGGACCAGTTGTTTCCCTGTGAGCCTTAGGGTTGACCGGATTTACGAACTGGCCAGGAATGAAGCTCTTCGGATCTTCTTTCGCGAGCTCGTCTGCCTTGGCGATAGCGCCCTTCATGCCCTTTGAGCCTTCTGTAAGCACGAGCTCAGCGCCGTACGCCTGCATCATCTTTCTGCGCTCGATAGACATCGTCTCAGGCATTACGATCTTGATTTTATATCCTCTCGCGGCTGCAACTGCTGCCAGACCAATGCCGGTGTTGCCCGAAGTCGGCTCTATGATAGTGTAGCCGGGCTTGAGTTTTCCGGTTTTTTCAGCGTCGTCGATCATAGCCTTTGCGATTCTGTCCTTTACGCTGCCTGCCGGGTTGAAATATTCCAGCTTGCCGAGGATCTTCGCCTTGAGGCCGTATTTCTTTTCGATATGAGTTAATTCAAGCAGCGGAGTGCCGCCGATGAGCTGATCCGCCGAAGTGTAGACTTTTGCCATTTTCAATTCTCCAATCGTTTTAAAAAAATTTTAGCAATAGTTGATTATGTGATGTAAAATCTGCTTCTTAAAAACCTATTAACTAAATAGGATTTTCGAGATAATTATATTGCACTAGTACCCGATTGTCAATTATAGTTATAACTTATATCTATATATAAGCCGGATATATATAGACCTGCTGTATTATTCCGATCTCTGCACACTGCTGAATTCCGCTACATCTCCTGTCCAGCGAAATCCTCAGCCGACATAACTTCTCCGTCCATCATCTGCTGCAGAGTAATCCCGCCGAGGTACATCTCCATGAGCTTGTAGAGATTCTCGTAAATCGGCAGCGCCTTGCAGATATCCCGCCTGCTGCATTCCGGCGCCCCTTCCCTGAGGCACGCCACCGGCGCCATCGTCCCGTTGGACGCGTTGAGTATCTCCCACGCGGTGTACTTATCAGGCAGTCTCGTAAGCCTGTATCCGCCGCCTTTGCCTCTTACGCCTTCCACAAGGTCTGCCTTCACGAGCATCGAAATAATACTCTCCAGATATTTTTCACTGACATTCTGCCTGTCGGCGACATCCTTAAGAGGCACGTAACCCATCGTATTCTGCTCCGCAATATCGATCATTACGCGGATCGCATATCTTCCTTTTGTAGAAATAAGCATCTGTCTCTCCTCTCTGTGCTCATTCACAAACAAACCGCACCAGACACTTTCCCAGCTGCAGCCCTCTGCAGGACCAGAACGGCATCCGCATAATCCAGCTTTGCATAATCCAGCTCTGCATAATCCTGCATGAATTCCTTTTTCCGTCAGACGATCCGCCGAAACAACGAAACCGTTGAAACAACTGATCCGCCGAAACAACAAATCCGCTGAATCAACGAAACCGCCGAATCAACTAAACCGTCGAAACAACTACTCCGTCGAAGCAACTAATCCGCCGAAACGACGAAACCTCCGAAACAACAAATCCGCTGAATCAACGAAACCGCCGAAACAACGAAACCGTTGAAACAACTGAACCGTCGAAACAACTACTCCGCCGAAACAACTAATCCGCCTAAACGACGAAACCGTTGAAACAACTGAACCGTCGAAACAACTACTCCGTTGAAACAACCAATCCGCTGAAATAACTAATCCGCTGAAATAACTAATCCGTTTAAAAAGCTAATAGTAAAAAAGGCCGGCGGAACTGATTCACCCTGCCGGCCCATTAATTCCACGCGTTTTCAGATCCGGACATCCGGGGGCTGACAAACAACTACGATTGAATTAATTATATTATATAATATTATCCTGTCTATTATTTTTATTTTTATTTCTTTGCCATAGCCTTCTTGTAGGCTTTCTTTCCTGCCTCCGTCTGGAGGTATTCCTTCTGATGATCCTTGTGGTTGTCGTACTTGGCCACGTGATGAGGATGCTCCGCCCAGAGCCTGTCAGCCACCGGCTTCCACGACTTCGCGTAGGCTTCGCACTTGCCGCACAGCTCGTGTACGTCCTCCGGAGTGATGAGATCCGTCGACTTCGCGCCGGTCTCGTCTACCATGCGCTGGAGAATCTCCGGGTTCTCGAGCATAGGACAAGGTCTGAGGTGATTCTCGTTGAATTCCTGATTGTCCCTGTAAGCCATGAAGAGAGGCTGTCTGAGGCAGTCGAGGATCGAATCCTTGTGGATGTTGGCGCTCGAATAATGAATGAATACGCAAGGCTCTGCGTCGCCGTTCGCATTGATGTGAAAATAGTTTCTTCCGCCTGCAATGCATCCGCCTACGTATTCGCCGTCGTTCTGGAAGTCCATGGTGTAGATCTGCTTTCCGCCTTCGAATCCTCTGATTTCGCGGATCCTGTTGTAAATGTATTCGCGCTGCTCAGGCGTAGGCATGAGGTCGACGTCTGCGTCGACGCCTACAGGCATGTAGTGGAAATACCAGCCGAATCTGCATCCCTTGTCGATGAGCATGTCGAGGAATTCGTCCGAAACGACGGTCTCGAGATTCTTCCTCGTATAGCATACAGAAACTCCGAAGAAGATACCGTACTGCTTCATGAGATCCATCGCGTGCATAACGCGGTCGAATACGCCGTCGCCTCTTCTCGCGTCGTTCGTATCGGCAAAGCCCTCTACGCTGACAGAGAATGAAAGGTTTCCGACCTCAACGACCTGCTTGCAGAATTCCTCGTCGATGAGCGTTCCGTTTGTATAAGCGGAGAAAGCGCAGTCGTGGTGCTTCTTGCAGAGCTTGATGATATCGTCTTTGCGGACGAGAGGCTCGCCGCCGGTGAACATGTAGAAATATACTCCGAGCTCCTTGCCCTGAGTAACGATGCGGTCCATATCCTCGTAGCTCAGGTTGAGCTTGTAGCCGTACTCAGCGGCCCAGCATCCCGTGCACCTGAGGTTGCACGCGCTCGTAGGGTCCATAAGTATGAGCCACGGAATGTTGCATCCGTATTTGATTCTGTTTGCTCTTATCTCTTTCGTCCCGCGGATCGCAGCCTGATAACCCAGATTCAGAGCCTGCATTCTCGCGACGTTGAAATCGAGTTCGTCTATCATTCTGTATGCGAACTGAGACCACTTGTTATTCGGATCAGCAGCCATCTTGCGGGCGCCGTCGTAAAAATTATCGCCGAAGTTGTCGCCGAGCATCTTCTTCATGAGATCCACGAGCTTTACCATTTTCTTGGCACGTTCCTCCGGCGTATCTTTTCCTACATACTTAAGAATCGCACAGATAGCAGCGTCTGCAGCTTTTCTTTCAGCAGCATCTTTAATAGACATTTTAAAAACCTCCTGACAGATTACTCAAAATCGTTCGGTAATTAACTGCAGCAGCAGTTATATTCACATTAATATCTCAAAACGCCCGTTTAATCTCAGCCGTCTCCGTCTGCACGGCGGTATTTTCCACGGGCCGTATGTTAAAATATATAGTACACAAAATATATATGATAATTAAGAACCAGCTTTTTTTTTATGTAGATGATTTTTATATATTTGCTTTCCAGTGTCTAAATAAGGCGACACATTTCGCAATATGTCGCCTTAAAAAGTTTCATGTTCAAACTTTCTTGCACTGCAGCACAACTGCAGCCTTGATCACTGCAGCTTCAATCACTGCAGCTTCGGCCGCTTCAGCTTCAATGTATTTGAAAATGCTACAGCTTTCAGTCATCATTACAGGAACCCCTCTATCGAAGTTACGAACATCATCTGGAACAGCTCAACTACCTTGTCGGACGGGATCTCCATATCCATATCGATCCACTTGAGCACGATGAACGTCACGTTGTTCGCGTAATATTCGGCGACCAGCTCGTCCGTAAACAGCGGATTTATCGAAGGCAGATCGACGCCTATCGACTTCACCGATTTGAGCACGGCGTCCTTGTACGACCTGAACATGACGTCTTTCATCGAGTCCTGATTTCCGCGCGTGGCTTTGAGCAGGAACTCCTTGTCGTGTTCCATGTTCTTGGTCATGAGCTTGAAGGCCTCGAGCAGCATGTTGTTCTCGATCAGCTGGTTAGAAGGCTTGATGTAGTATTCGTAGTATATCCAGTCCAGGAGATCGTATTTGTCTTGAAAATGATTGTAGAATGTCGTCCTGATGACATTCGCCTCGTCGGTGATGTCCTTGATTGTGATCTTTTCAAACGGCATGTGCATCATGAGAGTCCTGAGGCTCTCAGCCAGTGCCAGATCCGTTGATTCGGATTTCTTCATATCTCTCATCTCTCCCGTCGTAGAATACTCCGCTGTTTCAGCAATACTCCTCTGTTTCAGCCTGCTTCGGATTCCTCCGGACCGAAAAAGCTCTTACTCTCAGCCCTTTAAGTCTTTAACCACTTCCCTGACAGCTTCTATGATATAGTCAGCTTCCTCCATAGTGTTGTATCTTCCTACGGTGATCCTGAGCGAACCGTGAGCCATGGTATAAGGCAGGCCTATAGCCATGAGCACGTGGCTCGGATCGAGCGAACCAGACGCGCAGGCCGATCCTGACGACGCCTCCACGCCCTTGAGATCGAGCGAAAACAGCAGCGACTGTCCGTCGAGTCCAGGGAACGAAACATTGAGCGTTCCCGGAAGTCTGTTGTCCTGATCTCCATTTACCCTGCAGCCCGGTATCTCAAGCAGTCCTTCCTGAATATGATCCCTCATCGCCGCGAGTTTCGGCGCAAGGTCAGCTCTCGAAGCAGCCGCGTCTTCGAGCGCAGCAGCCATGCCCATGATGCCGGCCACGTTTTCCGTACCGGCTCTGTGGCCTCTTTCCTGCGCTCCGCCGTCCATGAACGTCTCCGGATGGACATTTCTCCTGCAGTAAAGGAATCCGACGCCCTTAGGGCCGTTGAACTTGTGCGCCGACACAGACATCATGTCGACGTTGTCTCTTTCGACGTTCACAGGCAGGATCCCCGCCGCCTGCACGGCATCTGTATGAAACAGCACGCCGGCCTCCCGGCATACCTTTCCTATCTCTGCAATCGGCTCTATGGTACCGATCTCGTTATTCGCATACATGACGCTTACCAGAGCCGTATCGTCTCTGATCGCGTCTTTTACCTGCTGTGCGGTCACTCTGCCCTTTTCGTCGACAGGCAGATACGTGACCTCAAACCCCTCTTTCTCAAGAGCCTGACACGAATGAAGAATCGCGTGATGCTCTATCTGGGTCGTGACAATATGTTTTTTCCCTTTTCCTTCCCTGAGCTTCCTGGCAGTGCCTTTTACAGCCCAGTTGTCGGCCTCCGTGCCGCACGACGTGAAATAAATGTCCATCGGACCAGCGCCGATGACCTCCGCAATCCTCTTACGGGCGTCTTCTATAGCCTGATGGGCGGTGCGGCCTGTCTTGTATATCGCCGACGGATTGCCGTACACTTCTTTGAGATACGGCATCATAGCTTCTATTACGTGATCGGACATCTGCGTGGTAGCCGCGTTGTCCGCGTAAACCGGTTTCTTAACCATTAATAAACACTCTCCTCGATCATCTGATCAGCTGCGCATAAAAGGCGCGCAGCGCCGTAATCCGGGCGCGTATCAGTTGGTAGCCTCGCTTCCGTCCTCGACCAGCACCTTCATGATTCCGCCGCATACCATACCGTCTGATTCTGCGACTTCGCCGGTCATATCTATAAACATCGTCTTGTATTTTCCTGTTCCAATGATATCGATGGCGTCTCTTATAACAGCACCTTCGCTGCATCCGCCGCCGATGCTTCCCGTTACCTGGCCAGCAGGGCTTACAGCCATCTTTGCGCCGGCATTTCTCGGAGTCGATCCCTTCGTCTGGATGACCGTAACGACAGCCTTAGGCTCGTGATTGTCGGCCAGATAATCCATCATGTAGAGGTCTAGATCGGAGAAGTTTACGTGTCTCGTATCGTCGATATTCTTTTCCGGCAGTCTCTTGTAGGAGATAAGCTCCGAAAGAATAGAAATAGCAATTTCCTCAGGAGTAACAGCTCCGATGGAAAGACCTATAGGAGTGCAGATTCTTTCGATATTTTCCTTGCTGTAACCCTCTTTTACGAGCATCTCCAGAAGGCCCTTAACGCGGCGTCTCGAACCGATGAGTCCGAGGTACGCAGGCTGTTTGCCCGGCAGTATCGCTCTCAGGCAGTCGGCGTCGTGAACGTGTCCTCTCGTGATGATGACGACGTAATCGTACGGCGTGATGTGGAGCTTATTGATACAGTTTTCAAACGTATCGCATAAAACTTCCTGCGCGAGAGGGAATCTCTCCTCGTTCGCAAAAGCAGGCCTGTCGTCGCATACGTAAACCTCGAAGCCGCATTTAGCTGAGAATTCGCACACTGGTTTGGCTATATGGCCTCCGCCGAGGACTATGAGTCTTTCCTTCGGCAGTACAGGCTCTACAACGTGAATCTTTCCGTCTTTTTCATCTTCCTCAGGAGCAACGCGGCTGTTGCCCTTTGCATCCTTTGTTGCGACAGGCTCCGTCAGCGTTCTCTTGAGCCCGTCGGCGATATTTCCTTCATTGCCGTCGATAACCGTATCTATAGCAACGCCTATTCCATCCTTGACCGAATCTCTTACCTTAGCGTAGATATTCTCCATCTTGACCTCCGAAAATCAATCGATTTTTAAAAATATATATCAAAATTTCGCCCGCCTGGCATTATTATAAGCAAATTCTTTGCCAACTTGCGTGCTCATACATATTATTCCATTTCTGCAGGAATTTAAAACACTTTTTTGTATTATCCGGATTTCCCGTCTTGCTTTTCCTACCTTGAGATTTCAATCTGTATGAAGGTTCTCTGCCTTGACTGCACGAAATCTTCATGCTTACGTCATCTATGTTACCATAAAAACAGTCTGCTGTTGAATTAAAATATTGAAAAAATATGATTATCCGGCGAAACTGCGGATTTTATATGAATGTTTCGGATCCGAGTTTAACAATTGTTGCTTGTTTTTTGTACCATTAACATTTGTTTTTTGTACCAGCGCAGGTTGTTTTTATGGGCATCGTTATTAAACGATATTTTGAGAACCCTTCAGAATACTGGTGTATGGAAGAATATGCCGACTGATAGTTTAACAAGTACTGCTTGTTTTTTGTACTTTCGTTACTTGTTTTTTGTACTAGCGCTATTTGTCGGTGTGTCAAGAACCCTTCGGAATGCTGCTTTCTGGAATGAACATGCCGGCTCAGAGTTTAACAAGTATTATTTGTTTTTTGTACTAGTTTTATTTGTTTTTTTGTACCATCGCAGGTTGTTTTTATGGTCATCGTTATTAAACGATCTTTTGAGAACCCTTCGGAATGCTGCTTTCTGGAACAAATATGCCGGCTCATAGCCTAACAAGTGATACTTGTTTTATGTACTAGTATTATTTGTTTTCTGTACCAGTACAGATTGTTTTTAGAACCCTCGCTATTTAACGATTATTTGAGAACCCTTCCGAATACTGGTGTATGGATTGAATATACCGACTCTGAGTTTAACAAGCGTTACTTGTTTTTTGTACTATTGTTACTTGTTTTTTATACCACCGTTATTTGTCGGTGCATCGAGAAGGCTTAGGAATGCTGATGTCTGGATTGAACATGCTGCCTCATAGGTTAACAAGCGTTGCTTGTTTTATGTACTAGTGTTACTTGTTTTGTGTACCATCGCAGGTTGTTATTAGAGCCATCGTTATTAAACGATATTTTGAGAACACTTCGGAATGCTGCTTTCCGGATTGAACATGCCGGCTCAGAGTTTAACAAGCATTGCTTGTTTTTTGTACTATTGTTACTTGTTTTTTGTACCACCGTTATTTGTCGGTGCATCGAGAAGGCTTAGGAATGCTGATGTCTGGATTGAATATGCCGGCTCAGAGCTTAACAAATGCTGCTTGTTTTTTGTACTAGTGTCACTTGTTTTTTGCACCAAAGTTATTTGTCGATTTATCGAGAACCCTTCGGAATGCTGCTGCCTGGACTGAATGCACCGACTCTGAGTTTAACAAGCAATGCTTGTTTTTTGTACTATTGTTACTTGTTTTTTGCACCAGCATTATTTGTCGATGTGTCGGGAAGCCTTCGGAATGCTGCTGCCTGGAATGGACATGCCGGCTCATAGATTATCAAGTATTGCTTGTATTGTGTACTAATGTGACTTGTTTTTTGACAATCATTATTTGTAGCGGTCTGAAGATAACCTGCCGAAGAGTTGCGGCAAGAAAGGCAGTTAAAGACTCATAAACATATGATCTGGAATTTAAAAAGAGGCAGACGCCTGAGCGTCTGCCCCTGAAATTACATCTTAACGTCCGGGTATTGGGGATACCGCGGAATCAAAATGTATTAATTTTTCTTTGTGCTAAATCTTTAATAGATTAGCTATTAGCTACAACACTTGTGATGTAGATCTGAGTAGCAGTCGTACCAGATACGACATAAGTTACACTTACAGTGTTGTCAGTAAGAGCAGCTGCAAGTTCATCTGCAGTAGTGATGAGATCAACACCGCTGCTGGTTACTGCTGAGCTTGAGCGTGTATCTCTGATAGCTACATCGCCGATTGTGTATCCGTCCTGGTTACCATTGCTGAATGTAACTACACCGTTGTATACGGATGATACTGTAGCATCAGTACCAACTGATGAAGCTGCAGTGAGAGTGTATCCCTCGCCGTTAGCTGCTGCAGTGTAGAAACCAGCAGATGTTACATCTGAATCAACAATCATAGTCTGAGGATCTGCTGATGAAGCTGTGTAGTAAGTAACTTCTATACCAGTTCTAACTGTGCCGTTCTTATCTGTGAAGTTCGCAGTTGAGCCAGTAGCACCTGATACGTAGATAGTATCAGCCGAAGTTTCAGCTGTCTCTACTACAAATACTGTATCAACGTATCCGTTCTTGATTATGTACTTATAAGTATCAGCAGTAAGAGCAGGAACACCGTCTTCAGCAGTAGCTGTTACAGTTGAGCCGTTAGCATCAACAGTTATAGTCTGAGCGTCTGCAGAGATGTAAACGCCATTGATCTTGTTGTTGGTTGAAGGAACTACGCCAGTGTATGTACCGATCGAGCTCTTTCCTGAAGCATCAGTATTGAGGAGTACATAACCGTCTGCAGTTTCTGTATAAGCAGCTACAAATGCATAGCTTGTATCTGTAGATGTAACTGATCCTGGATAAACTGCATCGTCATCAGTGTCATTCGTAGTAACTTCATCACCATCATCATCTAAAGCAGGATTGTAAGCTATAGCCTGAATAGTTGATGAGAGGCTGCTGTAGTCAGCGAGTTTAACATCATCAAGGACAGTGCCATCTTCCGTAACAGCCATCATGTAGTAGTCAGTGGATGTAGTATCACTACCTGAAATGTAAGGGTCGCCGCTTGTGGTTGATTTAGCAGTGCGGATACCAGTAACGAGTACGTAGTTAGCAACGTCTGCTTCTACTCCCTGTGCGTCAACAACATAGCCGTACTTGTCAAGGTAGATAACCTTTTCATCTGTACCAGCAGAGAGATTGCTAGCAGCAGCAGTTAATATAGCTGCCTTTGAGTAATCAGTACCATCTACTGTTACTGCAGTGCTGGTCGACTTGGAAACAACGCCTGATACTGAAGTTGCGAAGTAAGCATCTAAAACATCAGTGTCGTCTTCAGGACTTACGGCAACGAGAACTACATCACCCTTAGCTGCAGCTTTGATTGTATCATAGATGTCATCATCGCTGGTAACTGTAAGGTTCTGAGTTGTTGTGCCATCAGCACTAGTGTATGTAAGGGAAATCTGGCTGCTCTTAACTGCAGTTACTTCGAACGGCAGGTATTCAGCAACGATTACCTTATTGATTTCAGTATCCTTTTCATTTGTGTAAAGCTCTACGAGGACGCCGTTGCCTGTTAATGCAGCGATGTCTGAGATTGAATCTGCAGCAGTTGAAGTGCTTCCATTAACGAGTACTTCAGCGTCTACAGTGTATCCATCGAGATCTGAATTGAGAGCCTTAGTCGTCTGTTTGCTTGTATAAGTGTAATCAGGTTCTTCAATTACTTCGTCAGAGATCTGAGTTCTGCCGTTCTTCCAGGCAACTGATTCACGGCCAAATGCGTCTGTCGAATCAGCCTTGTAGGTAACCTTAGGGAAGAGCTTCTCGACGAGCTGTTCAGTAATGTCTGTGTCATCACCAGTGTAACTGAGGCTGGATGAATTAGTTACAGGATAGTAGCTAGTATCACCGTTATCACCTGTAACTGTAGCTTTAACAACATCGGTTGCTTTAAGAGCGTTGAAGATCATCTGAGCAGCTTCTTCTCTGTCGAGGTTCTCATTTGCGCTCTTTGAGATATCTTCGAGGAGACCTGCTTCAGTTGCGAAAGCCATAGCGTTTTCAGGCCACTCGTAAGCAACATCTGAAGTAGAATATCCGAGGATCTGCTCGAGAATAGTAGCGAGTTCAGCTGTTGTTACATTACCGTCAGGATCGAATGTTCCATCGCCTCTGCCGTTGATGTAACCCTGGGAAACACCATATGCAACATAAGGAGCAGCCCAGTTGTCTTTAGCTACATCTGTGAAAGGATCGCTTGAAGGAGCGGAGAGTGATGAGCTGTCGCCGCTTCTAACGAGAATCGATATAAGAGTAGCTACCTGAGCTCTGGTAACATCGCCCTGAGGAGCGAATGTTCCGTCGCCCATGCCATTGATAACTCCGAGTCCTACGAGTACAGAAACAGCTTCTTTATTAGTGATGCTGTCTGCATCGGTGAACTGCGAAAGTCCAGTGGTTTCTGTGGTAGTATCGGTAGTATCAGCTGCGAATGCCATAGCAGGCATCAGGCAGATAACCATAGCCACAGAAAGCACGAATGCAAGTACTTTCTTCATAATTTCCTCCTTGTAGAATTTAGTCAGGGAAAATAGTTTATCAACTATCTGTCCCTTACTTAAAAATAGTTTGACATCGTCACGAGACACTTATCCCGCAACTTGAATTGATTATACATAACAAAGAGCATCGCGTCAAGTCTTAACGGCGCTCTTCGCGGTTATGGTCTGACGGCACGCTTGCCCCTGTGCCGTCTTCCGCATACATCTATTATATCCGGAAAAGCTGATATTTCAATTACAGGAATGTTACAAAAATGAAACATCTGATGAGCATGAGCCGGAAAAGCTGTACATAAATAAATCAAAAATGTTTTTTTGAAAATTCTTTTTGAGATCTGCTGTAAAGGGATCAAAATTACACGCTCATTGCAAATATAGTAATTGCATATTATTGTTTCGCTCAAAAGTTCTGAGGGATATACGTTTCGAAAATTATACTTTATTTCTATAATTATTATTTTTATGACATCTCTAAAAATTTCATCAAAGCCGGAAAATTCGTCTCTCTCAGATCATGTCTAAGGCATCCATTTTATCTTTTTAATATTAATTATCGATAGCACATGTTTTTTATCTTAAAATCGCTCTCAGAGCGTTATACTGTTGAATTTGGCTTATATTCCATTTTATGTATTTTCGAGTCCACTTCGAATCTGCTTCGAGTTTGTTCCATCCAAAAATATCCAGATACCTTCCGGACGGACTTTAACTTTCCGGCAGACCTGAGCAGATTCGTTTTGATCTTTCGCAAGCTAACATTTAGGTAGATTTCTTTCTGACTACCACACATTACGCGAAACTGCGTACTCTCTTTCCGATCTACCGCACATTACGCGCAACCTTTCACCCTTTATAATCTGCCACACGCTACGCGTAAAAAATACTCGTTCCGATCTGGTGCACATTATTCACAACGTACTTTCTCCGATCTAACACACACTACGAACGAATACTTGTTCTAATCTGATGCACATGACGCACAACCTCTTACTGTTTTCGATCTGTTCCACACTACGCGTAAATGAATACTCGTTCTGATCTTATAAGCAATACACGTTAACGCAAACTCACTTCGCATAAGCTCATCTCTTTCGATTTTTCCACATCGCGCGTAACATATAGAGGCCGACCGGCGAATCGCACAACTGTGGCTTCTTTCAAATCTTTCGAAAACAAAAACAAACGCGCCCGCTCGCGTCAGCGTCTGCCTGAGAAGCAAGCGGGCATATTATTGAAAGCGAGCGTGTGTTTCTGTTTAATTTAATGTTTTCTTCTATATAATATGTTCCTATTTAAAAGAAACCGTCCTGAGGCCGGCCTTCTCCGCCATGGACAGCCACCTCTCTATGTCTTCGTCAGGAGGCGTGCTGAATTCTTCCGGCGGAAGCTCTCTGCCGAGTTTTCTGTACTTGTCCAGGCCGTATTCGTGATACGGCAGGAGCTCGACCTCTGCGTCCGGCGCCGTCTTCTTTATAAGCTCAAACGCAGCCTCCATAGTTTCATCGTCCGCGTTGGCGCCGGCCACGGCTGGTATTCTTACTACCAGCTCGGTCTGAAGCTTTGAGGCGCGGGCCATGTTTTCGAGGATGAGTTCGTTGCCCGCGCCGGTCAGGCGTCTGTGCTCGGCGCTGTCTGGATGTTTCAGATCCATGAACACGGTGCTCATGCGCCCGAGCGCCGGCTCGACAGCTTCCCAGTCGAACAGTCCGCACGTCTCTATCGCCAGGTCGAAGCCGCGGTCGTAGAGCACTTCCGACAATTCGTTCAGGAATGCCGGCTGAGCCGTCGCTTCGCCTCCGGAGAAGGTCACGCCTCCTCCGCTGAATCTGAAGAAGACGGACTGTCTGTCGATTTCTTTCAATATATCCTGCGTCTCTGCGTAGTGAACCATTATATTGTCCGTCGTCTGACCCTCCGGATTGGAGCACCAGGCGCACCGGAGCGGACACCCGGCCATGAATACTATGGTTCGTATGCCGCTGCCGTCGTTTACAGACATGTTCTGCAGCTGCATTATGTAGCCGCCCATTAAATAGCGTGCTCCGTGCGTGCTATGATCGCGTCCTGCATGCTCTTTGACAGATTTACGAACTGAGTCGAGTAACCGGCTACGCGTACGAGCAGATCCTTGTAGTTCTCAGGATGCGCCTGGGCATCTCTGAGCGTCTCCGACTTGATGCAGTTGAACTGCACGTGGAACGCTCCGAGCGAGAACAGCGTCTGCACCATCGCGCCGAGGTTCGCCTGCCCTCTCTTCGTCTGAACCATATCAGGGTTGATTCTGAGGTTGAGCAGCGTTCCGCCGGAATGTATCTCCTGGTTTACCTTCGCCGATGACTTCATCGCGGCTAGAGGCGTCGATGTGTCTGTTCCTACATAAGGCGATACGCCTTCGCTCGAAGGATCGCCGTTTTTTCTTCCGTCAGGAGTCGCTCCGAGAACGCGTCCCATAGGAATGTAGTTTGAAATGCCCATGAACGCCGTGAGGAACGGAGCTCCGAATATAATCTTTGTACTGATGTATCTCGTTGTAGAAATGATTTGAAACATCGAGAGCTATATCGTCGACTTCGTCGATGTCGTTGCCGTACTTCGGGCATGCCTGTGCTTTTTCACGCAGATCTTCGTAGCCCTCCCAGTTCGCTCTGAGGGCTTTTACGAGCGTTTCCATGCTGCAGACTTTGTCCTCGAAGACGAGCTTTCTCACGGCTTCGAGCGAATTCGCGACTACCGCAAGGCCTATGCCTGTGATGACCGGCCCGATGTTGTATTTTGCGCCTCCGCGGCTCAGGTCTTTTCCGCTCGTCATGCAGTTTTCGATGCATGACGAAAGGAACGGTCTCGGCACTTGTTCTCTGTGGACTCTCTGCGCCTCTACGGTAAGTATGACCGAATGGCGGCAGAGATTGTCGAACTGCTTGTAAAATGCTTCCTTTACCTCGTCGAAGCTCTTGAAGCCGGACGCCGGTTTTTCATCAAGTCCCATCTTCTCTCCGGTCATGAGGCTTCTGCCTTCGTTCAGCGCATACTCGAGCGCCGATCCGAAGTTCATGTTTACGGCCGCGGTCCACTCGCCTGTCTTGCGGTTGTGAGGGACGACGCATCCGCAGTTGTTCCAGTCTCTCGCGTCCTCAGGCTCGTATCCGGCGTTCAGCAGCATCTGGTATCCGACGCTGTCGCTGTGAATTGCAGGAAAGCCCGTGCCGAGCGAGACGAGATGCGTGACTGCTTCCAGGAACTCCGGAGGGCAGTTCGCCTGTACTCTGACCGAGAGACCAGGCTGATGTGTCTTTACTTCTTCCGTAGCCTTGAGCGCCATATATGTGACAGGATTCGTTCCGTCGCTGCCGTCGCGCTTTTTCCCTCCTACGGTGAGGTTCTGGAACTGGTTGTAGCCCGCGAAATAGTCGGCCGTGTTTGCCGATACGGTCCACACCCATTCGGAGTATTTGAGCCAGAGCGCATCTACAAGCTCCTGCGCGAATTCCGGCGTGATTTTTCCTTTTTTTATGTCCGCTTCGTAGTAAGGATCCATGTACTGATCGAATCTTCCCGGGTTCAGCGAGAGCGGATTTTCCGAGAGGATTCCGCCGATCTGAACGAACCAAAGGAACTGCATGGCTTCGTAGAAACTCTCAGGCGGATTTTCAGGAACCTTGCGGCAGTTCGCCGCTATAACCCTGAGTTCCTCTGCCCTGTCAGGATCTTTTTCCTCTGCAGCGAGGCGCTCGGCCTCATCGGCATAGCGGTTCGCGTATTTTATTATTCCCTTTGAAGTGAGTATGATCGAATCGTAGAAGTCTTTCTTGTCCTCGTCTTCCGGATTTGCGATGTCGAGCGCGGCGATATGTTCCTCCGCCTCGCGGATTATGCCGCCGAATCCTTTTTTGAAGAGCACGTCCTGGTAGTCCGGAGTGACTTCGCCGACGGCCTGCCTCCACTTGGAATCACTGTCGATTACGCCTGTGTCGACTCCGATGTGTCTTGTCTCTTCCGGCAAACGTGCGAGGAAAGCTTCTTCGAGGGATTTTCCCTTCCAGTACGGGAAGATGTTTTCACGCACGAAGCTGCACTGGTCTTCCGTCATTATGTACGGATCCTGAGGACGGTCTGCGAAATGATCCATCTCTTTGTCGACCCACTGCCACGAAAATTCTGGAGTGAGAATACCGCATTTTCTGAACTCGCCCGTGGCACCTACGATCAGCTCTCCCTCGAAGATGTGTACGCCGAGCTGGCTGCAGCAGTCGTAAAATGCCTGCGCCGAGCGGATTGCCGCCGGCTTGCCTTCCGTCTTTTTATACGACTCCGTCCAGATGAGCGCCCGCTCGTATGAAATCCGCGGTTTTTCATTGACGTAATGCTGTCTGATCTTTTCTATACGTTCCGTAATCATCGTGAAATTGCTCCTTTGAATATATTTGACCGAATGTTTGATCGTCAGTCATCGATGCTCCCGTTCAGGACGCTCCTGTAAGCATGCCTGCGGCTTTATCGCGATATCGTCCTGCGGTTTTCCTGCGGCCGTTCGGTCTGTGCGCGTGACTGCGCGCCGCCGGCTTTATCGGATAAAAGCGGTGCATCAATAATGTTTAATTTTATCAATTTCAGAGCGTATTATCAATGGTTGGAGCGCTCAGCGGCGGTATTTTATTCGGCATTTTTATATAAAAATACAATTTCTCAGCAAAATATCAGTTGGTATCCCAGTTTGACTGAACATCTTCCTGAATTGCCGCATGCTCCGCGAATGTTTCCGCAAAATGCAGATTGCCCGACGAATCGGACTGGAAATAGTAATAGTTGCTCGGCGTCGAGTTAGGCACCGCTTCGATCGACTCCTGTCCCGGGCAGCATATCGGGCCGTAAGGCAGCCCTGAATATAAATATGTATTGTAAGGCGAATCGTACTGGGTGTCTTCGTATGAGATTATCGCTTTTTTGATGCCCTTCGCGTATTCGACCGTCACGCACGACTGAAGCTTCCAGCCGTCGTTCAGGCGGTTGAGAAAGACTCCCGCGACGAGCTTTCTGTCGCTCTCCGTAGTCGCTTCGCTTTCGACCATCGACGCCAGCTTTACGAGATCGTCTATGCTGAAGTTCATATCAGTCGCTTCCTGGCGTATTTCGTCCGTGTACACTTTCTCTTCGAATCTGTCGAGCATCTTCTCTATCACCGTATCCGGATCCGAGTCTGGTTCGAAATAGTATGTATCCGGATACAGATAGCCTTCGAGGCCGCTGATGCGGCTCGACGTGTCGATGCCGTCGAGGAACTCGTAATCGAATGTGTGATTCTGGCAGGCATCTGTGAATTCGTCTGCTCCGCAGACGCCGGCGTCTTCGAGTATCTGCGCCGTCTGCTTCGCCTGCTTTCCCTCCGGTATGGTCACGCGGATTTCGCCGGCGTGGTCCTCCGTAAGATCGTCGATCACCGAACTTCCGGCGTCTTTGCCGACGGTAAATTCTCCGGGCTTCCACTCGTCGTCTGCCCCGCTGATTTTCGCACGGAGCCTGAAAAGAGTGGTGCTGCTTATGACGCCGGCGTCCTTTAATTTTTCGGCGACTGCAATCGTACCGTCGCCCTGCTCGATCGTGATGGTCACGCTGCCGCTGTCTTCGTCCGCGGACGAAGCAGCCGTGTCTGCCAGAGAAGGTGACGCCGGCATGCTTATGGCTGTGGCAGCCGCAAGCACGCACGCTGCTGCTCTGAGTCTGAAATTCTTCATCGTACCGGTTTCCTCCCTATACTCCTTTATATACAGAAAAAGCACGTTTTTCACGTGCTTATTCTTCAAGTTGCTGCGGATGCGCTCACCCGCACCACTTATATTATAATTTATTTTTCGTTTTTTTCTTATTTTTCGTATGTTTTGTAATTAGCGCCGGAAACCGCGCTGATCAAGAGTCCCCTCGCTCTTATAGCCGGTCCCGCACTAATCATTGGTGCTCTCGCACTGATCGTCGCTGCTGTCACGCTTACCCCCGGGAATCACGCTCTAATCGTCGTGCTCCAGCACCGGCAGTCAGTGTCTTTGTTCGTTTCCCCCGGAAGTCACTCTAATCGTCGGTGCCATTGCGCAGATTTTCGTCTTTGCTCATGAATTCTTTTATCTTGTCGAAAGTCTCCTCGCTTATGACGTGCTCCACGCGGCACGCGTCAGCCGTGGCGACTTCGGGGTCTACTCCGATCGATTCGAGCAGTTTTCCTATAACTACGTGGCGCTCGTAGATCTTCTCCGCGATCTCCAGACCTGGCTTTTCCAGCTTTATGTAGCCGTTCTCATCTACGCTCACGTATCCGTTTTCGCGCAGCTTTTTCATCGCGATGCTGACGCTCGGTTTCGAAAAGCCGAGCTCGTTTGCTATGTCTATCGAACGCACATTTGGATTTGTCTTGCTGAGTATCAGGATTGTCTCCAGATAATTTTCCGCAGATTCGTGAATGTTCATATGATTCATCAACTCCTTGAGGGGAGGTTCTCTGCATTTCCTGACGGACACGGCTTCAGTCCGGCGGGATCAGCATATTTGATTATGAAACGGATCTTTCACCCGCAGCGGGGAGGAAGAATTAATTTTTCCGTCCTTCCTGCTGATTTCTGAGTCTAGCCTGGGCAGCTCTGCTCTTGGCTCGATCCTGTTTCCCAAGTATTGACTTTCTTATGCGCAGGCTTTCAGGTGTGATTTCGAGCAGCTCGTCGTCCGCGAGGAATTCGATGCACTGCTCGAGCGACATCTGCTTCGGAGGCACGAGTCTCAGAGCCTCTTCGCTGCCTGCTGCACGCATGTTCGTGAGGTTCTTCTTCTTGCAGACGTTTACGTCGATATCGCCTGACTTCGGCGAAACGCCAACGACCATGCCTTCGTACACTTTGACGCCCGGCGATACGAAGAGTGTGCCTCTGTCCTGTGCGTTGAAGAGGCCGTATGCCGCGCACTCGCCTGTTTCGAATGCCACGAGGCTTCCGTTCGTGCGGCGCTCTATGTCTCCTTTGAACGGAGCGTAGCACTCGAACGTCGAAGCCATGATGCCCTCGCCTCTCGTGTCTGTCATAAATTCGTTCCTATATCCGAAAAGTCCTCTCGAAGGAACGAGGAATTCGAGCTTCATGCGGTTTCCTACAGGCGTCATCTGAATCATGTCGGCCTTGCGCTGTCCGAGCTTTTCGATGACAGATCCGACTGAGTTTTCAGGAACGTCTGCCACCAGGCGCTCGATTGGTTCTTCGAGGACTCCGTCGACCGTTCTGGTCAGGACTCTCGGAGGCGATACCGCGAACTCGTAGCCTTCTCTTCTCATCGTCTCCATAAGGATGGAAAGATGCATCTCGCCTCGGCCGGCTACGATAAACGCATCTGTCGTGTCGGTCTCGCTGACTCTGAGCGATACGTCCTTCAACGTCTCGAGCTTGAGCCTGTCGCGCAGGTTTCTCGAGGTTACGTACTTGCCTTCTCTGCCGGCGAACGGCGAATCGTTCACGCTGAACGTCATTTCAACAGTAGGCTCCGAGATCTTTACGAAGTGGAGCGGCTCGACGTGTTCAGGATCGCAGATCGTATCTCCGATCGTGATGTCGCTGATGCCGGAAAGAGCGATGATGTTGCCTGCGCCTACTTCCTGTACTGGTACCCTGTTGAGGCCGTCGAACTCATATATAGATGTAGCTTTTGCTTTCCTCGTCGCTTCCTGGTCCTCGCTGTGGTAGTTGCAAACCGCGATTTCCTGGTTCTGGCGGAGCGTTCCTCTCTCGATGCGGCCTATTGCTATTCTGCCTACGAATTCGTTGTAGTCGAGCGAGGAGACCAGCATCTGGAACGGCTCGTCGACGTTTGCCTCAGGCGCCGGAATGTAGTCGAGAATAGTATCGAAGAGCGGTCTCAGGTCTGTGCCCGGTTTTTCCGGATCCTTCGATGCGATTCCGTCTCTGGCGGAGCAGTAAAGTATAGGCGCGTCGAGCTGTTCCTCGGTGGCGTTGAGATCCATGAAGAGCTCGAGGACTTCGTCTACTACCTCGCTGATTCTTCTGTCCGGCCTGTCGATCTTGTTTATTACTACTATTACCCTGTGTCCGAGCTCCAGTGCCTTGGAGAGCACGAATCTCGTCTGGGGCATAGGGCCTTCTGCCGCGTCTACCAGCAGTATTACGCCGTTTACCATCTTGAGGATTCGCTCTACTTCGCCGCCGAAGTCAGCGTGTCCCGGTGTGTCTACGATATTGATCTTTACATCGTTATAAGTAACGGCTGTGTTTTTTGCGAGTATCGTTATGCCGCGCTCGCGCTCCAGGTCGTTCGAGTCCATGACTCTTTCCACGACCTTCTGGTTGTCGCGGTAGACGCCGCTCTGCTTTAACATCTGATCGACGAGCGTCGTCTTGCCGTGGTCGACATGCGCAATGATCGCAACATTCCTTAATTTTTCATTCACCAATTTTCCATTCTCCCTGTCGTCCGTCCGGATTTTTTTATGTGTGACGGATCTGTACCTGATTTATACCTGATTTGATCATCGACTTTTTATTATACATCTTGCATATATACAATTCAATATTTCAGTTTTTTCGAATTTTTTCGGGAAAATTCCCGTTTAATCGACAAATATGCACACATTCTATCCTGCAAAGCGACTTTTCCGCAAGAAAAGCCTGCGCAAAAAATACAATCCGCTTCTGGTGTATTTCTTACGCGTCCCCTGTTTCAGCTTCTGCTGCATGTCAGACTTCAGCTTTTACTGCGGGTCTTCGTCTGCTGCTTGTCCTTTTTTATCCCTGCCTTGCTCCTGCTTTATTTCTGTTTCGATCCTGTTTTGTTCCTGCTTTATTTCTGTTTTGCTCCTGCTTTGTTCCTGCTTTTACATATACTTTATTTAACGCTCAGATTCTCGCTGTAAATCCTGTATTTTCCTTACACGTCTCGTCCGCTGCTTCCTGCACCGTATAAATGTTTATTTTTCATTCGTTGAGAGCATGTAATGTGCTTTTCATATCCCAATTATGTATGAATTTATAACATAGCAAATACCTTATATTTTACATATGCAACATTATCTCATTTATATGGAATTTTTGTAAAATTATCTTGGCGGAATTCCTCAAAACCATTGACATTACTCGATTTTTCATATTATAATTCAAGAATCGTAATGTTGAACGGCTTTTAGGGTTCTTTTTTTTAACTGTTTAACCATTATGAAATAGATCGTGTGACTATTATTGTAAGTGCTTACGGGGGAGGGGCCCATGAAAAACGGGACAGTAAAATGGTTCAATGCTGACAAAGGATATGGATTTTTAGCCGATGACGAGGGCGGCGACGACGTATTCGTACATTTCTCCGCCATCATTGCAGATGGTTTCAGAACGCTTAACGAAGGTCAGAAAGTTACGTTCGATACGGAGCAGGATCCTAAAAACCCAGATAAACTCAGAGCTGTAAACGTAAAGGTTGTTGAGTAGAAAATATCTGATTCATATATAGAATCTAACAGAATCTGGACCGCAAACAAGCCGGCAGAGAATGAGCTTCATTTCTCTGCCGGTTTATTTTTTTGCGCCCGCATGTTATTTTTCCGCGCGCAGCTTCTCGATGTCGTCTCTTTTCATATCGGCGACGCGTCTGGTGATCTCCAGCAGCGTCTTTGCGAACGGAGCGATAGTCTCTATCTCGCAGCGCTCGTTTACGGTATGCGGGTCGTGGATGCTGGTGCCGCCGCTCACCATGTACATGTCCGGATTGTCTCCGTAGAAGACCGACGGCTCGATGCCGATATGCACGGCGTAAGGCTCGCCTTTCTCTCCGGTCACTTCTTCGTAGGCTGCGAGAGCGGTGTCGAGCAGCGGATTCTTTCCGTCGTACTCCCACGCTACGTACTCTGCCAGTTCCGTCATTTTGAACCCTTCGCGCTCTGCCGCTCCGGCGTGTTCCCTTATGACAGAATCGTGCGTCTTCCTGTCGATGCTGCGCTCGAAAAACATTATATGAGTGTTCTCCTTTTCGGGGTCCGCCCATATGCGCCCGAGGTTGCACGATGTGTCCACGATATCCGGGAAATGCTTCATGTAGCTGACGACTCCGCACGTCGTGCTGTTCGCGAAATCGATCAGCGAGTCACGAGTCCCCGCGCTCAGAGCCTTTTCGGGAGCAGGTACTTCTATAAGCTCGAACGTTCCTTCGTCTTCGGTGGCACTCTTTCTGGCCTCCGCCAGAGAAGCTCGTGCCACATCTCTGATGCGCTGCTCGTCTCTTCCGTCGAATTCGATGACAGCATCTGCCGACGACGGTATCACGTTGTGCGCGACGCCGCTGTCGAGAGAGCAGAGCATGTAGCTGATGCCTGCGTCCCTGATGTCCGCCAGCAGACGGCATATGAACGCGGCTCCGTTTATCCTCTTCTTATCGATATCGAATCCGGAATGGCCGCCGAGCAGACCTCTGATTCTGATTTCAAATGCTTTGACGGCTCTGTTTTTTCCGGACGAAAGCGCGGGAACGACCTCTGCCGGCTTTTCGAAGACCTCGCGTCTTCCGCCGGCGCTCGCCGTGATGAATCTTCCGGCCGTAAAGCCGTCGACGTTCACTATAAAATCGACATCGTCAAATAACGATGAACGTGTTCTTTCAGCGCCCAGGAGTCCCTGTTCCTCGCGTACCGTAAGGAGCACCCTGAGCGGGCCGTGCTTCGACGCTCTTATTCCTCCTTCTGTATCCGCCACTTTATCGAACAGCCAGAGGAAGGCTGCTATTCCTATTCCGTCGTCAGCTCCGAGCGACGAGCGCCCCGACGTGTGAAGGACAGGCGTTCCGTCTGCATCTCTTCCTGCACGAAGCTCGATCGGATCCCTGGCCATATCGTATCCGCTGTCGTCGCCGGCCGCGCACACCATGTCCAGATGTCCCTGAAACATCAGCACAGGTGCGTCTTCGCAGCCCGGTGCAGCAGGAAGGCTCGCAGACAGATTGCCTGAAACATCCATTTTCGTCGTGCAGCCTGAATCTTCAAGGAATTCGCGGAGCTTCACGGCGAGCGCCTTTTCATTGCCTGAACCGTGCGGAATCGAACATATTTCTTCGAAATGAGCGGCCACTCCGGCCGTCACGGGTTCTCCGAGCAGTTCTTTTATTTCTTTGTCTTCGTTTTCTACAACCATGATCGTTCCTTTAAAAAAGGCGGAGATAGCATGATCTCCGCCTGAATCTTTCTACTGATAGATAATATAGATCGTTTAGTCAACAGCAAGCTTGTCAAACTCGTCGGCAACTCTCTCGAACTCGGCATCGTCTACGATATCCGTGATATCGAATTCGTCGTCGCTGATTTCTTTATATCCGTAAAGATATACGTCGCCGCTTCCGTCATCAGGCAGCAGAGCTATGTATTCCTTTCCGTCGCAGTCGAAAATGCCGAGGATTTCGCATTCGACTTCTTCATCTTCGTCGTCAAACTTCAGAGTGACGTAATCTGCGTCGTCCTCTTCAGGCACCGGAGTCTGTTTTTTCTTATCGTCTGCCATGACTACCTCCTTTCAGTCTGTATGTATCAGGAACGTTTTGATTATACATGATAGATGCGTGCGCGGTCAACGACCGGCAGTCTTTTTGCATTTTTTTACACTTTTAGTGTCTTTTTCTGCATTTTTCTTTGCCTTTTGCAGTCTGTTGGCGGTCTGTTGGCGGTCTTTTTAGCGGTCCTTCAACGGTCCTTCGTCGGTCTTTTGGTGGTCTTCTCAGACAACAAAATGCATTCTATGCATTTTACAGATCCGAAAGAAATTTATGCAGCTCCTCGGCCGCCTTCTCGTTCATTCCGTCGACTCCGGCGAGTTCCTCCACACTTGCCCCGCGCATTTTGTCTATGGAGCCGAACGTGGACAGAAGCGCCTTTTTCCTCACCTTGCCGATGCCCGGAACCTCGTCGAGAATCGATTTCCGCATCGATTTGTTCCTTATATTATGGTGGTAATCTATCGCGAATCTGTGGACTTCGTCCTGAATCGCCGTTACGTATCTGAAGAGAACGGGCCGCGCCTTGAGATCGAGCTCCTTCTCGTCCACGATAAGTCCTCTGGTGCGGTGCCTGTCGTCCTTAACCATGCCTGCAACCGTGATGTTTTCGCCCAGCGCGTTCAAAACCTCGTTGACCGCATGAACGTGCCCGAGTCCGCCGTCGACGAATATGATGTCCGGCCGTTTCGTGAAGCCTGGATCTCCCTTTTCAGCCCTGCGGAAACGCCTGTAGATGACTTCCTGAATGCTCGAATAGTCGTCTGCGCCTTCGACGGTCTTTATCTTGAATTTCCTGTAATCGCGGCGCTGCGGTTTTCCGTCCTCGAAAACGACCATGCCGCCTACCGAATCTACGCCGTTTATATTCGAAATATCGTATGATTCTATGCGCCATTTCACCGGCACTTCGTTCCCGTCTTCGTCCCTGGCCGTGCGGCTGCCGAATACGGAAGCCAGTTCCTCGCTCACGATGTTGCGCCTCTCTTCGCGCTGGTTCTCGCGCTCGTCGAGTACCTTCATCATTTCGAGCACATCGCGCCTCGTCATTTCGAGAAGCGCCCGCTTGTCTCCCTTTTTAGGAACGTGAACCCTCACGTGGGCGCCACGCATGCTGGTCAGCCATTGTTCGAGCACTGCTGCGTCCGGCAGCTCGGTCTCCGTGATGATTTCCCTCGGGATCAGGATGTCGGGCGTGTA
This sequence comes from Anaerovoracaceae bacterium, assembly GCA_050946535.1. Lineage (GTDB taxonomy): Bacteria > Bacillota > Clostridia > Peptostreptococcales > Anaerovoracaceae > RUG708. The sequence goes on from JBMNUZ010000005.1 coordinate 105,461, forward strand.
ATACTGCTTGATGAACGCTTCTATGACTTCGGCCCTGCTGTCGGAACCGTCCGTGTCCATGTGGAAGCTGTCTCTGCCGGAAAGTTTTCCGTTGCGCACGTAAAACATGACTATGTGCAGGCCCTCCGCGCCTTTTGCGGAATGAATGATGTCCAGGTCCTGTTCTCCGCCGAGGACGACCTTCTGCTTCTCGCCTATGGCTTTTACTGCGTTGATCTTGTCGCGGTATTCGGCGGCTCTCTCGAAGTTGAGTTCGCGGCTGCATTCCTGCATGCGCTCGGTCAGCGTTTCGATCATTTTCTTGTTGTGGCCTTTGAGGAAGTACAGTACGTCGTCCACGGACTTTCTGTACTCGGATTTGCTGACGCCGCCCGTGCATATTCCCCGGCACTGCTCGATGTGGTAATTGAGGCACGGCCTGAAGCCTTCCGGAAATGTCTTCGCCGAGCAGTGCTTCAGTTTGTACTCACTGTTCAACAGATCTATCGTCTCGTTGACCGCTCCGACGTCGCTGTAAGGGCCGAAATACTCGGATCCGTCGTCGACGACTCTGCGCGTCTTCACGACTCTCGGGTAGTCGTCGGCCAGCGTGACTTTGATGTACGGATATGTCTTGTCGTCGCGGAGCAGTATGTTGTATTTAGGCTTGTACTTCTTGATGAGATTGCATTCGAGAATCAGCGCCTCGTATTCCGAGTCGGTCGTGATGTATTCGAATTCGGCAATATTCGCGACCATAGCGCGTACTTTCGGCGCCATGTTGGTCTGCGATCTGAAATACTGCGTCACCCTGTTTTTCAGGTTGACGGCCTTTCCCACGTAAATGACGTGGCCGAGCTTATCCCTGTGTAGGTATACGCCCGGTTTGTCCGGCAGTCTCTTTATGTTCTTTTCAATATCAAACATCGAAATCACCTGTCCTGAAAAACATTTTATTAATATATGCTGCCCGCCGTCCGCTGCCCGTTGACCACTTTCCGTAAACTGTTATCTGCGCTCTGCTGTAATATACCCCGGACTATTGCACATGCACTCTCGCGGAATTTTCTCCTATTCTGCGTGCTGATTTTGCGCCCGCTTTCTGCTGCACGCTCGTTGGCAGGCTGCTTGCTCACTGTTAGCCTCTGGGCGGCATTGTTATTGTACTCGCCTGTCCAGACAATTTATTTCTGAGCGGCATGCTCCGCCATTATTTCCTTAACTGTTTTAACGAAGGTTTCCATTTCCTCCTCGGTTCCGATCGTAATCCTGAGGCGGCTGCTGATGCGCGGCTTGTCGAAATATCTCACCAGAACGCCTCTTTCGCGCAGTTCTCTGAAAAATTCCTCCGCGGTGGCAGAGCCTTCCGGCGGCTGGGCGAATATGAAATTGGACTTCGAATCTATGACGTCCCAGCCGAGTTCTCTGAGCTCAGCGGTCACTGTGCCGCGTGTCTTGATTATCTTGTTTCTGGTCTTCTCGAAGTAATCAACATCTTCGAAAGCTGCGCACGCGGCGGCGTTTCCGAGCCTGTCGAGCGTATACGAGTTGAATGTGTTCTTTACGGTATCGAGCACTTTTATAAGATCCCTGCACCCGATCGCGAATCCGCATCTGATGCCCGCGAGCTGGCGCGACTTCGACAGCGTCTGAACGACGAGCAGGTTGCCGTATTTATTTACCAGACCTGCGGCCGTATCCGCTCCGAAATCTACGTAAGCCTCGTCGACGATTATCAGCTTGTCTCTGTCGGCCTCGAGTATCGATCTGATGTCGCTGAGCGAAATCGCTGCTCCCGTCGGAGCATTCGGATTGCAGAGAAACATTCCTGCCACATCGTCCGGAAGATTTTTGACTGCCTCCTGATCGAGCGAGAAGTCGTCCTTCAGCGGTATGTTCGCGTACGGCACGCTGAACAGCGACGTGATCACCGGATAAAAAGTATATGTGATGTCCGGGAATGCCACCTTTTTTCCCGCAAAAAACGCAGGGCAGATGAGCGCCAGGATCTCGTCGGATCCGTTTCCCATGAATATATTTTCTTTAGTAAGCGCGTCGCTTCCCTTAAGGCCGAGTGCCTTGTTGTAGTAGGCAGCTGCTGCTTCGCGCGGCTTTTCGGCGTCCGGGTCAGGATAGAGCCTCAGGCTGCCGATTTCCTTTTCTATTGCAGCCGTAACCTCCGGCGAAGGCGGATACGGGCTTTCGTTCGTGTTGAGTTTTATATATTTTTTGTCCTTCGGCTGCTCGCCGGGCACGTACGGCACCAGTGAAGCTGCCAGATCGCTGATGAATTCTGCCATTTGCTGCCTCTCGTTTTCATCTGTCTGTCGTGAATTAGAATAAAATCGTAACAGAATTATAATACCACAAAGACGCCGCTGCAACACACCACGGAAGCCGATTCCGCGTGGCCACAAGGCGCACAAAAAAGAGAGCCGCGCTTTTAACGCAGCCCTCCCTTTTCAGTTCCGGCACATGGTCCGTGCCAATAATTTTATATATCTGCCCGTTCCTGTGCCGGTATAGGTAGAGAGATATTTATGACACAAATTCAGTCACGTACTTACAAATTCAGTCTGATACTCAGAACTGTTCTCTCGGTGTGTAAGTCGTGTGCAGGAGCTGATGTGCTTTTTCACTGCCCGGCTCTCCGAGGAATCCCTCGTATATGCCCTTCATAACCGATTCGTTCTGATGCGACTTTCTGATAGCCGAATTCCTGTCCTCTTCGTAAAGTGCCTTCGCTCTTTCCTCTCTGAGGTCGATCCAGTTCTTTACTGAAGCAGGCTGGATAGGCTGGCCGCCGCCGTTTACGCAGCCGCCCGGGCACGCCATGATCTCGACGAACTGCCAGTCAGCTTCGCCGGCGCGGATCTTGTCGAGTACCTTCCTGGCATTGGCGATGCCGTGAGCTACAGCGACCTTGATCGTGCTGCCGTTGATTTCGACAGCCGCTTCCTTGACGCCCTTCACGCCTCTTACGTCGTGATAATCGATTTCCTTCAGGTCTTCACCAGTAAGGATATCTGCTACAGTTCTGAGAGCAGCTTCCATAACTCCGCCGGTAGCTCCGAAGATTACGCCTGCGCCCGATGCGTCGCCGAACGGGCTCTCGTAGTCTCCGTCGCATTCCTGGAAGTTGATTCCGCACTCTCTGATCATCTGAGCGAGCTCGCGTGTAGTGAGTACATAATCTACGTCCTGCATGCCGTCTTCGCTGAGTTCAGGTCTCTTGCACTCAAATTTCTTCGCTGTGCAAGGCATTACCGAAACGTTTACGATCTTGGAAGGATCTATGCCAGCTTCCTGAGCGTAGTACGTCTTGAGGACGGCTCCGAACATCTCGTGCGGTGATTTGCATGTAGAGATGTTAGGAAGGAGATCAGGATAATAGTGTTCTGCGAACTTGATCCATCCAGGGCTGCATGAAGTGATGAGCGGAAGGGTTCCGCCGTTCTGCATTCTCTGGAGCAGCTCTGTTCCTTCTTCCAGGATCGTGAGGTCCGCCGAAGTATCTGTATCGAATACCTTGTCGAATCCCATGCGGAGCATTGCTCCTACCATCTGTCTTGTAGCAGCAGTGCCGATAGGCATTCCGAATTCCTCGCCGATGGCAGCTCTTACTGCAGGCGCCGTCTGTACGAGTACAACCTTGTCAGGATCTTCTATGGCTTTCCATACATCCTTGATGGAGCTCTTCTCTGAAAGTGCTCCCACTGGACATGAGATTACGCACTGGCCGCAGTTGATGCATGCCACGTCGCCGAGTCCCTGGCCGAAAGCAGGTCCTATCTGCGTTACGAATCCTCTGTTTATAGCATCGATTACGTGAATGTTCTGGAGATTTGCGCACGCACCGACACAGCGGCGGCACGCTATGCACTTCTGCGGATCTCTGACGATCGAAGCAGACGAATCGTCGACAGGCAGATCGCACATCTCGCCTTCATACTCAACTTCGGTAATATTCATCTGGTCGCACAGAGCCTGCAGTTCGCAGTTTCTGTTTCTGACGCACGTAAGACATTCTTTCTTGTGATTTGAAAGAAGAAGTTCGAGGTTTGTCTTTCTCGCTTCTCTGATGGCAGGCGACGACGTGTAGATCTCATTGCCCTCGGCAACAGGATAAACGCATGCTGACTGAAGAGCGCGGGCGCCCTTTACCTCGACGAGGCACATACGGCATGCGCCGATTTCATTTACACCTTTAAGGTAGCACAGTGTCGGAATATTGATGCCCGCAGCTCTCGCAGCCTCGAGGACAGTCGTACCTTCTTCCACTTGTATTGCTTTTCCATCTATTGTAATATTTACCATACTCATAAACCGTTGTCCTCCTACGACTCTTTGTAAATAGCCTTAAACGGGCATCTATCGAGACATGCGCCGCACTTCAGGCACCTGGACTGATCAATTTCATAAGGTACTTTCTTTGCACCGCTGATGCAGGCAACCGGGCATGTCTTTGCGCAGATGCCGCAGCTCTTGCACAGGTCCTTGTTGATCTTGATCTGGATGAGTTTCTTGCATACGCCGGCAGGACACTTCTTGTCGACTACGTGTGAAATGTATTCGTCTCTGAAGTATCTGATCGTGCTCAGTACAGGGTTCGGAGCGGTCTGGCCGAGTCCGCAGAGAGCCGATGCCTTGATGTTCTTGGCCAGCTTCTCGAGTTTGTCTATATCTTCGAGCGTTCCTCTGCCGTCCGTTATCTTCTCGAGTATCTCGAGCATTCTCTTTGTACCGATTCTGCAAGGAGGACACTTTCCGCATGATTCGTCTACCGTGAATCCGAGGAAGAACTTCGCGATGTCGACCATGCAGTTGTCTTCATCCATGACGATGAGTCCGCCTGATCCCATCATCGAACCTATGGCGTTCAGATCGTCGTAAGTCATAGGCGTATCGATCAGCGAAGCAGGAATGCATCCGCCTGAAGGACCGCCTGTCTGAGCAGCCTTGAATTTCTTTCCGTTAGGAATGCCTCCGCCGATATCGTAGATGATTTCTCTGAGCGGAGTGCCCATTTCGATCTCGACGAGTCCTGTATTGTTGATTTTTCCGCCTACGGCGAATACCTTCGTACCCTTTGACTTTTCGGTACCCATGGCTGCGAACCATTCAGGACCGTTGAGGATGATCGGGCAGATATTTGCATATGTTTCAACGTTGTTGAGCATTGATGGTTTTCCGAAAATACCCTTTACCGCAGGGAATGGCGGACGAGGACGAGGTTCTCCTCTCTTTCCTTCGATTGAATTCATGAGAGCGGTCTCTTCGCCGCATACGAACGCGCCTGCGCCGAGCCTTATCTCGATGTCGAAATCAAATCCCGTATCGAAGATATTCTTTCCGAGCAGTCCGTATTCTCTGGCCTGCTTGATGGCTATCGTCAGTCTTCTTACTGCCGTAGGATATTCGGCTCTTACGTAGATGTAGCCCTGATGCGAGCCGATTGCGTATCCTGCGATCGCCATAGCTTCGAGAACCGAGTGAGGGTCGCCTTCGAGGACGGATCTGTCCATGAATGCGCCCGGGTCGCCTTCGTCTGCGTTACATGCTACATATTTAACGTCGCCCTTTGAAGCGGCTGCGAAAGTCCATTTCTTTCCTGTAGGGAATCCTGCACCGCCTCTGCCTCTGAGTCCTGAAGCCGAAACGACGTCTATTACCTGCTGCGGAGTCATTTCAGTGAGGACTTTTCCGAGAGCCTTGTAACCGTCGTAAGCGATGTATTCATCGATATTCTCAGGGTCGATGCGTCCGCAGTTCCTGAGGGCTACTCTCTTCTGTCTCTTGAAGAAGTCGGTGTTCTCTGCCTTGTGGCCTTCTGAATCGTAAGCTTCGCTTCTGTTCGTGATGAGCAGCTTGTCCACGATTCTGCCCTTGAGAAGGTGCTCCTCAGCGATCGTATCGATGTCCTTGAGCGATACTCTTGAGTACATGGAGCCTTCCGGATATACGACTACGATAGGGCCTTCGGCGCAAAGTCCGAAGCATCCTGTCATAATCACCTTAACTTCGTCCTGAATTCCGAGTTCGGCGAGCTTCTCTTCGAGACGCTCCTTGAGCTTCATGGAATTGTTAGAGAGACATCCGGTACCTCCGCATATTAATACGTGTGATCTTGCAATTTGCATGAGTTATCCTCCTAATTAAGCGTTATCATCACCCTGTTAACCGATCGTGTATTCTTCCACCGGCTGTCCGTTTACTATGTGTTCGGCTACAACTCTCTTCGCCTTTTCAGGAGTCATATGAACATAGGTTGTCTTCTTGCCGTCTTCATCGTAAACGTCGACCATAGGCTCGAGCGCACACATACCCATGCATCCTGTCATGCTGACCGATACGTCGTCGAGATGTCTGGTGGCTATCTCTTCGACGAAGGTATTCATCACCGGTCTTGCTCCAGCCGCGATGCCGCATGTCGCCATGCCTACAACGATACGTTCTCTCGTATCGGTGTTTCTCATGTTCATTTTATCAAGGCTTTTCTGTCTAAGTTCAGCCAGTTCAGCTAATGATTTCATCTAAAATACCTCCGAATATTTTGTTTACCTGTTCACTTATCATTTCCTTCAGATACCCGATAATTACCGTATCGTTGATGGGCACGTCACCGATCTGCTCCTTTACATCCTCCGTGCGGAAGACGTATTCGGTGTCGTCGTTGGCAAGTATCAGATGAAACTCAAGCTCGGGGTGTCCCATTATCGATATCGCCATAGTCTCGCCTACGTCGCCGAGCGGCTTCCTGTCGATATTGTCTATCTCGTAGGTGGCCGTTACGATCGTTCCCTTCCCTGGCTCCGACTCTATGGTGATGCCCCCTCCTGCCATTTCGGCGGACTGTCTCAGCAGCGGTATGCCGAGCCCTGCCTTTCTGGTGGTGCGGGTCGTATAAAACGGATCGGACACCTTCTTTATAGTTTCCTCCGACATTCCCCATCCGTCGTCTTTTACATACATGGTCAGGAGATTCTTTTTTTTCTCCGCCTTGATGCCGGCCTCGATGTATGTGGAACCGACGACTGCAGAATTCTGCATTATGTCCATCAGGTGCAACGATAAGTCAGTCATGATTTCCTTTAGCTTTCTTTATACTTGTCTACGATGTTCTGTACATCGTTCGGAACAAGTTTTCCGTAAACTTCACCGTTTACCATAGCTACAGGAGCAAGACCGCAGGCTCCTACGCAGCGGCACGCGTCAAGGCTGAACACTCCGTCCTCAGTAACCTCGCCGGCCTTGATGCCGAGGCTCTCCTCGAACTTCTCGAGGATCTTGCCTGAACCTTTTACATAGCACGCAGTTCCGAGACATACGTTGACAGCGTATTTGCCTTTAGGCTGCGTTGAAAACTGCGCATAAAAAGTGACGATGCCATAGATTTCAGCAAGAGGAACATTCATCGCATTGGAAACGATCTCCTGAACCTCCAGCGGGAGATATCCAAAGTAGTCCTGCACATCGTGAAGAACCTGTATCAGAGCCCCCTCTGTATCTTTATAACTGTCGATGATCTCGAGGATCTTCTTTTTCTGATCATCAGTAACATCGACTTTTCTCAATTTGCTCATAAAGATATACCTCCTGTTAATTTTTATTAAGCAATATACAGAAACAGATTCTGTGTCAGCCCTCGGAACCGAGCGTGAATTCTGCCCGGGGACTTTTCAGCAGGCTGATCAGAGCACCGGCATCACCGATCTGTTTGTCTGTCGATATATAATTTAATTTCTCGGATATGTCCCACAGGTAGTGGGCGTCTGAATTCCTGAGATACGGGTATTCAGCCAGTCCGGGATAATTATCAAAGAATGAATCTGCATCGCACGAGGCCGACAGTTCTATCAGGCTGACGCCGAGATCCTCCGGAATAGCTCCGAGGTTCGAAATCATGCTGTATGAAGATCTGTCGACGTGAGCCGGCACCGCGATGCCTCCGGCTCCTTCAACTTCGGCGAAGACTTCCTCGACCGTAAGCATAGACGCCGATATCAGCAGGGTGTCGACTCTGCCGGTCTCTTCGTCGCCGCTGTCAAGAATCAGCTGTTCGCCGAATATGTCTTCTCTGTTTTTTACAGGCGGCAGCGATTCAGCGATCCTGCGCCCGGTCTTTTCTGCACTTTCGATGTCCGGAAACAGCGAAAGTATGTGGACTTCCTCGGCGCTCTCGATTTCCATTGCCGGAACGACGATCACGCCGGCCTGTTTTCCGACTTCAGCCGCGGCAGCCGCGTTGAGACACGAGTTGTGATCGGATACCGCTATGATGTCGAGGCCTTTGAGAGCCGCCATGTTTACTATGTTGTTCGGCGTCATGTCGTTTCCCCCGCACGGAGAAAGCGCCGAATGAATGTGCATATCGTAATAATATTTCACTTTTTCCCGCCTGTAAGAGCTTCGTGGAGTCTCCACGAAATCTCGTAGCTGTTCATCGCCGACGACAGCACAGGAATGTTTTCCTTCTCGGCCCGCTCCACGGTGCTCTCCGGCACCGGTATGTCCTCCGGCACGATGATGCAGCCTATTTCAGCAAGTTCGGCCACGGCAATGATGTTTACGTTTGCGAGGACTGTAACCCACGCGCATCCTGCGGGCGCCTGCGCCATGACCCTGCTCAGGAGATCGCAGCAGTAGCCTGTCGTTATCTCCCTGTTTTTATAAATGGCGCCGCTCAGCAGAGTTCCTTGAATACACTCTGCCAGATCGCTTATAGTCAATGGATTCAACCTCCCCGTTTCAGCCGTCTTGTCCGCCGGCCTTTCAATTACGTCTCAAGCGCTTTGGATGTTTTTCCTTCGTTTCGAAATCTCCTTCGTCTGCGCTTTCTGGCTTTCCGGCCTCTGACTAACTCTCCAGCGCTTCGGAAGGTTCTTCTTCCTCTTCGCCGTCTTCGCCGTCGTCCGGCCCGCCGGATTCCTTTATACTGGATTCCTTAATGCCGGATTCCTTTATATCAAATATATATGACGTTTCTGTCTCAGTTTCTATCTCTTGGCTTCCCGGGCCTCCTGTATCGCCGCCGGACGCTTCCATTGTCGGCGGAAGGACGCCTTCGAGCTCGTACATCTCGTTCGCGAGGAAACGGACTTTTTCGCGCAGTTTGAATACGCAGTCCGTGAGCTTGGCCTTGCCTCTCACGATGTCTTCAGCAAGCGCATTGCACGTCGGCGCTCCGCACGCTCCGCAGTCGATTCCCGGCAGGCCCTCGTTTATCTTCTCCATGTCCGACAGCATCTTGAAAGCTACCGACATGTCCGAGCTGAGCTTGTCTACAGGGATGTGTTCCGGTTTTCTGTCCCACAGGAGATCGTGGTAATCGATATCGAAGTGCGGCAGCTCGTTTACCTTGTAGCGGTTGTTCTGCTCCGAGCGCATCTCCTTCATGATGACCTGAGCCACATAGACATTCTTGACTGTGAGCGGTCCGCCGAGGCATCCGCCCTTGCAGGCAAGGCATTCCATGAATTCAAGGTCCTTGAACTTGCTGTCTTCTATGCTTTCGATGGTTTCGAGTATTTCGACCACATCGTGTATTCCGTCAACGGCGATGAATTTTTTCGTATCGGCCGCCAGGGCTTCGCCGCCCGGGTTAGGCCATCTGACGCCGTAGACGCTTGCCGTCGCCAGGTCTTCTTCCTCCTCTGGAGGTATTGACTTTACAGCGGCGCGCAGCTTCATGTAAATGTCCTGGAACGATATGATCACGTCTATATCTGACTTTGTACCTCTCAGAGGCGCATTCTTGGTGTGCATCTTTGCGGCGCACGGAGATATGAAAAATATGCCGATGTCGTCCGGATCGAGTCCGGTCTTTTCAGCCGTTATCCTGCGCGCCATCCCGGCAGCCGCTTCGACCGGTGCCTGCAGCGGCAGCAGATTATCGATCAAGCTCGGGAATTTGATCTGCACCAGCTTTACGATAGCCGGGCATGCCGTTGAAATCACCGGCTTCTTTAGGTCTGATCTCTTGATGTACTGACGCGTCGCGTTGCTGATGACCTCTGCGCCTTCCGCCACTTCGAACACATCGTCGAATCCGATCTTCTTCAGCGCGGTAAGAATGTGGTTTCTGGTTCTCGCCGTCTTGAACTGGCTGTAGAGCGCAGGCGCAGGCAGCGCAACGGTGTATTTGTATTCGTCTATAAGATCCAGGCTGTCTGTAACAGCTTTTTTCGCATTGTGTGTGCATATTCTGATGCACTCTCCGCAGTCGATGCAGCGCTCGCTGATGATGACCGCCTTTCCGTTTCTGACCCTGATGGCCTGAGTCGGGCAGTTTTTTATGCAGTTCGTGCATCCCATGCATTTGTCTCTGTCAAGGCGCACTGAATGAAACATGTCTTCTGATGCCTGGAGCTGCTCTTCGAGGGCAGCGTTTTTTTCCTTTTCTTCCTTCATCATATCAACAGCCTCCTGTGTCCCTCTCAAGGTTTAATTCAAGGCTTGATAAATAAATATGTCCGCGCCGTACTTGTAATCTACTGCCGCGGGCATTGCGATACATTCTATCTGATGTCAAAAGTCATCCTGACTTTTGTGCCCTTCCCCGGGCTTGTGTCTATTACCATTTCATCTGAATTGCGCTTCATGTTGGGCAGCCCCATGCCCGCTCCGAAGCCCATCATCCTGACCTCTTCCGAAGCTGTGGAATAGCCCTCCTGCATAGCAAGATCGAGGTTTTCTATTCCCTTTCCGTGATCTTCTATTAAGATCTCGACGTGATCCGGATATATGTCTGTATATGCCATACCCCCGCCGCCGTGTATGAATGCGTTTATCTCAGCTTCGTACATGGCAACCGATATGCGTTTTATGTGGGCGGGATCGATGCCGAGCATTGTAAGTGTCTTTTTCACCTTGCTCGAAGCTTCGCCTGCCGACGCGAAATTATCTTTGAGGATAGGCGTTTCAATGTGCATACTATTGCTGTTGCTATTGCTTTCCGCCAATTTTTCCACCTTTTGATTCTGTCAGATCTGGCGCCCTGAGCTTACACCCTCGCGGAACAGAATGCCGCAGGCCTCAAACATGGAGAGATTCGTGCTGAGAACGGTTACAGAACTCTCCTGTGCCAGATCCATGACCGGATCAGGTACCTTTTTCCCTCTTACAAACAACACTGCAGTTACATTCATCATCTCCGCCGTCCTTATGACCTGAGGGTTCATAAGACCCGTTATTATGAGACTGCCGTCCGCCGTTCCAACCATAACTTCGCTCATAAGATCGGCAGCTACCGCACGCGTGATATCCACCTGTCCTGTTTTTTCAGGTTCGTAGAGAACCTGTGCCGATACCAAGCCGGCCAATTTCTGAATATCCATCGAGAAACTTCTCCTGAAAGTACGATATATTGATAATGTATTTTTATTTCGTTATGCCGGTGCCGTCATTCCTTGTGACGCATCGGCGGCTAAACACGTTGGAATTTCTTAATTTGATTTTATCAAATTATCTAATTATTGCAAGGCGGGCTTTCCGGCAGAATTTCTTCGCTGGTTATTTAATATACAAATACAACAACGAAAATTATGCGGCTGATTTTTCACTTCGTACACTTTTTTACGTAAAATCGTGATTTTTATGTATAAAAACGGTCCGCTGGACCAATTTTTGAACTGGGTTTAGTATGATCTAGTTGATTGTATTGCCTATATTATGCCGTTTCAATATTATTCATACGTATTATTGTGCTTTACTGGGTGAATTTATTAACGCAAATTTTAAAAAAAAATTTGCGAAAACCGGAAAAAAATGAAATCCGGCTCTGCGCAAATTCTTTAATATTGATATAACGTTATTAGTTTGTAATTTTATTCCATATGTTTTCTATATATGACAGGGCTTTATACAAGAACGACTGATCGACCGAATTCTGCGTAACCAATTTATAGGTCGCCATCTCCTGGCCGTCTCTGTAAATCGTGATCTCTCCCGCTTCGGTTCCTTCTTTGACCGGGGCGGTGAGTTCCTCCGACTTCGTTTCATATGTGAAATCATCTTTCGTGTATGTCGTTCCCGTATCCGTCTTTTCTACGGTCATGGTCAGATCTTCTTCAGGCACGAGGCTGACCTTGTCCATAGTGCCTTCCTTTACGGTGCTCGCCGCGACCGCCTGATTCTTGTGCACGATCGTAAGTGCCTCGAAATTAGCGAATCCCCAGTCTAGAATCTTGATAGCGTCCGGGTACTGGTCTTCTCTGGTCGAATGCATCGTGACGCTTATCAGATCGAGTCCGTCTCTTTCGGCGTCAGCCACCAGGCAGGCCTGCGCAGCATTCGTGTAACCGGTCTTGATGCCTTTTATTCCTTCGTAATAGTAAGATCTCTCTACGCCGTCCACCGTAACCGTTCCGTCTCCCGTAAGGAGTTGATTGGAATTCGTAACTTTTCTCGCCTCGCTCATGTTCGTGGCAGGAATGGTATACGTCTTCGTCTTTACGATCTTCGCGAACTCTTCGTTTTTCATCGCTTCGGAGGCTATCAGCGCAAGGTCGTGAGCAGTGGTGACGTGCTGATCGTTCGGGAGGCCGTTAGGTGTAACAAAATGAGTGTTTGTGCATCCTATTTCTTCGGCTCTCTCATTCATGAGCACCGCGAAGTCCTCCACGCTGCCAGCTACGGCGTCTGCCAGGGCTACCGCCATGTCGTTCGCGGACTTGAGCATCATGCCGTAGAGAAGCTGCTCGACCGTCAGCTGCTCCCCTGCTTTCAGCTCCAGGTTGCTGCCTTCGACTTGCGTGGCGTCAACCCCTACCGTGACCACCTCGTCGAGCGGAAGATTTTCTATCGCCAGCAGGGCGGTCATTATCTTAGTCGTGCTTGCAGGATATTCGGTCATGTCCATCGACTTGTCGAACAGGACTTCTCCCGTATTCGCGTCTATGAGGACAGCGCTCTGAGCGCCTGTCTCAGGAATGGTTGTTACCGCCGCAGATGCTGTATATGTAAATGCCGCCGGCATTAACAGCACTATTGAAAGAACTATCGCTGTTAATCGCTTTCTCATATAACCCCCTGTCTCGTATGCAAAGAAAAAATCTACTATTGTTTGATTATAGCATTCAGAAAAAATAAGTCCAATTTAATATGTTTTATTTAAGGCCTTATTAGTACTTTTAATGAAGGAGCCGCTTGCGGATGAAAAATCATGTGCCCAGACTTCAGCCAGCCCCGGCGGCGTTGAAAGATCCGCGCGCAAAAACGAAATCCAATGGCGCGGGTGCAAACTCGGAGCAGGCTCTCGTTCTGCAGCCAGCTTTTCCCCCCTGACCTTTACCTCTGCCCACGAACTCCCCGCGGCATTCCCGCATCTTCCACGCGAACTTCCCTCTCTATTCCCGCGTCTTCCTCGCGAACTTTCTTCTTCTTTCCCGCGAACTCCCCGCGCCATTCCCTCATCATTCCCGCGACCGTCCGCGTCTTCCCCGCAAACCTCTCTCTCTCTTCTTCCCCGCAACCGTCCCCTCGCGTCAAAGTTTTTTAAACAATTTATATTAATTGATATTAACCTTATGCCCGTTGCCATTCATCGTTTAAAAGCGTATAATGTAGCCATATTTTTATAATGTTATTAAATTAACATAATATACACAACCACTTTTAATAACACTTTTTTCAATTTACAGGAGGGCGATTTATCAATGGATAGAGTTTATAACTTCGCTGCAGGTCCTTCTACGCTACCTGTCGAGGTTCTCAAAGAAGCAGCAGCAGATATGCTGAATTACAAAGGCTGTGGAATGTCTGTCATGGAAATGAGTCACCGCTCTCAGGATTTCCAGGACATTATAGATGCAGCCGAAAGAGACCTGAGAGACCTTATGAATATTCCTGACAACTACAAGGTCCTTTTCCTTCAGGGCGGCGGTACTCTTCAGTTCTCGATGGTTCCTATAAACCTGCTGAGAAAGTCGAAAAAAGCAGATTACATCATTACCGGCAACTGGGCTAACAAAGCTTATATCGAGGCTCAGAAATTCGGTGATATTGCCGCTGCGGCTTCATCAAAGGACAAGAACTTCACCTACGTTCCTAAAGTAGGAAAAGAAGCATTCCGTCCGGACGCCGACTATGTATATATCACTACCAACAATACTATATACGGAACGAGATTCAACTACATTCCTGACACGGGAGACATCGAGCTCGTCGCAGACCAGTCGTCGAACTTCCTCGCCGAGGAATATAATGTAAAGGATTTCGGACTTATCTATGCAGGAGCTCAGAAAAACGTCGGACCTGCCGGCGTCACAATCGTCATCGTCCGCGACGACCTCATCGGATATGCTCCGGAGAACACGCCTGTATATCTCAACTATAAGATTCACGCCGACAAAGGTTCAATGTACAACACGCCTCCGTGCTATAATATCTACATGGCCGGCCTCACGTTCAAGTGGATCAAGAAGATGGGCGGGGTAAAGGCTCTCGAGAAGCACAACATCGAACAAGCCGCAAGACTTTACGATGCCATCGACAACAGCAGCCTTTTCACATGCCCTGTAGTTCCTGAAGACCGTTCGAGAATGAACGCCGTATTCGTAACTGGCAGCAAGGATCTCGACGCAAAATTCGTCGCTGAAGCGAAGGAGCACGGAATCGTCAACATCAAGGGACACAGATCCGTCGGAGGCCTGCGCGCAAGCATTTACAACGCTATGTCCGACGAAGGCGTTGACGCCCTCATAGACTTCATGAAGAAGTTCGAAATGGAAAACAAATAAATTAGAAAGAGGATGTCCTTAAAGTATGTATAATATCGCTACACTTAACAAAATTTCCCCATACGGTCTCGACAAGCTGACCGACAGCTACAATCTGGTCGACAGCCTTAACGACGCCGACGGCATCATCGTAAGAAGCCAGAACATGAAGGAAATGGATTTCTCAGACCGGCTGCTCTGCATAGCCAGAGCCGGCGTGGGAGTAAACAATATTCCTATCAAGAAATGTGCCGAAAACGGAATTGCAGTATTCAACACTCCGGGCGCCAATGCAAACGCCGTAAAGGAGCTCGTCTTCGGCGGAATGATCGCTGCTTCGAGAAATATGACAAGCGCCGCCAAGTGGGTAAGAACGCTCAAACCGGGCGAACTCACAGTCGCAAAACAGGTTGAAAAGGGCAAGAGCCAGTTCAAGGGAAACGAACTTAAAGGAAAAACGCTCGGAGTCATCGGTCTCGGCGGAATCGGCGTTCCTGTCGCAAATGCGGCGGTTGCGCTCGGCATGAACGTCATCGGTTACGACGCGTATCTTTCGGTTCACAGCGCGCTCAACCTTTCAAACAGCGTAAGAGTCGTCGAACATATGGAAGACATGCTGCCTGAGCTGGATTACCTGACCGTTCACGTACACGCAAACGACGAGACGAACGGCATGATCAACGCGGACGTATTCGACGCCATCAAACCGGGATGCATCCTCCTCAATTATTCGAGAGCTTCCATCGTGGATTTCGAATCCGTAAAGAAAGCTCTGGAAGACGGCATCGTAAAGAAATACGTAACGGACTTCCCTAACGAAGACACGCTGACGCTTCCGAACACGCTGCTCACTCCTCACATCGGAGCTTCGACGAACGAAGCCGAGGACAACTGCGCCGAAATGGCTGTCCGCGAGCTCATGGACTACGTGGAAAACGGCAATATCAAGAATTCTGTAAATCTTCCTGCCGTGGACATGGGCGTGTGCAACGCGTCGAGCAGAATCGCGCTGATTCACAGGAATGTTCCTAACATGATCGGAAGAATCACAGGCACGATCACGGCTCACAACATCAGGGACCTCACCAACAGGAGCCGCGAGGGATTTGCATATACGCTGATCGATATCGATTCGAAGATCAAAGACGAGACGATCGAGCAGCTGAAGAACATTGAAGGCATGATCCGCGTACGCGTGATCAAGAAATAACGCCGGTTGATCGTACCGGCTGTTAGTTCCGGCCGGCCACGAAGACTGATCGCAGCAGCAGCGGCAAGTCGTACCGGCCGGTTGCGAAGATCATAAAATAACAACAATTATAAAGACAGATTTTGAATAACAAAAAGGCATGTGAAGATAAAGTATATTTTCTCACATGCCTTGTTTTTTCATATTGAAATTCTTTCTGCGGAAACGGGTTTCTCTCAGTAAGCGCAGTTATATCTGCAATAACAATCTTTTCAGTAAAACAGATCTCTTCGCGAAAACAGCTCTTTCTTCGCTGCTTTTTCCTGCTTTCCCCGGTCTGCCTCTGCCCTTTTCAGTTCTTCTCAGTTCTTCCCGGTTTGCCTCCGCTCGGTTTCTTTATTTGCTTTCGAGCTCCTTCACCAGATCCCTGATACGCGCAAGACCTTCAAGAATGCTGTCTATATCCGACGCATACGCGATTCTGATGAATCCGTCCATGCCGAACGCCGAGCCCGGAGCTACGGCCACGTGTTTTTCGTTCAGGAGCTTGAGCGTAAAGTCCTTGGAATATTCACCCGAAGCGTCTGGCAGAGATTCCATCGCGTCTTTTACGCAGGAGATGTCGAGGAACAGGTAAAACGCTCCTTTTGGTTCGATAAACGGAACCTCAGGCAATTCCTTCCTCAGGAACGCCACGGCCGCCTCCATGCGCGCCTTGTACTGCGAAACCATCATCTCGGTATATGCCGGGCTGTTGTTTAAAGCCTCGACGCCGGCCCACTGGGATACCATGGAAGGATGCGATGTGATATGCCCCTGAAGTGAGCCTATCGCAGCCGCTATTTCTTTTGTCGTAGCGGTATAGCCTATACGCCATCCGGTCATAGGAATCGACTTCGAAAGTCCATTGATGAGAACCGTCATATCCTTAGCCTCTGGAATCGCAGCCATGCTCACGAATTCGTCGGCGAAGCATATTCTCTCGTAAACTTCGTCGGACATGATGTAGATGCCGCGCGGCACGCAGACATCTGCTATTCCCTGCAGTTCCGCTCTCGTGTGTACCGTGCCCAGAGGATTTGAAGGATTGCACAGGATGATCATTTTCGTCTTGTCTGTGGCATACTTCTCGATGTCCTCACCGGTCAGCTTGAAGTCGTTCTCTCTTTTTGTCTCGACGAAAACTGGCTTTCCGCCGTAGATCTTCACGATCTCCGGATAGCTCACCCAGTAAGGCGACGGGATGAGGACTTCGTCCCCCGGATTGAGAAGCGCGAGACACGCGTTGGTAATGCACTGCTTGGCTCCGTTTGTGATTACTATCTGATCAGGGGTGTATTCGACCCCGTTCTCTCTCTTCAGCTTTGCGCAGACAGCTTCCCTGAGCTCGATAAGGCCTGGCGCCTTGTCGTATCTCGTCTTGTTCTCCACGATTGCCTTTATGCCGCCGAGCTTTGCGGCGTCGGACGTATTGAAGTCAGGCTCGCCGACACTGAGATTGATGATCTCGGTACCAGCTTCCCTGAGCTCGAACACGCGCGCGTTGATTTCGAGTGTTCCTGACGGAACCATGTTCTTGATTCTTTCTGAAAGCATCATTTTCCCCTTTTTGGTTTTTATATAATTATATTAAGTATCTTTATATATCTTTTATATTTATTATTGGTTACTCTATATTAATATTTAGTGTCTTTTTTATTCGCCTCAACAAATGAATATCATTTTATATGCATATTCTATTTTTATTTATCAAAATAATATTGATTTTGCTCTATGGGATTTTTATATTTCCCTCCGATTACTCATTTTTCAGTGTCATTACATTAATTTTTTCTTAATGTGTCTCATTTATTAATGTTATTTCATTGATATTTAATCGATAAA